>NZ_JBFUPJ010000005.1:0-386726 GCF_041355175.1 Variovorax sp. RCC_210 | reverse complement strand
TCCCGCAGCGAAATAAAGGAGGAGGGGCGCAGCCCCGGGGGACATTCGCGGAGGGAAGTACCCGGCGGCCTGTTCACACGCCCCGAACAACAGCCGGAGGAAACACCATGACAAAACGCATCGTCATCGACCGCCTCGACCTGAACTTGCGCGGCATCGACCAGGCCACGGCACACGCGGCAGCCAGGCTTCTGGGCCCTGCCCTGTCACGTGCGCTGCAACAGCGAAATTTCACGGCACGCGCCATCGACACCCTCGACGCAGGCCACATCGACACACCCGCCTCGCCGCAACCCGCCGAGCTGGCCACGCGCATCGCGCGGCAGATCGCGCGACACACCAGCACCCCGCGCACTCCGCACACCCCGCAGAAGAACACCCGGAAGCTCACGCCATGACCATGCTGCGCGGCGCCCTCATCGAATACGGCACCGACCTGATCGGGCCGATTCCGAACGTCGTCATCTTCCAGTACAACCCCGAGTCGCTCTCGCGCGTGCTGCAGATACCGCCGCGCCCCACCGGTGCCACCCAGCGCGAAACCACCCAGGCCGGCGAGCACACCTTCGAGAAGATCAGCTTCAAGGCCCACTTCAGCGCCGCCAACCTGCTCGCCGACGACAAGACGCTCGCGCGCACCTTCGGCATCGGGCCGCAGCTCAGCGCGCTCGAGAAGATGGTGCTGCCCAGCAGCAAGCTCGCAGGCCTGGTGGGCGCGGCCATCGACGCCATCGGCAGTGCCATCTCGGGCGGTGGTGCAACGCCCGCGGCGCAGCCCATTCCGCGCGAGAAATACCCGCGCATTCTTTTCATCTGGGGCCTCACGCGTGT
Source organism: Variovorax sp. RCC_210 (assembly GCF_041355175.1). NCBI lineage: Bacteria > Pseudomonadati > Pseudomonadota > Betaproteobacteria > Burkholderiales > Comamonadaceae > Variovorax > Variovorax sp. RCC_210. The sequence continues at coordinate 385,895 of NZ_JBFUPJ010000005.1, read as the reverse complement.
GCTGCCCGTGACCATCGACAGCATGACCATCGGCGAGCTGGAGTACGACGCCGTGCTCAACCCGCTGCGTGCCGAAGTCGACATCTCGCTCAGCGTGATCGCCGTCGACGGCTGCTCCGACGACGTGCTCGCCAAGGGCGCGCTGGAATTCACCACCCTGGCCAAGGAAGCGCAGGCCATCGCCAACCTGGCCAACACCGTCGACCAGGTGGCCGACCTCATTCCGCTGTGAAAAAAAGAAAAGGAGCCTCCATGTTCCTCGCCAACTCCCGCTACGCCAACGTCGCCACCGTCGAAACCGTTGCGTCCACCGGCGAGCGCGTGACCGCGCTGCGCCTGCGCAAGCTCACCCCCGTCACGGGTGACACGCAGACCGTGCAGGCGCACGACCGCCTCGACCTGTTCGCGCAGGCCAACCAGGGCGACGCCACCCAGTTCTGGCACGTGGCCGACGCCAACACCGCGCTCGACGGGCGCACCCTGGTCGACGTTCCGGGCGACACGCTGGCCGTGCCGAAAAGCTGATGGCCGACATGCGCTTTCGCCTCTGGTTCGGTGACCGCGCCGCGAGCGCGGACGAACTCGCGCGCGTGGAGCAGATCGAGGTCACGCAGGAGATGGACGCCTTCTGGGAAGCGCATGTGCGCATGGCGCTGTGCCTGGACGCCAACGGCACCTGGCAGCACTGGCCGGGCGACACGGCCACGCCCTTTTCGCGCGTGCGCATCGAGCTCGACCTGGGCAGCGGGCGCTTCGTGCCGCTGATCGACGGGCCGCTGGCCAGCGTCGACGCGGGCCTCGACGCGCAACCGGGCCGCAGCACCGCGACCATGGTGGTGCGCGACGACAGCGCCTTCCTCGACCGCGACGAAGAGGCAGAGAAGCCTTTCGAGAACAAGAGCGACAGCGAGGTGGCGCGAATCCTGTTCGAGCGTTTCTCGCAGGTCATCGGCGAAACGCGCATTCCCGCGACGCAAGGCACGCCCGCAACCACCACCCGGCGCGGCACGGTGCTGACCTTTCTGCGCCGACTGGCGCGGCTGAACGGCCGGCACGCCTATGTGCTGCCCGCCGAGCAGCAAGGCGGCAAGAGCATCGGCTGCTTCCTGCCCGACCCCGGCGCCGCCGACGGCGCGCCCGACCTGCCCGCGCTGGTGATGATCGGCATCGAGCGCAACCTGGCCGACGCCGAGATCACCGAAGACCCGCGCGGCCCCGAACGCACCCGCTCGCGCGTGCTGCGCGTGAACGACCAGGGCGTGACCACCTTCGAGACCAGCGCGCAAGACCTCGGCCTGATGCGCGACCTGCCCGCCACGCCCGCCGACCTGACGCCGCGGCGCCTGCTGCACCCCGCCGACAACCACCGCGAAGACCCGAGCGCCGCGGTGAGCGGCCAGGCCCGCCGGCGCGGCTACGTGTACCACCTGCGCAGCCGCGTGGTGCCGGGCTGCTACGGCGCGGTGCTCACGCCCTACAACAAGGTGCGCGTCGACGCGGGCGCCACGCCGTACAGCGGCGACTACCTCATCACCCGCGTGGTGCACCGCATCACGCCATCGCTCTACACCCAGGAGCTCGAAGCGCAGACCGACTCGGCCAGCACGGTGCCCGGTGCCGCCGTGGCGGAAGCACTGGGTGGTGGGCTAGGCGTTTCAGTCTCCGCCAGCGTGGGAATCTTCTGACCATGATCGACCTTGCCGAACTCACCCTGGAGCGCGTTGTCGAGCGCATCGGTTCCACCTACTACGGCAAGTACCGCGGCCTGGTGAGCGATGTGTCCGACCCCGAGAACCGGTGCCGCATCAAGGCCACGCTGCCGGGCCTGCTCGACGGCGAAGAGTGCGGCTGGGCGATGCCGGTGCTGCCCTTCGCGGGCGACGGCCACGGCATGGTCATGCTGCCGGCCGTGGGCTCGGGCGTGTGGATCGAGTTCGAGGCCGGCAACCTCGACCTGCCGCTGTGGTCGGGCTGCTGGTTCGCCGACGGGCAGCGGCCCGACCCACAAGGCGAGAAGGTGCGCGTGATCGTCTCGGAGAACGGCCACAGGATCGTGCTCGACGACGAGAGCGACGAGGTGAAGATCGTGCACAGCGGCGGCGCGGAAATCGTGCTGAGCGGCGACGGCATCGCGTTGAGCTTCCAGGCCTGCAAGCTGGAGATCAGCGGCACGAACATCTCGCTGAACAACGGGTTGATCAAGGTCGGCCTGGCGGGCGTGAGCCTTGTCAACGGCGCGATGGCGTTCGGGGTGCCGCCATGATCCCGCTGCTCACCACGGCCAGCACCGTGATGTGTCCGCACGCGGGCATGGCGCAGCTCTTCACCACCAACACCGAGGCGGTGATCGACGGTGCGCCGGCGCTGCTCGAAACCGACGTGCACCCCGTGGTCGGCTGCACGTTCTTCTCGGGCCCCAACCCGATGCCGTGCCTGCTCATCCGCTGGACCTGCGGCGCGGTGCAGACCAAGCTGCACGGCGTGGGCTTTCTGCTGCAGTCGAGCGTCGGTGTTTGCTACAACGCGCTGCAGGCACCGCAAGGCGTCGCGATCGTGGTGCAGACGCAGACGCGGGCGACGGGGGTCTGAGATGAACATCCGTTCTTCTTGCCGCTGCCGGGGTCGTTCAGGGCTCGAACAGGGCGTCGGGTGCTTCCCGCAGCGAAACAAAGGAGGAGGCCGCAGGCCGGGGGACATTCGCGGAGGGGAGTACCCGGCGGCCTGTTCACACCCCCTGAACAGCAACACAAAAGGGAGTCCCTGACATGGCCCCCCTCCCCAACGGACGCCATCTCGCCTTTCCCTTCCGCATCGGCCGCGACGGGCGCACGGCCGCGCCGGTGTCCGATGCGGACCAGGTGCGCGACGAGCTTCTGCAGCTGCTGCTCACGGCCCCCGCGGAACGGCTTTTTCTTCCCGAATTCGGCGCCGGCCTGCGCAAGCTGGTGTTCGAGCCCGCGTCCGATGTGCTGCGCGGCGTGGTCAAGGCGCGCATCACGCAGGCGCTGTCGCGTTGGCTCGGGCAGCGGCTCACGGTGGAGCTGATCGAGGTCGACTGGGACGACGGGCTCGCCATGCTCTCGGTCACCATCAAGTACCGGCCCGCGGGCAGCCCCGATTCGCGGATCGTCAAGTTCCAGAGGGCCGGGTCATGAGCGAAGTCGTGTTCCAGGAACTGGTCGACGACCGCGCCGACGTGCTCGCGGGCAAGAACCTCAACGGCATGAAGCTGGTGCTGGTCGCGCTGCCGCCGGGTGCCAACCCCGACCACGCCGACCTGGACCTGCGCTTCTTCAACGAACTGCACGTGGCCGCGATCCTGGCCGAGATCACGGCCACGCCCGCGCGCGCGGGGCAGATCTTTCGCGTGCGGGGCGGCACGCGCGTGCCGGCGGGGGCGGCGGCCGGGCAGGTCAAGGTCACGGCGGTGGCGGGGGTGGACGCCACGCGGCTTTCGCTGCGCGTGGCGCCGGTGGGCGACTACTCGACCTACACGCTCGAGCTGGTGTGGGACGGCAGCCGCATCGACCCCTTCTTCTCCTCTATCGGCTTCAAGTTTCGCCCCGGCTGCTTCACCAACGACTGCGCGCCGCCGCAAGACGGCCCGCCGCTGTCGCCCGGCCCGAAGATCGACTACCTGGCGCGCGACTACGACTCCTTCCGCCACACGCTCATGACCGCCATGGCCGAGCGCGTGCCGGGCTGGAAGAGCACCAGCGAGGCCGACCACGACCAGGTGCTGATCGACCTGTTCGCCGCCGCCGCCGACGAGCTGGCCGACTATCAGGACCGCGTGATGGCCGAGGCCTACCTGGCCACGGCGTGCAAGCGCGTGACGCTGGCGCGGCAGGCGCGGCTCATGGACTACCACCTGCACGAGGGCAACCAGGCCAGCACCTGGCTCGCGCTCGAAGTGGTGGCAGGGCAGGCACCCTTTCGCCTCGACGACCAGGACGTGCTGGTGTGGACCGGCGTGTCGCCCGCCGAAGACGACGCGGTGTTCTTCGCCAGCCGCGAACGCTTCTTGCCGAGCGCGCAGCGCCAGCGCTTCGACCCGCTGGTCAACCGGCTGCGCATGCACACCTGGCGCAACGCGCACCCCGCGTTGCGCGCGGGCAGCACCGTGGCCGACGTGGTGCCGCTGGTGCCTGGCGCGGGCCAGGCCGAGGCCGATGCGCTGCGTGACCTGGTGCGCGCGGGCGCGCTGCCGCAGCTGCTCATCGCCGAGCAGCTCAACCCGCTCACCGCGCTCCTGCCGGGGCGCAACCGCAACAAGCGCCAGCTGCTGCGGCTGCTGGCGGGCAACGACGCGGCGCAGACGCTGCACGACCCTGTCACCGACACCTGGCTGGTACGTCTGCAGTGGCGCGACGAGGACCGGCTGCGCTTCGACTACAGCTTCACCACCTTCTGCGCCGGCGTGCCGAAGGAAGACATCTCGCTGTTCTTCGGCAACCTGCTGCCGGTGCACGAAGGCCTGCCGATGGCGGTCGATTTCTTCGAGGCCGGCGCGGTGCTGCCCACCGACACGCCCGACCACAAGCACCGCTACCACCAGCGGCTGGAGCGCCAGGGCGACCCGAACGACTGGGTGCTGGCCGCGCTGCCCGAAGGGCCGCTGGCGTACCTGCCCAAGCCGATGGACGGTGCCGTGGATGGCGCCTTGGATGGTGAGGTCCCCGCGCGCTCCACGCTGCAGGTCAGCGTGCTCACCGGCATCGAGACCCAGGCATGGAGCGAGACCGAGAGCCTGGTACACAGCGACGACTCGGCCTCGTTCGGGCGCCGCTTCATGGTCGAGACCGACGAGCGGCAACGCAGCACGCTGCGCCTGGGCAACGGCGTCAACGGCCAGCTGCTGCCCTTCGGCGCGGTGCTGCGCACGCAGTACCAGATCGGCGGCGGCCACCAGGGCAACGTCGGCGCGGACCAGCTGGTGAACGTCGCCAAGCTTTCCGGCGCGCTCGAAGGCGCCTTCACCGACGCCTGGAACCCTTTCGACGTGACCGACGGCCGCGACCCCGAGACGCCCGAGCGCATCCGCCGCAACGCGCCCGAGGCCTACCGCGCGCGCCAGTTGCGCGCGGTGACGCTGGCCGACTACGTGCGCCGCGCCGAAGAGGTGCCGCGCGTGTCCCGCGCCGTGGCCCGCTACGCCTGGACCGGCAGCTGGCGCACCGTGCGCGTGGTGATCGACCCCGCGGGCAGCACCACGCTCGACGACGCCCTGCGCGCCGACGTGGCCGCGCACCTGGAGGCTGTGCGCCTCATCGGCGAAGACCTGGAGCTGCGCCCGCCGCACTACATCCCCATCGAGCTGCGCATCGTGGTGTGCGCACAGCCCGACCAGTGGGTCGAAGACCTGCGCTTCGTGCTGGAGCAGGCGTTCTCCGACGGCTACACCGCCGACGGCCGGCCCGGCTTCTTCCACCCCGACGCCTGGACCTTCGGGCAGGACCTGCACCGCAGCGCCATCGAAGGGCGGGTGCACGGGGTGGCGGGCGTGGCGCACCTGGTGTCCATCGTGATGAAGCGCTTCGACGCGCCCACGCCGGGGCTGCCCGGCACCGAAGTGCTGGAGATGGGGTTCGACGAGGTGGTGCTCTGCGCCAACGACCCCGACCACCTCGAACGCGGCCTGGTGCGCATCGACGTGCAGGGCGGGAGGCAATAGCGATGGCCTGCGACCCGCTCATCACTGACGGCTTCCGCTTTCCGCGGCTGCCCTTCAACCGGCCGGGCCTGCCGCGCATGGCGTGGCGCATCGGCCGCTATCCCGACTTCGTCGAGGCCATGACGCGCCGCATCGACGCCGCGCCCGAGCTCGCCGAATGGACGCACCGCGACCCCGACGACCCGGCCATCGCGCTGATGCAGGGGGCGGCCGTGCTCGGCGACATCCTGAGCTTCTACCAGGAGCACTACGCCAACGAGGCCTTCCTGCGCACCGCCGCATGGCGCACCAGCGTGAGCGACCTGGTGCGGCTCACGGGCTACCGGCTCGCGCCCGGCATCGGCGGGCGCGCGACCTTCGCCTTCGAGGCGCGCGGCACGCAGCCGGTGACGGTGCGCGCGGGCTTTCCGGTGAAGGCCGACCTGCGCGACGTGAGCGCGCCGGCGGACTTTCAGACGGTGGACGAGCTGGTCGCGTGGCCGCACCTGGGGCGCTTCAACCTGTACCGGCAGCGGCAGTACGGCTGGGTCATCGGCGCGGGGCAGGCGCGCGTGGAGCTGGCCACGGTGGGCGGCGCGGGCGACTCGGCCTCGCTCGAGGCGGTGGAACTGAAGAAGGGCGACCGGCTGGTGCTGGTGCCCGAGGAGAACCTGCTGGGCCTGCAGTTCCAGCTGGCGCTGGGGTGGACGCTGAACCAGAGCTACGAAGAAATCGTGGTGGTGGAAAAGGTCGAGCGCCAGCTCGGGCGCGTGGTGCTCACGCTGGCCGGCAACTTCACGCACGGCTGGTTCACGCACTGCCGGGCCTTCCTGCTGGGGCGCAGCTTCAGGCACTTCGGCGCGAGCGCGCCGCTGCAGTTCGTGGAGAGCAGCGGCGGCAGCGCGCCCGTCACCACGGTGAGCAACACGCCCTTCACGCGCGGCAGCAAGTCGACCGTGGCCTACGCGAGCCCCTACATGGCGCTCGATGCGCAGACCTTTCCGCTGGAGCAGGAAGTGCACGACCTGGCCGCCGGCGGCACCGCGCTCGTCACCGGCACGGTGGGCTTCCCCATCGCGGTGACGCGCACCATTGCCACGGTGCGCTCGCAGCCCGCGCGCTGGGGCAACCTGAACATGCCCGCCAGTTTCGTGCGGCTGGACCGCGCCTTCGCGCCCGACTGGACATCGGCCTTCCCCACCTTCCAGGCGCTGGCCGACCTGCGCACCTTGCGGCTGCACGAAACCAGGGGGCCGATGCTGCAGCTGCGCCCGCTGGCCACCTTCGACGGCGCGGCCTTCGCCAACGGCACGCAGGCGTTGAGCTTCTACGGCAGCGCCGCGCAGGCCAGCGCGCTGGCGGGGCGCAAGCTGTACCTGTCGCATGCCGACGGGCGCAGCGTGGAGCTGACCTGCACCAACGTGCCCGCGGACTTCCCCCCACCAGTGCCACCCGTGCCACCTGCACAAGACGCGGCACGCATGTGGCCGCTGTCTTTCGACCGCGCGCCCGCGCCCTTCACCCGCGCCGACTTCGACGAGGCCACGCCGGCCGTCACCGGGTTCGGCAACCTGGCCGATGCCACGCAAGGCAAGCAGGAGGCCGACGCGGTGCTGGGCAACGGCGACGCGCGACAGGCGCTGCAGACCTTCGTGTTGCCCAAGTCGCCGCTGACCTACTGGCTGTCGAACGGCGCGGTGCCGCCGCAAACGCCGTTCCTCGAAGTGTGGGTGGGCGGGCGCCTGTGGACGCGGGTCGACGCCTTCTTCGGCCACGGCCCGCAGGAAGAGATCTACATCGTGCGCGAAGACGCCGAGGGCCGCAGCTTCGTGCAGTTCGGCGACGGCGAGACGGGCGCGCGCCTGCCTTCGGGCATGAAGAACGTGGTGGCGCGCTACCGCAGCGGCACCGGTGCGCGCGGGCCGGTCAAGCCCGGCGCCACGCCTTCGTCGAGCGAGCGGCCCGAGGGCTTCGACAAGGTGTCGCTGGCGGGCATCGTGTCGGGCGGCGCCGACCCCGAAGACCTGGAGAAGGCGCGCGAGGCCGCACCCGGCAAGGTGCAGAGCCTGGGCCGCCTCGTGAGCCTGCGCGACTTCGAGACCGAGACGCTGTCGGTGCCGGGCGTGACCACCGCCACCGCGGCGTGGGACCTGTACCAGGGCGTGCCCGCGGTGATTCTGCGGGTGCTGCTGGAGGCGGGGCGCGAGGCCGAGTTCGCGGACGTGCGCGCCACGCTCGCGCACGCGCAGCGCTGCCGCGGCCCCGACCGCTTTCCGGTGATCGTGCAGCAGGCCTTGCTGCGCTACGTGTTCGTCGACGTGAGCTACGCGCGCGACCCGACGTACCGGGCGGAGGACGTGGCCACGGCATTGCGCGCGGCCATGGGCCTGGCCGGCGATGCGGACCACGAGCGCACCGGGCTCTTCGGCCTGCGCGCGCGCCGGCTGGGCGAGCGCGAGTACGCGAGCCGCATCGAAGGCCGGCTGCAGAACGTGTCCGGCGTGCTGTGGTGCCGCGTGAGCGCGATGGGCCGCTTTGCCGCGGGGGTGACGGACACGGCGACGCTGGCGCTGCCGAACCCGCCGCGCCCGATGGCCGCGCTGCTGCCCTGCACGCCGCGCGAGCTGCTGCAGCTGCTGCCGGCGCACCTCACGCTGACGCCGGCGGTCGAACCGTCGGCAGGGGAATGCGCATGAACACGAAACCCGCAAGTGTCTTGCATTGCTCCTTCCCCCTTTGGGGGAAGGCCGGGATGGGGGCAGCCAGAGCGCCCGATGGACACGCCGCGTGCCCCCACCCCAACCCTCCCCCAACAGGCGAGCGAGAAAGAAAACCACAGGGAGCGCCCGCATGAGCACCCCCACCGTCCCCCTCTTCGACCGCCTCCCCGAGATCTACCGCACGCGCGACTCGGAGCAGTCCCCCGCCTACCCGCTGCGCGCCTACCTCGGCGCCATCGAGGAGGCCTTCGGCGCGCTGCACGACGACATCGGCCGGCTCTACGACAACCTCTTCATCGACACCTGCGAAGACTGGGTCGTGCCCTACCTGGGCGACCTGCTGGGCACCACGCACCTGAAGGGCGAGCCGCGCACGCTGCGCGCCGACGTGGCCGACACCATCGCGCTGCGCCGCCGCAAGGGCACGCTGGGCGCCATCGAGCGGCTCGCGGCCGACCTCACGGGCTGGGCCTGCCGCGGCGTGGAACTGCGAGAGAACCTGGGCTGGCGCCAGCACCTGAACCACCAGCGCCCCGACGCCGGCGGGCTGCCGCCGTGGGGCGGCGACGGCATCACGCGCTTCATGGTTCCGCGCGGCGGCACCGCTCCCGTTCGCGACCCGGCCTCGCTCGCCCTGTTGGGCACGCCCTTCGACACCTTCGCGTACAGCGCCGACGTGAAGCCGGCGGTGGACGACGTGCGCCACGTCAACCTGCCGAACCTCGCGATCTTCCTGTGGCGGCTCTCCGCCTGGCAGTGGCCTGCGCTGCCGCCGCTGGTGAAGGGCACGAGCGACCTGGGCGCGCAGCCCTCGCCGCTCGCGCGCTTCGCGATACGGCTGGACCTGCACCCGCTGGACCGGCCCGTGCGGCTCTTCAACATCGCGCGGCCCGCCGACCTCGACCTGAACGCCTCCGGCGGCGTGGTCGCGCCCCTCACGCAGCCCGACGCCGTGCCCGGCCCCATGCTCGACGCGCGCATCACGACCGGGGCCACCAGTACCACCGGCGCGCAGGCCGGCCACCCCGAGGCCTATGTGCACATCGACTTCTTCGACGACACCACCGCCCCGCCCACCGGGCTCGACCTGGCGAACGTCGGGCTGAACCTGTTCCTGCCGCAGTCATCGCAGGCGCTGTTCGCCGCCACCGCGTGGCGCTTTCGCGGCGACAACCTCTGCGCCTGGGAAACCGGCCTGCGCCAGCCGGTGGCCGACGGCGAAGTCGTCATCGACCCCGACATCGGCCGCGTGCTGGTCGGCGTGGGCACCGCGGCGCAGCGCGATGCGCTGGTCACGGGCACGGAGGCGCACTTGTACGCCAGCTTCACCGACGCGAGCCCCGGCCCGGTGGGCGCACAGCCGGTGGTGCGCAGCCTCTTCGAGCGCGACGGCGTCGAGGTGCGCGAGGCCAGCGCATTGCCCAGTGGCACGCCGCTGCAGGCGCAGATGGACAACCTGGCCACCGCCACGCAGCCCGTCGTCATCGAGCTGCAGGACAGCGGCGTGCACACGCTGGACATCGGCGCGCTCGCGGGCACGGCCATCGATGGTGGCGTGTCGGTGCGGCTCGCGCACTCGCTCACCGTGCGCGCGGCCGACGGGCAGCGGCCCGTGGTGCTGCTCGCGCGACCGCTGGGTTTCAGGCCCGTGGATGCGGTGGACGCGACGCTGGACGCGCCCGCCGTGCGGCTCGAAGGCCTGCACCTTGCGCCCGGCGCGGGCTTTGCGGCGGGCAGCGCGCTCATCGCGCGTGCCGCCCTCGCGCGGCTGGAAATCATCGGCTGCACGCTGGACCCCGGCGGCCACGCGCTGCGCGACGACAGCCGCGCGCCGATGACGCCCGCGCTGCGCCTGGAAAACGGCTACGGCTTCGCGCAGGCGGCCGACCGCGACGCCTTCGTGCCGACGCCCGACATCGTGGTGCAGCGTTCGGTCGTGGGCGCCATCGCGGTGGACGACCGCTACCGGCTGGACATCGCCGACAGCGTTGTAGACGCAGGCCTTGGCGTGGACGATGTACCGAACGGCACCTTCGCCATCGGCGCCGCCACCGACCCTGCCAACGCCTGGGCCGCGCCGCTGCAGTTCCAGGGCCTCACCGTGTTCGGCCCGGTGCGCACCAGCGCGGTGGGCGGCGCGGGCGGCCTGTTCGCGCAGCGCTTCGAGGTGCTCGACAACCAGCACGGCTGCATCAAGTGGAGCTGGTTCAGCGCAGGCGCGAACCGCCTGCCGCCCAACCACTTCTGCCTGCACGCGGGCGATGCGCGCCTGGCCTTCACCGCCGAGCGCTTCGGCGACCCGGGCTATGCGCAGCTGGCGCGCGGCAGCGACGTGCGCATTCGCACGCGCGGCCCCGACGACGACGCGATGGGCGCCTTCGGCTTTCTGCTGGAGGCGCACAAGTGGACCAACCTGCAGGTGCGGTTGCGCGAGTTCATGCCGGTCGGCGTGCGGCCGCTCGTCGTGCCTGTGACATGACAAAGAGGGGGCTGTGATGCAAGGCGATTTCTCCAACCTCGACTTCGATCCGCATGCGCACGAGCGCGGCGTGGCGCCCGCCGCCAACGGCGTGCTGCGCAACGTCAACGGGGTGCTGCACCAGCAGGGCCGCGTGTCGCTGGACACCGACTTCACCGACGGCCAGTTGCTCGAACTGGGCTGGCAGGCGCAGGCCGGGCGCGACGTCATCGGCGCGGGCGTGTGCGCGGTGCCGGCCGACGAGGCCGACGGCTTCAAGGTGCAGTCGGCCGCGGTGGTGAACGGGCAGGTGCATGTGCAGCTGCACCCGGGGCGCGCGTGGGCCGACGGCATCCTCGCGCGGCTGGCCGGCGCGGCGGCCGACCCGGCGGCGCTGGTCGAGCGCACGGCCACCTACTTCGGCCCGCCGCTTTCCAGCCCGCGGCCCTCCAGCCCGCTGCCCACACCCGACAGCATCGGCGACGGCGTGCGCGACGCGGTCATCCTCGAGGTGTCCGAAGAGTCGCTGCACGGCTTCCAGTACCCGGAGCGCCTGATCGAGCCCGCGCTCGGCGGGCCCGACACCACCGAGCGCGCCTACGTCAACTACCGCATCCGCCTGCTGCGGCTGGGCGCGGACGAAGACTGCGACACCATCCGCGCCAAGCTGCGGGACGACCTGTCGGCCAAGGGCCGGCTCACCGCGTCGCTGGCGCCGGTGATCGCCATCGCGGGCGACTGCCCGGTGGTGGGCGGCGGCGGGTACACGGGCTTCGAGCACAACCTGTACCGCATCGAGATCGCCGAAACCAGCCAGGGCACGGCGCGCTTCAAGTGGTCGCAGTGGAACGGCGGGCTCGCCGCGCGCGGGCGCTTCGACGCCACGGTGAACCCGCCGCGCGTGACGCTGGACGCGGGCCGCGCGGCGGTCATCCACTCGGGCCTGAACGCCTTCTACCTGGAGGCGCTGCAGTACGACGAGGCCATCGGCGCGTGGCAGCCGAGCTATGGCGCCATGGCCACGCTCACCACCGACCACGACCTGGAGCTGGCCGTGCCGCCGGTGTTCGGCGCCCTGCCCTCGACCACCGATTCGGTGTTCTTCCGGCTGTGGAACGGCATCGCCGACGTGTCCGCCTTCACCAACGCGGTCGACCCGGTCGAGCTGCGCGACGGCATCCGCCTGCAGTTCGACGCGCCGGGCGCGGGCAACTACCGCCCCGGCGACTACTGGACCTTTGCCGTGCGCGCGGGCGAAATCGCCAACCCCGCCGTGCTGGTGGACGACGCGCCGCCCACGGGCATCGTCTACCACCGCGTGGCGCTCGCCGAAATCGACTGGACGGGCCGGCGCAACACCGACATCTCGGGTGCCATCGAAGACTGCCGCAAGCGCTTTCGCCCGCTCACCAACCAGAAGATCTGCTGCACCTTCCTGGTGGGCGACGGCGTGTCCAGCTTCGGCGACTTCAACGCGCTGGAAGAAGCCGCGCGCCACCTGCCGCTGGCCGGCGGCGAGCTGTGCCTGCTGCCCGGCCTGCACCGCGCCAACCTCGCGCTCACGGGCCGGCGCAACGTGGTGGTCCATGGCTGCGCGCGCCGCTCCATCGTGCTGCCGCGCACCGACACGCGCACCCAGCCCATCCTGTCGTTCACCGATTGCGACGGCATCGAGGTGCGCGAGCTCGACCTGGTCACCTACGACGGCATCGCCATCGCCATCGAAGGCACGGCCGAGGGCAGCTGCCGCGACCTGCGCGTGCACGGCTGCCGCGTCATCGCGCGCACCAACGCCATTCGCGCCACGCAGGCCGCAGAGCTGAAGATCGACGACAACCGGCTGCACCTGCTCGACACGGTGGACGGGCGCGCCACCATTTCCATCAACGCCGACGACGTGCTCATCGAGCGCAACACGCTGGTGCTGCTGCCCTTTGTGGACGACACGCCCGACGACCCCGACACGCCCGACGACGACCCCACGCGCGACCCCGCAGACCCCTGCGCGCGGCCGCAGGTGATCTACAAGTTTCCGAAGCTGGTGCTGCTCTATGCGTTCAAGGTGTGGGCCTTCGCGCTGGTGAAGCTGGTGCCCCGGCAGCCGTACCGCGCCTTCGGCGGCATCCATGTGCGCCAGGGCTCGGAGCGCGTGCGCATCGTGCAGAACCGCATCGTGGGCGGTGGGGGCAACGGCATCACGCTGGGGGGCGACATCGACCCGCCGCCGCCGGTGATCATCGAGCGCGCGAACCCGGGCAACGTGACCGGTGCGAGCCTGAGCGCGTCGCTCTCCACGGCGTCCTTCGCGACCGCTGCAGCGGCAGCCGCCCCCGATGCACCGGGCGCCGCCGTGAACGTCACGGCCAACGGCCAGTTCCTCGCGCTGGTGCAGGACGAGAAGGGCAAGCCCGTGCCCGATGTCGACGTGTACCTCGAGGCCGACACCACCGCCACCGACCGCAGCGACGCCCAGGGCATGGCCAGCGTGAAGACCGCCGCCGGCGCCTACACGCTGGACGTGTCGCCGCAGTACCGCGTGCTGCGCGTGGCCGAGGCGCGCGACGCCGACGGGGTGCTGGTGAACGCGGTCACGGTCGCGCCGCGCGCGGTGGACGTGGCGGCGGCCAAGCGCGGCTTCCTGCACGAGATCGGCATCGAGGGCAACGACGTGTCGATGATGGGCCTGTCGGGCATCGGCTTCGCGCTGCGCGAGGGCGCCACGCTGGCCAGCAAGACGCCGGCCATTCCGGCCAACGACCCCAAGGGCGCGCTGCTGGCGTACATCGACGCGGCCATCCTCAACCTGGGGCTCACGCCGCTGCTGCGTGCCACCGACCCGGTGCGCGACCTGGTGGTGCTGGCCAACCGGCTGCACCACAACCTGCGCAACCCCTTCACCGACGCGATGGTGAAAGACGCGCAGAGCATCGGCCGCGGCGGCGTGTCGCTGGCCATCGTGGAATCGGCGGTGCTCAGCGGCAACCACGTGTACGAGAACGGCGCCAGCCTGATCGACCCGGTGTGCGGCGTGTTCGTGGGCTACGGCAACGACCTCGAAATGACCGACAACGTGCTGGCCGCGAACGGCCCCGTGGGCACCGCGGCCGACGACAACCGGCGCGCCGGGCTGCGCGGCGGCTTCTACGTTCGCTTCGCGGGCGCGCTGACCTCGCAGGCCTCGACCGCCACCGGGCGCAAGCCGGCCTTGCGCGTGCACGACAACCGGGTGGACCAGCCGGCGGGCCGCGCGCTCACGGCCTACGCCTTCGGGCCGGTGTCCGTCGCCAACAACCACCTGAACAGCGAGTTCAGCGGGCGCTTCGGCCTGCTCGACACGGTGGTGGGCGGCGTGCTGCTGTTCAACCTGGGCGGCATCCACCGGCTGCTGGCGCGCACGCTGGGCAAGTACTTCGACAACGCCAATGCCTACGCGGCGCGCGCCGAGGCGGTGCTGCCCGGCGGCGAGACGCTGTTCGACGACAACTACGTGCGCCTGGGCAGCGTGAACCGCTCGCTGGTGTCGCAGGCGCTGCTGTGCTTCGACGACCTGGGCTATTCGGCCAACACCGCGTCGGTGTTCAGGCGCGAGCCCTTCCTGGCCAACGCGGTGCTGATGGGCGACACGGTGCGCGTCACGGGCTCGCGTTTTCGCGAGGACGCGAACCACACCATCTCGGCGCTCACGCAGGGCTTTCGCACCAACATCACCACGCTCAACCAGGCCGACCACTGCATCGTGGCGCGGCCCGCGCGCGTGGGCGCCAACCCGCTGCCGACCATCGACACGGCCAACCAGGTGCTGGACGCGGCCTTCTGCGACCGCACCTTCGGCAACGCCGCGGGCCTGTCGCAGTTCGCCACGCAGTCGCTCTCGGCCAACGCGCGCGAGCTGGGCGGGGCGCTGCCCGACAACGCCTTCACCACGGCCGAGATGGCCGGGCTGTCGCGCCATTACGCGGCGCGCTCCATGGCCGTGGCCAACGAGACGCACGTGGCCACCACGCAGGCCTACAGCTACGAGGCGCAGCGCCTCGCGGTGAAGCTGGGCGCCGACCACCCGATGGCGCAGGCGCTGCGCTCGCAGGCCGACGCGGGCGCGCAGACCGCGCAGCTCATCGCCAGCAGCGCCGAGGTGGCGACGGTGCAGGTGGCGGCCCCGGTGGAGGGCGGCTCGGCGCTGGGCGGGCGCTTCGTGAACGCGCGCGGCCAGGGGCAGCAGGGCTACGTGGTGGGGCTGCTGCGCGGCAACGGCACGCAGATCGAGGTGGTGGGCACCACCGACGAGGCGGGCGCCTTCTCGGCCGTGTACGACCCGAAGCAGACGGCCGTGCTGCAGAAGGAAGGCGACCTGTTCCTGCGCGTGACCGACGCGGCCGGCAAGCAGGACATCGTGCGCGGCAAGGAGCCGGTGCGGCTCGCGCCGGGTGCGAACGTGCAGGTGACGCTGACCGGGCCGGTGCGCATCGTGCCGAAATCGGTGGCGCTGGACGGCACGGTGATCTTCGGGACGCGCACCACGCCGGCCACGCCACCGGCACCGCCGCCGCCGCCACCTTCGCCACCGGCACCGCCAGCGCCCACGCCTCCGGCCCCGACGCCGCCTGCGCCGCAACCCCCGGCGCCACCTTCCGACACCGTGCGTACGCCGCTCGACAAGCTCGACATCGACGCGGCCACCCGCAAGCGGCTCAACGAAGCGGGCGTGCGCGATGTCGAGGGCGTGCTGGAGATCGCGCCGGCCAAGCTGGCCGATGCGCTGGGCGACAAGCAGCTCGCCACCACGCTCATCGAGCGTGCCAAGCGGCTGCTGGCCTCGCAGCCCGGGCCGGTGAAGACGGCACGCAAGCGGGCGCCGAAAAGGAACCCGTGAAACCCTGAACGCCTGCACCCTTAACTCGTCTCGGGCGAACCGCACAAGGAGCACGCCATGTCGGTCTTCCAGTCGGCCTCGCGCTTCGGCAACGAGCGGCATGCACGCCGGCATGCGCCGCAGAACGCGCGCAGCGAAGCGCGCGCGGCCCCTGCCCCTTCTTCCTCGCCGCCGACCTCCTGCGCATGCGGCGGCAGCTGTCCGCGCTGCGGCGCGAAGAAGGAAGCCGGCGAGCGAAAGAACGGCGTGGTGCACGGCCCCGCCGGCACGGCCAACCGCTTCGACGACTGCCCCGCCAACTGGAAGCCCGTGGCCAACGCGGCGCAGACGCTGGGCGCCAGCTGGCTGGGCAACGTGGTGACCGGGCTGGGCGCGCTGCCGAGCCCGCTGCCGGCGCGCGTGTCGGCGCTGCTCACCACACACTTCCACACAACCTACGACAAGGACATCGCGAAAATCCTCGAACGGTTCAAGAAGCTGAACACCGCGATCAAGCAATCCATCGACTTCCAGTGCGAGAGTTCGTGCGACAAGAACGTGCTGGCCTACGTGTACTCGGTGTGGAGCGACCTGCACGTGTGCCCCTACTGGTTCGGCTCGGCGCCCGACCTGCAGGCCAGCACGGTGATCCACGAACTGGCGCACGACGTGGTGGGCTGCGACGACAACGCCTACGAATGGGAGAGCGCCAAGTACGCAAAGATGTCGGTGAGCGACGCGATGAACAACGCCGACTCGTATGCGCACTTCGCCTGGGATGCGTCCAAGCCCTGAGGGCGCGCCGCGACAGCGGGTCGCGCAACGATCGATGACGGATGAAGGAGCCTCGCCATGCCAGACCTCCAGCCCCGCGCGAAGCCGGCCACCCGGCCGTCGGCAAGGCATCGCGCCGCGCCTGTGCGCACGCAGGTGGAACGCCGCGAGTACCGACTGCCGGCGGGTCGCCCGCATGCATCGGCGTCCGCGCAGGCATCCGCGCACGGGGCCGCACCGTCGCGCACGGCAAGTGCCTGCGCCTGCGGCGGCGGTTGCCCACGCTGCCGCGCAAGGGCCGCGCCCCAGGGTCCGGCGCTGAGCCAGCCCGGCGACGCGCACGAGCGCGAGGCCGACGCGATCGCCGCGCGCATCGTCGCGGGCGGCCACGCCACTCATGCGACCGGCACCGCCGAACGCGGCACCGGCCTGCAGCGCGCGCCGCGCTACACATCAGCACCGCGTGCGCCCGCGGGCCTCGACACCGGCGGCCTGCGCTCCGCCTCGCGCCCGCTCGACGCCGCGACGCGCCGCTTCATGGAAGCGGGCTTCGGCCACGACTTCGGCGCGGTGCGCGTGCACACCGGCGCCGACGCGGCACGCAGCGCGGCCGGTGTCGATGCGCGCGCGTACACGGTGGGCGAGCACATCGTGTTCGGCCCCGGCGAGTACGCACCGAGCCGCGCCGAAGGCCGGCGCCTGCTGGCGCACGAGCTCGCGCATGTGGTGCAGCAATCGCGTGGCGCGGGGGCCTTCGGCACGTCGGCGCTGCAGCGCGCGCCGACCATCCAGGTGCTGCCCGCCAACTTCATCGGCCCGCCCTCGCCCACGCAGCGGCGCGCGGCCGTGTCGTGCCCCATCTCCTGCTGCTTCCAGCACCTGGGCACGCTGCACGCGATGCCGCTGGCCTTCACCGATGTGCGCCGCGGCTTCGCGGCGGCCGGCAGCGACCTGGCCTCGGGCATCGCGGCGGAGCTGCATTTCATGGCCGACGCGAACCAGCCGGCCGCCGCCGACGGCTGCCACTGCGACGGCTTCCACATGATCCAGATCATCAACAGCACGCACCCGTACGACGCGCGCGGGCGCAGCGACTTCGTCGACAACGACCCGAACAGCGCGCAGCCCTTCTACGGCACGCCCTCGGGCCCCTACCTGGCGGGCCAGGGCGAGCACGAGATACCGCGAGGCTTTCCGCTGCCCGACGCGGGCGAGCGCGTGAGCAGCACCGAGTCGATCTACGACATTCCGTACCGCACGCCCGCCATGCTGGGCACCACCAGCCTGAGCTGGACGGCCGAGACCTGCGTGTCGTGCGTGAAGGACAACGCGCCCGACCGCGTGCTGGGCTGCGTCACCTACGGCTTCACGCGGGCCTACAACGGCACCACGCACGCCTTCGACCCGATGGTGGCGGTGGCGCCCGACTGCCGCTCCTTTCCGTCGCAGGCGTTCGCGCGCACGCTGCGCACCGACCGCACCACCGCCGGCTACGACTTCGTGGCCGGGCCCGACTTTCCCGATTGCCCGGTGGGCGACTTCCCGGTGCCGGGCGGCGACACGCGGGTGGCTTGACGAGGGCGCGCAGCATGACGGACATCACCTTCACCTCTCCGCTGGACGCGCTGCAGGTCATCGACAGCCACGGGCGCGTGCAGCCGCCGGCCGCGCGGCTGGCGGTGGACCTGCTCGCGCTGCTGCGCCCGACCTCCGGCGCGCACGAGACCCGCGTGCGCGTGGTGTCGGGCGCGCAACTGCCCGCCACGCTGGCCGGCAGCAGCTTCGTCGGGCTCACGCCGTCGGTGCCGATGTCGGCCGCCTCGCTGCATGGCGGCTGGCTGGTGGCGCGCGTGCCGGGCGAGTTCTTCACCACCGACACGGCCACGCCGGTGCGGGTGGACGCGGTCGGCGAGGCGTGGTCGATCGACCTGCACATCGCGCACGTCGAAAACCCCAACGGCACGGCCGCGCCCTGCGACCTGTGGGTGCTGCTGGGCCTGCGCACCGACCAGCGCGCGCCGCACACGCTGCGGCTGCACTTTCCGGCGCGCTGGCTGTGGGCCGACGGGCAAGCGGCGCCGCACGCCGACGGCGCGCCGCGTCCCGCAGCGGAGAGCTTTCAGCTTGAGTTCCGCTAGCGGGCGCATGCCGCCGGTGCCGAAGCGGCAGGGCGCGAAGGCAGCGAAGGCCGGAAAGGGCGGGAAGGCGATGTCGCGCTCGCGCCCTGCCGCGTCGGGCAACGACGCGCAAGCGCACCCTGAGACGGCGGCGAACACGTGCGCATGCGGCGGCTCGTGCCCACGCTGCGCGGCCACCGCAGGCGCACCGCTGGCGTCCTCGCTTCGCACGGCGTTCGAACGCGGACTCGGACAGCCGCTGGACACCGTGCGCGTGCACGCATCGAACGAAGCCGCGCAGGCCGCGCAGGCCGTGGGCGCGCGCGCCTTCTCGACGGCCGACGCCATCGTGCTCGGCGGGCCCATGCCTGCCGCGCGGCGCATCGGCGAACGCTTTCTGCTGGCGCACGAAGTCGCGCACGTGGCGCAGATGCGCGGCGCGGGCGAACGCCCGGACGATGCGGCCGGTCACACCCCCGACCTCACGGCCCGTCACAGCACCGACCTTGCAGCCGAAAAGGAAGCCGACCGCGCCGCCGTGCAACTGGCCTTCGGCCTCGGCCCGGCGCGCGTCACGCACCGCCCCGCGCCCGATGCGCTGCTGGCCAGCCCGCTCTCCGACAGCGTGGACGCCATCTGGCTGTCCGCCGCCGACAAGGGCCGGGTGTTCGATGCCTTGCGCGCGCAGGGCCGGCCGGTGGCCGACCCGGACCTCGACGCGGTGCTCGCGCGCATCTTCCCCGCCGGCTCCGACGACCTGTGGCTCGCGCAGGCCATCGCGCGCAACGGCCCCGAGCCCCTGTGGCCCACCGCCGACCTCGACGAGCGGCGGCGCCGGCAGCGCGACCACGGCTGGACCGAGGAGCGCGGCGGCATCGCGGCGTCGTTGCTCACCACGTCGGGCGGGCGCTCGGTCGATGCCTTCTTCTTTCCGGGCACCAGCGACGAACGCGCGCTGGTCATCGCGGGCGTGCACGGCTCGGAGCAAGGCGGCATCGAGGTGGCACAGATGCTCATCCAGACGCTGCAGAACGCGCTGCTGCGGCCCTGCTACACGGTGATCGTCGTGCCCGTGCTCTTCCCCGACAACGCGGCCACGCGCACGCGCGAACGCGCCACGCCGACCAACCGCAACTTTCCGAGCCCCGGCCAGGGGCTGGACGCGGCCACCCCCGCGGGCCGTGCGACGCCGATGGACGCCGGCTCGCCGGCGCGCGCGGTGCTGCCGGAGAACATCGCGCTGATGCGGCTCATCGAGCGCTTCCGGCCGAGCCGCATCGCCAGCGTGCACGGCTCGAGCACGCGCGATGCCGCGGGCATCTTCAGCGACGCGCACACGGTGTCGGCCGGCGCACTGGCACGGGCGGCCGACCCCACAGCGGCCACCGCGCTGCAGGCGGCCGCGTCGGCGCGCACCGCGAGCGACCAGGCGCTGGCGCTCGCGATGGCCGGCGACATGGCGCGGCGCGGCTTCGGCCGCGGCGTGCAGGGCAACCACCTGGGCGGCACGCCGACCACGGGCTGGAGCGGCGCGATTCCGGGCGGCACCTCGCTGGGCGGCTGGGGGCCGCAGGACATCACCGAAGGCCGCGCGACCGACCGCCCGTCGATGAGCGTCATCACCGTGGAGGTGGCGACCAACACGCGAAGCACCGACCTGCGCGGCGCGGCGGCGACGGCACGCAGCGCCGAACTGGCGAGCTACCGCGATGTGATCCGGGAGATCTTCCTGGGGCGGCCCTGAAGCACCCTGTACAGCGATGTTGAAGCGGTATTGAAACGGTGGCTCAGTTCGCCTCGGCCACGCCGCGTCGGTCGATGCCGTACTTCTTCAGCAGCTTGCCGAAGGCGCGTCGCTCCTTGCCCGCGATGCGCGCGGCCTGCGTCACGTTGCCGCCGGACTGGCGCAGCACGTTGACCACGTAGTCGCGCTCGAAGCTGCGCACGGCCTCGGCCTTGGCGTCCTGGAAGTTGGCGTGGTCCTGCGTGCGCCAGCGCATGCTGTCGGCACCCTGGAAAGCTTGAGACGGTTGCGAAGGCGCGGCGGCGTGGCCCACGGTGTTGCCGTCGGCCATCAGCAGTTCGCGGTGCACCCAGTTTTCCAGCTCGCGCACGTTGCCCGGCCAGGGCTGGCGGTGCAGCCAGTCGAGCGTGGCCTCGTCGAAGCGGCGCCCCGGCAGGCCGTACTTGGCGCAGAAGGCCTCGAGGAAATAGCGCGCGAGCAGCACCGCGTCGCCGGGCCGCTCGCGCAGCGCGGGCAGGCGCACCTGAAGGATCTTCAGCCGGTACATGAGGTCGGCGCGAAAGTCGCCGGCCTCCACCGCGATGTCCAGCGGTCGGTTGGTGGCGGTGACCAGTCGCACGTCGGTGCGCAGTTCGCGCGCGCTGCCCAGCGGCCGGTAGCGCTGGTCTTGCGCGAAGCGCAGCAGCACCACCTGCGCCTTGGCGCTCAGCGCATCGACCTCGTCGAGAAACAGCGTGCCGCCGTTGGCCTCGGCCACCAGGCCGCGGCGCGCGGCCTTGGCGTCGGTGAAGGCGCCGCGCTCGTGGCCGAAGAGTTCGGCCTCCAGCAGGTGGTCGGGCAAGGCGCCGCAGTTGACGGGCACGAACGGGCCCTTGCTGCGCGCGCCCCATGCATGCACCGCGCGCGCCGCCAGTTCCTTGCCGCAGCCGGTCTCGCCTTCGACCAGCACCGGCGCGTCGCTTGCCGCCACGCGGCGCAACTGGCCGAGCATGCCGACGAAGCGGGGCGAGGCGCCGACGAGGGGCTGGCCCGACACATCGACGCCGTGGCCGGTGTGCAGCTCGCTCGGCAAGGGCGATAGAAAGCAGGCTTGGAACACGCAATGACCCGGAAGGTGGATGACGCGGTAATCGACTGGCGGGCCATCGTGAGCCGGAGGTCCCTCCCCGGTCAATATTCCATTAGTGAAGGCAGGCCTTACGTACTACCGTTTTCCGTAGGAAGTTAAACGTAAAGGCCTCTTGCCGGGGCGCGGAGATGTTTCACAACGAAACCTGCATCGGCTTGAACACGCGCAGCCACTTCGGCGCGGGCAAGTTCCAGCGCGTCTGGATGGTCTGCGCGCGCTCGGCCAGCAGCTCGCGCTTGGGCCGGCTCGGCGTGCGCTGCGCGAGCACCACGGTGTTGCCTTCGCGCGTCGGCTTGAAGGCCCACACCGCGTTGGCACCGAAGGCGGCGGCGATCTTCTCGAGGCTGCGTTCGTAGCTCGACGAGCGGCCGAACAGGTTCACCGTCATGCAGCCGTCTTCGGTGAGCAGCGCGCGGCAGTCGGCATAGAAGTCTTCGCTGTCGAGCACGGGCGCGGCGGCCTCGTGGTCGTACAGGTCGACCTGCAAGGCATCGACGGTGCCGTGCCACTCGGGCTTGCGGATCTCGGCCGCGGCATCGGCGATGACCACGCGCAGCTTCGGGTCGTCCGGCGGCAGCTTGAACCAGCCGCGGCAGGCCGACACCACCTGCGGGTTGAGCTCGATGGCGGTGGTGCGCATGCGCAAGACCTTGCGGCTGAACTTGGTGAGCGTGGCCGCGCCCAGGCCGAGCTGCATGGCATGGCGGCTGGCCACGGTCTTGCCGTCGGCGAACAGCAGCCAGGCCATCATGCGCTGCACGTACTCGAGCTCGATCTCGAAGGGCGCGTCGATCTTCATCGAGCCCTGGACCCATTCGGTGCCCAGGTGCAGGTAGCGGATGTCGCCCCAGTCGGAGAAATTGACTTCGGGAAGGACGAGGGGTTGGGCGGGTGTTTTGCTCGATGCCATCAGACGACAAGGTGGTGGGCTGCGAAGACCTCGCGCCAGGCCGCGAGCTTGCGCTCGAAGCTCCACGACGCGTTGGCGGGGCTGGTGGATGGCAGCGAATGAACCGGCACGCCGAGCGCGCGCGTGTGGCGTGCGTGCTTGAAGCTCTCGCCGCCGTTGTGCGCGATGGCGGCGAGCCTGGGCAGGTGCAGGCCGGCAATGTCGTTCACCACCGGCGAGCGAATGGCCGAGTCGAGGCTGCCTTCGCGCTCGCAGGCGCCGTACACGTCCCACACGCCCAGGCCGCGGTCGAGCAGCCACTGGCAGCGCGCGGCGTAGCTGTCGGCGCCCGAAGGCAGGGGAATGTCGGGCCACACGGCTTGCAGGATCTTCCAGAACTGGTTTTGGGGGTGTGCATAGTACTGCTGCCGTTCGAGCGACTTCACACCGGGAAAGCTGCCGAGCACGAGCACGGCGGTGTTCGGCGAGACGATGGGCGCGAGGCCCGTGAGCACGGCGGCGGATGCGGTGGGGGGAGTCATGGGAGGCATCGTGCCACTGTCGCGGCCCATGAAAAAACCCGCCGAGGCGGGTTCTTTGGGGGTTCTTTGGGGGTTCTTCGGAGAGAAGCCGGAAAGCTTATTGCTTCTTGGCGGCTGCGTTCTCGGCCGTGCCGGGAATCTTCTCGCCAATGGCGGCGCCGGTGCTGCGCATGCCGTCGGCGGCCTTGTGGCCGGTGTTTTCAACCGCGTCGCCGGTCTTCGCGGCCACGTTCTTGGTGGCGGTGGTGGCCTTCTTGGTGGTGCGCTTGGTGGCGTTCCATGCCTTCTTGCTGCCGTTTTCGGTGGCGTTGGCGGCCTTCTTGGTGGTGCGCTTGGTGGCGTCCCATGCCTTTTCAGCGCCGTTCTCGGTGGCGTTCACGGCCTTCTTGGTCGTGCGCTTGGTGGCGTCGACGGCGTTGCTGCCGGCTTCCTTCACCTTTTCGCCGGTGGTGGGTTCGGCCGTGGCCGGGGCTGCCGTGGTGGCGGGAGCCGTGGTCTGTGCCACTGCCGACACGCCGATGGAGGCGAGCGCCAGCGCGAGGACGACGGGCATGGTGCGAACAAAAGACGTGGTCATGAAAACGCTCCTTGTTGGATGAAGTTTTGAAGTGACTGACGTGCCACTGGTCTATGCAACGAACTTCCGAACCTCAAGGATGACAGCAAATGCATGGCATCTGCACACTCGGTTGCAGGTCGGGACATTGGCCTACGCGGGGTGCGGCGGGCGTTCCGACACGGGCATCAGACTTTTCAGCCGCGGCAGCGTTTCGAGCGCATTGCGGGTGGTGGCTTCGGCCAGTTCGTCGATGCCGATGCCCCGCAGCCCGGCCACCACCTGCGCGATGCGCGGCAGCTCGCCGGGCTCGTTGCGGCCCTGCGCCTCGCCGGCGTCGCGCTGGGCCTGGGTGCGGTAGAGCCAGTGCGGCTGGATGTCGGGCGCGTCGGTCTCCATGACGATCGACGCCAGCGGCAAGGTGCTGGCCAGGCGGCGCAGCTGCAGCGCGCGCTCGAAGGTCACGGCGCCGCCGAAGCCCAGCTTCAGACCGAGCGCGATGCAGGCCTGGGCCTGCTGCTCGCTGCCGTTGAAAGCATGGGCAATGCCCTGCCACGGCCTGCCGCCCGCCGTCTGGCGCAGGTGCTTGAGCACCTTGTCGACCGAACGCCGCACATGAATGAGCACGGGTAACCCGTGCTTGCGTGCCAGTTGCAACTGAGTGTGAAAGAAACGCTCCTGCCGTGGCCCGTCGAGGCCTTCCACGAAGTAGTCGAGCCCGATCTCGCCGACCGCGACCAGGCGCGGATCGTCGCGGCGGGCGCCGAGCTCGGCGTCGAGCGCGTCGAGGTCCTCGTCCTTCGCCTGGCCGGTGCACAGCGGATGAATGCCCAGCGCATAGGCGTCGCCCTGCATGTGGGCCAGCTCGCGCACGGTGGCGAAATTGAACGCGGCTACCGCGGGAATGACGCACATCGCCACCCCTTGCTGCGCCGCGCGGGCGCGGATGACGGGCATCTGCGCACCGAATTCGGGCGCGTCCAGGTGGCAGTGGGTATCGACGAAGGTAGCCATCGCACCATGATGCCCGAAGGGATGCACAGCAGAAGAAAGCGTGCTACTGTGAACTCCTTCACGCGATATTTCTTTGCCGGAGGTGCTCCGATGCGCAGGCCCGCTTTCTACAGCCGTTCGCCCCGCACGCCGCCACCGGCCGCAACGGATGCGGCCGATCAGGCGGACGCGCCGGCATCGCCTGACGCAGCGCAGGCGGCCGATGCCGGCAGCGCCCTGCAGGCCGCGCCGGTGAAGAAAGCCGGCTGGCAACCCGGGCGCCGCAGCTTCGCCTTGCTCGTCGTGCTGTCGGCCGCGCTGGTCGGCGGTGCCATCTGGGCGCCGCGCCCCGGTGCCAAGGCCCTCACCCAGAAAGACATCGACGCGGCGGTGCTTCGCACGCTGCAGACCAACACCCTGCCCTCGCCCGCGGCCAAGGCGGCCGACATCATCCGGCCCTCGGTGGTGCGCGTGGTGAGCTACGGCGAGGAAAAGAACACCCCCGAGGCCAAGACGCAGAAGCGCGGGCGCAACGTGGCCAAGGGCAAGCCGCCCGAGGCACCCAACGACGGCGGCCCCACCGGCGAGGTGGAGCGCGGCGTGGGCACGGGCGTGGTGATCGTCGACAAGGGCGTGATCCTCACCAACCTGCACGTGGTCGCGGGCGCGGACAAGATCAAGGTCACTTTCTACGACGGCCTGGAGGCCGTGGCCACCATCACCGGCGTGCAGCCCGAGAACGACCTGGCGGTGCTGCAGGCGCAGAAGGTGCCCGACGACCTCATTCCGGCCACCATGCGTTCCACCGCCGACCTGCGCCCGGGCGACCAGGTGGCCGCGGTGGGCTTTCCGTTCGGCATCGGGCCGTCGGTGTCGGCCGGCGTGGTGTCGGGGCTGAAGCGCTCGTTCCGCTCGCCCGAAGGCAAGCAGGAGCTGGGCAACCTGATCCAGTTCGACGCCGCGGCCAACCCCGGCAATTCGGGCGGGCCGCTCATCA
The DNA here is from genome assembly GCF_041355175.1 of Variovorax sp. RCC_210. Classification (NCBI taxonomy): domain Bacteria; kingdom Pseudomonadati; phylum Pseudomonadota; class Betaproteobacteria; order Burkholderiales; family Comamonadaceae; genus Variovorax; species Variovorax sp. RCC_210. The sequence goes on along the minus strand of NZ_JBFUPJ010000005.1, from coordinate 360,474 downwards.
ACATGGACGGCGAGGTGCTGGGCATCGTCACCGCCATCCTCAACCCCACGCAGCAGCGCACCTTCATCGGCATCGGCTTCGCGGTGCCCATCGAGAACGCGGCTTCGGCGGCGGGTTCGCCACCTTTCTGATCTTTCTTTTCCGCCCTTCTTCCCCGCACTCCTTTCCTCTACGAAAGCCCTTCGCATGAGCACAGAGACCCCCAGCAGCACCTTCGCCACGCCCGTCGCCACCGCAGAGTTGATGGAGCAGATCCTCTACGAGGTCAAGCGCGTGGTGGTCGGGCAAGACCGCTTCCTGGAGCGCGTGATGGTCGCCATGCTCGCGGGCGGCCACCTGCTGGTCGAAGGCGTGCCGGGGCTGGCGAAGACGCTCACCATCAAGACGCTGGCCGACACGGTGCGCGGGCATTTCAAGCGCATCCAGTTCACGCCCGACCTGGTGCCGGCCGACCTGGTGGGCACGCGCATCTACAACCAGAAGACGGGCGAGTTCAGTACCTCGCTGGGCCCGGTGTTCGCCAACCTGCTGCTGGCCGACGAAATCAACCGCGCGCCGGCCAAGGTGCAGAGCGCGCTGCTCGAGGTGATGCAGGAACGCCAGGTCACCATCGCGGGCGAAACGCACAAGGTGCCGCGCCCCTTCCTGGTGATGGCCACGCAGAACCCCATCGAGACCGAAGGCACCTACCCGCTGCCCGAGGCGCAGGTCGACCGCTTCATGATGAAGGTGCTGGTCGACTACCCCACCGACGAGGAAGAGTTCGTGATCGTGCAGCGCGTGATCGGCCCGCCGGTGGAAGCCACCGCGGTCGCGACCACCGAGCAGCTTGCCGCGCTGCAGGCCGAGGCCCGCCGCGTGTACGTCGACCCTTCGCTCATCCAGTACGCGGTGAAGCTGGTGTCGGCCACGCGCACGCCCGAGAAGCACGGCCTGAAGGACCTGCGCCGCTTCATCACCTTCGGCGCCAGCCCGCGCGCGAGCATCAGCCTGACCGAAGGCGCGCGCGCGCTGGCCCTGCTGCGCGGACGCAGCTATGCGCTGCCCGAGGACATGACCGCGCTGGTGCCCGACGTGCTGCGCCACCGCGTGACGCTGTCTTACGAAGGCCTGTCCGAGGGGCTCACGCCCGACGGCCTGGTCGAGAAGATCATGCGTGCGGTTCCCGCCCCTCCCAAGCCACTCGAACATGAAAAGCTGGTGGCGTAAGGCCCCCGCGGCCGCGAACGACGAACGGCTCGCTGCGGAAGCGGCCGTGGCCGGCGGCGCCGAGCGCGCGCTGCGCAGGCTCGAATGGACCGTCATTCGCCGACTCGACGGACTGCTGCAGGGCGACTACCGCACGCTGATGCGCGGCGCCGGCCTCGACCTTGCCGACCTGCGCGAATACCAGCACCACGACGACGTGCGCCACATCGACTGGAACGTCACCGCGCGGCTGCAGACGCCCTATGTGCGCGTGTTCACCGAAGACCGCGAGATGGCCGCCTGGTTCGTACTCGACCTCAGCCGCTCGGTCGACTTCGGCTCGGGCCTGAAGGCCAAGCGCGAGATTTCGGCCGGCTTCGTCGGCGTGCTCGCGCGGCTGCTCACGCGGCACGGCAACCGGGTCGGCGCGCTGGTGTACGGCAAGGACCTCGAGGCGGTGATTCCGCCGCGCAGCGGTCGCCGCCATGTGCTGCACCTGCTGCACGCCATGGAAAAGCGCGCCGAAAAAGCCGAGGCGGCGCCCACGCAAAAAGGCATGACGCGGCTGGACGACCTGCTGAAATCGGCCGCTAACCTGATGCCGCGGCGCTCCACCGTGTTCGTGGTGTCCGACTTCCTGAGCGAGCCCGGCTGGGAACGCCCGCTGGGGCAGCTGGTGCAGCGCCATGAAGTAATTGCCGTGCGCCTGTTCGACCCGCTCGAGCTCGAGCTGCCCGACCTCGGCCTGGTGCCGCTGCGCGACGCCGAGACCGGCGAGCAGCTGTGGGTCGACACGCATGACAGCGGCTTTCGCAAGCGCTTCGCCAAACTGGCGGCCGAGCGCGAGAGCACGCTGCGCGCCTCGCTGGCCAAGGCCGGCGTCGACGCGCTGGAGCTGTCGACCAGCGACGACCTGGTCGAGGCCATCGTTCGTTTTGCCGATCTGCGCAAGCGCCGCACGCGCATCGGCTCCGCAGGTGTGAAGGCGGTGGCAGCATGACCTTTCTCTGGCCTCAATTCCTCTGGCTGCTGGCGGCGTTGCCGCTGCTGGTGTTGCTCTACATCTGGCTGATCCGCCGCAAGAAGAAGATGGCGGTGCGCTACGCCAGCCTGTCGATCGTGCGCGAGGCCATGGGCACCGGGCAGAGCCTGCGGCGGCACATTCCGCCGCTGCTGTTCCTGCTGGCCATGGCAGCGATGCTGGTCGCCGCCTCGCGGCCCATGGCGGTGGTGGTGCTGCCGTCGAACCAGCAGACCATCATCCTGGCGATGGACGTGTCGGGCAGCATGCGCGCGGCCGACGTGCTGCCCAACCGGCTGGTGGCCGCGCAGGAGGCGGCCAAGAGCTTCATCAAGGACCTGCCGCGCAGCGTGAAGGTGGGCATCGTCGCCTTCGCGGGCAGCGCGCAGGTGGCGCAGCTGCCCACCACCAACCACGAAGACCTGGTGACCGCCATCGACAGCTTCCAGCTGCAGCGCGCCACGGCCACGGGCAACGCCATCGTGGTGTCGCTGGCCACGCTGTTCCCCGACGCGGGGCTGGACGTGGAGCAGTTCAGCGCGCCCAGCCGCCAGCGCGGCGCGGCCATCGACTCGTCGGAGAAGAAGCTCAAGGACTTCACGCCCGTGGCGCCTGGCTCGTTCACCTCGGCCGCCGTCATCATGCTGACCGACGGCCAGCGCACCACGGGCGTGGACCCGCTGGACGCGGCCAAGGCCGCGGCCGACCGCGGCGTGCGCATCTACACGGTGGGCGTGGGCACGGTCGACGGCGAGACCATCGGCTTCGAGGGCTGGTCGATGCGCGTGCGGCTCGACGAAGATACGCTCAAGGCCATCGCCAACAAGACCAACGCCGAGTACTTCTACGCCGGCACCGCGAGCGACCTGAAGAAGGTCTACGAAACGCTGAGCTCCAAGCTCACCGTGGAGAAGAAGGAAACCGAGATCTCCGCGCTGTTCGCGTTGGGCGCGGCGGTGCTGACGCTGCTGTCGGCGGGGCTGTCGCTGCTGTGGTTCAACCGGATCCTGTGACCTTGTAGAGGCCCGGCCAAGCTCGGGGCTTCAGGCCTTCAGGCTTTTTGAATGGCCTGGAGGCCCTCGAGCACCTCGCGCAGTATTTCCTCGGACAGCACCTCGTCGTCCACCGCGCGCGCGAGCACCACGCCGCCGTACATCGCCGCGAGCATGCGGATCGCGTCACCGCGCGCATTCTTCTTCGTGCGCCACGGAAAGTTGCGCGTGAAGCGGTCGATGACGGATTTCAGGTACGCCGTCAACGACGCGCCGACGCCCGAGGTGCCCTCCGCCTGGCCCGCGAAGGCCGCCACCAGGCAGCCTTCGGCGCGCGCGTCTCGGTGCTCGTGGCTCAGGTAGTCGCGCACGTAGGCACGCATGCGCTCGGGCGATTCGCCGGCCTCGTCGAGCTCCACCAGCGCACCGGCGGCGGAGTGCGTGATGCACTCGGCCATCAGCGCCTCCTTCGAGTCGAAGTGGTTGTAGAAGGGCCCGTGCGTGAGGCCGGTGGCCTTCATGATTTCGCTCACGCTCACGCCGAAGCCGCGCTCCTTGAACAGGCGCGAGGCCTCGGACAGGATCTTCTGGTGCTTTTCGGCGGTTTCCGCTGCGGGGTATCGCATGTGACCTCTTTCCGTTCCCGGGTACTTCGAACACTGGCTTGACGCTAAGCATGATAGCCATCATGCTTCGACCTGCCAAACATGATGGTCATCATGCTTAAACCGGCAATGACCTGGCAACGAGCCGGCAACGACCCGGATGTCTTCCTGAACCCACCTCTGAATGGAATCGAAATGAGCGAACAAGCAACCCTCGGCACCGCCGTCGTCACCGGCGCCTCGGCCGGCCTGGGCAAGATCTACGCGGACCGCCTGGCCCGCCGCGGGTACGACCTGCTGCTGGTGGCCCGCCGCGGCGACCGGCTCGACGAAGTGGCCGCCTCGCTGCGCGCCGAACACGGCGTGAAGGTGCAGACGCTGGTGGCCGACCTGGGCGCCGCCGCCGACCTGGAACGCGTGGCGCAGGTGGTGGCCACCGACCCCGCCATCACCCTGCTGGTGAACAACGCCGGCACTTCCACGCTGGCGCCCGTGGCGCAAACCTCGAACGCGCAGATGCAGCAGATGCTCGACGTGAACATCGTGGCGCTGGCCCGCCTGAGCCACGCCGTGCTGCCCGCCTTCAAGGCGCGCAACCGGGGCACGCTGGTCAACATCGGCTCGGTGCTGGGCTTTCACACGCTGCCCATCAGCAGCATCTACAGCGGCACCAAGGCCTTCGTGGTCGCGTTCACGCGCGGGCTGCAGGACGAAGTGGGCGGCACCGGCGTGAAGGTGCAGCTGGTGCTGCCGGCAGCCACCGCCACCGACATCTGGGAGCTCTCGGGCGTGCCGATGTCGAACCTGGCCGAAGGCACCATCATGGCCGCCGAACACTGCGTGGACGCCGCGCTGGCCGGGCTGGACCTGGGCGAGCCGATCACGCTGCCGTCGGTGAACGACGCCGCGCTGCTCGCCACCTTCGTGGATGCCGGCGCCAAGCTGTTCGGCGCGTCGCAGAACGGCAAGCCGGCGGCGCGCTATTCGGTGACGTCCTGAGTCACTGAGTCACTGAGTCACTGAATCAGTGAATCACTGAATCACTGAGTCGCTGGATCCCTGGGTCGCCTGCGCTTCCATCGCGGCCTTCACCGCCGCGATGGCCGCGTAGTCCGGCGACTTCACCGCGCCGATGCCGCCCAGGAACAGGTCGGCCACGATGGGCGCGATGGCCGCGTGGTCGAGCCGGCCGTTGGGCTTCATCCAGGTGAACATCCAGTTGATCATGCCGAACAGCAGCATGGTCAGCGGCTTGGCCAGGTCGTCGCTGGGCGCGCCGGGGCGCAGCGCGGACACCGCGCGCGCAAAGCCCGCGACCACCTCGCGCTCCTTGTCGAGCACGCGCTCGCGGTCGGCTTCTTCCAGAAAGCGCACGTCGTCGGTCAGCACGCGGTGCGCGTCCTGCGCGCCGGCGTACTCCTCCACGATGCGGTAGATGAAGCGGCGCAGGCGCTCCTCGTCGGTCTGCGTCGAGGCCTCTTCCTCGGCCACCAGCGCCGCCAGCTTGGACACGTGCGTCTCGGCGATGCTGATCAGCAGGCTGCTCTTGTCCTTGTAGTAGTGATACAGCGTGGCCTTCGAGAGCCCGCAGGCCTCGGCCACCTGGTTCATGGAAGTGGCCGGGTAGCCGCTGCGCGCGAACAGCTGCGCGGCCTGCGCCAGGATCAGTTCACGCTGGTCGTCGTAGGTGGCGGATCTTCCACGCGGCATCGGGTCGGTTTCCTGGGTTCGGTGGTTGGGTGGTCGGGTGGTTCGTTTGCCGAGGGCGGCGCGCGATCTTGCACGAAGCGCGGGCGGCTTCAGCCTTTCGCGCCCACGCCTTCGCTCACACCCACGCCTTCACCTTCAGCTTCACCGCGCTTCGTCGCGATGAGCGAGCGCACGTCCGTGCGCGGCAGGCTCGGCCGGTCGGCCTCCACCTGCGCGAGCGGCGCCACCTCGCGCAGGCTCGCCAGGCTGCGCACGGTGAGCGCCTGGTAGGTCTGCGTGCCTTCCAGCTTCCAGGCGATCTCGTCGTCGGTCAGTTCGCGCTTCACCTTGGCCGGAATGCCCGCCACCAGCGAGCGCGCCGGCACCTTCATGCCCGCGGGCACGAAGGCGCAGGCCGCGACGATGGCCTTCTCGCCGATCTCGGCCTCGTCCATCACCACCGCGTTCATGCCCACCAGTGCGTCGCGCCGCACGATGCAGCTGTGCAGGATGGCGCCGTGCCCGATGTGGCCGTTGACCTCCACCACCGTGTCGTTCTCGGGAAAGCCGTGGATGCAACAGTGGTCCTGCACGTTGGAGCCCTCCTCCAGCACGATGCGGCCGAAGTCGCCGCGCAGGCTGGCGCAGGGGCCCACATAGCAGTGCGGGCCGACGATCACGTCGCCGATGAGCACGGCCGTGGGGTGCACGTAGGCGCTGGGGTGGACGACGGGAATCACGCCGTCGATGGCATAGCTGGGCATTCGGTCTCCTTTTGTTCGTGGGCGCGCGGGGTCGGCGGCTGGCGATTGGCCCACGGCCTAGGGTTTGCCCTAAACCGCTCCCGCTTGTGCCGGCATCGAGGTCGATCCTAAAATCAACCGAACGGTCGGTCAATAGTGTTTGCACGTTGGCCACGCCTCCCACAAGGATGAAAGAGACACGCATGACTGAGCCTTTGGTACTCATCAGCAACGCCGGCGCGGTGCGCACGCTGAGCCTGAACCGCCCCGCGGCGCTCAACAGCTTCACCACCGGGCTGCATGCCGAGCTGCTGGCCGCCCTCGAATCGGCGGCCGGCGACGAGAGCGTGCGCTGCGTGGTGCTCACCGGCGCCGGCCGCGCCTTCTGCGCGGGCCAGGACCTGGCCGACCCTTCGGTCGCGCCCGACCCCACGCCCGGTGCCGCCCCCAAGGACCTGGGCCACGTCATCTCCACCTACTACGCCCCGCTGGTCGCGCGCCTGCGCTCGATGCCGGTGCCCGTGGTCGCGGCCGTGAACGGCGTGGCCGCCGGCGCGGGCGCCAACCTGGCGCTGTGCTGCGACCTGGTGGTGGCGGGCCGCTCGGCCAGCTTCATCCAGGCCTTCACCAAGATCGGCCTAGTGCCCGACACCGGCGGCACCTGGCTGCTGCCGCGCCTGGTGGGCTCGGCGCGCGCGCTGGGCATCGCGTTGCTGGGCGACAAGCTGGCCGCCGAAGAAGCGGCGCGCATCGGCCTCATCTGGCAGTGCGTGGACGACGCGGCCCTGGCCGAAACGGCCGCCGCCCTCGCCACCAGGCTGGCCGGCATGCCCACCCGCGCCCTGGTCGCCACGCGCCAGGCGATGGCCGCCGCGCAGCACATGGACCTGGACACGGCGCTGGCCGAAGAAGCCCGCCTGCAGCGCGACATGGGCAGTGCCGCCGACTACCGCGAAGGCGTGGAAGCCTTCCGCGCCAAGCGCGCCCCCGTTTTCAAGGACCGTTGATGACCGACACGTCTTCCGTCACCCGCACCCCGCAGCAGACCGCCGAGTACGTGCGCGACGGCATGTTCGCCAACGACAACGCCACCCAGGGCCTGGGCATGCGCATCGTCGAGGTCGGACCCGGCCAGGCCACGCTGGAAATGCGCGTGCGCCCCGACATGCTCAACGGCCACGCCACCTGCCACGGCGGCTTCATGGCCACGCTGGCCGACTCGACCTTCGCCTTCGCCTGCAACTCGTACAACGAGCTGACGGTGGCCTCGGGCTTTTCCATCGACTTCATCGCCCCGGCGCGCGAGGGCGACGTGCTCACCGCGCGCTGCCACGAGGTGTCCAAGGCCGGGCGCACCGGCGTGTACGACACCGAAATCACCAACCAGCGCGGCGAGCGCATCGCGATGTTCCGCGGCCGCTCGTACACGGCCAAGGGCCGTCCCGCTGTCGCAGCCTGAGGAGACAAAGCCCATGACCGTGAAACGCCCCGCCCCCGGCGACCTCGACCCCATCGAAACCGCCAGCCGCGACGAGATCGCCGCGCTGCAGCTCACGCGCCTGCGCGCCACGCTGCAGAACGCCTACGACAACGTGCCCCACTACCGCAAGGCCTTCGATGCCAAGGGCGTGCAACCCGGCGACCTGAAGTCGCTGGCCGACCTGTCGAAGTTCCCGTTCACGGTGAAGAGCGACCTGCGCGACAACTACCCCTTCGGCATGTTCGCCGTGCCGCGCGAGAAGGTCGCGCGCATCCACGCCTCCTCGGGCACCACCGGCAAGCCGACCGTGGTCGGCTACACGCTGAAGGACATCGACACCTGGGCCGACCTGGTGGCGCGCTCCATCCGCGCGGCGGGCGGGCGGCCGGGCGACATGATCCATGTGTCTTACGGCTACGGCCTGTTCACCGGCGGCCTGGGCGCGCACTACGGCGCCGAGCGCGCGGGCTGCACCGTCATCCCGATGTCGGGCGGGCAGACCGAGAAGCAGGTGCAGCTCATCCAGGACTTCAAGCCGAACATCATCATGGTCACGCCCAGCTACATGCAGGTGATCATCGAGCAGTTCGAGCGCCAGGGCCTGGACGCCAAGGACAGCTCGCTGCAGGTCGGCATCTTCGGCGCCGAGCCCTGGACCGAGGCCATGCGCCGCGACATCGAGGCCAAGGCCGGGCTGGACGCGGTCGACATCTACGGCCTCTCCGAAGTGATGGGCCCGGGCGTGGCCAGCGAATGCGTGGAGAGCAAGGACGGCCCCGTCATCTGGGAAGACCACTTCTACCCCGAGATCATCGACCCCGAGACGGGCGAGCTGAAGGCCGACGGCGAAGAGGGGGAGCTCGTCTTCACCTCGCTGAGCAAGGAGGCCATGCCCATCGTGCGCTACCGCACGCGCGACCTCACGCGCCTCTTGCCGCCCACCTCGCGCGCGTTCCGCCGCATGGGCAAGATCGTCGGGCGCAGCGACGACATGATGATCATCCGCGGCGTCAACGTGTTCCCCACGCAGGTCGAAGAGATCGTGCTCGCGCACCAGGCGCTCTCGGGCCTGTACCAGGTGCACGTGAGCCGCGCGGACAAGCTCGACCAGGTCGAGGTGCACTGCGAGCTCAATGCGGCCGACGCCGCCGCGGCCGACCGCGCGGCCATCGGCGAATGGGTGCAGCACCGCGTGAAAACGCTCATCGGCATCTCCACGCGCGTGGTGGTGCACGCGCCCAACGAGATGGAACGCACCCAGACCGGCAAGGCGCGCCGCGTGATCGACACGCGCCCGCGCTGAACGCGCCCCCCCAACACTCACCCAAAGGACACGCACATGTACACCCAGGCCATGGACACCATGGGCAAGGACGCAGGCGACGGCAAGCAGAAAGCCGTGCGTTCGGCCGAGGAAATGCAGCTCGAGCAGCGCTTCGACGCGCACATCGACGCGGGCGACTTCATCGAGGCGAAAGACTGGATGCCCGAGCACTACCGCAAGACGCTGGTGCGCCAGATCAGCCAGCACGCGCACTCCGAAATCGTGGGCATGCTGCCCGAGGGCAACTGGATCAGCCGCGCGCCCACGCTCAAGCGCAAGGCCATCCTGCTGGCCAAGGTGCAGGACGAAGGCGGCCACGGCCTCTACCTGTACGCCGCCGCCGAAACCTTGGGCACCTCGCGCGACCAGATGTTCGACGCGCTGCACACCGGCAAGGCCAAGTACAGCTCGATCTTCAACTACCCCACGCTCACCTGGGCCGACATGGGCACCATCGGCTGGCTGGTCGATGGCGCGGCCATCATGAACCAGGTGCCGATCTGCCGCTGCTCGTACGCCCCCTACGCGCGCGCCATGATCCGCATCTGCCGCGAGGAAAGCTTTCACCAGCGCCAGGGCTATGAAGCGCTGCTGACGATGATGAAGCAGGGCACCGAGGCGCAGAAGGCGATGGTGCAGGACGCGGTCAACCGCTGGTGGTGGCCCTCGATCATGATGTTCGGCCCGCCGGACGACCAGTCGCCCAACAGCGCGCAGTCGATGCGCTGGGGCATCAAGCGCTTCAGCAACGACGAGCTGCGCCAGAAGTTCATCGACGCCACCGTCGAGCAGGCCGCCATCCTGGGCGTGACGCTGCCCGACCCCGACCTGAAGTGGAACGAAGAGCGCCAGGCGCACGACTTCGGCACCATCGACTGGAGCGAGTTCTGGCGCGTGATCGGCGGCGACGGCCCCTGCAACCGCGAGCGCCTGCAGGCCCGCGTCGATGCCTGGGACGACGGCGCCTGGGTGCGCGAAGCCGCCATGGCCCACGCCAACAAACAACCGATGAAGGAAGCAGCATGAGCACCGAAGCAAAACAAGAATGGCCCCTGTGGGAAGTGTTCGTGCGCAGCAAGGCCGGCCTGGACCACAAGCACTGCGGCAGCCTGCACGCGGCCGATTCGAAGATGGCGATCCAGATGGCGCGCGACGTGTACACGCGCCGCCAGGAAGGCAGCAGCATCTGGGTGGTGCGCTCCGAGCAGATCGTGGCCAGCGACCCGGGCGAGAAGGACATGTACTTCGACCCGGCCGAAGACAAGGTCTACCGCCACCCGACCTTCTACGCGCTGCCCAAGTCCGTGGACCACATGTGAGCGGCCGTTGACGGGAACATCATGCAAGCATCGATCGAACTGAACCGCACGCCCGCCGTGCAGTACCTGCTGCGCATCGGCGACACCTGCCTCGTGCTCGCGCAGCGCCTGGGTGAATGGTGCGGCCATGCGCCCGTGCTCGAAGAAGACATCGCCATGGCCAACATCGCGCTGGACCTCGTGGGCCAGGCGCGCGCGCTGCTCACGCACGCGGGCAAGCTCGAAGGCGCGGGCCGGGAACACGACGAAGACCAGCTCGCCTACCTGCGCAACGAGCGCGACTACTTCAACCTCACCATCGCCGAGCTGCCGCGCGGCGACTTCGCCTTCGCCGTGGTGCGCAACACCATGGTGTCCACCCTGCTCAAGCTGCTGTGGCAGCGCCTGGCCACGTCGAGCGACGCCGAAGTGGCCGCCATTGCCGGCAAGGCCGTGAAGGAAGCGCGCTACCACCAGCAGCACTCCGCCGACTGGGTGGTGCGACTGGGCGACGGCACCGAAGAGTCGCGCCGCCGCACCGAAAAGGCACTGAAGCAGCTGTGGCTCTACATGCCCGAGCTGTTCGAGAGCGACGCGGTGGAAACCGAAGCCAGCGCCAGCGGCCTGGGCCCGGCCTGGAGCGAACTGCGCGCGCCGTGGCTCGCCGAAATGCAGCAGGTGCTCGACGCGGCCGGCCTCGCCGCGCCCAAGGAAGCCGCCTTCCGCAGCACCGGCAAGCAAGGCGTGCACAGCGAGCACATGGGCTTCATATTGGCCGAGATGCAGCACCTGCAGCGCAGCTTCCCCGGAGGCGTGTGGTGAACGACCACACCATGACCGCGTCGCGCGTCGATGCCGCATGGGCGGTGCTGCACACGGTGCTCGACCCCGAGGTGCCGGCCGTGTCGGTGTGCGACCTGGGCATCGTGCGCGAGGTGATCGAGCACGACGACGGCCTCGAGGTCGTGCTCACGCCCACCTACTCGGGCTGCCCCGCGACCGAGGCCATCGAGCACGACGTGCTGGCCGCCATCGAGCAGGCCGGCCTGGGCCGCGCGCGCGCCACGCTGCGCCGCGCACCCGCGTGGTCGAGCGACTGGATCAGCGAGGCGGGCCGCGCCAAGCTCAAGGCCTACGGCATCGCGCCGCCGGCCCACCTGACGCCCGAGGCCGCCGCCGGCACGCCCATGCCGATCAAGCTGTTCGGGCGCATCGCCGGCGAGCGCATCGCCTGCCCGCGCTGCGCCAGCGAGCGCACCGAGCGACTGTCGGCCTTCGGCTCCACGGCCTGCAAGGCGCTGTACCGCTGCATGGCCTGCCGCGAGCCTTTCGAACACTTCAAGCCGATCTGAGTTTCACGATGTCCACGATGAGCACCCTTTTCCATCCCCTGCGCGTGAAGGCCGTAGAGCCCGACACGGCCGAGGCCGTCATCGTCTCCTTCGACGTGCCCGGCGAGCTGCAGCAGGTCTTCGGCTTCACGCAGGGCCAGTACCTCACGCTGCGCAAGGACATCGACGGGCAGGACCTGCGCCGCTCGTATTCCATCTGCGCCGGCATCGACGACGGCGAGCTGCGCGTGGGCGTGCGCAAGGTGCGCGGCGGCGTGTTCTCCAACTGGATCAACGCGCACCTGCAACCCGGCGACGAGGTGCAGGTGATGGCGCCGCAGGGCCGCTTCTTCGTGCCCATCGAGGCGCAGGCCGCGCGCCACCATGTCGGCATTGCCGGCGGCAGCGGCATCACGCCCATCCTGTCGATCATGAAGACCGTGCTGGCGCGCGAGCCGCAAAGCCGCTTCACGCTGATCTACGGCAACCGCCAGCTGCAGTCCACGATGTTCAAGGAAGAAATCGAGGACCTGAAGAACCGCTACATGACGCGCCTGGTGCTGCAGCACGTGTTCTCCGACGAGCACACCGACTCGCCGCTGGGCTTCGGCGTGATGAACCGCGAGAAGATCGGCGAGTTCCTGCGCAGCGTGGTGCCGGCCGCGCAGATCGACCACGTGTACGTGTGCGGCCCGTTCCAGATGAACGACGAGGCCGAGGCCGCGCTGCTCGCAGCGGGCGTGCCCGAGGAACGCATTCACATCGAGCGCTTCGGCGTGGCGCTGCCTTCGGCAACCTCGGCGACCCAGGTCGGCGCCGTGGTGCACGAAGCCTTGCCCGGCGACGCCAAGCAGGCGCGCATCACCATCGTGCGCGACGGACTGCAGCGCGAAATCACTTTCACCGAAGGCCAGCCCAGCATCCTCGACGCGGCCTCGGCGGCCGGGCTCGAGGTGCCTTTCTCGTGCACCTCGGGCGTGTGCGGCACCTGCCGCGCCAAGTGCGTTGACGGGGAAGTCCGCATGGAAAGAAACTTCGCGCTCGACAAGAATGAGGTGGCCGCGGGTTTCGTACTGACCTGCCAGGCACATCCGATCACTGAACGCGTCACGCTGTCGTTCGACGAGCGCTGAGATACTTCAGGCCTCAACCTTCATTTCAACCCGGAGACAAACCAACCATGAAATTCTTCAAGCCCCTGCTGATTGCCGCCCTGTGCGCCACGGCCCTGTCGGCCTGGGCCGACGTCAACGTCGGCGTGACCATCTCGGCCACCGGCCCGGCAGCTTCGCTGGGCATCCCCGAGAAGAACACCATCTCGCTGATGCCCAAGACGATCGGCGGGCAGAAGATCAACTACATCGTGCTCGACGACGCGTCGGACACCACCGCGGCCGTGAACAACACGCGCAAGCTCATCGCGGAAAACAAGGTCGACGTGATCCTGGGCTCGACCACCACGCCGGCCTCGCTCGCCATGATCGACGTGGCCAGCGAAGCGCAGACGCCCATGATCTCGGTGGCCGCGTCGGCCCGCATCATCGAGCCGATGGACGCCAAGAAGAAGTGGGTGTTCAAGACGCCGCAGAACGACATCATGATGTCGCTGGCCATCGCCGAGCACATGGCCGGCAACGGCGTGAAGACCGTGGCCTTCATCGGCTTCTCCGACGCCTACGGCGAAGGCTGGTCGCAGGAATTCGCCAAGGCCGCCGAGCTGAAGAAGATCAAGATCGTGGCCAACGAGCGCTATGCGCGCACCGACACCTCGGTGACGGGCCAGGCACTGAAGATCATGTCCGCCAAGCCCGACGCGGTGCTGGTCGCCGGCTCGGGCACGCCCGCCGCGCTGCCGCAGAAGACGCTGAAGGAACGCGGCTTCACCGGCAAGATGTACCAGACCCACGGCGTGGCCAACGCCGACTTCCTGCGCGTGGGCGGCAAGGACGTGGAAGGCACCTTCCTGCCAGCCGGCCCCGTGCTGGTGGCCGACCAGCTGCCCGCCGCCAACCCGGTGAAGAAGTCCGCGCTCGCCTACGTGGCGGCCTATGAAGCGGCCTACGGCAAGGGCTCGACCTCGACCTTCGGCGGCCACGCCTGGGACGCCGGCCTGCTGATGACCGCGGCCGTGCCGGTCGCGCTGAAGAAGGCACAGCCGGGCACGCCCGAGTTCCGCGCCGCGCTGCGCGACGCGCTCGAGCAGACCAAGGACGTGGCCGGCGCGCACGGCGTGTTCAACATGACCGCGGCCGACCACCTGGGCCTGGACCAGCGCGCCCGCGTGATGGTGAAGATCGAGAACGGCGCCTGGAAATACCAGCCCTGAGTTCCCGTCCTCTCTCCCTCCCCCGCTGGGGGAGGGCCGGGGTGGGGGCCGACGGCATTCGATGCCGCGCAGCCCTGAAGGCCGCGCGTGCCCCCATTCCAACCTTCCCCCAGAAAGGGAAGGAGCCAGGCAGCAACACCGGTTGATTGCGCCTGCAGCTCCCACTGACTCGCTACAAGGGCCGAGCCCGAAGGTTTTATATGGATTCGCAGATTGCCCTGTTGCTGGGGCAGGACGGCATCGTGAACGGCGCGGTCTACGGACTGATGGCGCTGGCACTGGTGCTGGTGTTTTCGGTCACGCGCGTGATCTTCATCCCGCAGGGCGAGTTCGTCGCCTTCGGCGCACTGTCCATGGCCATGCTGCAGACCGGCCGCGTGCCGGCCACGCTGTGGCTGCTGCTGGCGCTGGCCGCGGCGGTGCTGGTGGTGGAGTTCTGGCGCTGGAAGCGCGGCGCAGTGGTCGACTGGGCCTCCGCGCTCGCATGGTGCGTGGTGCTGCCGGCGGCGGCCGCCGCGCTGGTGCTGCTGCTCAAGCCCACGTCCATGACGGGGCAGACGCTGACCACGCTCGTTCTCATCATGCCGCTGGGCCCGCTGCTCTATCGCCTGGCCTACCGGCCGCTGGCGGATGCCAACGTGCTGATGCTGCTCATCGTCTCGGTCGCGCTGCACGGCGTGCTGGTCGGCCTGGGCCTGCTGTTCTTCGGTGCCGAAGGTTCGCGCACCGCGGCGTTTTCGGACGCGCGCTTCGACATCGGCGGCATCCCGGTCAGCGGGCAGTCGCTGGTGGTGGTGGGCGTCACGCTGCTGCTGGTGATTGCCATGTTCCTGTTCTTCGGGCGCTCCATGGTCGGCAAGGCGCTGCGCGCCACTGCCATCAACCGCGTGGGCGCGCGGCTCTCGGGCATTCCGACGGAGCTGTCGGGCGACCTGAGCTTTGCACTGGCGGCGCTCATCGGCGCCATCTCGGGACTGCTGATCGCGCCCATCACCACGGTGTATTACGACACCGGCTTTCTCATCGGCCTGAAGGGCTTCGTGGCGGCCATCGTCGGCGGCCTCGCCAGCTACCCGCTGGCATTGGCCGGCGCGCTGCTGGTCGGCCAGCTCGAGGCCTTCGCCTCTTTCTGGGCCAGCCCCTTCAAGGAGGTGCTGGTCTTCACCCTGATCATTCCCGTGCTGTGGTGGCGTTCGCTCAACAGCCATCATGTGGAGGACGAGGAATGAGCGCGTCTTCGAACCCCGTTGCCGTGAACACCCCGCCCGAAGGCAAGCCGCTGGTCACGCCGCGCCAGCTCACGCTGGCATGCGTGGTGCTGCTGGCGCTGGCCTGGGGCTTCCTGCCCGAATTCACCGTGTCGGTGCTCGCCAACATCGGCCTGTACGCGCTGGTGGCCGCCGGCCTCGTCATGCTGACCGGCGTGGGCGGCATGACCTCCTTCGGCCAGGCCGCCTTCGTCGGCATGGGCGCGTATGCCACCGCGTGGATCTGCACCTCGCCCGTGGCCGCGGGCTGGCTGGGCGCGGCGGCGAGCCCCGCGCTGCTGCCATGGGCCGGCCTGCTGCTGGGCCTGGTCTTCACCTTCGCGCTGGCCTGGATGCTGGGCGCGGTCACGCTCAAGCTGCAGGGCCACTACCTGCCGCTGTGCACCATCGCCTGGGGCCTGAGCCTGTACTACCTGCTGGGCAACATGGAGTTCCTGGGCGGGCAGACCGGCATCACCGGCGTGCCGCCGCTGGTCATCGCGGGCGTGTCACTGGCCACGCCGCGCATGCTGGGCGTGGTGATCTGGGCGGTGCTGCTGCTGGCGCTGTGGGCGCTGCACAACCTGCTCGACTCGCGCGAAGGCCGCGCCATCCGCGCGCTCAAGGGCGGGCGGCTCATGGCCGAGTCGATGGGTGTCGACACGGCGCGCCACCGCATCAAGCTCTTCGTGCTGGCCGCGCTGCTGGCGGCGGTGTCGGGCTGGCTGTACGCGCACATGCAGCGCTTCGTGAACCCGACGCCCTTCAACCTGAACATCGGCATCGAGCTCTTGTTCATGGCGGTGGTCGGCGGCGCGGGCCACCTGTGGGGCGCGGTGCTGGGCGCCACGCTGATCACGCTGCTGAAAGAGAAGCTGCAAGACCTGCTGCCCGCGCTGCTGGGCACCAGCGGCAACTTCGAGGTGATCGTGTTCGGCCTGCTGATGCTGTTCGTGCTGCAGCGCTTCTCCGACGGCCTGTGGCCCACGGTGGCGCGGCTGGCGAGCCGCTGGGTGCGCGCCGTGCCCAAGCCGGCGGGCGCCGGGCCCGTGGTGTCTACACAGGCACAGCTGGCGCAGCGCACGCTGCCCGCCACCGGCACGCTGCTGCTGCAGGCCGACACCGTGAGCAAGCGCTTCGGCGGCCTGGTGGCGAACAACGAAATCTCCATGACGCTGAAGGCCGGGGAGATCCACGCCCTCATCGGCCCGAACGGCGCCGGCAAGAGCACCTTCTTCAACATGATCTCCGGCGTGGACGACCCGAGCTCGGGCGAAGTGCGCCTGGTGGGCGAGGCCATGTCGGGCAAGCCCTCGCGTGCCTTCGCCGCGCGCGGCCTGGGCCGCACCTTCCAGCACGTGCGCCTGCTGGGGCAGCGCAGCGTGCTCGAGAACGTGGCGCTCGGCGCCCACCTGCGCGCCAGGCGCGGCTGGCTCGCTGCCGCCCTGCGGCTCGACCGCCCGGAAGAAGCCGCGCTGATGGCCGAGGCCCGCAAGCAGATCGAACGCTGCGGCCTGGGCGCGCATGCCGACACGCCCGCCGCGTCGCTCTCGCTGGGGCAGCAACGCGTGGTCGAGATCGCCCGCGCGCTGGCCGGCCAGCCTTCGGTGCTGCTGCTGGACGAACCCGCCGCCGGCCTGCGCCATCTTGAAAAACGCGCCCTCTCGGTGCTGCTGAGCCAGCTGCGCGCCGAAGGCCTGGGCATCCTGGTGGTGGAGCACGACATGGAGTTCGTGATGAACCTGGCCGACCGCATCACGGTGCTCGAGTTCGGCACCGTCATCGCCACCGGCACGCCGGCCGAAGTGCAGGCCAACCCGCGCGTGCTCGAGGCCTACCTGGGCGGCGCCGACGACGAACTGCTGGAAGACGCACGATGAGCCACCCCCTGCTTCAACTCGACGCGTTCTGCGTCGCCTACCGCACCGTCGAAGCGGTGCACAGCGTGCGTCTGCAGGTGAACGAAGGCGAGATCGTCACCGTCATCGGCCCCAACGGCGCGGGCAAGACCACGCTGCTGTGCGCGGCCATGGGCCTGCTGCCTTCCACCGGCCAGCTCTCGCTGAACGGCGAGCGCATCGCGCGCCCCGGCGTGGAAACCATGGTGGCGCGCGGCGTGGCCCTGGTGCCCGAGCGGCGCGAGCTGTTCGGCGAGATGTCGGTCGAAGACAACCTGCTGCTCGGCGGCTTCTACCAGTGGCGCAAGGGCAAGCGCGACCAGCGCGCGCGCATGGACGAGATCTTCGAGATCTTTCCGCGACTGAAGGAACGCCGCCCGCAGATGGCCTCCACGCTCTCGGGCGGCGAGCGCCAGATGCTGGCCATCGGCCGCGCGCTGATGGCGCGCCCGCGCCTGCTGATGCTCGACGAACCCTCGCTGGGCCTGGCGCCGCTGGTGGTGCGCGAAGTGCTGCGCGTGGTGTCGCAACTGCGCACGCACGGCGTGTCGGTGCTGCTGGTGGAGCAGAACGCGCGCGCCGCGCTGCAGGTGGCCGACCGCGCCTACGTGCTCGAAATGGGCGCCGTGGCGCTCGAAGGCAAGGCACGCGACCTGCTGCACGACCAGCGGATCATCGATACGTACCTGGGCATCGGCAAGAAAGAGTGACCCGGTTTTTCTCCCTCCCCTTCCGGGGGAGGGTTGGGGTGGGGGCACGCGGCGCCCGACAACGCACTGCGCCGAACCAGTGCCGCTTGCCCCCATCCCCGCCTTCCCCCAGAGGGGGAAGGAGCAAGGCAACACACCGTCAAAGGACACACGCACCATGACCACCACCCTCCAAAGCTACATCGCCGGCCGCTGGATCGGCCAGCAGGCGGCCCAGCAGCTGCGCAGCGCCGTCAACGGTCAGCCCGTGGCCAGCACGCACGCCGAGGCCATCGACTTCGCCGAGGCGCTGCAGTACGCGCGCCGCACCGGCATTCCGGCGCTCATGGCGCTCGACTTCCAGCAGCGCGCCGAGCGCCTGAAGGCGCTGGCCAAGTACCTGGCCGCGAACAAGGAAACGCTCTACGCCATCTCGGCCCACACCGGCGCCACGCGCGCCGACAGCTGGATCGACATCGAAGGCGGCGCGGGCACGCTGAGCGCCTACGCAGGCATCGGCACCAACGAGCTGCCCTCGGGCAACCTGGTGCACGAAGGCCCGGCCTTTGCGCTCGGCAAGAAGGGCGGCTTCGCGGGCACGCACATCCTGGTGCCGCGCGGCGGCGTGGCGGTGCACATCGACGCGTTCAACTTTCCGGTGTGGGGCCTGCTCGAGAAGTTCGCGCCCAGCTTCCTCGCGGGCATGCCCTGCATCGGCAAGCCGGCCACGGCCACCAGCTACCTCACCGAGGCGCTGGTGCGGCTCATCGTGCAATCGAACATCCTGCCCGCGGGCAGCCTGCAGCTGGTCATCGGCAGCACGGGCGACCTGCTCGACCGGCTCGAAGGACCCGACGTGGTCACCTTCACCGGCTCGGCCGACACCGCCGCCCGGCTGCGCGTGAACCCGAACCTGGTGCGCCAGTCGATTCCGTTCAACGCCGAGGCCGACTCGCTGAACTGCGCCATCCTGGCGCCCGACGTCACGCCCGACGACGAGGAGTTCGACCTCTTCGTGAAGGAAGTGGCGCGCGAGATGACCATCAAGGCCGGCCAGAAGTGCACCGCCATTCGCCGCGCGATCGTGCCGCGCCAGCACCTGGACGCGGTGGCCGAGCGGCTGCGCGCGCGGCTGGCCAAGATCGTCACCGGCGACCCGTCGCGCGAAGACGTGCGCATGGGCGCCCTGGCCTCGCGCGACCAGCAGGCCGACGTGGCCGAGCGTGTCGCCACCCTGCTGCAGGGGGCCGAGCTGGTGTACGGCGAGCGCGACGGCTTCTCGCCCGTGGGCGACGGCGTGGCCGAAGGCGCGTTCTTCGCGCCCACGCTGCTGCTGAGCCGCAAGCCGCTCGAACACGACGCGGCGCACGACGTGGAGGCCTTCGGGCCCGTCAGCACCTTGATGCCCTACGACGGTATCGACGAAGCGCTGGCGCTCGCCGCCCGCGGCCGCGGCAGCCTCGTGGGCACGCTGGTCACGCGCGACCCCGCCATCGCGGCCAAGGCCATTCCGGTGGCCGCCGCGTGGCACGGCCGCCTGCTGGTGCTCGACCGCGAGGCAGCGGCCGAATCGACCGGCCACGGCTCGCCGCTGCCGCAGCTGAAGCACGGCGGCCCCGGCCGCGCGGGCGGCGGCGAAGAGCTGGGCGGCCTGCGCGCGGTGAAGCACTACCTGCAGCGCGCCGCGGTGCAGGGCTCGCCCACCATGCTGGCCGCCGTGACCGGCGAGCACGTGCGCGGCGCGGCCGTGCGCGAGAGCGAGGTGCACCCCTTCCGCCGCTACTTCGAAGACCTGCGCGTGGGCGATTCGCTGCTCACGCACCGCCGCACCGTGGGCGAGGCCGACATCGTCGCCTTCGGCGGGCTGTCGGGCGACTACTTCTACATGCACTTCGACGAGATCGCCGCGAAGGCGTCGCCCTTCGGCAAGCGCATCGCGCACGGCTACTTCGTGCTGTCGGCCGCCGCGGGGCTGTTCGTGTCGCCGGCGCCGGGCCCGGTGCTGGCCAACTACGGGCTGGACACGCTGCGCTTCACCAAGCCGGTGGGCATCGGCGACACCATTCGCGCGCGCCTGACCTGCAAGCGCAAGATCGACCGCAACAAGAAGGACGCCAGCGGCCAGGGCCAGGGCGTGGTGGCCTGGGACGTGGAAGTGACCAACCAGGACGGCGAGCTGGTCGCCAGCTACGACATCCTGACGCTGGTGTCGAAGAAACCCGACGCGCCGAGCGCCTGATGGGCCGCAGGGCTGGCAAGGCCGTGTAAATTCGGCCGCCATGCTCTTCTGGTTCCAGCTCTTCCTGTTCGTCGCCGGCACGGCCGCGCTGCTGTATGTGTCGCGCGGCCCGCTGAGCCAGCCCGGCTCGCACGGCTTCTACCGCTTTTTCGCGTGGGAGTGCATGCTGGTGCTGATCGTGCTGAACCTGCCCACGTGGCACGACGACCCGTTCTCGCCGAAGCAGATCGTCTCCTCGGTGTTCTTCGTGCTGTCGATCTGGCTGCCCATCCACGCGGTGCGCCTGCTGAAGGCCGTGGGCAAGCCCACCGAGGCGCGCAACGACGACCCCGCGCTCTACGGCTTCGAGAAGACCTCGTCGATCGTGAAGACCGGCGCCTTCCGCTACATTCGCCACCCCATGTACACGGCGTTGCTGCTGCTGGCGTGGGGCGCCTTCCTGAAGCAGTTCACCTGGCTCACGCTGGCGCTGGTGCTGGCGGCCACGGTGCTGCTCTTTTTGACGGCGCTGCGCGACGAGCAGGAGTGCATCGCGCACTTCGGCGACGACTACCGCGCGTACATGCGCGGCACGCGGCGCTTCATTCCTTTCGTGCTCTAGCAAGCGCGGCGCGTGCCGCACGCGTAGCACGCGCCTTGCACGCAACCTTGCGGGATGCTGACCCGGCCGATCAGGTTGCGTTCAGTCGATGCTCCTAGCATCCGCGCATGCTCCTCGCACGCGTTCGACGGTTCGCCGCCAGCCACCACACCCTGTGGTGCGTGCTGGGCATGCTGCTGATTCTTCTGCAGCCCTTCATCGCGGTGCACTTTCGCTGCGACGGCCTGGAAGACGAGCCCATGCTGCGCGTGCGCAGCCTGAGCGACACCGTGCAGTTCGAGGCCGACGACCGCGCCGACCATCCGGCCGACCACGAGACCACCGTGTTCGCGCAGGCACCCGCGAGCATCGACCACCCCGACGCCTTCGACTTCGCCCTCGGCGGGCTGCTGGCCATGGTGCTGGCGATGCTGCCGTTGGTGCTGGCGGTGGCGCGGCTTGCGGTGCCGATCGTGCGCGAGGCGCCCGAGCGGGTGCCGTTCCTCGGCGGCGCACCGCCCCCCTCGGCGCCCTGGCGGCGCCTGCCGCCCACCGCGGCCCCACCTTCGGCCGCCTGAGAAGCGATTTCGACGCCGCCGTGCGTCGACAGCGCCTGCGCCTGCCGCGCCAACCTGCGCGTTGCCGCCCCTGTCTGCACCGTATCGCGCAGGCTGTGTGACGGCGGCGTGACGGCTGGGTGATCGCGCGCAGCGAGGCCCCTCCTCTCTTCGACTGAAGGTTCGACCATGTCCCGCTTTGTCTGGTGCGCGCGCCGCGCCGGGTGCCGTCGCGCGCCCGTTTTCTCCACTCGCCTGCCGGGGGTCACCCCATGAACATGCTGAACGTCGCGCTCTTTCAATGGCTCACCGCCGGCAGCCACCCCACGCCGTGGGTGCTGTCCGTGGCGTCGGACTTCGCGCTGTGGGGCAGCTGGCTGAGCGCGGGCGTCGTCGCGCTGGCGCTGTGGCGCCAGCCGGACGACCGTGCCTGGCTGTTCGTGGTGGCGGCGGCCGCGGGCCTCACGTCGCTGCTGGCGCACAGCATCGCCATGTCGCTCGACGTGCCGCGCCCCTTCGTGCTGGGCCTGGCGCCCGCCTACATCGCGCACGCGGGCCGCGGCTCGCTGCCGAGCACGCATGCGTCGGTCATGTTCATGGTGGCGCTGGCCTTCGCGCTGCGGCCCAGCCTGCGCTGGCTGTGCGCGCCGCTGCTGGTGCTGGCGGCGGTGACGGGCTGGGCGCGCGTGTACGTGGGCGTGCATTTTCCGCTCGACATCGTCGCCGGCCTGCTGCTCGGCGGGCTGGTGGCGGGCGCGCTGCGCAGCGCGCAGTGGCTCGCGCACCGCTTCCTCTCTTTTCCGACGTCGCAAGCCGGCCGCTCGCGCGACACAGGGAACGCGGCCACGGCAGTCACGACACGCACGTCGACACCCACTTCCACACCCATTCCTCCGCGGAGGCAACCATGATCTCTTCGAAGACCACCCTGCACGCACGCGCCGGCCTGGGCGCCGATGCGCTGGCCGATCACAAGACCGCGACCACGTCCACGGCTACAGCGTCGCCGGCATCACCTGTGACCGCACCGCGCACCGACCTGCCCGGCACGCCCACGGCGAACGCACGCAGCATCTCCTGCGTGGTGCCCTGCTTCAACGAAGGCGCCAACCTGCGCCACCTGCTGCCCCGGCTCGAGGACATCCTCTGGGCCACGCAGCTGCGCTGGGAAATCATCGTGGTGGACGACGGCAGCACCGACGACACCGCCGCCGTCGCGCAGGCCTGGTGCGAGCTGCCGGGCTTTCGCTGCATCTCGCTGTCGCGCAATTTCGGCAAGGAGGCCGCGCTCACCGCGGGGCTGGCCGCGGCCACCGGAGACGCCGTGGTGCTGCTCGACGGCGACCTGCAGCACTCGCCCGACCTCATTCACAAGATGATCGCGCAGTGGCTGGCCGGCGCCGAAGTGGTGTACGCCGTGCGCGAGCAGCGCAACGACGAAAGCCGCTTCAAGCAGTGGGGCAGCAAGCTTTTCTACCGCCTGCTCGACACGTCGGACCGCTTCGTGGTGCCCAAGGACGCGGGCGACTTCAGGCTCATGGACCGCAAGGTGGTGGACGCGCTCATGAGCCTGCCCGAGCGCAGCCGCTTCATGAAGGGGCTGTACGCGTGGGTGGGGTTTCGCGCGGTGGCCATGCCTTACACGCCCGCGCCGCGCGCCGAAGGCGTCAGCAGCTTCAACGCGCGGCGGCTGGTGCGCCTGGCCATCGACGGGCTCACCGCCTTCACCACCTGGCCGCTGCGCATGGTGAGCGTGGTCGGGCTGCTGTTCGCGCTGCCGGCCTTTGCCTACGGCATCTTCGTGACGGTCGACCACCTGCTGTTCGGCAACGAGGTCTCGGGCTGGACCACCATCGTGGTGAGCCTGATGTTCTTCATCGGCGTGCAGATGATCTCCACCGGCATCGTGGGCGAGTACATCGCGCGCATCTACGAAGAGGTGAAAGGCCGGCCGCTGTACGTGGTGCGCCGCCAGGAAGGCAAGGGCCTGGCCGCGGGGGCGGAGACCGGCCAGCCATGAGGCGCCAGGCCACCGCCTGGTGGACCGCTCCGCAGCCCGTCTGGCTCATTGCGGGTCTTTTCGCCTGGCTGCTGGCCACGGCCTGGGTGCGCCCGCTGATGGCGCCCGACGAAGGCCGCTACGCGAGCGTCGCGCTGGCCATGCTGCACTCCGGCGACTGGCTGGTGCCGCGGCTCGACGGGCTGCCCTTCTTCCACAAGCCGCCGCTGTTCTACTGGATCGGCGCGGCCGCGATGGCGCTGACCGGCCCGGTCGAATGGGCCGCGCGCCTGCCTTCGGTGCTGGGCGCTGGCGCGGCGGCGTCGGCGCTCTTCCTGTTCCTGCGCCGCTGGTCGACCGTGCGCGTGGCGCTGCTGTCCACCGTGGTGCTGGTGACCACGCCCTTCTTCTTCCTGGGGGCGCAGTTCGCCAACCTCGACATGCTGGTGGCCGGCTGCATCGCCTGCACCGTGCTGCTGGCGGCCGGCGCCTTCATGGCCAGGGAGCGCGACGAACCGTGGCGCGGCCTGCTGGCCGGCGCCTACCTGTTCGCCGCGGCCGGGCTGCTGGCCAAGGGGCTCATCGGGCTGGTGCTGCCGGCGATGGTGATCGCGCTGTGGTGCGCGGCAACACGCCGGCTCGCGGCGCTGAAGCTCGCGCTGTGGCTGCCCGGCTGGGCCGTGCTGCTGGCGGCGGCCGGCCCGTGGTTCGTCGCGATGCAGATGAAGTACCCGGAGTTCTTCGACTACTTCGTCATCACGCAGCACTTTCGCCGCTTCGCATCGTCAGGCTTCAACAACGAGCACGGCTTCTGGTTCTACCTGCCGGTGCTGGCCGGGCTCACGCTGCCGTGGTTCGCCTGGGTGCTGGTGCCGCGCGGCGCGGACGAGCGAGCGAGCGCGAAGCGCTCCGACGTCGACGTGCTCATGTGGATCTGGCTCGCGGTGATCGTGGTGTTCTTCTCGCTGCCGCGCTCCAAGCTGGTGGGCTATGTGCTGCCGGCGCTGCCGCCGCTGGCCTGCCTGATCGCGCAGCGCGTGCTCGCGGGGCGCGCGCCGCAACGGCTGCTGCCCAAGGTGCGCGCCACCACGCTGGCCTCTGCCGCGCTGTGCGTGGGTTGCGTGGTGGCGGTAACGCTGTACGCCGTGCCGCCGGACACACGGCTGCGCTTGCCCGCCGG
The DNA here is from genome assembly GCF_041355175.1 of Variovorax sp. RCC_210. Classification (NCBI taxonomy): domain Bacteria; kingdom Pseudomonadati; phylum Pseudomonadota; class Betaproteobacteria; order Burkholderiales; family Comamonadaceae; genus Variovorax; species Variovorax sp. RCC_210. Next base: position 336,088 of record NZ_JBFUPJ010000005.1, on the reverse strand, counting down.
CCAGCAGGTGGCGCCGGGCGAACAGGTGCTGATGCTCGACAGCTACAGCTACGAGATTCCCTTCTACTGGAACCTGCGCGAGCCGGTGCTGGTGTCCGACGACTGGCAGGCGGTGGCGCACGACCCGCGTGACAACTGGCGCAAGGAGCTCTACGACGCCGGCCGCTTCGAGCCCGCGCGCGCCGCCGCCACGCTGGTGCAGCGCGAGCGGCTCGCGTCCACGCTGTGCGTGCCGCGCGCCACCTGGATCGTGGCGCCGGCCAGCGAGCCAGCGGCCGACCCCTGGCTCGGCCGCGCGCAGCTTGCGGCGGTGAACCACGGCCTGGCCGCATGGCGCTTCGCGGGCAGCGCGACCGGCGACGCGCACTGCCTGGACGGCGCACCGGCGGCCTCTTCCACACCAGCAACACCAGCAACACCAGCAACACCAGCACCACCGGTCCACGGGACCGGCGGCAACGACTGACCCGACCTCCATGCAAGACAAGCCCCCCACCGCATCACGCCGCATCTGCATCTGCGCGGACGACTTCGGCCTGAGCACCGGCGTTAACGCGGCCGTGGTCGACCTGGCCGAGCGCGGCAAGATTTCCGCCACCGGCGGCATGGTGCGGCGCAGCGCCTGGCTGGCCGGCGCGCAGGCGCTGCGCCGCTTCGCGCCCGCACGGCTCGACGTCGGGCTGCACCTCGACCTGACCCGCCCCGCGCGCGTCGATGGGCCCGAGCCCGGCCTGGCCGGCCTGCTCGCGCAGACCTACTCGCGCACCGTGTTCGCAGCGGGGCTGAAGGCCGACATCCGCGACCAGATGACCCGCTTCGAGGACGCCATGGGCCGCGCGCCCGCCTTCATCGACGGCCACCGCCATGTGCACCAGTTCCCGGTGGTGCGCCAGCTGCTGGTGGAAGAAATCGCGCGGCGCTACACGGCCTCGCCGCCCTGGCTGCGCAGCACAGCGCCGGGCTGGCTGCAGGGAAGCGAGCGCTGGAAGGCGCGCGTGATCCATGCGCTGGGCGGCGCGCGACTGAACGCGCTGGCGGCGCGGCACGGCATTCCGACGAGCCGGCACCTGCTGGGCGTGTACGACTTCGAGGGCGATGCCAGCGCCTATGCGAAGCGGTTGGGCGAATGGCTTGCGGCCAGTGGCGACGGCGACGTGCTCATGTGCCACCCGGCCGCGGGCATCCTGCCGAGCGACCCGCACGGCGCGGCGCGGCTGCGCGAGTACGCGGTGCTGCGCGAGCTGGTGCTGCCCGTGCCGGGGCAAGCGGACCGGTCAGGGCCATCAGGCCAACCAGGCCCACAGGCCCCGTCCGGCGGCATCTGGCTGCAGCCGCTGTCCCAGCTGCTGCGCCAGCGCAGCCCGGCAGCGGCAGGCGCCACGCGGCCGGTCGCGTAACATCCGCGCCACCTTCCGTCAGCGCCTCCGGCGCCCCGCTCCATGCCCTCCCCGAAAAGCGCGGCCTTCCCGTCGCTGGCGCAAGCCGCACTCCTGTTCGTGGCGCTGTTCCTGTGCGAGTTCGTCATGGGCGCGGCACTGCGCGACGCCAACGGCTGGCTGGGGCTCAACACCATGCAGATCGGCGTGCTCTCGGCCGTGCTGGGCAACGGCTGCGTGTTCGCGGTGGTCATGCACTTCCAGAAGCTCACCTACCGCGAGCTGTTCCACCACTCGCCGTCGTCGCCCGGCGCCATGTTGATGCTGGTGGTGCCGCCGGTTCTGCTGCTGGTGCCGGCGCTGCTGCTGGCCATCACGTCGGCGCTGCAGCTGCTCACGGCGCTGGTGCCGCTGTCGCGCTGGGAAGAATCGTTTTTCAGCCGCATGGCCGACGGCAGCGTGGCCGCGGTGCTGGCGGTGTGCGTGATGGCGCCGCTGCTGGAAGAAATGCTGTTCCGCGGCATCGTGCTGCGCGGCTTCCTGCGGCGCTATCCGCGCTGGCAGGCCATCTTGCTGTCGGCGCTGCTGTTCGGCGCGGCGCACATGAACATCTACCAGTTCGTGGTCGGCTTCGTGATGGGCACCGTGCTCGCGTGGCTGTACGAGCGCACGCGCTCGCTCATTCCCTGCATTGCGCTGCACGCCACCTACAACACCACCACCTTGCTGCTGGCCGACTGGCTGGAGGCCGCGTCGCCCTCGCGCCTGCTGTGGGCCGTGCTGCTGGCGCTGGCGGCGGCGGTGTGCGGCGTGGTGGTGCTGCGCGCGATGCTGGTGCCGCGCGGGGCGCGCAACTCGGCTTGAACCGGCCTGAACCAGGCTTGCCAGGGACCGGCTACGCCCTGCGCGCCAGCGGCCGCGCATCGACCGCCTCGCCATCGACGATGAAGTGCCCGCCCGCCACGTGGTGCAGCGTGCGCAGTTCGTCGTGGCCGTCGAAGTTCCAGCGCCCGTTGGCGAACACGCGCGCATCGGCCTGCGCCGCGATCACCTCGCCCAGGAACAGGTCGTAGCGGTCCTGGATGTGCGCCTCCGGCAGCAGCCGGCATTCGAGCCAGGCCGCGCAGCCTTCGAGCAGCGGCGCGCCCGTGGCCGTGCCTTCGAAAGTCTCCAGCCCGTAGGCGGCGAACTTGTCGTGGCCCGTGGCATCGACGATCTCGCGGCCCGAGCTGTTGCCCAGCGCCTCGGTCAGGTCGAGCTGCGCGCGCGTGGGCACCTGCAGCGCGAAGCTGCCGGCGCCTTCGAGCAGCACGCGCGTCCAGGTGCTCTTGTCGAGCACCACCGCCACCTTGGGCGGCGCGAAGTCCAGCGGCATGGCCCAGGCCGCGGCCATGATGTTGCGCTGGCCGCCGTGCGCGGCGCTCACCAGCACGGTCGGGCCGTGGTTCATGAGGCGGTAGGCCTTGTCGAGCGGAACGCTCTGGCGGTGCGATGCGTTGTTCATCGGGGGCGATTGCGCTTCAGGTTTCGGGGTCGTCCACCGGAAGCCGGCGCACGGCGACCGTGCGGATGCGCTGGGCATCGACCTCAGTCACCACGAAATCGTACCCGTCGTGCACCCAGTGCGCGGCGCGTGAGGGCAAGCCGCCGAAGCGCGCCAGCAGAAAGCCCGCCACCGAGGTGTAGCTGTCGTCGTCGCTCACCAGGCCGTGCGTCTGCAGCGCCTGCTCCAGCAGGTGCAGGTCGGCACCGCCCGACACGGTCCAGGCGTCGGGCGCGGTCTGCAGCACGTCGAGCGTCTCGTCCTCGTCGGGGAACTCGCCCGCGATGGCCTCCAGCACGTCGATGGGCGTCACCACGCCGGTGAGCGTGCCGTGCTCGTCGCTCACCAGCGCGAGCTGGCCGCGCGCGCCGCGCAGCGTGTCGATGAGCCGGATCACCGTGGTCGACTCGGGCACGTAGATGGGCGCGCGCAGGCCGTGGCCCTCGTCGATCCTGCCGTGGCGCAGCAGGTGGCCCAGCAGGTCCTTGGCGCGCGCCACGCCCACCACCTCGTCGAGCGAGCCGCGGCACACGGGGAAGATGCCGTGCGGCGTGTCCAGCAGCTGCTCGCGCACGGCCTCGGGGTCGTCGTTCAGGTCCACCCACGAGATGTCGGTGCGCGGCGTCATCACCGAGCGCACCGTGCGCTCGGCCAGCGACAGCACGCCGCTGACCATGTTGCGCTCTTCCACCGCGAAGGCGGGCTGCGCGGCCATGGCGGCATCGGGCATGGCACCGGCCAGCGCCGGCTCGCCGGGCGCGCGGCCGCCGAGCAGGCGAATGATCGACTCGGCCGTGCGGTCGCGCAGCGGCCGGCGGGCCTCGTGCTTCAGCGCGTTGCGCTTGGCCCACTGGTTCAGTGTCTCGATCATCACGGAGAAGCCGATGGCGCCGTACAGGTAGCCCTTGGGAATGTGAAAGCCCAGGCCCTCGGCCACCAGGCTCAGGCCGATCATCAGCAGGAAGCTCAGGCACAGCACCACCACCGTGGGGTGCGCGTTGACGAAGCGCGTGAGCGGCTTGGACGCCCACAGCATGATGCCGATGGAGATCACCACCGCGGCCATCATCACCGGCAGGTGGTCGACCATGCCCACGGCGGTGATCACCGCGTCGAGCGAGAACACGGCGTCGAGCACCACGATCTGCGTGACCACCAGCGTGAAGCTCGCATACGCCGCGGAGCCGGTGGCCGTGTGCGTCACGCCCTCGAGCCGCTCGTGCAGCTCCGACGTGGCCTTGAACAGCAGGAAGAAACCGCCCAGCAGCAGGATCAGGTCGCGCCCCGAAAAGCCTTGCCCGAACAGCGAGAACAGCGGCGTGGTCAGCGTGACCAGCCAGGACACGATCGACAGCAGCGCCAGCCGCATGAACAGCGCCAGGCTCAGGCCGATGACGCGCGCGCGGTCGCGCTGGCTCGGCGGCAGCTTTTCCGCCAGGATCGCGATGAAGATGAGGTTGTCGATGCCCAGCACGATCTCCAGCACGACGAGCGTGAGAAGACCGATCCAGGCGGCGGGGTCGGAGAGCAGTTCGATCATGCTGCGACAGCTGTGTTCGCAGCGCGGCGGCGCGGAAGGGAACTGGAAAAGGCGCGGGGCCTACTGGGGGGCTCGGAAGAAGATTTCACCCAGGCAGTCTACCCAAGGCCCTCAAATTGCCAGAGGGCCTGGGGACTCTTCGCAATGCGATCAGCGGTACGCGTCGCAGAGCGCGAGGTACTCGTCCCCCGAGATCTCGAGCGCCGTGGCGCGGCGCAGCACGCGCGCCTGCGGCTTGGGCAGGTCGGTTCTGATCTGGATCTGCTTGCTGATCGGGATGCCCATGTAGCTCTGGTTCACCCAGGTGTTCTCCAGGATGTTGCGCCACGGCAGCAGCATGCCGTTCTCGAAGGTCAGGCCCTGGTGGCCCACCACGAACGCCGGCGTGCCGATGTTGCGCAGCGTGTTGAAGCACTTGAAGGTCAGCCATGCCGTGAGCAGCGCGAAGCAGGCCGCGATGAGGATGCCGACGTTCTTGTCCTGCGCGCGGATGCACAGCACCGCCAGCACCACCGTCACCACCGCCCAGAGCACGGTGCCGGCGACCAGGCGCGAGCGGGAATAGAACACGGGGCGGTCCTGGCGGGTCTTTTCTTGCTGTGCGGCGGAGCTGTAGATTTCCATTTTTTCTGTGTCGCTGAAAGCGCGTTGGAGTGGTTGGGAAAGGAACGGGAAAACTTCAGGCCGCGGGCAGGCGCTGCATCAGGCAGGCCAGCAGCACGGGCTCGTTGTCGATCTTCGAGCGGTCGATCTTCCGGGCCTTGCCGTCGGCGACGATGACGAGGTGCTCGTCCACGTCCATGCCTTCTTCGTCGGCCTGCGTGCGGATGGTGTCGATGCTCGACCACGCGATGAGCTGGCCCTTGTGCACCAGCCCTTCGGCCTGCAGGCCGAGCACGCCGAACTTCACCGTCTCGCCCGCATGCACGCGGCGCTCGACGTCGTGCGTCATGACATCGCCCACCGCCTCTTCCACTTCGGCGAGCAGCGCATCGGGTTCGTCCCACAGGTCGAGCCGCAGGCGCAGCGTCTTGCCGTCGCGCGTTGAGAGCAGCACATGGTTGCGGTTGTGGCGATGGCGAAAGCGCGTGATGTCCGCGAAGGCCAGCGTGCGTTCGCCGAGTTGCAGTCCGCGCTCGCCCACGGTGAGCTGGCCAGGAGCGCGAAGCCAAGCGAAGAAGTCGCTGCCCTTCCAGCAGATCAGGTAGATCGCGGAGGGGATGGCCAGGAACAGCACGATGATCGCGCCGCGGTGGCGAATGAAGTCCGGCGTGATCAGGTACGGAAGGATGTAGACCTTGATCGGCACCAGCATCATGGCGCAGAACACATAGATGGCGGCGAGCCCGCCGAGGACGCAATAGAACGAGTAGCGCGGAAAAATCTTGTCGTGGCGAATGGGCATGTGGCGAGCCCAATGCAGCGACACGGGCGAGAAAAACTATCCGCGCACCATACCAGCGCGATGCGACTTTCATGAGGCCGTGCGTGTCAGCGAAGGCCTCTTTTTTCGAGTGAAAAAGGGGCTTCGTACGAAGGGCTTAGCCTGGAAGATTTAAGTTCTTCGCGGGCTGCGGGACGACCTGTTCTAAAGCATTAATCGGGCATCGCACGAGGTCGTCGGTGGCATGGCGTGGTCATCGCACGCAGCGGTCATCGCGCGCAGCGATCGCAACCGAACGGTGGAGCCTGCGACACCTCGTCAGCCTGTGGTCCGTCGAAAGCTGCTAGCGTGCGGCAGACCCGACGCACAAGCACCATGGCATCCACCCCGCCGAACATTCGCACAGCCCCTCGCCGCCCAGGCTTCGCCGACCTCGTCGCCGGCGTGTCCATCGCGGGCCTGCTGCTGCCCGAGGCCGTGGCGTACTCCAGCATCGCGGGCCTGCCGCCGCAGGCCGGCGTCATCGCGCTGTTCGCGGGCCTGCTGGTCTACGGCGTGTTCGGCAGCAGCCGCTTCGCGATCGTCTCGGCCACGTCGTCCTCGGCCGCGGTGCTGTTCGCGGCCACCATGTCGGTCACCGGCGTGGACGCGGCCACGCGGCTTGCGATGGGCGCGGGCATCGTGCTGCTGGCGGGCGTGTTCTTCGTGATCGCGGGCGTGGCCAAGCTCGGCGCGGTGTCCAGCCTGATCGCCAAGCCGGTGCTGCGCGGCTTCGCGCTCGGGCTGGCGCTGACCATCGTGGTCAAGCAACTGCCCACGGTGCTCGCGGTGCAGCCCGCGCACAGCGATTTCTTCAGGCTCGTGGCCGGGCTCGCCGCCGACTGGCGGCACTGGAACCTGGCCGGCGGCGCCATGGCGCTGGTGGCGCTGGCGCTGCTGCGCGGCTTTGCGCGCTGGCGCGCGGTGCCGGCCGCGCTGCTGGTGATCGTGGCGGGCATCGTGCTCGACGTGAGCGGCCTGTGCCATGCGTGGGGCGTGGCGGCGGTGGGGCCCATTTCGCTGGACTTCTCGCACCCGGGCGTGCCCTCGCTCGACCGCACGCAGTGGCAGAACCTGGGTGGGCTGGCGTTCGCGATGGCGCTCATCCTGTATGCGGAGTCGTACGGCTCGATCCGCACCTTCGCGCTGCGCCACGGCGACAACGTGTCGGCCAACCGCGACCTGCTGGCGCTGGGCGGCGCGAACCTGCTGTCGGCGCTGTTCCAGGGCATGCCGGTGGGCGCGGGCTACTCGGCCACCTCGGCCAACGAGTCGGCCGGCGCGCAGAGCCGCGCGGCGGGCATCGTCGCGGGGCTGGTGGTGCTGGTGGCAGTGCTCACGCTGCTGCCGTGGATCGCGCACACGCCGCAGCCGCTGCTGGCCGCCATCGTGATCCACGCGGTGAGCCACACGCTGAACCCGGCCGCGCTGCGGCCCTACTTCCAGTGGCGGCGCGACCGGCTGGTGGCGCTGGTGGCGGTGGCCGCGGTGCTGCTGCTGGGCGTGCTCAACGGTTTGCTCGCGGCCATCGGCGTGAGCCTGCTGTTGCTGCTGCGCGGCTTCTCGCGCACCACCGTGAGCTGGCTCGGGCGGCTGGGCCAGAGCCACGACTACGTCGACACCGCGCGCCACCCCGAGGCCGTGGTGCCGCCCCGCACGCTGATCGCGCGGCCCGAGGTGCCGCTGTTCTTCGGCAATGCCGACGCGGTGTTCGCATCGATCCGCACGCGCATCGACGCGACGCCGGGCCTGCAGCGCATGGTGCTGAGCCTGGAAGAGTCGCCCGACCTCGACGCCACCAGCATCGAGGCGCTGTGCGACTTCGCGGCCTATGTGCGCGTGCGCGGCGCGCGGCTGTCGCTGGCGCGCGTGAAGGACGACGTGCGCGACCTGCTGGCCAAGGTGAACTCGCCCGACCTGCACGCGGAGGTGTACGCGCCGTGGAGCGTGGACGATGCGGTGCAGCCGCAGCCCGCGAAGACGCTCAGCGCGGCACCACCGCCTGCCGCCTGAACTCGCTCGGGCTGCCGCGCAATCGTGCCGTCGTGTGCACGATGGCTCAGCCCGCGAGAAAGTCGGGCTGCCGAAACTTCTTCTCCAGGAACTGCCCGTTGGCCACCAGCGCGGCGGCGTCGCTGGAGGCCACGTTCGCGACGATCTCGCGCAGCTTGTCGTCGAGCAGGCCGAGCTGTTCGCCCAGCAGCTGCCGCGCGGTCTTGCCGTCTTTCACCGTGTGCGTGAGCCGAAAGGCCGGCGGCAGCGCGACGTAGTTGGCCAGCGTCTCGGGCAGGTAGCGCAGCACGGTCTCGCGCACGGTGAACAGGTCGTCGCCGCCCGCGCGCGCGCCCACCAGCCGCGGCAGCACCTCGCCGACGGAGCCGCGCACGTTGTCCAGGCTCTTGCGCATGTCTTCGGTGAGGTGCGGCTGCGCCTGCGCCACCACGCGGTCCAGGCGCTCCAGCGTCTGCTCCACGCTCAGGCTGTCCTCGATGCGGCGCTCCAGCTCGGGCGCCTTGCGCCCCAGCAGCCAACCCGCGACGTACAGCGCCGCGGTGATCAGCAGCCAGCCGCGGTCGATCACGTTCGCGAACAGCAGCGCGGGCCCCAGCAGCGCAAGCGCGCAGCCGAGGATGTTGCCGTTGCCATAGAGGAACAGCAGCGCGCGCAGCTTCAGCGAACGCTCCGGCATCACTGGTAGCCCCGGATTTCCTTGAACACCTGGCCCAGCTGCAGCTTGCGCCCGTCGAACTCGCGCCCGCCCGAGGCCTGCGCGATCTGCTGCATCTCGGCCACGTTGGCCTCGCCGAACAAGATGGGGAAGATGCGCGCGGGCAGCCCGCCCGCGAAGCGCTCGCTGAACTCGCGCGGCTTCAGGCCCGAGTTGTTCTCGCCATCGGTCAGCAGCACGATGCTCACCAGGCGGCCCGGGTCGAGCTGCTGCTCCTTGCGCGCAAGGTCTTCGGCCGCGGCCAGCGCGGAGTAGATGGCGGTGCCGCCGTCGGCCTTCATCGCGTCGGCCTGGCGGCGCAGCTCGGCGCGCGCGGTGTCGAGCTGGTCGGCGTCGAAGCGCACCCACACCGGCGCCTGCACCTGCGTGGCAAAGGTGATGAGCACCACGCGCTCGCGGCTTTGAAAGGCGCTGTAGCGCGTGCTGGCGGTGGTGCCGGTGGTGGCGGTGCCGGTGTCCGCGCCCGACAGCAGCTTGAGCGCCTCGCGCATCGAGGCTAGCCGCTGGCCCGACATGGAGCCGCTGAGGTCGAGCACGAAGATCGAGGTGGCGGGCTTGCGCCATTGCGACTGGTAGGTGCCCAGCACCGCGTCGATCACCTCCAGCCGGTTGGGAAAGCCCAGCTCCACCGCGGCCGTGGTCGGCAGCGCGCTGGCGGCGGCCACCTCGGGGTTGGCGGGCCGCAGGAAGGCGGCGGCGAGCGCGTCGCGCTGGAACGGCGCGGCCTTCAGCGTGGTGACGAGCTGGGTGTAGGCATCGCGCTTGCCGGCGTTGAGCAGCATCAGCGGGTAGTCGGCCGAGATCATGCCGTCGCGGGGGTACACCAGCATGAGCTGGTCGGTCTTGGCGAGCTTGTCGTTGGCACGCAGGATCACGGCCTCGTAGTTGACCATCGCGTCGATGGCCGACGGGTCTTTCACGTAGGCGTCGGCCAGCCAGCCCGAGCTGCCGGCGGTGAGCTTCTGGCCCGAGAGAAAGGCCTTGAGCGTCTTCTCGTCCACGTCCTGCACCGCCAGGTCTTCGGTCTTGCCGGCCAGCGCGGAGGCCACCGCGAACAGCGCGCTCATGCCGGTGTTGGAGCTGGTGGCGTTGGTCATGCCGTAGCGCAGTTGACCGTCACCCGCGGCCTTGGCGATCTCGGCCCAGCCGGGCGGGCGCTTCGTCCAGCCCAGCTGCTCGGCCTTGGCGCGCTTCACGCCGAGCGCGATGCGCGAATAGAAGAGCTTGTCGCGCGCCACCGGCTTGGCCTGCAGCGCCAGCGCGGGGTAGGCGCCGTTGGGCGGCAGGATGGCGTCGAAGCGCTCGCCCGCGTTGATGCGCTCCACGATGTCGAGCGTGCCGGCATACGAGAACTTCACGTCCACGCCGGCCGCCTTCGCGGCATCGACGATGGGGCCTTCGATGTCTTTCAGCTCCGAGCCCGCGAGGATGGTGAAGCTGGCGTCTGAGGCCACGGGCGCGGCGTTCGTGGCCTGCGGTGCTTCTTGCTGCCCGCAGGCGGCGAGGCCCAGCGACGCCAAGGACAACGCACCCAGCGCCACCCATCGCACAGGCCATCGCACAAGCCGTTGCACAAGCCATCGCACCCACCAGCCCGGCAGCAGGCTCACAGCGCGACCTCGCCGCGCGGCTGCTGCAGCGCCTCGGTCGTTTCCTGGCGGCGCACGCGGTCCAGGTAGGTGCGGCTCTTCGCCACCTCGCCGCTCAGCGTGTCGACGGTGGTCTGCATCGAATCGAGCGCCTTCGTCTTGAAGTCGGCGATGGTGTCCATCGTCTGGTAGATGTTGGCGAAGGCCTGCTGCAGCTTGGCGATCTCGATGGTGCTGGAGGCCGCCTGCTGATGGATGGCGCCGCTCTGTTCGCGCAGCATCTCGCTGGTGCTGGCGATGAGGTTGCCGGTGGTGGCGTTGAGCGCGCTGATCTGGTCGAGCACCAGCTTCTGGTTGGCGAGCGCCTGCGCCACGATCACCGCGGTGCGCAGCGCGGCCACGGTGGTGGTGGTGGCGCGGTCCACGCCCTTCATGAGCTCCAGGTTGTTCTTGCGGATCATGTCCAGCGCCAGGTAGCCCTGGATGTTCACCGCCAGCTGCGTGAGCAGGTCGGTGACCTTCTGGCGCGAATAGAACAGCATCTCTTCGCGGATCACGCGGGCCTTCTCGGGGTCGGTGGCTTCCAGCGCGCGCGCCCTGGCGTCGAGCTGGCCGTCCAGCGCCTTGCCGATGTGCACGTACTTCTCGAGCCGCTCCATCAGCGTCCAGAGGTTGACCTTCTCCTGCTCGATGGCGGTGTTGTCGCGCAGCAGTTCGTCCTTGCCGCGCTTGAGCGCCTCGATGATCGCGTTCAGGTGCGACTGCGACGACTGGTAGCGATCGAAGTAGGCCGCCAGCTTGTTGCCCAGCGGAATGAGGCCCAGCAGCTTGCGCGCGGAAAACAGGTCGCCTTGGCGCGAGGGGTCGAGCGCTTCCACCTGGTGGCGCAGGTCGACCAGCGACTGGCCGATCTGCGCGCCCTTGTCGAACAGGCCGTTGCGCAGCGAGCCCACCGGGCGCTCCAGCATGCGGTTGGAAACCGACGCCGAGGCCTCGATGTCCTTGGTGCCCATCGAGTGGATGCGCTCCACCGCCTCCTTGAACTGCGGGTGCTGGCTGTCGTGCGCGGTGATGTCGTCGATGAAGCGCGCCACCTGCGCGTCGAGCTCGGCCACGTCCTCGGGCTTCAGGCGCACCTTGCCGCTGGCCGACTCCACGGGCACGGCCGCGACGGGCGCGGGCGGCTCCAGCGTGAAGGCCTGCGGCGGCTGAAGGTCGATGGGCGCGGCGGGCGTTGCGGTAGCAGTCGTTGCGGTGACAGGCGCGTTCATTCGGAGGTTCCTTGGTTGTTCACTTGAAGCGGGCCTCGATGCCCGCGGTCATTCGTTCGAGCCACTCGAAGCTCGGCGGGTCGATCACGTCGACCAGCACCTCGGGCACCTTCACGCCGCGCGCGGCCCAGGTCTCGGGGCCCTTGGTGTCGCCGCCGGTGCGGTAGCCGTACTCGTGCGCGAGCTCGCGCAGGGCGGGGTCGTTTTCCAGCGCGGCGCCGAGCCGCGCGCCGCCGGGCGTGTAGGGCACCAGCACGTGCTTCGAGTACACGGTGGGCTTGGGGTAGAGCAGCACCATGTCGCTCTTCAGGCGCTCGGGGTTCTTCAGCCAGAACTCCACCATCTGCGACTCGTAGGCCACCAGCAGCGGCGCCTTGCCCATGCCGAGCGCGAGGTAGTCCTCGAACGGGCCGGCCGACGACTGCTCCTGGAAGCCCTGGCGCAGGAACAGCGGCGCCACCACGGGCATGACGCGGTCCACGTCCTCCTGGCTCTGCACGATCTGCTGGCTGTTGGCGAGGTAGCTCGCCAGCGCCAGGTACATGGCGGCCGAGTTGGAGGTGCGCACGTCGGTCGAGTTGATGAGCAGCGACTTGCTGGTGGAAAACGCGCCGCTGGCCTTGAGCTCCTTCCAGCGCGTGCCCTTCTCGATCATGACCATCAGGCCCGGCAGGTCGACCACGTAGTAGAAGTCGCCCTGCTTCGCGGCGATGCCGTTGGCCACCAGGATCTCGGCGATGGGCCGCCAGCTGGCCAGCACGATCGGCGTGTAGAACGGGTTGAAGACGCTGGGCGCCTTGGCCAGCGACTTGAGCTGCGCCGCGGCGGGCGCGCCCGAGGGAAAACCGAAGTCGAACTTGCTCGCGTCGTAGCGCCCGGCAATGGCGCGCGAGCCGGCCTTCTCGACCGTGACGGTGATGCCCTGCGCGGCCAGCGCCTGCTGCACGCGCGGGTCGGCGAAGAAGGTTTCTTTCTCGGAGCCGATCAGCCCGCGCAGCGTGACCTGCTTCTGCTGCTCGACGCGTGCCGCCGCGGCGGTGGCCGAGTCATCGTGCAGGCGGGTGTTCGAGTACCAGACACCGCCCCCCACCGCGGCCAGCAGGACCACCGCCAGAACCGGCGCGATCAGCTTGCGAATTTCCAAATCTCATGCTCCTCGCCCCCTGTGCGCAGGGGGTCGAGAAACATCCTACCGACCGAATATGACGGTTCGTGACAGGCCCGTGTCAGCGGCCCGCGAGGGCACTTTCGCGTGCGATGTCCTGCGTGATGCGCAGGAACTTCTCCATGTCCGCCACCGAGTTGCAATGCAGCGGCGACACCCGCACCGTGCCCGCGAGGCCGAACGATTCGAGCATGCGCTTCGAATACAGGCTGGTCGCCACGCGCTCGTACACCGTGACGCCGCGCTTGCCGTACTCGACCACCGCCTGCGTGCAGTCGATGTGCTCGAAGCCGATGCCCAGGATCAGGTCGCGCTTGGTCAGGTCTTCGTGGTCGAGGAACACCTCGACGCCGCGCATCTCGCGCATGCCCGTCGCGTTCTGGTTGCCGTCGAGCAGCACGGCGAGCAGCGCGCGCTCGTGCAGCTCGATGTGCGTGATGCCCGCGACGAACAGCGCGCGGCGGTCGGTGGCCTGCGTGAACTTGCCGCCCAGCCAGCACACGTAGTCGACGATTTCGCTCAGCACCGCGAACTGCCACGGCGCCGAGCTGCCCAGGTCCCAGTAGTCGGGCTTCTTGGCCGCCAGCTTGTGGTGCGGCAGCACGGCCGCGCGCTCGGACACCCACGACAGCCCCGAGCCCCGGCAGCCGAAGAACTTGTAGGGCGCGAGGTTGATGCCGTCCACCGGCGTCTTCTGCAGGTCGATGAGGCCGTGCGGCGCGTGCTGCACGGCGTCCACCACGATGTACAGGTCGGGCTTGATCTCGCGCGCGCGGCGCACGATGGCTTCCATGTCGAGCTTGGCGCCCGAGATGTTCGACGCGTAGATCACGTTGAGCAGGCAGGTGTCCTTGTCGACCAGCCGCACGATCTCTTCCACGTCGATGCCGCCGGTGACCGGGTTGCTCGGCGCCACGCGCAGCTCGCGGCCCAGGCGCTGGGCGTAGAGGCTCATGGCGTCGAAGGCCGAGGGATGCTCCAGCACGGTGGTGACCATGTTCGTGCCCGGCACGTTCTCGGCAATGGCGCGCACCATGTCGAACATCGCGCCCGAGGCCGTGAGCGAGGCGTACACGCTGCCGCCCCTGGCGTTCAGGATGGTGCGCAGGTCGTCGCAGCCGCGCGCCTGGATGTCCTGCAGCTCCACGGCCGTCGCGTGGATGCGCTCGGCGTTGTCGGGAATGGCATCGACCTGCGCGAAGCGCTCGACCGCGGCCTTCAGGCGGAACGAGCCGCCGGCGTTGTCGAAGTACAGGCGCTCCTTGCCGTGGTGGTCGTGCCCCACGTTGAGAAAGCGCTGCTGCACCTCGCGCATGAGCGCGTCGGAGAAAGCGAGTCCGTGGGGATGCTGGGGGTGTTCGGAAGCCATCGCTCAGACGCCCTTGTTGTTCGGGTTCTTGTAGATCTCGCGCACCGCGTCCGACATCGGGAAGTTCAGGTTCGCGTTCTTCGGCGGAATCGGCGAGAGGAACCACTTGGTGTACAGCTGCTCGATGGCGCCCGACTTCATGAGGCCGGTGACGGTCTCGTCCACCAGCGCCTTGAACTGCGGGTCGTCCTTGCGCAGCATGATCCCGTAGGGCTCCTGGCGCAGCGACTCCTTCAGCAGCTTGTAGTCGCCGGGGTTGGTGGCGCTGGCGACCATGCCGGCGAGCTGCACGTCGTCGAGCACATAGGCGTCGGCGCGGCCGGTGGACAGCAGCAGGAAGCCGTCGGAGGTGTCCTTGCCGGCGATTTCGTTCACTTCGATGGCGCCGCTCTTGCGCGCGCCGCGCAGCAGCTGGATCGAGGTGCTGCCCGACACCGTGGCCACGTTCTTGCCGTTCAGGTCGCCCAGCGAGTTGATGCCCGAGGCCTTCTTCACCGCGGCGGTGATGTTGGTCACGAAGTGGCTGGGCGCGAAGTCGACCTGCGCCTGGCGCTGCGTGGTGTTGGTGGTGGTGGCGCAGTCGAGATCGACGGTGCCGTTCTGCAGCAGCGGAATGCGGTTGGTCGAGTTCAGCATGGTGTAGCGCACATCGATCTTGGCGAGGCCGAGCTTGGCCTTCACCGCGTCGACGATCTTCAGGCAGATGTCGTTGGTGAAGCCGATGGGCGCGCTGTCGGCGCTGAGCTTGTACGAGAACGGGATCTGGCTGTCGCGCGCGCCGATCTGGATCGTGCCGCTCTCCTTGATCTTCTGCAGCGTGCCGCCGTCCTGGGCGCTGGCGGCGCCGCCGGCGATAGCGAGCATGAAGCCGATGCCGAGCGCGAGGGGCAGTTTCTTGAAGTTCATTGGAGGTTCCTTGAAAAGTCGAGAAAGGTCGAGAAAGGTCGAGAAGAAAGGGAGAAGGGAGGGCCTCGGGGCGTGGCCTGGGGCGCATCTTCTGCCTGCCGACGAATTTCTAAAAGCGATTTTTTGTGATCGAATCGCATGAATAAAAGCGTTCTTTCAGCCCGCTTCTCGCCCTTTCGTGCCTTTCAGCAGGAGCCACGCACCGTGATGACCTTCAAGCAACTCGAAGCCCTGTACTGGATCGGCCGGCTCGGCGGCTTCGCGCAGGCCGCCAGCCAGCTCAACGCCTCGCAGTCGGCCATTTCCAAGCGGGTGCACGAGCTGGAGCTGCTGTTCGACACCGAGCTGTTCGACCGCAGCCAGCGCACCGCGCGGCTCACCGAGAAGGGCGAGGAGATGTTCGTGCTCGCGCAGAAGCTGCTGGCGCAGCGCGACGCCGCGGTCGAGCAGTTCGGCAAGCCCGGCGTGGTGGAGCGGCGCATTCGCATCGGCGTGACCGAGCTCACCGCCATGACCTGGCTGCCGCGGCTGGTCGGGCTCATCCAGCAGCACTACCCCAAGGTGATCCTAGAGCCCGACGTGGACGACAGCCTGCAGCTGCGCGACAAGCTGATGGCCGACGAGCTCGACCTGGTCATCGTGCCCGACACCTTCGCCGACTCGCGCCTGCCGCACAAGCTCATCGGCCAGGTGCGCAGCGCGTGGATGTGCAAGCCCGGCGTGGTGAGCGTGGCGGCGTCGGGCGGCACGGTGCGGCTGCACGAGCTGGCGCGCCACCGCATGCTGGTGCAGGGCAACAACTCGGGGACCGGCCGCGCGTACGACGCATGGATGAAGGAGCAAGGCGTGCAGCCCGCCAACGTGATCGTGGTGAGCAACCTGGTGGCGCTGACCGGGCTCACCGTGTCGGGCCTGGGCGTGAGCTACCTGCCGCGCCAGTGCCTGGAACCGCTGGTGGCCGCGGGCATGCTCGCGGTGATCGATGTGACGCCCGCGCTGCCGGTGGTGCGGTACGTGGCGATGCACAAGGGGGAGCACCGCAGCGCGCTGACTTCTTCGATCGTGATGCTGGCGCAGGCGTGCTGCGACTTCACGCGGATGTTTCAGGCGCAGGGGGAGCTGGGGGAGCTGGGGGAGCCGGGAGAGCTGGCCGAGCTGGATGGGCCGCCCGGGCAGGCAGGCGAAAGGGCCGCGCGCGATTGACCTGCTCGCGCGGCCACGGGCGCCACGCCGCGAGCGGCGGGCGCCTGGCCTGTCGCCCTACTTCTTCGCCAGCGACGCGCGGTAACTCAGCGCGTACGCCAGCTTGCCGGGCTTGGGCTGGTCCACGCCCGTGTTCAGCGCGGCCAGCGCAACGGGGTCGTAGGCCTTGGTGAGCTGGCCCATGAGCGTGGCGGTCAGGCCCGACGAACCGATGATGGTGTTCGGGTCCGCACGGTTCATCAGGCCGGAAGCCGTGCCGATGGCCTGCAGGTAGCTGGCCGCGTCGGTCAGCGTGTAGGCCGACAGGTCGACGTTCTGCGGTGCGGCCTTCAGCCACTCGGACCAGTAGAACTCCAGGAACTCGGTGCTGTTGGCAGGCTGCGCGTAGCCGAGGTCGCGCGTGAAGTACAGCAGCGCACGGTAGGGGTCGTCCTGCAGGCCGTTGTTCAGGCCCAGCTGCTGCGGCAGGTCGGCCGGCGTGATGGCGCGGCCGTCGGGCAGCTTGAGCCAGGTGGTCTTGCGCGCGCGCATGCCGCGCCAGAAGGTGGCGTTGTTCTGGTCCATGAAGTTGCCCTTCATGACCACCGGCACCTTGACCTCGGCACCGCCGCCGTCCGGCGCGTCCCAGAAGCTGGTGAGCGTGTGGTGGCCGTCCGTGAGGTACAGCACGCCGCGCGGGCCGACCACGGCCGACTTGAGCACCGTCGCGTCGACGGTCTTGCCCGAGCAGGTGAAGGTGCTCGGGTCGGTGAGCTTCGAGGTGCCGGCGATGACGCTGCCGTTCTTGGAATCGGTCAGGCCCGCGGCTTCGCAGTAGTCGCCGAACTCCTTCTTCCACTCGGTCGAGCCGTTGGCGGTGTTGCGGTAGCGCGCCTGCTTGTAATAGACCTGGTCGTAGCCGATGGCAGGCTGCGTGGGGTGCGCGTCGCCGATGCGGATGGTCATGACGGCCGTGTCCTTGGCGGGCGCGGCGGCATAGGTGGTGAGCACCGGCTGCACCGGCAGCGCACGGCACACGCCCGAGATGTTGCTGGCCGCGGCGGCGCCCGTGCTGGCGCCGGTGCCGATGAAGTACGCGGTCTGCTTGCCCACGGGCAGCAGCAGGCGCGCGGCCTTCCGGGTGTCGGCCCACTGGCCGGCGACCAGGCCGTTCACGCCGGCGGTGGCCGAGGTGGCGGCGCCGCCGATGGCCGCGTTGGCGCTGAGCGCCACGTCGGTGTCGATGGTGTCGGTCTGCAGCAGGCTGGCGCCCACCGAGACGAAGTTGCGTTGCGTGCGGCCGGTGGCCGTGCCGGTGGTGGCGCCGAGCTCGGGCTGGCTGCACAGCCATTCGCCGTCGAGCGCGGTGGCGGGCAGCGCCAGCGCCGCGTTCTGCAGCACCCAGGTGCCGGTGCGGAAGCTGCCGTCGGCGGCGGTGCTGAACTCGTCGGCCAGCAGCGTGGCCGCGCCCGATTGCGCGTTGACCATGACGCGGCCGATGCGCTGGCCGTCCAGCGTCAGGGCGAGTGCGCCGGGGTAGGTCTTCTGGTCGGCTTCGGCGGCGAGCTTGCCGGTGTGGGCGTCGGCGCAGTTGTCGGCGTAGGCGCCGCCCAGGCAGGCGCGCACGGTGCCGTCGGCCTTCAGGTTCAGCTGGCCGAACGCGGACGCGGGCGCGCCTTGCTGCACGCCCTTGGCGTTGTAGCCGGCCGTGAGCTTGATGAAGCTGTACACGCCGGCCAGCGTGGCGACATCGGCCACGCCCTGGTTCGACGCGGCGATCTCGCCCTGCAGCACCGAGCCGTCGGCCGCCTTGAGGTTGGGCACCTGCGCGAGCGAACCGCTGAGCAGGCTGCCGTCGAGCTGGAAGCGCAGCGCCAGCTTGGGCAGCGCGGCGGCGAGCGCGTCGGGCACGCCGCTGCCGGCGAGCACCGCGAAGTTGCCGGCCAGCAGCGAGCCGTCGGGCTGGGTGGCGTAGCTGGCGGTCAGGGCGCCGGCCAGGCCGAAGCGTGAGTCGACGAAGCGCAGCGTGAGCTTGCCCGCCGCGGGCTGGTCGAGGGTGATGGACACCGTGTCGCCGAAGCTGGCCGTGCCCGAGTACTGCGCGCCGCCGGCCAGCGGCTGCAGCGCGACGGCGGGCGTGTCAGTGTTGTTGTTGCCGGGGTTGGCGGCCGCGGGGCCGCTGAAGGGCACGAAGCTGCTGCCGCCCCCACCGCCACCGCCACAGGCCGCCAGCGACAGGGCCGCAAGGCCGGCCAAGCCCGCGGCGCGCGCGCGGGTCCATTGAAAATTCTTGTTCATGAGGGTCCACAGGAGAGGGCTGGAGCACGCCGGCGCAGGCAAAGCTGCCATGGCCGAAAGCGGCCCGATTCTGTGAACTTAAGGTGACAGACACGTGACGATGTGTGTCTGGAACGGCTGGAAGGCCGATAGCAAAAACATCTATCGAAGGTAAATCTATCTGCAAAAAGCCGCTGGCAACCCGTGAGTTTCCCGCGAGTCGCCCGTGAAGGCCTCAGCGAAAGCGCTTGGTGAACTCGCGGACCACGCCGATCACGGTCGCGGCGCCGAGCAGCTTGATCGGGTAGCGCGTGTTCAGCGGCTTCAGGTACAGGTCGCCGCCGTCGCGAATGAGCTGCTTGAACGTGGTTTCATTCGAATCGTTCAGGGCGATGACGTAGTCGCCAGGCACGGCCGCCATCTCGGGCTCGACGATGATCAGCGAGCCATCGGGAAACGAGTCGCCCGTTTCGCCGACCATGCTGTCGCCGTGCACCCGCAGCGCATAGGTGTGCTGCTTGACGGGCACCGTGACGGGCACGGTGTCGAACTTTCCCTTGGGCTTGAAGTTGTCGATGACGGTGTAGTTGCCCGCCTCGACCTCGGACACCAGGGGCACCTCAGCGCGCATGTCGAAACCCGGGCTGACGTTGGTGCCGCCGGAAACCAGCTCCGCCACCGACACGCCGAGCAGCTCGGCCACGCGCGGCTGGTTGGTTCGCTTGGGAGCAGTACCGCCCGGTTTTTCCCATTGTTGTACGGCACCACGACTCACCCCGACGGCGTCAGCAAACTGCTGCTCGCTCATGCCGAGACGCTTGCGACCTTCGCGAATAAGTTGATGAATGCTCACAGCCGGGGAGGCTATGCCTTCGTCGAGATAGAAAACTAATCGATGATAGCGATTCTGGCAGCGAAGGGAAGCCGGGGAATGCGATGAGAAAAGGCGTCAATCGGCGACGCCGACACCCGACACGGGGTGGAGCTGACGCAATGCCTGGGACAGCTGGATCGCAAGGTCGCGCGCGCCCGGTTCACCGCGCGACATGGCGTCCAGCGCCTGCTCGTAGTCGTCGGTGAGCTGCTTCCACAACGCGAAGTCGGCGCCCAGGTTGTCGGCGTCCTTGTCCATGGGTTGCTCCTGTCTTGACACCCGTCCAATCCGTCAATGGCTCGAGTGTGACGTTTTTTCTGTCCCAGTGTTAGAACTTTTGGAAGCTTAATCCGAGGCTCCCACTGAAATGAGGAACAACCCATTCGTGGTGATGGGCTTCAGCGCTAGGTTCTTCAGGCCCCGCGCGTCAGCATCCGGCCCGCCCGCGCGAGCACCCGCGCCTGCGGCTCGCCGCCGCGGTAGGCCAGCACGCCGTTGACGAACACCCGCTCCACGCCCAGGCTCACGCCGTGCGGCTGGTCGTAGGTGGCGGTGTCGGCGATGGTCTCGGGGTCGAACACCACCACGTCGGCCATGGCGCCCGCGCGCAGCAGCCCGCGGTCGGCGATGCGCAGGTTGCGCGCGGTCATACCGGTCATCTTGTGCACCGCCTGCTCCAGCGTGAAAAGCCGGCGCTGGCGCCAGTAACGCGCGAACACGCGCGGAAACGCCCCCCACAGCCGCGGATGCGGATGCCGGTCGTGCGGCAGGCCGTCGCTGCCGATCATGGTGAGCGGGTGCGCAATGACGCGCTCCACGTCTTCCTCCTGCATCTGGAAGTAGCAGGCGCCGCCGGGCTTCAGCCGCAGGCAGGCCTCCTGCTCGGTGGTGCCCCACTCGCGCGCGATGTCGGAAAGGAGCCGCCCCGTCATCTCCGGGTGCGGGTCGGACCAGGTGAGCAGCACGTCGATCACGCCGTCGACCAGGTCTTCGCGCAGCACGGTGGAGCCAGCCACGTAGGGGTACACGTCCATCGCGATCTTCTGGCGCTGCGCCATCGCCTCGATCAGCGGCAATGTTTCCTTCGTGCGGCCCCAGTTGGCGGGGCCGGCGCACTTGTGGTGCGAAATGACCAGCGGCACGCCCGCGGCGAAGGCCGAGTCGCCGGCCTCGTGCAGCGCCTCGATGATCTGCTGCATCTCGCTGCGCAGGTGCGTGGCGTACACGCCGCCGTGGCGGGCCACCACGCGCGCCAGCGCCGTCACCTCTTCGGCGGGCGCGGCAAAGGCCTCTTCGTAGAACAGGCCCGAAGACATGCCGTGCGCACCGTCGGCCATGCAGCTGTCGAGCAGTGCCTCCATGCGCGCGAGCTCGTCGGCGCTGGCCGGGCGGTCGAGCGCCTGCATGGTCGCGAAGCGCAGCGTGGTGTGGCCGATGAGCGCGGCCACGTTGAGCGCGGGCTGCGTGGCATCGACCGCGGCGCGGTACGCCGCCATGGTGGCGTGCTGGAACGACTCGGCCCCCAGCAGCGTGAGCGGCGGCTTCGACTGCGGCGTGCGGTACGGCGCGAGCGAAATGCCGCAGTTGCCCGTCACCACCGTGGTGATGCCCTGCGACACCTTGGGCAGGCACAGCGGGTCGCGCAGCACGATGGCGTCGTCGTGCGTGTGCGCGTCGATGAAGCCGGGCGCGATGACCTTGGCGCGGCAGTCGACCACGTCGATGTCGGCCAGCGCCAGGCCTTCGGGCAACCGCTCGCGCAGGTCCTCGCCGAGCGCGACGATGCGGTCGCCCTGCAGCAGCACGTCGCCGGGCCACGAAGGGCCGCCCGAGCCGTCGACCACGAGGCCCGCTTCGAGCAGGATGGCTTTGCTTGAGTTCGCACTCACGATGCGCCTTTCTTGCGGATGTTGTTGTTGTCGCTGGCGGTGTTGTTGATGCCGCCCCCGTCCCAGCTCTGCAGCGGGTGGGTGGTGGCGTCGATGCCGTGGCGCTGGAACGCCTCGCGCGCACGCTGCAGGCGCTGCACCGCGGGCTCGCCGCGGCGCTGGGCCACCAGCACGGTCAGTATCTCGATGGCGGTCAGGTGCGTCAGGTAGGCGTCGATGCCCACGTGCATCACCGCGTCGTCGGGCACCGAGAGCCCGAGCAGGAAGTCGGCCTTGGCCGCCAGCGCCGTGCCGGGCCGCGTGAGCGCGATCACCTTGGCACCCTGCCCGCGCGCGATGTCCACCGCGTCGAGCAGCGACGGCATGCCGCCCACGTGCGAAATGGCGATGACCACGCCGCCCGGGCGTTGTGCGGCACCCGCCACCTGCTGCAGGTGGTAGTCGGCCCAGGCGTTGGCCGACAGGCCCAGTCGAAAGAGCCGCGCCTGCAGGTCGTTGGCCATGAACCACGAGGTGGCGCCCGCCCCGTACAGGTCGACGTGCGGCGCCGCCGCAATGGCGGCCACGGCGCCGTCGAGCACCTGCATGTCCAGCTGTCCGCGCACGCCCGAGACCGAGGCCGCCGCGCTGCGCGCGATCTTGCCGACCACCTCGTCGGCCGCGTCCTCGATGTTCACGCGGCGGTGCAGCGGCGAGCCGCCCAGCGCCAGCTCCTGCGCGAGCGCGAGCTTGAACTCGCGCAGCCCCGCAAAGCCCAGGTCGCGGCAGGTCCGCATGATGGTGGGCACCGAGCTGCGCGAGCGCTCGGCCAGCTGCTCGAAGCTCTCTTCGAGCACGCGGTCGGGGTCTTCGAGGATCAGGTCGAGAATCGCGCGCCGCGTCGCCGGGGCGTCGCTGCGGATCTGCGCGATTTTCTGGAGCAGGGAGGGGGTCATCGGCGCGCGTTCAGAAGTGCATGGCCACCGCGTCGCTGACGCGGTAGTCCTGTTCGACCACCGGCATCCAGTGCCATTTGTCGAAGGTGGTGCAGGGGTGCGAAATGCCCAAGCCGACGCGGTCGCCGACCTTGGGCGCCTCGCCCTCCTCGCTAGCGTCCCAGCGCAGGTAGGCGTGCTGGTCGTTCAGCGCGGTGATCTTCCAGCCCGCGGGCACGTCCTGCGGCGTGAGCACGCCACGCGCCGCGCGCGCGATGGGCACGGGCAGCGACAGGTCGAAGGAGATGTCGCGCTTGCCCACCGCCAGGATCGCCAGGCCCAGCTCGGGGCGCGACTGCACCGTGGCCCACACCTCCATCGCAGGCACCAGGCTTTCGCCGCAGCCGCAGCCCAGGCGCTCGTCCACCGCGTTCACCATGCGCTTGTAGAAGCCGTGGTCGTGCGTGACGTAGCAGCCCGAGCGCAGCAGGCCGCGCACGGGCGAACCCAGCGCGGGCTTCAGCCGCCCCGCCACCAGGTCGAAGATGGCCGAGCCGCCGGCCGAGACCAGCACCTCGTCGGTCTCGAAGAGCTGCTGCGTGTCGCAGTGGCGGGCCACGGCCTCGACGCGGTCCATCAACGTCTTCGCGTAGGCCGTGTCGGGCTCGCTGGCGCCGGTGGCGCCCTGCCCTTCGTAGGTCTCGATGCCCACCAGCTTCACCGCGTCGCTGGCGCGCAGCCGCGTGGCCAGCGCGACCGCCTCTTCGTGCGTGCGGCAGCCGGTGCGCGCGCCTTCGACGCCGATCTCCAGCATCACCTCGAAGGGCACGCCGCCGGGGTGGCGTTTCGTCCAGTCTTCGATCAGCGCGAGCTGCGCCAGCGAATCGACCAGGAACACGATGCGCAGGCCCGCGTTGGCCTTCAGCAGCATCTGGATGCCGCCCAGGTCTTCGTCGCTCACCACCTGGTTGGCGATGAGCGTGCGGCGCGCGCCGGCGGCCACGCCCACGGCCAGTTGCGTGACGGTCGCGAAGGTCAGGCCCCAGGCGCCCGCGTCGAGCTGGCGCTGGAACAGCTGCGGCGACATGGTCGTCTTGCCGTGCGGCGCCAGGTCGATGCCCCACTCGCGCACGCGCGCCTGCATCCACGCCAGGTTGTGCTCCAGCGCCTCGCGCTTGAGCACGGCCAGCGGCAGCGGCAGGTCGCCGGCGAGCACGTTCCACCCGGCGGCGCCCACTTCGCTGCGGCGGCGCGGCGCCTGCGTGCGCGGGTAGCCCTTGAAGCGGTCGCTGAGCAGCGGGTCGTTGAAGTCGTTGGCGGGAGCTTTGGCGGATGCGGGTGCGGGTGCGGTGGCGGCTTGGTCGGTCATGGTCATGCGGCGATGTTGGAGAGCAGTTCCTTGCGGATGCAGGCGCTGTAGTGTCCGGTGGAAATTTCGTCGAGCGGCGGCACGGTCTGCGCGCAGGCCTCGATGGCGTGCGGGCAGCGCGTGCGAAACACGCAGCCCGAGGGCGGCGAGATGGGGCTGGGAATGTCGCCCTTCAGCGCGATGCGCTCGGTCGCCAGCTCGGGGTCGGGCTTGGGGCTGGCGGCCAGCAGGGCCTGGGTGTAGGGGTGCGAGGGGCGCGCGAACAGCTCGTCGGTGGTGGCCACCTCCATCACCTTGCCCAGGTACAGCACCACCACGCGGTCGCACAAATACTCGACCACGTCGAGGTCGTGCGAGATGAAGAGCATCGTCAGCCCGAGCCGCTCGCGCAGGTCGGCCAGCAGGTTGATGACCTGCGACTGGATGGACACATCGAGCGCCGACAGCGGCTCGTCCGCCACGATGAACTCGGGCTCCACCGCCAGCGCGCGCGCCACGCCGATGCGCTGGCGCTGCCCGCCCGAGAACTCGTGCGGAAAGCGGCTGGCGTGCTCGGCGCGCAGGCCCACGGTCTCTAGCAGCTCGGCGATGCGCTTGTCGCGCGCGGCGGCGCCCTTGTGCAGGCCGTGGGTGGACAGCGCCTCGCCGAGGATGGCGCTGATGCGCATCTTCGGGTTCAGGCTGGCGTAGGGGTCCTGGAAGATGATCTGCAGCTTGCTGCGCAGCTTGCGCATGCGCTCGCCGGAGAGCGCGCCGATGTCGTCGCCGCGGTACAGCACCTGGCCACTGGTGCGTTCGAGCAGGCGCAGCACAGTGCGCCCGATGGTGCTCTTGCCCGAACCCGATTCGCCGACCAGGCCCAGGGTTTCGCCGGGCTGGATGGCGAAGGACACGTCGTCGACCGCGCGCACGGGGCGGTCGCTGCTGCCGAAGTATTTCTTGAGTCCGCGGACTTCGATGAGGGGCGCTGCGGTGGTCATCGTGGGTGTTGGCTATTGGCTATTGGTATTGGCCCCCTCCCCCAGAGGGGGAGGGGGCAAGACCGGAACACGGCGCGGGTCATGCGGCTCTCGGCAGCGCCTGCCCCGGCTGCACGCGCACACACCGCGCCTCGCGGCCATGGTGCGTTTCGATCAACGGCGGCATCGCCGCGCTGCATTCCGGCAGCGCCAGGTCGCAGCGTGGCTCGAAGGCGCAGCCGGGCGGCGGCGCCAGCGGGCTCGACACCTGCCCGCGAATCGCGAAGAGCCGCTTCGGCTTGGGCTGCCCCGGCACGCGCGCCTTGCCCGGCAGGCAGGCCAGCAGCCCCTGCGTGTACGGATGCTCCGGCTGCGCGAACAGCGGCCGCACCGGCGCGCTCTCGACCACGCGGCCCGCGTACAGCACCACCACGTCGTCCGCATGGTGCGCGACCACGCCCAGGTTGTGCGTGATGAACAGGATGCTCATGCCCGTCTCGGCCTGCAGCCGGCGCATCAGCTCCAGGATCTGCGCCTGGATGGTCACGTCCAGCGCGGTGGTGGGCTCGTCGGCGATCAGCAGCGTCGGGTCGCAGGCCATGGCCAGCGCGATCATCACGCGCTGGCGCATGCCGCCCGAGAGCTGGTGCGGGTACTCGTGAATGCGCTGCGCCGCCGCCGGAATCTCCACCAGCTCCAGCATGCGCAGCGCATGCGCCATGGCGGCCTTGCGGTCCAGCCCCTTGTGCAGGCGCACGCTCTCGGCGATCTGCTCGCCGATGGTGAACACCGGGTTCAGGCTGGTCATGGGTTCCTGGAAGATCATCGACAGCTGGTTGCCGCGCAGCGAGCGCATCTCGCGCTCGCCGATCTGCAGCAGGTCGAGCGTCTTGCCCTCGCGCGTGACGAACGACGCGGTGCCGCTGACCTGCGCGTTCGCGGTCTTGGGCAGCAGGCGCATCAGCGTGAGGCTGGTCACCGACTTGCCCGAGCCCGACTCGCCCACCAGCGCGGTCGTCTTGCCGGGCTGGATCGAGAAGCTCACGTCGGCCACCGAGCGCACGAGGCCGTCCTCGGTCGGAAAGCTGGTGCTCAGGTTGCTGACGGCCAGGCGCGGGGTGGAGGTGCTGTTCGTCATCACGATGTCTTCTTGAGCTTGGGGTCGAGCAGGTCTCGCACGCCGTCGCCCAGCAGTTGCAGCGACAGCGCCGTGAAGATGATCGCCAGCCCCGGGAACAGCACCACCCAGAAGGCCTGGTGCGCGTACTGCTGGCTGCCCGCGACCATGGTGCCCCAGGTCGGGATCTCGGGCGGCACGCCGACCCCGAGAAACGACAGCCCCGCCTCGGCCAGGATGGCGTACGCGAAGATGAACGACACCTGCACCAGGATCGGCGACATCAGGTTCGGCAAGATGTGCCGCCACAGGATGCGCGAGGTGCGCACGCCCAGCGCGCGCACGGCTTCGACGAACAGCAGCTCGCGCACCACCAGCGTCGACGCCCGCACCACCCGCGCCACGCGCGGCGTGTACACCAGCACCAGCGCCAGCACCGTGTTCAGCAGCGAAGGCCCGAGGATGGCCACCAGCGCGATGGCCAGCAGGATGTCGGGGAAGGACATCATCGCGTCGACCACGCGCATCAGCGGCGTGTCGAGCCGGCGGAAAAAGCCCGCCATCAGGCCCAGCACCGTGCCGGCGACGACGGCGCCGAGCGCCGTGAGCGCCGCGATGGCCAGCGAGTAGCGCGCGCCGTGCACGATGCGCGAGTACATGTCGCGCCCCAGCTCGTCGGTGCCCAGCAGGTGCTCGGCGCTGGGGGCCTTCAGGCGCTCGAGCACGGCCGTGTCGTTGGGGTCGGCGGAGGCGAAGATCGGCGCGCCGATCGCCAGGATGGCGATCACCAGCAGCACCAGGGCGGAAACCATCACGATGCGGCGGTGCATCAGCTGGCGGAGCATTCTTGGCATTTGCATTCTTCAGACCTTCACGCGCGGATCGACAACGGCGTACAGCAGGTCGATGGAGAAATTGATCAGCACGTAGATCGCGGCAATCACGAGCAGCGCCCCTTGAATGACCGGGTAGTCGCGCCGCAGCACGGCGCTCACCACCAGGTTGCCCACGCCGGGCAGGCCGAACACGGTCTCGGTGATGACAGCGCCGCCGATCATCAGCGCCACCGTCAGGCCGATCACCGTGACGATGGGGACCAGCGCGTTGCGCAGCGCGTGCTTGAGCACCACCGTGCTCTCGCTCAGGCCCTTGGAGCGCGCGGTGCGCACGTAGTCTTCGCCCAGCACGTCGAGCATGGAGGCGCGCGTGAAGCGGATGATGAGCGCCGAGTTCAGCAGGCCCAGCACGGCCGCGGGCAGCACCAGCGCGTGCAGGCGCTCGCCCAGCGCCGCGTCGGGCGCGCCGTAGCCCGACACCGGGAACCAGCCGAAGGACACCGCGAAGATCTGGATCAGCACGATGCCGAGCCAGAAGCTCGGAATGCTCGCGCCCAGCATTGCGATGCCGGTGAACAGCTGGTCGACCACGCGCCCGCGGAACACCGCCGACACGATGCCGCAGGGCACGCCGATGAGCGCCGCGATGGCCACCGCCATCAGCGCGAGCAGCGTGGTGGGTTCGGAGCGCTCCCACAGCGCCTGCGTCACCGGGCGCTGCAGAAAGATGGACGTGCCGAGGTTGCCCTGCAGCACCTCGCGCAGCCAGTAGCCGAACTGCACGGGCAGCGGCTTGTCCAGCCCGTACTCCTTCTGCACGCGGGCGATGTCGGCCGCGGTGGCCTGGTCGCCCAGCAGCACCGACACCGGGTCGCCCGAGGCCGCGCGCGTGAGCACGAACACGAGCACCGCCACGATGGCGAGCACCACCAGCATGCCGAAGGCGCGCGAGGCGATGTAGCGGAACATGGATTTCTTCATCACGCGGAAAACTCGATGGCGGCGGCGCTGCCCACGGCCACGTACTGGCCGGTGAAACGGATGTCGCCCTTGTGCACGCGGAACACGGTGACGTTGTCGCCCTGCTTGTTGTGGCACACGTAGAGAAAGCGCCCGCTCGGGTCGAGCGTGCAGCTGCGCGGGTAGTTGCCGCGCGTCCACTCCTCGCGCACCAGCGTGGGCGCGCCGGTGCGCGCGTCGACCTTGAACAGCGAGATGGCATCGTGCAGCCGGTTGAGCGACACGAAGTGCTGGCCGTCGGGCAGCATGCGAATGCCCGAGGCGTAGCTGGTGCCCTTGAAGCCCCGCGGCAGCGCCGAGGTTTCGCTCACCAGGACCAGCACGCCGGTGGCGCTGTCGTAGCGCATGAAGGCGATGGTCGAGGCCTCCTCGTTCACCAGGTACAGCCACTTGCCGTTCGGGTGGAACACGAAGTGCCGCGCGCCCGAGCTCTCGGACACGGCCACCGTGCTCGGCTGGCTCAGCACGCCGGTGATGCGGTCGAAGCGATAAGAGATGACGCGGTCCAGCCCCAGGTCGGCCACCAGCACGAAGTTGCCCTTCGGGTCGGCATGCACCATGTGCGCGTGCGGGCCGTCGTGGTCGCTGGTGGCGAAGCCCTCGTGCGCGCGGGCGGCGGCCGGCACCACGTCGGCGCCGGGCTTGCAGGGCGTGCCGGCGCCGCAGGCGTCCACGTCCTTGTAGACCACGGCGGCGGTGCCCGCGTCGGGCGTGCCGTCGGCGCGCAGCGCGATCACGCTGACGTCACCGCTCGCGTAGTTGGCGGTGAACAGGAAACGGCCCTCGGGGTGCACGCTGATGTAGGCCGGGTCCTTGCCGCCGCAGGGCGTCTCGGACACGAACGACAGCGCGCCGTCGGCGCCGATGCGAAAGGCCGACACCGAGCCGGCCTCGAACTCGTTGGCCGCGTACAGCATCGGCAGCTTCGGGTGGCGTGCCAGCGACGCGGGGTTGCGCAGCTTCGCGCCCTCGCCCGTGCTGGCCACCGCCGGCGGCGCGCCGGCGATGGGCTTGAGCGCGCCGGTTTCGCCGTCGAGCACGAACTGGTGCACGCCCAGCCCGCGCCCGCCGCGCCACGGCTTGCCGCCGTCGCTGTAGGTGCCGACGTAGGCGTACACCGGGCCGGGCCTTGCGGCCGGCGCCGCGGAGGCGATGGACGGGTCGAGGCCCAGGGCCCCGAGGCCGGAGGCCAGTGCGCTGGCTTGCAGGAGTTGGCGACGCGATGGCATGGCGAGGGTCCTTGCGCGCTTACTTGATCTTCGCGTTCCAGAAGAACGGCCAGGTCGCGGGCGTGTAGTTGTCCAGCGCCGGGCTCTTGGCCGAGAGGCCGTTGAACTTGCCGACGTTGATGTAGGGCACCTCGTCGTACACCACCTGCTGCACCTTGCCCCACAGCGCGCCGCGCTTGGCCGGGTCGCTCTCGACGTTGAAGGCCTGCAGCGCGGCCTTCTTGGTGGGCGTTTCCCACCAGCCGGGCGCGCCGTCGCCGAGCTGCGGCGGCGAGAGCATGGGCTCGGGGAACTGGCCCGAATGGGTCACGTAGATGTCCCACAGCTTGGAGTCGTTGCGCCGCTGCACCAGCGTGGCCCAGTCGACCACGTTCAGGTCGACCTTGAAGCCCGCGCGCTTCAGCTGCTCGGCCATCAGCAGGGCCATGTTGTAGTGAAAGTCGTACTGGCGGCTGGTGAGCACGCGAATGGGCTCGCCCTTGTAGCCGGCCTTGGCCGCGGCTTCCTTGGCCTTGGCGGCGTTGCGCTGGTTGTACTGGTCGGCGCCGGCGGTGGAGTAGAACGGCGAGCCCTTGGGGAAGTGGTTGGCCTCGGCCACGAAGAAGCGCGTGTCGCCGAAGCCGGCCGCGAGCATCTCGCCCTCGCCCAGCGCGGCCTGGATCGCCTGGCGCACCGGCTGGCTGGCGGCCACGCCTTCCTTGGTGTTGAGCACCAGGTACGGGAAGCCGAACGAGGGCGTCATGATCGGCACCGTCTTGCCGCCCGACTTCTCCAGGCGCGGCAGCGCTTCCACCGGCAGCAGGTCGGCAAAGTCGTACTGGCCGGCCAGCGCGCCCTCGACGCGGGTGCTGGCGTTGGGCACGGGCACGAAGCGCAGCTCTTCGATGGCGGCCTCGCGCTTGCCGCCGTAGCCGCTCGCGGGCTCCTTGCGCGCGGCGTACTTGTCGAAGCGCGTGAGCAGCACGAACTGGTCGGGGCGGCGTTCCTTGAACTTGTAGGGGCCGGTGCCGACGAAGTCCTTCAGCGGCGAGGCGATCGAGTCCTTGGCCATGATGGCGGCCATGCCGCTGGGCAGCGCCAGTTGCGAGAGCAGCGGCGCATACGGCTCCTTCAGCACGATGTCGACGCCCAGCAGGCCCTTGGCCTTGAGGCTGTCGATTTCCTTGCCCACGGCTTTGCCGCGCGGCGACTGTTCCATCCAGCGCTGCAGGCTGGCGACCACGTCGTCGGCCGTGAGCTCGCGGCCGTTGTGCAGCATCACGCCCTTGCGCAGGGTGATGGCGTAGGTCTTGCCGTCGGCCGAGATCTTCGGCATGCCTTCGGCCAGCATCGGCACCACGTTCCACTTGGCGTCGAAGGTGTAGAGCGTCTCGTACACGTGCTGCATGATGGTTCCGACCAGGTCGGCGGTGGAGGCCATCGGGTCGAGCGTCTGCGGCTCGGCCACCATCGCCAGCGTGGCGAAATTGCGCGGGCCCTGGGCATGCGCTTGCTGGTGCGGCAACGCGGCGCACAGCATCGCGAGCAAGGAAGCGCCCAGCAAGGTGCGCTTGGACAGCAGAGGCAGGGCGATGCGCTGGACTGGACCGACGTGGGGCATGGGGGACTCCTTCTTGGGGCGGGCGCTCAGGTTGGCGAAAGTGAAAGAAATTTTCTTTCCGGCCTGCACTTTGAAGCACTATCCATGTCAAATCATCCGTGTTAACCCTCGATCAGGGGTTATTCTGAAATATATTTTCAGATTGGAGAGATACTCGCGGCGCGTTTTCTTCGACTTTCCCCTGCCCTCTTTTTCATTCCAAGGAGTCCCCCCATGCCTCTCGAATACCTCGGTGCCCCGCCCCTCGCCTCCGACCGCCAGGTGCGCCCCTTCTCCCCGGCCGTGCGCGCCGGCGACTTCGTCTACGTGTCGGGCCAGGTGCCCGTGAACAAGGAAGGCGAGATCGTGGTGGGCGGCATCGAGGCGCAGACGCGCCAGGTCATGGAAAACCTGAAGACCGTGCTCGCGCTGGCCGGCGCCACGCTCGACGACGTGTGCAAGAGCACCGTCTGGTTGCAGGACGCGCGCGACTTTGGTGCCTTCAACCGCATCTACATGAGCTACTTCGGCGAGAACAAGCCCGCGCGCTCGACCACCGAGGCGCGCCTGATGGTCGACGCGAAGGTCGAGATCGACGTGGTCGCCTACAAGCCGAAGGCCTGAGCCCAAGCCCGGGCCTGGCCGTGGGCTTCAGCCGGCCAGTTCGGTCTTGCGCTGGATGATGCGCGAGACCAGCCCGTATTCGACCGCCTCTTCGGCCGACAGCCAGCGGTCGCGCTCGATGTCGGCCAGCACCACGTCCAGCGGCTTGCCGGTTTCGCGCGCGATCTCGTGCGCGATGCGCAGGCGGGCCTTGATGATTTCCTGCGCCTGGATCGCGATGTCGGTCGCCTGCCCGCCCGCGCCGCCGCTGGGCTGGTGAATGAGGAAGCGGGTGTTGGGCAGGCACACGCGGCGCTCGCGCGGCGCGGCCAGGAACAGGTGCGTGGCCGCGCTGCCGACCCAGCCGGTGCCGATCATGTTCACCGGCGCGCTGATGAAGCGCACGATGTCGTGGATGGCGTCGCCCGACTCCAGGTGGCCGCCCGGCGAGCTCACGAGGATGTCGATGGGCTTGTCGGCGCTGTCGGCGTCCAGCGCGATGAGCCGGCGCGTGACGTCGGCGGCCACCGCGTCGGTGATGCTGCCGAAGATGAGCAGCGTGCGCGACTTGAACGCCTTTTCTTCCAGGTAGGAGTTGCGCGGCTCGGCGGTGGCCGCGGGCTTGGTGTCGTCGTCGGATTCCATGGAGAACATGGGGTGCATGAGGAAGGCTCCTGTGGTTGGACTGTCTTGACGAACAAGCCCACAGTTTCGTGACATTGCCAGCTGAATGTCGGATGTGGCAAGCTGGCGCGATGCTTGACGAACGCTATCTCTCGCAATTCCCGGCCTTGCGAAACCGGCTGGTTCGCGCGGCGGCGCGCCTGCTGGGCGGCCAGGCCGAAGCGGAAGACGTGGTGCAGGACACCTACCTGCGCGCGCTGGAAGCCGGCGACACGCCGCCACCCGATTCGGCGCAGGCCTGGCTCACCACGGTGATGCAGAACCTGGCGGTGGACAGGCTGCGGCGGGAAGGCTGGATGCAGCGATGGCTGAAAGAGGCCGCCGTGAATTCGCTGCATGCGCTGTCGGCGCCTTCCGCGGAAGCCGAAGCGGCGCAGGCCGAATCCATCGCGCAGGCGCTGCGGCTGGTCGCTTGCAGGCTGTCGCCCTCGGACGGTGCCGCGGTGCTGCTGCGCGAGGTGTTCGAAGCCAGCTTCAAGGAGATCGCGCTGGCCAGCGGAAAGACCGAGGCCGCCTGCAGGCAGCAGTTGCATCGGGCGTTGCTGCGGCTGCGGGAGGGCAAGGAAGGGGACGACGGCGGTTCGGAAGCCGTCTTCCATGTGTACCGGCAGGCGTTGAGCGACTGCGATGCGCGGACCTTGTTCGCGATGCTGCGGCAGCCGCCTGCGCGTGCGATCGGGGTGTCTGTTGCGACTGCGCCGGGTTCAGGTTCAGGTTCGCCCCGCGTGGTGTGCCAGGTGATGCAGATCGGCGGACGGCTCGGGCTGGTGCTGACGCTGGGCGGCAAGGTGCTGTGCGTGCTGCCGCTGGATGCAGGACAGCCCGAGGAAGACACGCTGGCCGTGTTTTGAATCGGCTCCTTCCCCCTCTGGGGGAAGATTGGGATGGGGACACGCGCGGCCTTCGAGGCTGCGCGGCGTTGAAGGCCGCGAGCCCCCACCCCTGCCCTCCCCCAGAGGGGGAGGGAGAGAAGACAAAAGCCTCAGCCCGCCAGGCGCCCCGCCACCAGCTGCAGCACCCGATCGCACCGCTTCGCCAGGTCCTGGTCGTGCGTGACCATCACGAACGCCGTGCCGTGCCGCCTTGCCAGGTCCAGCATCAGCGCGAACACGTTGTCCGCGGTGCTGCGGTCGAGGTTGCCCGTCGGCTCGTCGGCCAGCACGCAGGCCGGCTGCGTGACCAGCGCGCGCGCGATCGCCACGCGCTGGCGCTCGCCACCCGACAGTTCCGCCGGCCGGTGGTGCAGGCGCTGCCCCAGCCCCACGCTCTCGAGGATCTTCGTCGCCGATTGCGCGGCGACGGAAGGCTCCACGCGCCGGATCTTCAGCGGCATCGCCACGTTGTCCTGCGCGCTGAATTCGGGCAGCAAGTGATGGAACTGGTAGACGAAGCCCAGGTGCTGGTTGCGCAGCCGGCCCTGCTCCGCCGCGTCCGCGTGCGCGATGTCCTTGCCCAGCAATTCGACCTTGCCGCCCGTGGGCGCGTCGAGCCCACCCATCAGGTGCAGCAGCGTGCTCTTGCCCGAGCCCGAGGCACCGACGATGGCCAGCGTTTCGCCGGCGTGCACGTCGAGGTCGACGCCGTGCAGCACGGTCAGGTCGAGGCGGCCTTCGTGGAAACGCTTGGTCAGTCCACGGGCCTTCAGAACAACTTTGTCGGCGCCGGGCCGCCCCAAGCCGATGGCGGCCCCCGCGGGGGGCAGCGAGGACACGTCAGTGCCGAGCGTGGGGGACAGTTCACTCATAGCGCAAGGCCTCGGCCGGGTTCACGCGGCTGGCACGCCAGCTCGGGTACAGCGTGGCGACGAAAGCCAGCACCAGGGAAATGATCGCGATCGGAACGATGTCGCTCTGCTGCGGATCGCTCGGCATCTTGCTGATCAGGTAGATGTCCTTCGGCAGGAAGCTCGCGTGGAACAGCTGCTCCAGGAAGGGCACGATCACGTCGATGTTGTAGGCAATGCCCAGGCCCAGCAGCAGCCCGGCCAGCGTGCCGATCACGCCCACCATCGCGCCCTGCACCACGAAGATGCCCATGATGCTGCGCGGCGAGCTGCCCAGCGTGCGCAGGATGGCGATGTCGGCGCGCTTGTCGGTCACCGTCATCACCAGCGTGGACACCAGGTTGAACGCCGCCACCGCCACGATGAGCGTGAGGATGATGAACATCATGCGTTTCTCGACCTGCACGGCCGCGAACCAAGTCTTGTTCTGGCGCGTCCAGTCGCGGATGAGGAACTCGCCCGGCAGGCTCACGGCCAGCTGGTCGGCCACGTCGCGCGCCTCGTTCAGGTCCTTCAGCTTCAGGCGGATGCCCGTGGGGCCCTCGAGGCGGAACACCTTGGCCGCGTCCTGCTCGTGCACCATGGCCAGGGCCGAGTCGTACTCGTAGTGGCCCGAGTCGAAGGTGCCGACCACGGTGAACTGCTTCAGCCGCGGCACCACGCCGGCCGGCGTGACCTGCCCGCCCGGGGCCACCAGCGTGACCTGGTCGCCCGGCTGCACGAACAGCGAGCGCGCCAGCTCGGCGCCCAGCACGATGCCGAACTCGCCCGGCACCAGCTTGTCGAAGGTGCCCTTGCTGGCGATGCCGCCGGTGTCGGTCACCTCGGGCTCGAGCTTCGGGTCGATGCCGCGCACGATGGTGCCCTTCATGTCCTCGCCGCGCGCGATGAGCGCCTGCGTGTTGATGAAGGGGGCCGCGCCGATCACCTCGGGGTGCTTGCGCGCGGCGGCCATGATCTCGTCGAGCTGCGGCAGCGCCTGCCCGTCGCGCGAGAAGATCTCGATGTGCGACACCACGCCGAGCATGCGGTCGCGCACCTCTTTCTGGAAGCCGTTCATCACACTGAGCACAATGATCAGCGCCGCCACGCCCAGGGCGATGCCGAGCATCGAGACACCGGAGATGAAGGAGATGAAGCCGTTGCGCCGCGTCGCCCGGCCTGCGCGCGTGTAGCGCCAGCCGAGCTGCAGTTCATAAGGAAGTCGCATCAAATTTCCTGCCGAGCCGCCTCAAGGGAAATTTGCCCGCCCTCGGGGGGCAGCGAATACACGAAGTGAGGAGCAAGGGGGTACGTCATACGGCGGAATTGTGGCATCCCGAAATAAACAAGGGCTTCCCGGACAATAGGGGCATGGCCGAAACCTCCCCCCGTCACTTGTTGATCCCTTTCGCCGGCCGCGGTTCCCCGGCTTGCCGCGCGGCACTGCCCACCCTGCGGCTCCCCAACCTCGAAACCCTGCTGCTTCGCCTGACCCTCGCGGACACCGACACGCAGGACGAAAGCACGCGCTCGCCCCCGCACGAACGCGCGCTGGCGCAGGCCCTGGGCATTGCCGCGGCCGACGGCTGCATCCCCTGGGCCGCGCTGGAGGCACGCCAGCTCGGCATCGCCACGCCCGACGACACCGAAGGCTGGGGCGTGGTCACGCTGTGCAACTGGCAGGTCGGCATCGACGACGTGGCGCTGGGCGACCCCGCCGCCATCGAGATCGACGCGGCCGAGTCGGCCGCGCTGCTGGCCGTGGCCCGCCCCTTCTTCGAGGAAGACGGCATCGCGCTGCACCCCTCGCCCGTGCCCGGCCGCTGGCTGGCGCGCGCGCGCATCTTCGACGGGCTGGCCACCGCCTCCATCGACCGCGCCGTGGGCTACCCGATCTCGCAGTGGTCGCCGCTGGCCGATGCCGCGCGCCCGTTGCGCCGGCTGCAGAACGAGATGCAGATGCTGCTGTACACCGAGCGCGTGAACGACGACCGCGCCGCGCGCGGCGTACCGCCCATCAACTCGTTCTGGCTCAGCGGCACCGGCGCGCTCAAGACGACGCCCGAGGCGACGGGCCCCGCCCCCGAAGTGAGCGACGCCTTGCGCGTGGCCTCCCTGCGCGACGACGGCGCCGGCTGGGCCGCTGCCTGGCAGGCACTGGACGCCGGCCCCATCGCCTCGCTGCTGTCCGACTACACGCGCGGCGCCGACGTGGCGCTCACGCTGTGCGGCGACCGCGCCGCGCAGCGCTACACCGTGCAGCCGCGCGGCCTGGCGCGCTGGGCCAGGAGCCTGTTCGACCGCAAGCGCGCGTCGGCCGTGCTGGAGTCGCTGTGAAGATCGTCGCCCGCGACATTCCGCCGCGCACCGTCTGGGCGCTGGAACAGGCCGGCGTGCACCCGCTGCTGGCGCGCCTGTTCGCAGCGCGCGGCGTGCGCGCCAAGGACGAGCTCGACGACGGCCTTGCGCGCCTGCTGCTGCCCGACACCCTGCGCGGCACCCAGGCCGCGGCCGTGCTGCTGGCCGACGCCATCGCGCAGGACAAGCGCCTGTGCATCGTGGCCGACTACGATTGCGACGGCGCCACCGCCTGCGCGGTCGGCGTGCGCGGCCTGCGCCTGCTGGGCGCCAAGCAGGTCAGCTACCTGGTGCCCGACCGCGTGGTCGACGGCTACGGCCTCACGCCGCCCATTGCCGAGCGCGTGGCCGACGGCGGCGCCGACATGCTCATCACCGTCGACAACGGCATCGCCAGCGTCGAGGGCGTGGCCGCCGCCAAGGCGCGCGGCCTGCAGGTGCTGGTCACCGACCACCACCTGCCCGGCCCCGAACTGCCGGTGGCCGACGTGCTGGTCAACCCCAACCAGCCCGGCTGCGAGTTCGAGAGCAAGAGCATCGCCGGCGTCGGCGTGATGTTCTACGTGCTGCTGGCGCTGCGCTCCGAGCTGCGCCGGCGCGGCGTGTTCGACGTGGCGACGCAGCCCAAGCTCGACGCGCTCTTGCCACTGGTCGCGCTCGGCACCGTGGCCGACGTGGTCAAGCTCGACGCCAACAACCGCCGCCTGGTGGCGCAGGGCCTGCGCCGCATCCGCGCCGGGGCCATGCCCGCGGGCGTGGCGGCGCTGTTCAAGGCCGCGGGCCGCACGGCGGCGGTGGCCACCACCTTCGACTTCGGCTTTGCGCTGGGCCCGCGCATCAACGCGGCGGGGCGGCTGGCCGACATGACGCTGGGCATCGAATGCCTGCTGACCGACGACGCGGGCCGCGCCGAAGAGCTGGCGCGCATGCTCGACGGCATCAACCGCGAGCGGCGCGACATCGAGGGCGGCATGCGCGACCAGGCGCTGCTGCTGGCCGAGTCGCTGTTCGCCATGAACAGCAATGGCGGCGATGGCGGCGACGGCATCGCGGCACCGCCGCCTGCCATCAGCGTGTTCGACCAGGGCTTTCATGAAGGCGTGGTCGGCATCGTGGCCTCGCGCATCAAGGACCGCTTCCACCGCCCCACCTTCGTCTTCGCCGCCAGCGGCGCGCCGGGCAAGGAGCACGAGCTCAAGGGCTCGGGCCGGTCCATTCCGGGCTTTCACCTGCGCGACGCGCTCGACCTCGTGGCCAAGCGCCACCCGGGCGTGCTGCTGCGCTTCGGCGGCCACGCAATGGCGGCCGGCTGCACGGTGGCGCGCGAGCACTTCGAGACTTTCGAGAAGGGCTTTGCCCAGGTCGCGCGCGAGCTGCTGGCCGAGGCCGCGCTCACCCGGCAGATCGAGACCGACGGGCCCATCGCACGCGAGTACATGCGCATCGACCTGGTCGACACGCTGCACAAGGAGGTGTGGGGCCAGGGCTTTGCGCCGCCCACCTTCAGCGAAGAGGTGGAGGTGGTGTCGCAGCGGCTGGTGGGCGAGAAGCACCTGTCGCTCAAGCTCCGGCACCAGGGCCAGCCGATCGACGCGATCTGGTTCAGCCACACCGAGCCCCTGCCGCCGAAGGTGAAGCTGGCGTTCAGGCTCGACGCGGACGAGTGGCAGGGCGTGCGCCGCCTGCGCTTCCTGGTGGAAGGCGCGGAGTTCTAAGCCGAAAACTAATCCGAAGACCAAGCCGAAGACCGTTCCAGCTCAGCCGCCCTTGCCGTGCGCGGCCTCGGCCGAGACGATCTGGTGCAGCACCTTGCCGGGGTCGGTCTTCTCGGTCAGCGCCTTCACCTCGTCGTCGGCCTCGGGCGGCAGCTCCATCTTCTCGGCCATGCGCGTCACCAGGCGCAGCATGGCCGTCATCTCGCGCTCGTTGAGCAGGTTGATCTGCAGGTCCAGGTGGTGCCGGCGCTCGTTTTCCTCGTCGGACATGTTCTGGCTGATGAGGATCATGATGGCCAGCACGATCGCCTCGATGGACACCAGGAAGAGCAGGAAGGTGAACGGGTAGGGGTCGATCTTCCACACCCACTGGTTCACCGCGATCCACAGCGCGAAGAAGCCCAGGTTCCACCACAGGAAGGCCACCGTGCCGCAGAAGCGCGACATGCGCGCCACCAGCTTGTAGAGCGCGGGCTTGGAACGGCGGTTGCCCTCCTCGAGGCAAAGAATGGCCTCGATGTTGCGGTGGGTCAGCTCGCCGATGGAGGGATGCTCTTTGGGGTGTTCGGGCTGCACAGGCTGTTCGGGTGAGGTTTGGATGGAATTCAGATGGGCAAATGGCAGCGTGTTTATCGCCCGGATGCCGCCGGGCGCCGCGTAGGCTGGCGTCGGGATTCGTTGCAAGAAGCGCCCGCGGTCCGGCACCCCCAGCGCCAGACGGTCGCGATGTGTCGCTGCATTCCTACGCCGGCGCCCGCCCGGCGCTCTACGGTGAGGCCTTCGCACACAGACCGAAGAGACGCCCGCCCATGAAATCAGCCAGCGCCACCGCCCGCTCAGCCCAGCGAAAGCAGGACGCGAAAGACGCCCGCGCAAAACCTGCCGCCACCGCCGCCACCGCCGCCGCCGCGGCCAGGAAGCAGAAGAAGGAAAAGAAGGCCGCCGTCCAGGCCGGCCCCCGCCCCCAACCCGCGCCCACCCTCCCCGCGCAGCACCTCGACAAGCCCGGCAACGAAGCCGACATGGCCCTGCGCCCGCGCTTCGAGGCGCCCGACTACAAGGGCAGCGGCAAGCTGCAGGGCATGACGGCGCTCATCACCGGCGGCGATTCCGGCATCGGCCGCGCGGTGGCCGTGCTGTATGCGCGCGAAGGCGCCGACGTGGCCATCGTCTACCTGGGCGAAGACACCGACGCCGAAGAAACCCGGCGCCATGTCGAGGCCGAAGGCGCGCGCTGCCTGCTCGTGAAGGGCGACGTGCGCAAGCCGGCCTTCTGCGACAAGGCGGTGGGCAAGACGGTGAAGACCTTCGGCAAGCTCGACATCCTGGTCAACAACGCCGCCTTCCAGCTGCATGCGGCCGGCATCGAGGACATCAGCGACGAGCGCTTCGAGCTGACGCTGCGCACCAACGTGTTCGGCTACTTCCAGATGGCGCGCGCGGCGGTGCCGCACCTGCGCAAGGGCGGCTCGATCATCAACACCGGCTCGGTCACCGGGCTGGAAGGCAGCGCGCAGCTGCTCGACTACTCGACCACCAAGGGCGCCATCCACGCCTTCACCAAGGCGCTGGCCAGTAACCTGCTGCCCAAGGGCATCCGCGTGAACGCGGTGGCGCCGGGCCCGGTGTGGACGCCGCTGAACCCGGCCGACAAGCCGCCCGAGAAGGTGAAAAACTTCGGCAAGGACACCGACATGAAGCGCCCCGCGCAGCCCGAGGAGCTGTCGCCGGCCTACGTGTTCCTGGCCGCGCCGAGCTGCGCCAGCTACATCACCGGCATCGTGCTGCCCGTGACGGGCAGCGTGGGCGCGGCGTGACGCGTTTATGAGACGCATGGCATAGGCCGGCCGCGCTTCGGCGATACGATCAGTTACCGCGCTTTTCACCTGCGCAGCGTGCGCCCAACGGCGCCTCTCACCGTTACCGTTTCTCGAGCCACCCCGGATGCCGTCCCGCTTCAGTCCCTGCCGTCCTTGTCTTGCCGCCTGGGGCACGCGCCCATGATCGACGTCGCGAGCCATGGCCTGCTGGCCGGCCTGATGGTCTGCGGCCTGGTACTGCTGCTGGTGTTCGGCACCGTCATCCACGCCTGGTACGTGCTGGCCTGCGGCTTCGCGCTGGCCGCGTTCGCCGGGCTGGACAACCTCGCACCGGGAGACCCGCTCGCGCACTGGGCGGCGGCGGCGCTGGTGCTGTGGGCCGCGTGCCGGCTGCAGTTCGCGCGGCTGCTGCTGCGCGTGCGGCACTTTGCGCCGCGGCTGGACCAGGCCTTGCTCGGGCTGCTGGTGGCGCTGGCGCTCACCGCGCTGTACGCCACGGTCGAGCCCCGGCTCACGTGGACGCTGCGCGTGCTGCAGGCGCTGGTGGTGGCCTCCACCGTGCTGCTGGCGGTCGGTGCGCTGCTGGCGCGGCGCGCGCTGCCCTGGACGGCCGTGCTCTTCTGCGCCGGCGGCGTGCTGCTGCTGGCCGGCATCTCGGCCGCGCACCTGCCGGTCTGGGGCGAGCCACCCGCGGGCCCCGCATCGTTCAACCTCGCGCAGGCCGGCGTGATCGCCGAGCTGCTCACGCTGGCCGTGGCCGTGGCCGCGCGCATCCGCCAGGTGCTGCGCGCCGAGAAGGCGCTGGAGCAACGCACGCACGCGCTCATGGGCGCCATGGGCACCGACGCGCTCACCGGCGCCACCAGCCGCGCGGGCCTGGAAAGCCGCGGCGCCGAATGGCTGCGCGACGGCCGGCCCTTCTCCCTGATGATGGTCGACCTGAACGGCTTTCATCGCGTGAACGAACGCCATGGCCGCGCGGGCGGCGACGCGGTGCTCGCGGCCATTGCGCAGCGCCTGCGCCAGCAGGTGCGCGCCGACGACATGGTGGCGCGGCTGGGCGACGACGAGTTCGCGATCCTGCTGGCCGGCAACCCGGCGCGCCAGAAGCTCGCTGAAATGGCGATCCGCATCGAGACCGCCGGCGCCACGCCGGTGGCCTTCGAGGGCCGCCTGCTCGCGGGCGGCGAGATCAGCATGGGCATCGCGTGCCACCCGGCCGACGGCGACACGCTGGCGCGGCTGATGGAGTCCGCCGAGCGCGCGCTGCGCCACTGCAAGCGGCAGCGCATGGGGCCGTCCTACGCGTTCGCGGGCGAGCAATCGGGCAGCGCCGCGAACGGCTGAGGCGCGAGCCGGCGTGCACGTCGACATGCGCGTGACATGCCGCTGACACGCCGTTGAAACACGGCGCCGGCACCTCGGCGCACCGGCCTTCGAACCTTCTTCTTACCTCGTATTGCACGCGTCGCAGTGCATGATTCAGGCATGAGATTTCATGCTTTTTCACTGCCTGTTTTTTCAGCACCACCGAGGCAGAGAACGCCGCGTGGCTGACCGGATCGGCCCGCCAGGCCACGGCATGCCATCGCGCCATGCAATCGCTCATGCAGCAGCCCATGCAGTGCCGCGCGGCGCCTTGCCCGCGGTCGCGCCATTCATTCACAGATTCACAGGGAGGACGTTTTTTCCATGCGCCGTTTTGAACTGATCGAAGGAACCGCCAGCAAATTCTGGGAGGTGGAGCAATCGGACACCGAGCTCAACATCCGCTGGGGCCGCATCGGCACCGCGGGCCAGAGCCAGACCAAGTCGTTTGCCGATGCCGCCAAGGCCGCCACAGCGCTGACCAAGCTGGTGGCGGAAAAGGCCGGCAAGGGCTACAGCGAAGTGGGCGTGGCCGCCGGTGCGGCCATCGGCAAGACCGAGGCGAAGCCGAAGGCAGAAGCCTCGCCGGCGGCAGGCGCCGCGCCAGAAAAAGCCGCCGCGCCTTCGACGGCGAAGACCGCGCCCGCAAGCAATGCAGCCGCAAGCAACGCACCCGCCAGCGACGCGCCCACCGAAAGCATCGACAGCCAGGCCGAGCGCGCCTTCGAAAACGTGCGCGCGCAGATCGAGGCCGGCACCCTCACCGGAAAGGACACGCTCTCGCCCGCCGTCCTCAAGCGCCAGCACGGCGTGAGCGAGCAAGGCGCCACGCTCGCCTTCAAGCGGCTGCAGTCCACAGGCCTGATCGAAGGCTGGGGCACCAGCTGTTCGCCGAGCAAGGACGCGCAGGCCATCGCGAAGGAACTGGGCACCTCCGCCTCCACGGCATCCCCCACGCAGGCTTCTGCATCGGTCACTCCAGCCGGGCAACCCGCTGCCAACGCAGACACGCCGCCCTGGCTCGCCGCCGGCACGCCCGTGCGGCTGTCGCCCGACATGCTGCGCGAGGCCTACCCGTCGCGCCGCTTTCCGCCCAAGCCGGTCGAAGCGCCGGCGAGCGTGGCCGCGGCCTGGTTGCCGGTGCGTCGCAAGCTGGACCTGAACGTGAACCTGGCCGGCACCGACGCCTCGCTGCGCGACGCCGCGCAACGCATGATCGACCGCAGCACGCAGCCCATTCCCGCGGCCGACGCCGAGGCCGACACCGTGCTGCTGGCGCTCGCGCTGAGCAGCGGCAACCACGGCAACAGCCCGATGGGCGCCGAGCTGGTGCCTTACCTGGCGGCGCAGTACGGCCTGCCGGGCGCCATCGACATCCTGCTGGCCGCGCAGCAGATCGAGGTGCAGTCCGCCTACGACCGGGCCGCCAAGAAGCACCAGTACAGCTTCGGCGCGACGGTCGCCAAGCCGATGGGCAGCGCCTACTACGGCCCGCTGGGCGAAGGCGAGATGGCCTTCCGCACCCACCTGGCCCTGGCCGCGCCAGAGGTGTGGCAAGACTGCCGCGACCGCATCGAGGCCGGCCTGCCCAGGGTGCACGAAAGCCGCCGCCCCGCGCTGGCCATGCTGCTGCCCGACGCGCCCGAGATCTCGAACGCGCTGGTGCATGCGCTGGCCGCCGACAAGAGCGCGACCGAGACCATGCACTGGCTGCAACTGACGGCCACCGACCCCGACGCCGTCGCGCTGGCCGCGAAGGTGCGGCTGAGCTATTCAAGTGGCTTCTGGGGCCACGGCCCCATGACCAGCACGCTGGTGCAGGAGCGCGGCACGGAGGCCGTGCCCGTGCTGGAGCGCGGCGCCGCGAGCGACGACGCGGGTGACGCCCTCGCCTGCATCGGCACGCCCGATGCGGTGCTGGCGCTGGCCCGCGTGGCGAGCACGTCGAAGGGCGCGCTGTCGCGCCTGGCGCTGGCGGTCGACCGCTGGCCGATGGCGGCGATGGCGGCGCTGTCGCGGCTGGTGGCCGCCGGCGGCAAGGACGCCAACCTCATCAAGCCCAGCCTCACCCGCCTGCTGCGCGCGCACGGCGCCGCGCTGCCCGCGCTGCGGCCCTGGCTGGACGCCGGCGCGCAGGCCGTCATCGACCAGCAACTGGCGCTGCTGGCCGGCCCCACCGAAGTGGCCGAGGCCGGCGAGCTGCCCGGCGTGCTGGTGGCGCCGCCGTGGCTGGCGAAGGTGCAAAAGAAGGCGGCCGGCGCGCTGGCCCTGGAGCCGCTGGCGCTCGCGCCCGTCGAGCAATGGGGCGAAGGCGCGAGGGAAAGCGCGCTGCGCCTGGCCTCCTGGCAGCAGAGCCGCCAGGACCTGGCCCGCAAGGACATCGGCGTGCTGCTCGACCAACTCGGCTTCGAGCGCAAGGACAAGAAGGAGCACGGCCCGCTCGGCAAGGCCGCGGAGGCCGCCATCAAGGCCGGCGACACCGATGCGCTGGTCACGCAGTGGCGCGCCATGCTCGCGGAGCGCAAGTCGGGCCGCTACTGGTGGTTTCGCTTCGACTCGTATGTGGCGGCGGTGCTTCCGGCCTCGATCGGCGTGCCGTTCTGGAACGCGATTGCCGGCGAATCGGAAAGCGACGACATCGGCGTGATCCTGGCCACCCACGGCCTGGCCGTGCTGCCGGGGCTGGTGGCCATGGTGCGCAGCAAGCCGACCGAGAACCTCTCGTACGCGCAGAACTACGGCGCGGCCGAGCTCGCCATGCCGGCCGCGCGCGCCTTCGCCAAGCTGAAGACGCTGCGTGCCGAAGGCCGCGCCTGGCTGCTGAAGTACCCGGAGCACACCGCCTGCGGCCTGATCGCGCCCGCGCTGGGCAAGGCCGGCGAGGCGCGCGACTGCGCGGGCGCCGCGTTGCGCCTGCTGCAGGCCAACGGCCACGAGGCGGTGCTGTTCGAGGTGGCCGGCCGCTACGGCAAGCCCGAAGTGGTCGAGGCGCTGCGCGCGGTGCTCGACGAAAGCCCGCTCGACCGCTTTCCCACCAAGCGCGCGAAGCTGCCCGAGTTCTGGCAGCCGCGCGGCTGGCGCCGGCCCACGCTGAAGAATGGCAAGGCCCTGCCCGATGAGGCGCTGGAGCACCTCGGGCAGATGCTGACCTTCCCCACCAACGAGGAAATCTACGGCGGCATCGCCGTGGTGAAAGAGGCCTGCGACGCCGGCTCGCTCGCCGAGTTCGCGTGGGACGCGTTCACCGCCTGGCTCGATGCCGGCGGCCCCAGCAAGGAAGGCTGGGCGCTCACCATGCTGGGCCAGTTCGGCAACGACGACACCGCGCGCAAGCTCACGCCCTTCATTCGCGCCTGGCCCGGCGAGGCCGCGCACGCGCGCGCCGTCACCGGGCTGGACGTGCTGGCCACCATCGGC
Source organism: Variovorax sp. RCC_210 (assembly GCF_041355175.1). Classification (NCBI taxonomy): domain Bacteria; kingdom Pseudomonadati; phylum Pseudomonadota; class Betaproteobacteria; order Burkholderiales; family Comamonadaceae; genus Variovorax; species Variovorax sp. RCC_210. The sequence continues at coordinate 292,203 of NZ_JBFUPJ010000005.1, read as the reverse complement.
AGCGACGTCGCGCTCATGCTGCTCAACGGCATTGCGCAGAAGGTGAAGTTCAAGGGCCTGCAGGACAAGGCGCGCGAGAAGATCGCCGCCATTGCCGAGGCCCGCGGCCTGAGCACCGAGGAGCTCGAAGACCGGCTCGCGCCCGACCTCGGGCTGGACGAGCAAGGCACGATGCGGCTGGACTTCGGGCCGCGCGCCTTCAAGGTGGGGTTCGACGAAACGCTCAAGCCCTATGTGCGCGAAACGACGAGTGGCACGGACGGCGTGGACGGCGTGGACGGCGCGCGCCTGCCCGACCTGCCCAAGCCCAAGAAGACCGACGACGCCGAGCTGAGCAAGGAAGCCGTCGAGCGCTTCAAGCTGCTGAAGAAAGACGCGCGCACCATCGCCAGCCAGCAGCTGCTGCGCCTGGAAGTGGCCATGTGCGCGCGCCGGCGCTGGACGCCCGAGGTGTTCCGCATGTTCCTGGTCGAACACCCGCTGGTGCGCCACATCGTGCAGCGGCTGATCTGGGGCGTGTACGAAGTGGAGGGTGAAACGAGCTACGGCGGCGCGCTGAAGGCGTGCTTCCGCGTGGCCGAGGACGGCAGCTACACCACGGCCGAAGACGACCCGTTCGAACTGCCCGAAGCGGGCCATGGCGCGAACATCCGCATCGGCGTGCCGCATGCGCTGGAACTCTCCGCCGCCGACGCGGCCGCCTTCGGCCAGGTGTTCGCCGACTACGAGCTGCTGCAGCCCTTCGCGCAGATCGGCCGCGACATCTACACGCTGACCGACGACGAGAAGAAGAGCCTGAAGCTCGAACGCTGGAAAGACGTGAAGGTGCCCACCGGCCGCGTGCTGGGGCTGGCCAACAAGGGCTGGCGCCGCGGCCAGGCGCAGGACGCCGGCTGCATCTGGTACTTCAGCAAGCCGCTGGGCACGGCCCGCGTGATCGAGCTGAGCCTGGACCCCGGCATCATCGTCGGCATGGTCGACGAGTACCCCGAGCAGACGCTGGGCCAGGTGCAGGTCGGCAAGCCGTCGGGCTGGGGCGACATGCAGGATGCGGAGGCGCTGCACCAGCTCGACGCGATTTCCGCCAGCGAACTGATCCGCGACATGGAAGGCCTTCGGGCAGCATGAGGCTCGCCCCCAGGCTTCGCGCACTTCGTGTCGCTACGCCCCCTTACCGGGGGCAACGCTTGCGGCCCGGCAAAGCCGGTGCCGCGGTGTTTCCCGAACAATGACCTGACCGAATCAAAGATGGCAACCACCCGCAAGACCCAGGACACCGGCACGGCGGCGCAACAGCTGCAGCGCCCGCCGGCGGAAATCCAGTACGCCGCGCAGCTCGCGCGCCTGCAGGCTCAAGACAAAGACCCGCGCCCGCCCGGCTGGGCGCTGGGCCTGAAGGCCGCGCGCTCGTTCATCCTCGGCGACGCGGCGCTGGACATCGCGCCGAAGATCGTCGCGCCCGTGGCCAGCATCGAGCGCATGCTCGTCACGCTGGCCACCGGCCGCGGGCTGATGCTGGTGGGCGAGCCGGGCACGGCGAAGTCGATGCTGTCGGAGCTGCTGGCCACGGCCATCTCGGGTATCTCGACACTCACCATCCAGGGCGGCGCGTCGATCACCGAAGACCAGATCAAGTACGGCTGGAACTACGCGCTGCTCATCAACGAAGGCCCGAGCCCGCGCGCCATGGTGCCCGCGCCGCTGTACCTGGGCATGCAGCGCGGGCAGGTGGTGCGCTTCGAGGAAATCACGCGCGCGCCGCTGGAGGTGCAGGACTGCTTGCTGGGCATGCTGTCGGACCGTGTGATGTCGGTGCCCGAGCTCGCGGGCGAGCACGGCATGCTCTACGCGCGAGAGGGCTTCAACATCATCGCCACCGCCAACACGCGCGACCGCGGCGTGAACGAGATGAGCGCGGCGCTGAAGCGGCGCTTCGACTTCGAGACGGTGTTCCCCATTCTCGATTTCGACCGCGAGCTGGCGCTGGTGCAGGAGTCGTCCGCGCGGCTGCTGGCGCAGAGCGGCATCCCGAAGACCGTGCCCGCGCCCGTGCTGGAGCTGCTGGTGTCGACCTTTCGCGACCTGCGCGGCGCGCCGGGCAAGGCCGAGAAAGGCAGCGGCAATGGCAGCGGTGGCAACGACGGCGCGATGGACAAGCTCACCGCCGTCATGTCCACCGCCGAGGCGGTGAACGTGGCGCACGCGGTGGGCGTGCGCGCGTGGTTCCTCGAGCAGCGCGAAGGCTCGCCGGCCGACCTGGTCGACTGCATCGCCGGCACGGTGGTGAAGGACAACGCCGACGACCGCGCCAAGCTGCGCCGCTACTTCGAGCAGAAGGCGGCCAAGCGCAACGGCGCGCACTGGCGCGCGTACTACGAAGCGCGCCATCGGCTGCCTTGACTCTGCCGATGACGCAACCCCACATCGTCGGCGTGCGCCACCACAGCCCCGCCTGCGCGCGGCTGGTGGCCGAGCGAATCCGCACGCTGCGCCCGGCGTTCGTGCTGATCGAAGGCCCCGCCGATTTCAACGAGCGGCTCGACGAGCTGTACCTGCCGCACCGGCTGCCGGTGGCGATCTACAGCTACCTGTCGGGCGACGAGCGGCACCACGGCTCGTGGTCGCCCTTCGCGGAGCATTCCCCGGAATGGCAGGCGCTGATGGTGGCGCGCGAGGTGGGCGCGGCGGTGCGCTTCATCGACCTGCCCGCGTGGCACAAGGCCTTCTCGCACATGGAGAACCGCTACGCCGACGTGGCCGACCACGCGCACGAGGAGCGCGCCGAGGCCTACGAGCGTGCGCTGACCGAGACGCTTTCGGTGCAGGGCCGCGACGCGCTGTGGGACCACCTGTTCGAAGACGGCTGCGACGCGGGCGAACTGGCGCGGCGGCTTTCGACCTACTTCGACCACCTGCGCGGCGAAGACCGCGGCTCGCAGGGCAACCAGGCCCGCGAAGACATGATGGCGCGCTGGATCGCCTGGGCCATGGCGCAGCCGGTGCAAGCCGGCCACGCGCAGGCGCTGGTGGTGTGCGGCGGCTACCACGCACCCGCGCTCGCGCGGCTGTGGCAGGGCATGCCGGCGGACCTGCCCGTCACGCCGCAGCCGTCAGTCGAACCGTCCGCCGAAAGCACACCTGAGATGGCGGCCCGAACGACGGCCGCGGCGCCTGCGGGCGCCCTGCTGCGCTTCGGCTCCTACCTCGTGCCCTACACGTTCAAGCGCCTCGACGCCTTCGCGGGCTATGCCTCGGGCATGCCCTCCCCGGCCTACTACCAGTGGGTGTGGGAGCTGGGCCCCGAGGGTGCCGCGCACCGCGCGCTGCAGCAGGTGATGCAGCGCCTGCGCGAGAAGAAGCTGCCCGCCTCCACCGCCGACCTGATGGCCATGCACCTGCGCGCCCAGGGCCTCGCGCGGCTGCGCGGGCACGAGAAGCCGCTGCGCTCCGACTGGCTCGACGCGCTGGCCGGCGCGCTGGTGAAAGACGCGCTCGACGCCCCCCTGCCCTGGACCTACCGCGGCGCCATGCGCCCCGGCACCGACCCCGTGCTGGTGCAGGCGATGGACGTGCTGGCCGGCGACACCGTCGGCCGCCTCGCGCCCGGCACGCCGCAGCCGCCGCTGGTGGCCGCGGTGCAGGCCGAGCTGGCGGCGCACGGCATCGTGCTGCGCGGTCAGCTCAAGCTCGACCTGCTGGGCGAGGCCGACCGCGCCAAGAGCCGCGTGCTGCACCGGCTGGCGATTCTTCGGCTGCCCGGCGTGCGCCGCACCCAGGGGCCGAAGCTGGCGATGTCGGGCGAGCGCACCGAGCTCTGGTCGCTGGGCGAACCGCTGGAACAGCAGGCCGCGCTGATCGAGGCCGGCGCCTGGGGCGCGAGCCTGCACGACGCGGCGCGGGCCCGGCTCGAAGACGACCTGCGACAGGCACGAGGCCGGATCGGCCCGCTGGCCGAGGGCCTCAACCAGGCCGCATGGGCGGGGCTGTCGGCGCTCAGCGATTCGCTGCTGCGCGAGCTGCAGGGCGCCATCGCCAACGAAGCGCGCTTCGAGGCGCTGGGACCTGCCCTGTCGGTGCTGCACACGCTGCTGCGCCACGGCCAGATGCTGGGCATGGCCGACGCGCCGGTGCTGCGCGTGGTGATCGCCGCGGGCTTCGACCGCGCGCTGTGGCTGCTGGAGCCGCCGGCCGAGGTGTCGCCGGCGGACATGCAGCCGCACCTGGAAGGCCACCTCGCGCTGCGCCGGATCGTCGCTGACGTGCTGGCCGATGCGCAGGACCGTGCGCATGACGCGAACAGCGCGAACGCAGCATCGCTGCTCGACATCGAGCCCGCACGCGCGCTCGCCGTGTGGCAACGCAAGGCCGCAGATACGGCCGCAGCGCCCGTGAGCCGGGGCGCTGCGTTGGGCGCGACGCTGAGCCTGGCCGGTCGCGCGGTCGGCACGCAAGTGCAGTCACAAGTGCACTCCCAGGTGACATCGCATGCCGACGGCGTGAGCGAGGCGATGCAGCTGCTGCACTCGCTGCCCGCGCCCGTGCTCGGCGACGCGCTCACCGGCCTGCTCGCGCTGGCGCGCGAAACGCTGGCCGCCGAACCCGCCTTCATCGCCGGCATGGACCGCACCGTGCAGGCGCTGGACAACGCCGACTTCGTGCGCGCCATGCCCAGCCTGCGCGCTGCCTTCGCCTGGCTGCCGCCGCAGGAGCGCGGCCTGCTGGCCGACCAGGTGCTGGCGCTGCACGACGCCACGCACCTGTCGCGCCGTACGCTCACCGCGCCCCTGGCCGGCGATGCCGCGCCCGAGCAGCTGGCCGAGGCGCGCCGCGTGGAAGACGAGGTGCTCGCACGCCTCGCCGCCTGGGGCTTGACGCTGCCGGGACAAGACACAGAGGAAGCCGCCCCGTCATGAGCCTCGACATTCCCGATCCGCTGCAACGCTGGCGCCTGCTGCTGGGCGATCCGGCCGAGAAGGCCTGCGGCAGCCTCAGCGCCGAGGCGAAGGCCGCCGACGCCGCGCTCGACTGGCTCTACGGCCGCGACAGCGACCGCGCGAGCCGCGGCGAACGCAGCGCGGGCCTGGGCCCTTCCGCGCTGAGCACGCCCGACTGGATCAACACCATCCACACGCTCTTTCCCAAGGAAGTGATCGAGCGGCTGGAGCAGGACGCGGTCGAGCGCTACGGCATCGACGAGGTGGTGACCAACCTGGAGGTGCTGGAGCGCATCGAGCCTTCGGAGTCGCTGCTGCGCGCCGTGCTGCACACCAAGCACCTGATGAACCCCGAGGTGCTCGCGGCCGCGCGCAAGCTGGTGGCCGAGGTGGTGCGCCGCATCATGGAAAAGCTCTCGACCGAGGTGCGCCAGGCCTTCAGCGGCAGCCGCGACCGGCGCCGCCGCTCGCGCATGAAGGTGGCGCGCAACTTCGATTTCAAGCAGACGCTGGCGGCCAACCTGCACCGCTACGACCCCGAGCGCCGCAAGCTCTACGTGGAGCGGCCGGTGTTCGTCAGCCGCACGCGGCGGCATGCCGAGCCGTGGGACATCGTGCTGCTGATCGACCAGAGCGGCTCGATGGTCGACTCGGTGATCCACAGCGCGGTGATGGCCGCCTGCCTGTGGCAGCTGCCCGGCATGCGAACGCGGCTGGTGGCCTTCGACACCGCGGTGGTCGACCTGACGGACGATGTGTCCGACCCCGTCGAGCTGCTGATGAAGGTGCAGCTGGGCGGCGGCACCGACATTGCCAAGGCGGTGGGCTATGCGCAGTCGCTCATCGCCAATCCGGCCCGGAGCATCGTGGTGCTGGTGAGCGACTTCTACGAAGGCGGCAGCCCGCACGAGCTGGTGCGGCGCGTGAAGGCGCTGGTGGAGTCGGGCGCCAAGGTGCTGGGCCTGGCCGCGCTCGACTCGACCGCCGAACCCAACTACGACCGCGAGATGGCCGCACGGCTGGTGCGCGAGGGCGCGCAGATCGGCGCGATGACGCCGGGGCAGCTCGCCGGCTGGCTGGCCGAGAAGGTGCAGGCATGAGCACCGGCACCGCATGGCGCGCCGACCTGCTGGAGCTGACGCCCGAGGCGCTCACGGCGCTTGCGAACGCCGGCTTCGTGAAGCGCGCGCAGAAGGACGTGGCGGCCGGCCTGCTGCCCAGGCTCGAAAACGGTGCGGGTGGCGCAGATAACGTGGATGGCGCAGATGGCGTGGTGGTGGCGCACTTCGACGACGGCGTGCGCACCAGCCTGCCGCCGGGGCGCACGCTGCGCGACGCGCAGTGCAGCTGTCCCGCGAGCGGCATGTGCAGGCACCGGGTGATGCTGGTGCTGGCGTACCAGGCGCTGGCTGCGTCGTCGAAGGCGGAGGCGCCTGCTTCCGCTTCCGCGCGAGAAGCGTCCGGGAAGCCGGGCGAGAAGCCGAGTGAGGCCGACGGCGCCTGGAGCCCCGCGCAGTTCGACGACGCCGCGCTGGCCGCGAGCGTCGCGCCCTCGGTGCTCGAGCAGGCGAACAAGCTCGCCGCGGCGCGGCCGGTGGTCGGCGTGCAGGCGTGGCGCAGCGCCAGCGCGCCGCCGGTGGCGCGGCTGCCGATGTGCAGCGTGCGCTTCTTCTCGCGCAGCTCGCTCGTGCATGCACGCTGCGACTGCAAGCAGGGCAGCGGCTGCGCGCACGTGGTGATCGCGGTGTGGGCGTTCCGCCAGGCCGGCGAGCTGGCGCCGGGCTCGGCGGAAGCGATGGTCGAGGTGCGCTCGCCCACCGCCGCCCATTCAGGCCCGGAGGCAGGCGCGGTGGACGATGCCGGCGCGCGGCAGCCGCTGATGCAGGGCGACGCGGCGCGCACGCTGCGCGCGCACGTCGACGCCCTGCTGCTGTTGCTCTGGCTCGACGGTTCGAGCCAGCCGCTGATGGCGCTGGCGGCGCGCTTCGAGGCCGTGCGCGAACAGGCCCGCGCGCTGGGCTGGAACTGGATCGACGACGCGCTCGACGAGCTCTGGCAGCTGCTGCAGGCGCAACAGGCGCGCAGCAGCCGCTTCGAGCCGCTGCGGCTGGTGCGCGTGCTGGCCGAGCTGTGGGCGCGGCTGCAGGCCGCGGCGCACGCGGAACAGCCGCGAACGCAGAGGCCCGCGCTGCTGGCGAGCCAGATCCTGGGCGTGGGGGTGAAGGGCGAAGTGGCGCTCGACCACCTGCGGCTGGTGTCGCTGGGGGCGGAGCTCTGGTCCGACCTGTCCGCGGACGGCAGCGTGGACGGTGGATCGGAGGGTGGATCGGAAGGCGCGAGCATCCTCTTCGCCGACCCCGACACGCAGAACGTGACGGTGCTGCAGCGCCAGTGGTCGCGCGCGGCCGATGCGGCGGCCGGCGGCGCGGCGCAGGCGCTGATGAACCGGCGCGTGGCGGGCTTTCCGCTGCGCCAGCTCGCGAGCGGCCAGGTCATCACCAAGACCGCGACGCGGCGCGCCAACGGCCTGGTCGACATCACGGCCGGCGCGCGGCAGACAGGTGTGCTGCCGCTGTCGCCCACGTCGTGGAACGACCTCGTCGCGCCGCTGCGACAGGACAGCGTGGCCGCGTTGGTGGCTCACCTGCGCGAGGCACCGCCTGATTTCGTTCGGCCCAGGCAGGCGGCGAGCGGCGCGTCGGCGGGCACGTCGGGGCAGCTGCATGTGGTGGCGTTCGACCGCATGGAGGTGATGTCGTGCCACTGGGACGCGGCAGCGCAGGTGCTGCATGCGGAGTTGGGGCAGGCGCCGGGGGATGCAGTGGGTGCGGCGGATGCGGACGACACAGGCGAGACCGTGGCGCCGCCGCCCGCGGAACGGCTGCGGCTGGCGCTGCCGCACCGCGCGGTGGCGCCGGGCGCGGTCGATGCGCTGGCCCGCACGCTGGCCGGCGACCACGGCCCGCTGCGCGCGGTGGCGGGCACGGTGCACCTGCAAGGCGGCGTGGCGATCATGCAGCCGCTGAGCCTGCTCACGGCACAGCGCGCGGTCGTGCTGCAGGTGGAAGCGGTGGCGCCGCAACCGCTGGGGCTGGAGAGCGACGTCGACGAGGTGCCCGCGCTGAACGCGCTGGCCGGTGACACGCTGGAGCTGCTGGCGCTATGGCTGCGCCAAGGGCTGCGGCACCAGGGCGGGGGCGCGCTGTCGCGGGCCGAGGCGCAGGTGCTGCGGTTGAAGCAGGCCGGCTTGGCGCGGGGCGCCGCGCTGCTGGGTGCCGTGCTGGAGAACCTGCGCTCGGCGCAGCGGCCCGCGCTGGTGGCGCAGTTGGCGTTGCTGGGGTTGCTGATGCAGGGGGTGGCGCAGGCGGCTTCAGCGCACGCTCCGGACCCCGCGCAGGCATGAAAAAACCCCCAGGCCATTGCTGACCTGGGGGCTCTTTGCTTGGTGCCGCTTGTCGGAATCGAACTGACGACCTTCCGCTTACAAGGCGGGTGCTCTACCAATTGAGCTAAAGCGGCGGAAATTCCAAGGCGTGATTCTAGTGGCGTCGGCCGGGGTGCCCGGCCGTGCCTGCGCGCGCTTACTTGACCCGCTTGAGCGAAGGCCGTGCGCCGCCGCCGACCGGCGGGCGCGGCGGCTCGTCGACCGGGTCGCTGCCCGCGCCGGCGTCGACGACGCTTTCGTCGCCGTCTTCGCCCGTCACCAGGTGCACGATCTTGCCGGCATCGCCTTCGGTGCCGCGCGAGGCGTCACGCAAGGGCATGCGCGCCGGGCCTTGGGGCGACGGCGCGGCAGCCGGGGCGTCGCCGCCCTGTTGATCGGCGGGAACGGAAGGGGCCGGCGCCGGAAACGCCATGCCCTGCCCGTTCTCGCGCGCATAGATCGCAATCACGCGCCCCACGGGCACGCTGATTTCACGCGCCGTGCCCGCGAAACGGGCCTTGAACTCGATGAAATCGTTGCCCAGCTTGAGCGAGCTGGTCGCGTCGAAGCTGATGTTGAGCACGATCTCGCCGTTCTTCACGTACTCGCGCGGCACCTGGACGGTGTCGTCGACCTGCACCGCGACATAGGGCGTGAACCCGTTGTCGGTGCACCATTCATACAGCGCCCGAATGAGGTACGGGCGGGTGGAGGACGACTCGAGCGCGTTGATCATGAAAAACTGCGAGAAACGATGGAAGCAAGCATTGCAGCTTACTTACTTTCGCATGACCTTTTCGGACGGGGTCAGTGCTTCGATGTAGGCCGGGCGCGAGAAGATGCGCTCTGCGTACTTCAGCAGCGGTGCCGCGTTCTTGCTCAGGTCGATGCCGTAGTAGTCCAGGCGCCACAGCAGCGGCGCGATGGCCACGTCGAGCATCGAGAAGTTGTCGCCCAGCATGTACTTGTTCTTGAGGAACACGGGTGCCAGCTGCGTGAGGCGGTCGCGGATGTGCGAGCGGGCCTTTTCAATGGCCTTCTCGTTGCCCTTGGTGGTGCGGTTCTCGAGCGTGGCCACGTGCACGAACAGTTCCTTTTCGAAGTTGAGCAGGAACAGGCGCACGCGGGCGCGGTCGACCGGGTCGCCGGGCATCAGCTGCGGATGCGGGAAGCGCTCGTCGATGTACTCGTTGATGATGTTCGACTCGTACAGGATCAGGTCGCGCTCGACCAGGATCGGCACCTGGCCGTACGGATTCATCACGCTGATGTCTTCGGGCTTGTTGTAGAGATCGACGTCGCGAATCTCGAAGTCCATGCCCTTTTCGAACAACACGAAACGGCAACGGTGGGAAAAGGGGCAGGTCGTTCCTGAATACAAGACCATCATGGCGAGAGACTCCTAAAAATCAAAAAGAGTGGGTTGCGTTGGCAACCCACTCTGTGGGACCGGTTGCCCCCAGCGGGCGCCCGGTCGGCGTGGACGGAACTACTTGACGTCTTTCCAGTACGAGGCGTTCAGTCGCCACACAAAAACCACCGACATGGCCAGGAACAGCAGCACCCAGACGCCGATGCGAATACGGGTGTTCTGTGCCGGTTCGGCCATCCATTGCAGGTAGCTCACCAGGTCGCCGACGGCATTGTCGTATTGCACGGATGTCAGGGTGCCGAGAGTGACTTGCTCCCAACCCTTGAACACTTCGGTTTCGTGGCCGTGCTGTTCGACCTTGGTGTAGACCGGACGGCGGTCGCCTTGCAGTTCCCACAGGGGGTTCGGCATGGCGACGCTCGGGAACACGAGATTGTTCCAGCCGGTGGCTTTGGTGTCGTCGCGATAGTACGTGCGCAGGTAGGTGTACAGGTAGTCGGCACCCGTGCCGCCGTGGCCGGCGCGCGAACGCGCCACCAGCGTGAGGTCGGGCGGCGTGGTGCCGAACCATTCCTTGGCCTGGCGCGCATCGATGTTCGCCTTCATGGTCTCGCCGACCTTGTCGGTCGTGAACAGAAGGTTGTCCTTGATCTGCTGCTCGGTGATGCCGATGTCCTGCAGGCGGTTGTAGCGCATGAACGCGGCCGAGTGGCAGTTCAGGCAGTAGTTGACGAACAGCTTGGCGCCGTTTTGCAGCGCGGCCACGTCGGTGGTCTTGTTGGGCGCCTTGTCCCAGGCGATGCCTTCGGACTCGGCAGAGGCCGCCGCGGAGAAGGTCAGGCCCAGCGCGAGACCCAGGACCGCGAGCCAGCCGGAAATGCTTTTCTTCATCGTGTGTTCTCTCAGCTCTTTGGCACTTGTCTGACTTGTCTCAATGGGCGGCGAAGACCACGCGCTCGGGCACGGTCTTGAACTCGCCCTTGCGGCTCCACCACGGCATCAGCAGGAAGAAGCCGAAGTAGAACAGCGTGCCGATCTGCGAGATGGTCTGCGCGATGTCCAGGGCGAAGGAGCCGATGACCAGGTTGCCCCAGACGCCCGGCGGCTGGATGCCCAGGTAGCCCAGGATCAGGAAGAAGAACACGAACACGCCGTAGACGTACTTGTGCCAGCTGGGGCGGTAGCGGATCGACTTGACTTCGCTGTGGTCGAGCCACGGCAGGAAGAACAGGATGATGACCGAGCCGCCCATCACGACCACGCCCCAGAACTTGGCGTCGAAGGACTTGAGCAGGAAGATGACCACGGCGGCCACGACCACGGCGGCGACCTTCAGGCCGGTGCCCGACTTGCCCTTGACGAAGTTCCAGATGGCGGCGGCCGCGATGATCAGCGAGAACACGTTGACCATGTCGTCGGTGGTCGCGCGCAGCATCGAATAGAACGGCGTGAAGTACCACACCGGGGCGATGTGATTGGGCGTTTTCAGCGAGTCGGCCGGAATGAAGTTGTTGTACTCCAGGAAGTACCCACCGGCTTCGGGCGCGAAGAAGATCACGGCCGAGAAGATCGTGAGGAACACCACCACGCCGAAGATGTCGTGCACCGTGTAGTACGGGTGCGAAGGAATGCCGTCGACCGGGTGGCCATCGGGGCCGCGGTTGGCCTTGATCTCGATGCCGTCGGGGTTGTTCGAACCCACTTCGTGCAGCGCAATAAGGTGGGCCACCACCAGGCCGAGCAGCACCAGCGGCACGGCGATCACGTGGAAGCTGAAGAAGCGGTTCAGCGTGGCGTCGCTCACCACGTAGTCGCCGCGGATCAGCAGGGCCAGGTCGGGGCCGATGAACGGAATGGCCGCGAACAGGTTCACGATCACCTGGGCGCCCCAGTAGCTCATTTGCCCCCAGGGCAGCAGATAGCCCATGAAGGCCTCGGCCATCAGGCACAGGAAGATCGCGCAGCCGAACACCCAGATCAGCTCGCGCGGCTTGCGGTAGCTGCCGTACATGAGGCCGCGGAACATGTGCAGATACACCACGATGAAGAACGCCGAGGCGCCCGTCGAGTGGATGTAGCGAATGAGCCAGCCCCAGGGCACGTCGCGCATGATGTACTCGACCGACGCGAAGGCCTGCGCCGCGTCGGGCTTGTAGTGCATCACCAGGAAGATGCCGGTGACGATCTGGATCACCAGCACCAGCATGGCCAGCGAGCCGAAGATGTACCAGAAGTTGAAGTTCTTCGGCGCGTAGTACTTGCCCCACTGGTCGTTCCAGAGCTTGGTCAGCGGGAAACGGTTGTCGACCCAGTTGAGCAGCTTCGCGCCCGCGGGCGCATTGGGGGAGATATCGTGGTATTCAGCCATGTTCTTCTTCTGCCTCAGGCCTTCTTGGAGTCTTCACCGATCAGGAGCTTGGTGTCCGACAGGTACATGTGCGGGGGCACAGGCAGGTTGTCGGGGGCGGGCTTGTTCTTGAAGACCCGGCCGGCCAGGTCGAACGTGGAACCGTGGCATGGGCAGAGGAAGCCGCCTTCCCAGTCGGCGGGCAGCGAGGGCTGCGGGCCGGCCTGGAAGCGGTCGCTGGGCGAGCAGCCCAGGTGGGTGCAGATACCGACCACGACCAGCACTTCGGGCTTGATCGAGCGGTGTTCGTTCTGCGCGTACTTGGGGGTGAATTCGTCGGGGTGACGCTTGGAGAGCGGGTCGGCCAGCTGGCCGTCGAGCTTGGGGAGTTCTGCGATCTGCTCGGGGGTGCGCTTGAGGATCCAGACCGGCTTGCCGCGCCATTCGACGGTGAGCTTCTCGCCGACCTTGAGGCCGCCGATGTCGACTTCGACGGCGGCACCCGCGGCCTTGGCCTTCTCTGAAGGCTGGAAAGTGCTCACAAAGGGAATGGCGGTGGCCACGCCACCTGCTACGCCGGCACAACCGGATGCGATCAACCACGTCCGCTTGCTGGTGTCGATCCGGGGCGAGCCGGAGGTCATGTCACTCATGGGGATCCTCTTGTCTTCTTCGCTGGAGCAGGGCCAACCTTAACCGTAGCAAGGTCAACCAAGGATTGTAGCGGGGCGCTTCAAGGACTTTCAACAGGCGAAAACCCGCTGAAGCGGCGCGCAGCAGCGCTTTGCGGGCGTGCGCGCCCCCGCCCCAAGCTGTGCCCGGGCCGCGGCCAAAGCCATGACTCGATCGCTTGCAATCCACATTTCCACAACACGTGCCGCCCGCCATGCCGTGGCAGGCACGAACGCGCGCGCCTCAGTTCAGCAGGCCGTGCTGCGTCGCCTCATGAACCGCCTGGGTCCGCGACTTCACCGAGAGCTTGCGGTAGATGCTCTTCGCGTGGAATTCCACCGTGTTGATCGAGAGGAACACCGCATCCGCGATTTCGCGGTTGCTCCAGCCTTGCGCGATGAGGCGCAGCACCTTCAGCTCGCGCGGCGACAGCGGCCCGGGCGCGGGACGCGCCACGGACGGCCGCGTCACCACCGGCGCGATGCTGCTGGGCTTGGCCGAGGCCGCGATCCTGCCCAACAGGCGACGTGCCACGCGCGAGTCCATCGGCGCGCCGCCACGCTCGATCGAACGCAGCAGAAAAGCCAGCTCGGCATCGTCCGCCTCGGTCAGCAGGTAGCCCACGGCGCCCGCGGCAATGGCTGCATCTACCAGCTGGTGATCGTCGGCCGCCGACATCGCGACGCTTTCGATCCAGGGATAGGCCTGGCGCACGTGGTTGATCAGCGACACACCGTCGTCCTGCGGCAGGCGCATGTCGATCAGCACCAGGTCATAGGGCAGCGCGGCCAGTAAATTGCAAGCCTCAGCGCGAGAGGACGCGATCACCACGCGGCGACCCGGCGCCAGCTCGCTCAGGATGCGGCGCATGCGCTCGCCCATGGCGATGTCCTGCTCCACAATCAGCGCGCCATGGAAGGCGCCGCCGTAGGAGGCTTTGTAGGCTACGGGTGCCTGCATGGGCACCGAAGTCGAAGGATGGCAAACAACACTCATGGCGACAACTCCCGAACTAGAAATGTTCACTTTCGTATCAGACGTTCGCAGGAACAGTGCCCGGGCGAAAACACCTTGATGCAGGCGCTAGGCAGTCGGGTCGAAAGTGTTGATTTCATTGGGAAATATGGTAGTTCCGAGCCAAATCGCAGACTTCGGAAAGCGGCGGTCGACACCTCTTTCCCGTCACTGTTACGAGCGATGCGGCGAAACACGTTACGTAGCACCGCGAAACACAGCCCGCCCGAGCCAAACAGCACCGCGAAAGGGAGGCTCTTCAGAGGGAGAAACTGTTGAGAAACGTTGGCGATGCTGTTACCCTCACCAGGGTACATATCGAAATATTCGAGGGATCAGCATGACAATTTCCAAGCTCTTCGCAGCCGTGGCCGTCGCCGCTCTGGCAACTTCTTCCGTGTTCGCCCAAGGCACTGCCCCCGCAGCGCCCGCGACCGGCGCCGCCCCTGCCGGCGAACCCGCTCCCGGCACCGCTGGCGCGACCGGCGCAACCGGCGCCGCAGCTGGCGTGCTGACCCCCACCGTCATCGCCGGAGTCGTTGCTGGCGTGGCCCTCGGCGTTGCTGCTGGCAGCAGCAACGGCGGCAATTCCGGCGGCGGCTTCGGCATCGGCCCTGGCGGCTCCACCGGCACGACCGGCACCACCGGTACCACCGGCACGCGTTGATGCTGCATGCCCTCCCACTGGGAGGGCATTCGCTGAAAAGTCCGAGCGTCGGCCCTGCCACGCGATTCTTGAAACGTTGCCTTTGGGCAACGTTTTGTTTGGGCGTTGGCGGTTGCTCCTCCGGATCTTCTGCCATGCTGGACACGGCCCGCCTGATCTATCGCGGCGGCGTGCCCGAAGCTGCAGAGCCCAAGTTCAATCCCAACTTCCGCTACCTGAAGACGACCGTCAACGGACGCGCCATCTACATGGTGCTGGGTTACGTCGACAAGCGTGCCGACGGCCAGGTCGAGGTCTGGTACAGCAGTGCCGGCGAAGTCATCAAGCTATTGAACGGCCATCTGGCAGGGACCACCGGTCTCAGCGTCGACTGGCGCGAAGTGCGCTTTTCTTCGCTGCCTTCATGGCAAGGCGACGCGGCCAAGTCGACCAGCTACTCGCGCGAGCGCGACCTGATGCCGGGCTACCGTTTCGGCGTTCGCGACGACGTGGTCCGCACCCCTATCGCACCGCCCAAGAACAGCGCCCTCTCGGCAACTGCCGCAGGCCCGCTGCAGTGGTACGAAGAGCGCAGCGTGTCGCGCCCCGCAAACCTTTCATTGCCGGCCGCGCGCTTCGCGGTCTCGGCTGCTTCCGGCACGCCCCAGGTCGTGTATTCGGAGCAATGTATTTCCAGTGATCTCTGCATGAGCTTCGAACGGTGGGCGCCCCCCACGCCAGCAGCCGGCGCACCGGCGAGCGCTGGCACATGAGCCCCCTGCTTCGCACACGCAGCAACCACCATTGGCCCCGTCAGGTGGCCGTTGCCTGCGCGTTGGCGGCCAGCCTGGGCGCCGTGGCGCAGCCCGCGGCCAAGATAACAAGCAACGCGCCGGCCACCGACGCCGACGTGCGCCCCGGCGAACGCCTGAGCACCTGGCTGCTGCGCCAGCCCGAGGGCACCGCGGCACCCGGCCTTGCATGGCGCGTTCCGCAGGAGCGGCTGGCCCAGCAATTCCTCAAGAACACGCTGCTGGTTCGCATCGAGGCGGCCAACCGGCTGGCACCCCGCGCCGACCAGGTCGAGCGCCTGAAGCTGATCACCTGGCTGCAGGGCATGCCCGTCACCGGCCGCGTCGCGCTCGGCGTCGTCGATCCGCGGTGGCTGCAGGCCCATCCGGAAGAAGACCCCATCCTCAGCGCCGGCCAGCAGCTGGTCGCACCGCAACCTGCGCTGAAGACCATCGCCGTCGTGCGCCCCAACGGCGAGCTTTGTAACGTCGCGCACGAGCCCGGACGTTCCGCCTGGGACTATGTGACGGCATGCGGCCCTGTGGGCTCGTCCGACTGGGCATGGGTCGCGCAGCCCGACGGCCGAACCGCCCGCGTGGGCGTGGCGCCGTGGAACAGCCAGCCCTCCGACGAGCCCGCACCCGGCGCGTGGATCTGGGCCGCGCCACGCGACATGACCGACCTGGTTGCCGCCTCCGAGGGCATTGCAAAGTTCCTCGCGACGCAGGGACCGGCGCCGCAAGGCACGGACACCGCCACCGCGGCCAGCACGGCGCCCGTCGTGGCGTCCTTGCCGCTCGAAACGCACGCACCAGCGCCCGCGGCAGCATCGTCGACCACCGTGTCCGTGCGCCCAGAGCCCGTGCCGCAATACCAGGCGTACCGCAGCAGCGGCAACGACTGGGGCGAAACCGGCTTGCTGCAGACGCCGTCCGCCCGCATGGGCCAGGCCGGCGACTTCCGCACATCGCTCACCAACGTTGCGCCCTACTCGCGGTTCAACTTCATGTTCCAGCCGCTCGATTGGCTGGAGGCCGGTTTTCGCTATACGTCGATCAGCAATCAGGTCTACGCAGCCAGCACCACCGGGCAAAGCAACAAGGACAAGAGCATCGACCTGAAGGTGCGCCTGCTCAGCGAATCCGCCTACGTGCCCGAGATGGCACTGGGCTTTCGAGACCTGGGCGGTACGGGCCTCTTCTCGTCCGAGTACCTCGTGGCGAACAAGCGCTACGGCGATTTCGATTTCAGCCTGGGTATCGGCTGGGGTTACATGGGCAGCAGCGGCAACATCCGCAATCCCTTGCTCGCATTAAGCAACCGCTTCAGAACCCGTTCGGGCAGTTCATCGACTGGCGGCGAAGCCAACTTCGGCTCGTTCTTCCGCGGCCCCACCGCCATGTTCGGCGGCGTGGCGTGGCGCACGCCCTGGGAGCCGCTCACCGTCAAGCTCGAGTACGAAGGCAACGACTACCAGCACGAGCCGCAGAACAACAACCTGCCGCAACGCTCTCCCTTCAACATTGGCCTGGAGTACCGCTACTCGAAGAACGTCGCGTTCAGCGCCGGCTTCGAGCGTGGCAACAGGGCCATGATCGGCATCACGCTGTCGACCAACGTCGCCTCGCTGAGCGCGCCCAAGGCGGCGGACCCGCCGCAACCGAAATTCACGCCGACAGCTCCGGTGAATCCGCCCGGCTGGGCATCGACCGCCGAAGAGATCCAATCGCGCACCGAGTGGACCGTGCAGCGCATCGCGCCGCAGGGCAGCAACCTGCACGTGTGGATCACCGAGAGCAACACCGTCTACCGCGAAGCGCGCGTGCAGCAGATCATTGCCGTGCTGCACCGCGATGCGCCGGCGTCGGCCAAGACCTTCATCCTGCATTACAACGAGCGCGGCCTGGCCATGCATGCGCAGGTCGTCGAGCGCGCCGAATGGGTGGCCGCGCACTACCAGGCGCAAACGCCCGCCGAGCGCCGCGCGGTGAGCCAGCGCGACTACGCACCGCCACAGGACAACAGCGAAGACCGCCTCATCGACCTGCGCACGAGCAATGCGGCGTCGGCCTCGGCCAACATGCCCGGCGCCCTGCAGTTCGCCGAAGCCACGATGGCCACCTGGGAACATCGCCCCGAGAAGTTCACTTTCGGGCTGACGCCCAGCTTCTCGCAAATTTTGGGCGGCCCGGACGCCTTCGCGCTCTACCAGTTGGGCGTTGCCGCCACGGCCGAATACCGTATTACGCAAAGCACCTGGGTCAACGCCGCGCTCAACTGGCGACTGATCGACAACTTCGACAAGTTCACCTACACCGCGCCCAGCAACCTGCCGCGCGTGCGCACCTTCCAGCGCGAGTACGTCACGACCAAGCGCCTGACGATGCCCGTGTTTCAGCTGACCCATGTCGGCCGGCTGAACGAAGACCAGTACTACAGCGTGTACGGCGGCGCGCTTGAGCCCATGTTCGCCGGCTTCGGTGCCGAATGGCTGTACCGGCCATGGCGCAGCAGGTTCGCGCTGGGCGTGGACATCAACCACGTGCAGCAACGCGACTTCGCGCAAGACTTCAAGCTGCGCGACTACAAGGTCAACACCGGCCACGCCACGTTGTACTGGGACACCGGCTGGAACGGCGTGCAGGCGCGCATCAGCGTCGGCCAGTACCTGGCGGGCGACCGCGGTGTGTCCATCGACATCAGCCGCACCTTCGACAACGGCGTGACGATCGGCGCCTACGCCACCAAGACCAATGTGTCGGCCGCGCAGTTCGGCGAAGGCAGCTTCGACAAGGGCATCTTCATCTCGGTGCCGTTCGACGCGCTGCTGCCGCGCTCGAGCAAGTTCTCGGCGAACTTCACCTGGGCGCCGCTGGTGCGCGACGGCGGAGCGAAGCTGGGCCGCATCAATCCGCTGTACGAGATGACGACCGCGCGCGACCCGAGGGCGTTCAACTTCGCACCGCCGGACGACAACAAGCCCAAGGCGGGCGACAACATCCTGGATTTCGGGCCGGCACGATAGCTCATGCGGTGCAAACGCATGCTGCACTAACAGCGGCACAAGCCTTCGCCATATGACAAGACCTCGCCTCTTTTGAAGTGAGGTCCAGCGTTCGCTACCGATGAGCGCGCGCCCTATTCGGCGGTACGCCTAGTACGGCCTGGTTCGTACGACGCAGCGCCCCTCCCTTCCACGACGGCGCCAAAGTGTCCTTCACGCCGTCGAAAAGCGTTGGCAAGGTGATTTTGAGGCAGTAACAGAGCGTGGCCAGCGTCAGCAGCGACGGGTTGATGTGCCCACGCTCGAT
This sequence comes from Variovorax sp. RCC_210, assembly GCF_041355175.1. Classification (NCBI taxonomy): domain Bacteria; kingdom Pseudomonadati; phylum Pseudomonadota; class Betaproteobacteria; order Burkholderiales; family Comamonadaceae; genus Variovorax; species Variovorax sp. RCC_210. The sequence goes on along the minus strand of NZ_JBFUPJ010000005.1, from coordinate 273,691 downwards.
CTTGGAGATACGCGACCGCTCCACCTCTGCATCAAACGCCAGTTCGACCTGCGTGAGTCCCGCCTCCTCGCGGAAATGCCTGAGGTTCTGACCGAGGGCCAAGGTCACCGCGTTCGGCAGCATGCCTCGCACGCCGCCCGTCGGCTTCTTGGTTCGCGTACCTGATGTCATGTGCATGCAGGCTCGCCGAATGTGCTTGTGGAAGAAACGTCTTAAACGACACATAATCTCGCCATGCATGTCTTAAACAGCACTCCATAGCAAGCCATGTCGAACTGGAACGTCAGCCGCTTCACTCAACGCCTCCCGCGGTGCATTGCCCCTGTCATGCGCCCGAACGAGCACTTCGCATGAGACACCGACAGGTCGCCTCACCCTTCCCGACTGCGCGTCCGTTACGACTGCCAACGTCGGTGGCGCACACACGTGTCGTGCAACCTCCACGTGAAGCGCGGAGTGCCTCGGCCTTGCGCATCGGCGCTCAGGTACGCGCCCTGCGCATGGCTGCGGGTATCTCAGCCGGCGAACTTGCCCAGCGTTCTGGCATTTCGCGCTCCATGCTTTCGCGCATTGAGCATGGGCTGGTTTCTCCATCGGTCGAAAAGCTCGACGGCCTCGCCGGCGGGCTGAACGTGCCGATCTCACGCTTCTTTGGGGATCAGCCCAGCCGCACCGACTTCTCGTATGTACCTGCCGGGCGTGGCATCCACGTGCAGCGCATGGGCGCCGTGGCTGACTACCACTACGAGTTGCTAGGACACCTCCTCTCAGGCAACCTTTTCGTGGAGCCTTACTTGGTCACGTTGCTGCCGGGCGCCGAACCTTACGTCACCTTCCAGCACCCCGGTCTGAAATTCCTGCACCTGCTTACAGGGCGCGTGACCTACCGCTATTGCGCCAAAACCGTCTCACTCACGCCTGGCGACTCACTGCTGTTCGATGCCACGGCACTGCACGGCATTGAGGCAATCGGAGACGAACCCGTGTCTTACCTCTCGGTGGTCTTCACGCTGCGCGAATGACCCAGCGCATACACACTTCAGATCAGGTTTGCACCTGCGACGCCACGCGAACTGCAGCGGTGGCAAAGTTTTCCGCGCCCGAAGAATCCCCTCGCTGGTCGCATCGTGGATCCAGCCAAACATGCACGGGCGAGATGGATTTTCTGTTGAGTCCAGTCTTCCGGGCTCATCCCTGCCCGGATGGCTCGGACAGCTGTGAGCCAAGCACCCACACGAAGTCCTCGCGCGCGATCTCGATCGCCAAAAAGCGTTTCTGATCTCGGTCCTCGAAGCCCCAGCCAGTACCTGTCGAATCTCGCGACAGCGGGCGCGAGGCGTCAACCCCTCAGCGAGCAGAAAAAGAATCAGACGGCGATCACCACCGGCGATGCGGGCTTGCCGGTGTCATCGGGGCGAGGCACGGCGATCGCGGAAGCGAAGGGCGAGGCACCCAGGGGCCGCACGCGATGCTGCTCAATATGCACCCAGTCGACCACTTCCATGTGCGGCTGGTAGCCAGCCAGCATCTGCTTCAGCACCAGCTTCAGGGCCGGCACGTCGCTGCTTTCCAGCGCGGCACCCAGCACGCCGAACTGGCGCCAGAGCTCTTCCCAATGAGGGCAATCTTCGTTGGCCTTCATCACGCGCGGGTGCATAGTGGGCATGGCGTTGTTGCCGATCAGCAGCTCTTCGTAGAGCTTTTCGCCAGGGCGCAGGCCGGTGATCTGCAACTCGATGTCGCCGTCGGGCGTCATCGCGTCGCGCACCGTGCGTCCCGACAGTTCCACCAGCCGGCGCGCCAGGTCGATGATGCGCACCGGGTTGCCCATGTCGAGCACGAACACGTCGCCGCCCTGCGCCATGGCTCCCGCCTGGATCACCAGCTGGGCCGCCTCGGGAATGGTCATGAAGTAGCGAGTGATGTCCGCATGCGTGAGCGTGATAGGCCCGCCCGACTCGATCTGCCGGCGAAACAACGGCACCACCGAGCCGCTGGAGCCCAGCACGTTGCCGAAACGAACCATCGAGAAGCAGGTGTCGGCGCTTTGCTGCGCGAGGCCTTGCAGCGCCATCTCGGCGAGCCGCTTGCTGGCGCCCATGATGTTGGTGGGCCGGACCGCCTTGTCCGTGCTGATGAGCACGAAACGCCGGACCTTGCACTCCATGGCCACGCGCGCCGCGGTGAGCGTGCCGACCGCGTTGTTGCGCACGCCCTCAACCGGGTTGTGCTCGACCAGCGGCACATGCTTGTAGGCCGCCGCGTGGTAGACCGTGTCGGGGCGCCATGCATGCATGATCTCGCGCAACCGACGGGCGTCGCACACCGAGGCCAGCAGCGGGATGACACGAACGTCGGGCGCCAGTGCCTCGAGCTCTTGGTGGATCGCGTAGAGCGCGTACTCGCTGATTTCCACCAGCAGCAGGGTCGTCGGCGCGAGCTGCACGATCTGCCTGCAAAGCTCGCTGCCGATGGAGCCGCCGGCACCGGTCACCAGCACCACCTGGTTACGGATGTGCTTGTGCAGCAGGTCGGCCACAGGAGCCACGGGGTCGCGACCCAGCAGGTCTTCGATGTCGACCTCAAGCAGGTCGTTGACCTGCACCCTGCCATTGGCCAGATCGGCCATGGCGGGCAAGGTGCGCACGTGCAGGTGCAGCGGCAGCAGGTGGTTCAGGATTTCGACTCGGCGCAGGTGGCTTGCCGAAGGCATGGCCAACAGCACGTCGGTGATGCCGAGCTTGGCGGCGTTGCGCTCTAGCCAGTCTGGCGAGTAAATGCGCAGGCCGTTGAGCGTGTTGCCCTGCAGATGCGCCGCGTCGTCGACGAAGCCGCGGACCATCATTTCGCGGCTCTGCGCCAAGGCGGCGGCGAGTTGCAGGCCGGCACCGCCGGCGCCGTAGATCACGACCTGGGGGAGCGCCTTGCGGTCGAGGGCGCTCATGTAGAGGCCACCGAGCCAGTAGCGGGCCAGCATGCGGCAGCCTGCAACCGAGAGGAACAACAGCAGCGGGGCCAGGATGCCGACAGTGCGCGGGACGCCCTTCACGCCGACCACTGCGAACATCACCGCGTAGGCCAGGCCGAACAAGGCACAGGCCCGCACGATCGCCATGAGCGCGGCGCTTCCCGCGTACCGGAAGATGGCCCGGTACAGGCCGAAGAAAATGAACAGAGGCAACGCGAGGACCACAGCCGCGATGGCCGCAAACCAATGCACGTCCTTAGGGGTTACCCACTGTTCGTAACGAAAACTCAGTGCGAGCCACACGCACAGCAGGCAAAAGGCAGCATCTACCGTCAACGCCAGCATTCGCTTGGCAGGGCGCGGTAGGGCGAGCAGCGGCGCCGCCATTCGATTCATCACTTGCCCCTCTCCCCTTAGCCTGCGCTTTGTGTCATATCTGCATTTTCTGTGAACAAATGCTGACGCACACTACCGGTTCTGGGTATTCGTCATCAAGATATGTGAGTTTTTGTGTAATTTGTACTTGAAATGGCGAACAATCTTGGCGCTGACCGCTGAAGGTTTGTTGTCAGCGCAGTGCCCGGGAGTTGCACCCAGCCATTCAGGCGAGTGAGTTCGCTGCATCTCTAGAAGCCGCTACACCGGTCAATGGAAAGGCCGAGACATGCTCGGCCTTTCGTTGCATCGCGTTCTGCTGGTAATCTCGGCGTCCTGCGCAAGCTAGTTGGCAGCTGGCGGCCTAACGCCAAATCAGGTCGCTTCCTTGTACTTGTATTCGGTGTAGCGGTAGCCACCGTACTTGTAGCCATAGCTTCCGTAGTGGCGACGCGAGAGGTCCATGCCGTTGAAGACCACGCCGCTGACCTGGCGACCTGCGTGCGCCAGCCGCTTCACGCTCTCGTTGAGTTCGCCGAGCTGCGTCAGCGTGTCCCGCGCGACCAGCAAGATTGCGCCCGCGTGCGCCGCAACCGCCGCCGCATCGGCTGCGACCAACACCGGTGGGCTGTCGATGACGACCAGATCGTATTGCTCGGACATGGCATTCAAGAATTCGCCGAGCCGCGCCGACAACATCAGGTTGGCCGGGTTGGCCGGGTAGTTGCCGGTCGTCAGGATGTCGAGGTTGGGGACCACTGCGCCGTGGATGGCTTGCTCGGCCGGCATGTCGCCGATGAGCACGTCAGCCAGACCACCACGCCGCGGGAGGCCAAAGGCTTTCTGGATGTGGCCCTTGCGCAAGTCGGCGTCGATCAACAGCACGCGCTTGCCGGCCTGCGCCATGATGACCGCGAAGTTGCCTGACACGAAGCTCTTGCCCACGCCCGGCGTGGCGCCGGTGATCAGCACGCGGTTGTTGCCCGACTCCATCAGCGTCAGCTGCAGGGAGATGCGCAGGTTGCGCAGGCTCTCGATGGCGAGGCTTTCCGGTTCGGTAATGGCCAGCACCTGGACGCCGCCCGCACCGCCTGCGATGCGCTGCAGGATCCTGTCCTGCTCCAGCGCCAGCGGAACGACGGAGTAGACGTTGAGGCCAAGGCGGTCTTCGATTTCTTGCGGGTTGCGGATGCCGCTGGACATCTTGCTGCGCAAGATAGCTAAAGCGACGCCTGCCAACAGACCCAACACAAGAGACAGCGCAACGATCAACGGCTTCTGCGGCTTGATCGGCCTCTTGGGCTCGGTTGCCTTGTCCAGCAAGCGCACATTGCCGACCTTGCCCTCTTTAACAAGACGTAACTGCAGCGAACTGTTCAGCAGGGACTTGTATAGCTCACCATTGACCCGGACGTCTCTCTCAAGACGCAGCGCATCGCGCTGAAGCACTGGCATGGCGCTTACACGGCGATCGATGCCATCGAGTTCGTGGCGGAAGGCGGAGATCTGCCCGTCGATCACGCGCACTTTCGGGTTGCTCTCAGTAAACCGCGAAAGCAGCTCGCGACGCAGCTGCTCGGATTCAAGAAGCTTGGTCTGCAACTGCACAGCCTGACCAAGTACCGCCTTGGCCTCTTCATCAAAGGCGATGGTCGCGTTCTTGTTGCGGAAGCTTGCGTAAATATCTTCGGAGCTTTCGAGCTGCTTCTTGAACTCGGGAAGTTGTCGGTCAAGAAATTCGAGCGTTTTCTCGGCCTCCGCGGCTTTGCGCTCGACATTCTGACGAACGTACTGCACACCGATTTCGTCAAGAATGCGCCGCAAACGGTCGCGGTCGCTGTCGTCGAGCGTCGCGCTGATCACATTGGATTGCTTGCCCTGTTCACTGAGCTGCACCCGCTTTTGCAGATCTTCCGTCGTAGCAAGAACCGAAGCGCGCGAAACGACGAACTGTGCGCCTGGCTTGCCGTCCAACTGCGACACGATTAGCACGAGGGTACCGCCGGGCACTGTCTGGCTCAGCGTTTTGCCCACCATACCGGTCATCGGCTCATCCAGATCAGGATGCGTCAACGTGTACTTATCTCCAGGCTGAACAGTGATGGTGAACGGCTTTTGATCCTCGAGCGTCGTAGGCACATCGAACTTGGCGATGTTGATTGCCTCCGTGCCTGAGACATACCCGTTCATCCATAGAAAGCCAGGCTCCGACAGACTTTTGGCGCGCCGTGCAAGCCATTCGCCAACGACCGGGACATAGCGCGGTTGGGCGTCAATGTAGAGCCGTGTCGCTTCTACAGCCCCCCCCATGATCATGCGCGAGCGGATGATCTGGATTTCGCCCGTTGCAGGCGTCTTGACGTCAAACAAGTTAGCCGTGTCGCCGAGAAAATTCTTCGCATCAGGCGCTGAGTCTTCCACTTGGACCAGCAGATTGGACTGATAAACCGGCGTCGACAGAAGCGCATAGGCGACGCCCAGCGCTACAGCAACACACGTGACCCCAGCCACCAACCATTTACGGTCGATAAGGATGTCGAGGTACTCCGACAGCCGAATCACATCGTCATCGTCATCGCGCTGGGGCCCGGCAGCGACAGCCGACGAAGCGATTGGGGAAGCAAGGGCGTTCATGAGAGTTTTCTAATGCGTTCGGCCCATGCAGCGGCGCCGTCATCGATGAGTTGCAAGGCTTGCTCGAAGGCCGGACGGCCCAAGCGGTAGGGATCAGGAATGTCCACGCGCGCGACCTCGCCCAGACGGAACAGCTTGCCCCGCGTGAGCGGATGCCGCTGGTTGATGTGCAGGCGCTGCTCTTCGTCCATCGCCAGGATCAGGTCGGCCTCCTGGCACATCAGGTTGGTGAGCTGCCGCGCACGGTGCGACTCGATGTTGAGCCCGCGCTCGGCCATGAGTTCACGCGCCACCGCATCGGCGGGCTGCCCCACGAGCGCGCCGATGCCGGCGGACGACACCCTCAGGTGCGGCATGGCTGCGGCAATCAGCGCCTCCCCCATCGGGCTGCGGCAGATATTGCCGATGCATACGACCAATACGGACTTCATGGCTCAGAGCGCCCGAGCAGGTCAGCGACAGCCACAGGCCGAGTTAGACGATTAATCACAGTAAAGAAACTCCCTCTTCTCATCACATTTTAGTTGCTGGCTGTCACAAACTCACTCCGGCAACCGGTGGCATTTGGTCTCAGGCCCGCCGAGGCACGTGCCGCCACAACAGTTGGGCCACTGCCTCACCGAGCACAAGGCCGATGCCATCCGCCAGCAAGTCACCCCATTCGGCGAATCTGTCTGGTGTGAACGATTGCAAGACCTCGATCAGGCCGCCATAAGCCAGCAAGCCCAGCAGGACCGGTGCCGTGCGCCCCGGCCAGGCCCGGTTGCCCAAAAAGGCGAGCACCGCAAATGCCAACGCGTGGTTGCTCTTGTCCCACCCTGTGCTCGGCAACTGGGGTGGCACGGGGACCAGGCACAGGACCAGCAGCACGAGCATGGCGACGAAGAGCAGCCAGCGCCAGAGCGCTGCCATGGCCGACAGTTGCGCCAGCAGCTTCAAGCCGACGCCTCGGCCAGTACCTGCGCGATGACCGTGCAGCTCTTGTCGACTTCTGCAAGCGTCAAGGTGGGATGAACGAGGAACATTAGGCTCGTTTCACCGAGCGCATGTGCCACTGGCAGCGGCTCGGATGGACGCCAGCCCGTGCCGTCGAATGCCCGCTCCAGGTACACCTCCGAGCACGAGCCCTGATAGCAAGGCACCCCGTTCGCCTGGATGGCTTCAGCGATACGGTCGCGGGTCCAGCCCTGTGCCAGCCTCTCGGGCTGCGCATACACATAGCATTTGTAGTGCGCGTGAACACTATCGAGTCCGGTGTGGCTCGAGAACTCGGGCACACGCACCGCGGCATGCGGACGCGCGGCCGACCACAAAGCCTCTGCGTACCGCGTGCGAACCGCGGTCCACTCGGCCATGCGCTGCAGCTGGATGCGACCGATAACGGCCTGCATCTCGAGCATGCGCCAGTTGGTGCCGAAGCTCTCATGAACCCAACGGAAACCCGGCGGATGCTTGCGCTCGTACACGGCTTCGTAACTCTTGCCGTGGTCCTTGTACTGCCACATGGCGCGCCACAGGGCCTCGTCGTTCGTCGTGACCATGCCGCCCTCGCCGCCCGTGGTCATGATCTTGTCCTGGCAGAACGACCATGCGCCCGCATGCCCGATGGACCCGACGGCGCGGCCCTTGTAGCGCGCGCCATGCGCTTGCGCGCAGTCTTCGATCACCTTGAAACCATGCTCATCGGCCAGCGCCATGATCGGGTCCATGTCGCAAGGCCAACCGCCCAGGTGCACGCAGATGACAGCCTTGGTACGCGGCGTGATCACACGTGAAATGGTTTCGGCCGAGAGGTTGCCGCTTTGGAGATCGACATCCGCGAACACCGGCGTTGCGCCCGCGTTCACGACACACGACACGCTGGCGATGAAGGTGCGCGGCGTGACGATGACCTCGTCACCCGGGCCGATGTTCATTCCCTTGAGGATCACGTCCAGTGCCAGCGTGCCGTTGGCCAACGCCAAGGCGTGCGCCGTGCCGGTCCACGCGGCGAATTCCTTTTCGAACTCGCGGCATTCCTGACCGGTCCAGTAGTTGACCTTGTTGGACAGCAGCACGCGCTGCACGGCAGCAGCCTCTTCGGCTGTGAAGCTCGGCCAGGGGGAAAAAGCGGTATTCAACACTTCAGATCAACCTTTGAGAAATGGTTTTGCAGGGTTTCCCACCACCGTGGTGCCCGGTGGCACATCGCGGGTGACCACCGCACCCATGCCGACGACTGCGCCTCTGCCGATAACAAGAGGCTGTCCCGGCTTGCCCTGCTTGATGACGGCACCCGTGCCGATATAGGCGTGGTCCTCGATACGAACGTTGCCGTTGCACTTGACTCCGGGCGCGAAGGTGACGAAGTCGCCGATCACGCAATCGTGCGCCACATAGCTGTAAATGTTCGCTTGAAAATGCCGCCCGATACGAATGTTGGAGGTGAGCATTGCGAAGGGACTCAGCACCGCGCCCTCTCCCAGAACTACATCGTCCAGCACCACGACATTTGCGGCACTTACCGCCCACAGGTGCATTCCATCTTCAGTACAACGCGCAGCTAGCTTCTCGCGCACTGCACTGTTGGCGACCGCGAGCACTGCGTAGCGAACACTTGCCTCAGTCCGCAGGAATTCCTCATAGCGCAGCACGCGCTGGCCGTTCAGGGTCTGCGCCTCTGGATGGTCGTCAACAAATACCAAACGCTCATCCGACACACCCTGGCGCCTTAACTGCTCGCGCGCCAGCGGCATCACTTCGCGACCGTAGCCGCTAGCACCATAAACAGCAAAAAGCGGAGGCGTCATCCCTTGTCTCCAATTCGAGAGCCGGTGAATCGCGACATCGTTGCCTCGCCCGCCGCACTGATGCCATCGCGCACCAGCACCTTGCGGACCGTAAGCCAAAGGATCTTGATGTCGAGCCACATCGAGCGGTTGTCCACGTACCAGACGTCTAGCTTGAACTTCTCTTCCCAGCTCAGCGCGTTGCGCCCGTTGATCTGCGCCCAGCCCGTGATACCAGGGCGCACTTCGTGGCGACGCGCTTGCTCATGGGAGTACAGAGGCAGGTAGTCCATCAGCAACGGGCGCGGGCCGACCAGGCTCATGTCTCCCTTGAGCACGTTCCAGAGTTCGGGCAACTCATCCAGGCTGCTGGCGCGCAGGAAACGACCGAAGGGGGTCAACCGCTCAGCATCGGGCAACAACTGGCCATCGACACCGCGCGCGTCCGTCATCGTGCGGAACTTGACCATGTTGAAGGGCCGCCCCTTCAAGCCTGGGCGGGTCTGACGAAAGAATGCAGGGCTGCCGAGCTTGCGGCGTACTTGCCAAGTCAGGAACAGCAGCGGTAGCCCCAAAAGGAGCAAAGCGAAGCTGGCGACCACGATGTCGAATAGACGCTTCATTTCGATTTCGCCCCGCTGGCCAGCCGCGTGAAGATTGCGCCGAACTTGGCAACGCCGACTTTCAAAGCCAATTGCTCACGGTAGTAGCGTTGTGCCCGACGCCCCATTTCAGCAAGCTCCTCAGGCGACATGGTTTCGAGCGATTCAGCGGCATCGGCCAGTGCGGCCGCATTTTCGGATTCGACGACGACGCCTCCACCCGACTGAGCCACCAGTGCTGCCGCATCACCATTGACTGCCATCAGCAGCGGCTTTCCAACAGCCATGTAAGCCTGCGTCTTGGAGGGAATCGTGATCTCGAACAGCGGGTCTTTGCGCAGATGGACTAGCAGGGCGTCAGCGGCGTTCAGCAATGCGCCGACCTCGGACATGGACACCGGCGGAAGAAACACCACGTTGCGCAGTTGCAAGTCAGCCGCGCGCTGCTGGAGCCTGCGCACTTCGACGCCACCACCCAGCAGCACCAAACACACCCGCGAGTCGCGGGTCTGCAAAAGCGCTGCCGCTTCGAGCACCGCATCGAGCGCCTGAGCCTTGCCCATGTTGCCCGCAAAGAGGATGCGGAATTTTTCCGGACCCGGAAAAATGGCCGGTGCCTGGCCTTGCGGCGACGCCAGCGCCACTTCATCGGCCCAGTTGTAGATCACTTCCACCTTGGCATCGGGCACGCCACGCTGCGACAGCAGGCGCTTGAAGCCCGGCGAGAGCACCGCGATGTGATCCACGCGGCGGTACACCCATTGGCACACGGCGGCCACAACGCCCAAGGCCCGCGCGTTGTTGACCATGCCCGTGGCGCGCAAGGTGTCGGGCCACATGTCCTGGATGTCGTAGACCACGGGAACGCGGCGCAGCAAGCGCAGCAGGCTGGCCGTGATGCCCACAGTGAGCGGTGGATGGTAGGCGTAGACAACGTCAGGCCGCCGCGCGATGAACAAGCCGTAGAACAACGACGACGCGGCAAAGCTGGCGTAGTTCACCACCCGCTTGATCGCCGACTGGTCATGGTTGGGATACAGCGGCACACGGGTCACCTGCACGCCGTCAACCACCTCACGCTGCAGCAGCTTAATGCGGTAGCCGGGATACACCCTGCCACCCGGGTAATTGGGAAAGCCCGTCAACACCTCGACCTCGAAGCCTTGGCGCACGAGTTCGCGCGCGAACACCATCCCCTTGAAGGTGGGCTCAGGGTCGAACCATTGCGTCAGCAGCAATACGCGGGTTGCCATGCCTCAGTACTTTTTCCACACCACGCGGTTCACGTAGTCGGTGTAGCTGTGGACGATGCGAAGCACCTTGTCCGATACGTTGGGCATGCTGTAGTCGGCCACCTGGCGCAGGCCGCGCGCGTCTCCTCTCGGCTGGCTCTGCAGAATTGCCAGCCCCTGGCGCACGCGGTCTACTTCCAGCCCCACCATCATCACGGCCGCCTCTTCCATGCCTTCGGGCCGCTCGTGCGCCTCACGCAGGTTGAGCGCTGGAAAGTTGAGGATCGAAGACTCCTCGTTGATCGTGCCGCTGTCGGACAGCGTGGCGCGCGCCGAGAGCTGCAGCTTCACGTAGTCATGAAAACCCAGCGGCTTCAACAGCCGCACCTGCGGATGAAAGCGAGCGCCCGTTGCATCGATGCGCTTCTGCGTGCGCGGGTGCGTCGAGACGATGACCGGCATGCCGTGGTCTTCGGCCACGGCATTCAACACAGCCACCAGCTTGGCGAAGGACTGCGGCGACTCGATGTTCTCTTCACGGTGCGCGCTGACAACGAAGTACTGCTCGGCCTGCAAACCCAAGCGCTGCAGCACGCCGGACGCTTCGATGCGGGGAAGATAGTGCGTCAGCACCTCGAACATAGGGCTGCCGGTCTTGATGACCAGGTCGGGCGGCAACCCCTCGCGCAGAAGGTAGTCGCGCGCGATGGTGCTGTAGGTCAGGTTCACATCCGCCGTGTGGTCCACGATGCGCCGGTTGGTCTCTTCGGGCACGCGCTGGTCGAAACAACGGTTGCCCGCCTCCATGTGAAAGATCGGAATCTTGCGGCGCTTGGCGGGAATCACCGAGAGGCAGCTGTTGGTGTCGCCCAGCACCAGCATCGCCTCGGGCTGCACCTCGCCCAGCACCTGGTCCACCGCGATGATCAGGTTACCGATGGTGTGCGCCGCACTGCTGGCGTTGGCCGCGCTGTTCAGAAAATGGTCGGGCTTGCGCACGCCCAGGTCATCGAAGAAGACCTGGTTGAGCTCGTAGTCGTAGTTCTGGCCGGTGTGCACCAGCACGTGATCGCAATGCTCGTCGAGCCGGGCCAGCACACGCGACAACCGGATGATTTCGGGCCGCGTGCCGACCACGGTCATGACCTTGAGTTTTTTCATGGGAGAGATCAAAGATTCGATGGGCTACAGCGGGCAAGCGAAGGTGTCGGGCCGCGCACGGTCGAACACCTCGTTGGCCCAGAGCATGACGACCATTTCTTCGGTGCCGATGTTGGTGATGTCGTGCGTCCAGCCGGGCACGGTCTCGACGATTTCAGACTGGTCGCCCGCCGTGACCAGCGCGTGGGTCTCGCCGGTCTGCATGTGCCGGAACTTGAAGCGAGCCTGCCCCTTGATGACAAGGAACTTCTCTGTCTTGCTGTGGTGGTAATGACCACCTCGCGTGATGCCAGGATGGGCGGTGAAGAACGAGAACTGGCCCGCGTCCGGCGTCTTGAGCATCTCGACGAACACGCCGCGCGCGTCGCCATGTTGCTGCACCGGGTAGGCGAACGACTCGGGCGGCAGGTAGCTCACATAGGTGGCGTACAGCGCGCGCACCAGCCCCGTTCCGACGCGATCGGTCATGAGCGTGTTGCGGCTGTCCTTGAAGGACTGGATCTGCCGAGCCAGTTCACCCACCGTGGTGGTGTACTGCGGCGCAACGACCGCGAAGCCGTCGGCGTCCACCGCGGCATCGGCGCCGTCCATGAGTTGGAGGAAGCGCTCGATGACGTCGTCCACGTACACCAGCGTGACCAGTGCAGCAGGGTCGTTGACCTGAATGGGCAAGTCGCGCGCGATGTTGTGGCAGAAAGTCGCCACCGCCGAGTTGTAGTTGGGCTTGCACCACTTGCCGAACACGTTGGGCAGCCTGAAGACGTGAACCGGAATGCCGTCGCTGCGCGCGATTGCCTGCAACGCATCTTCGGCGCCGCGCTTGCTGTGACCGTAAGGGTTGTCGCGGCCTGCCTGCGTGGACGAGGTGTAGACGATGGGCACCTTCTTGCCGCTAGACGCGGCCGCGGCGCTCACGGCCTCGCACAGGCTCTGCGTCAGTTCCGCGTTGCCGGTCGTGAATTCTTGCGGTTCTTGCGGCCGGTTGACGCCTGCGAGGTGGAATACGAAGTCAACGCCTTGCAACAAGGTGGGCAGTTGCTCCGCGCTGTGTTCGCGGGTGAAGCAGACCACCTGCACTTCTTTGCGCTCGGCCAGGTGCAGTTGCAGGTTCTTGCCCACGAAACCGTTGGCACCGGTGATCAACACCTTCATGGTCTTAGTCCTGCAGTTCGGCGGTCTCGCCGCGCGCGATGCGTTGCATGAAATCGAGTTTGAGGAGCAACGCCTTCATGCCTTCGACATCGAGGCGGGTGGTGTTGTGCGAGTTGTAGTCCTCGCCGTGCGTGCTTCGGGTGATGCGCTGCTCGCCCTCTTCCACGAACTTGGCGTAGTTCAGGTCACGACCGTCGGGCGGCACGCGGTAGTAGTCGCCTTGGTCTTCCGCGCAGGCCATCTCCTCGCGGCTCAGCAATGCCTCGTAGAGCTTCTCTCCATGGCGTGTGCCGATCTCACGCACTTCGTGGTCGGGCTTGCCCATCACTTGCAGGATTGCTTGCGTCAAGACCTGCACCGTCGCGGCTGGTGCTTTCTGCACAAAGATGTCGCCGTTGTTGCCGTGTTCGAAGGCGTGCAACACCAGTTCGACCGCGTCTTCGAGGGTCATCATGAAGCGGGTCATTGAAGGGTCTGTCACGGTGATGGGTTTGCCTGCCAGCACCTGTTCCACAAACAACGGAATGACTGACCCGCGCGACGCCATGACATTGCCGTAGCGCGTACCGCAAATGACGGTGTTCGTGCTTTCCAAATTGCGGCTGGCAGCGACCATGACTTTTTCCATCATGGCTTTGCTGATGCCCATTGCGTTGATTGGGTAGACGGCCTTGTCGGTGCTGAGGCACACGACGCGCCTTACGCCCGCAGCAATGGCTGCTTCCAACACGTTCTCAGTGCCGAGGACGTTGGTACGGACCGCTTGCATGGGGTGGAATTCGCAGGATGGGACTTGTTTGAGTGCTGCTGCATGAAAGACGTAGTCCACCCCTCGCATAGCGGTAGCAATACTGCGTGAATCGCGTACATCACCAATGTAAAACTTCAATTTCGGATGGGCATAACGTTTCCGCATATCGTCCTGCTTTTTTTCGTCACGACTGAACACACGAATTTCTGAAATCTCAGTATCAAGGAAACGAGTCAAAACCGCATTACCGAACGATCCGGTCCCGCCGGTGATGAGCAATACATTATTTTTCAGATAGGAAGCCATAAACAACGCCTAAATTAGGAATAGCTCGCGATTACCTTTTATCGCAGATTCATTACCGATATTTTCATTAGCCCATTTCTGAATCGATCGCCGCCATTCAACAAATGAAGATGGCGACATGGCGGCGCAGAATTCGACGCATCTCGAAAACTCAGATAGATCATCGAGCGGAAGACTCCACCCCAAATTTCGCTCAGCCATATTTGTCCAAGGCGTGCGATCGCTAATTAAAACCGGAACACCAGCAAAAAGGGCTTCCGCAATGACGTGCCCAAAATTCTCCCCCATTGTCGGAAGAAGGAACAAATCGTAGTCAGAAATAATTGAAATGGCATCATGAGGACAAGCGACCCCCCGGTAGTTGACAACAACATTGGATGGGAGAGCGCTTGCTTTAGCCAAAAATGCATTCCAATACGAAACGTCTTCTATAGGCCCATATACGTCGAGCACAACCTTGCAATTAACTTTGGCAAAAATTTCAACTGTCGCATGGATATTTTTCATCTCGCAGATTCGAGACAGGAATACGACCTTTAGCAAATCATCAAACTTCGTAGCTTCGATTTTTTCGTTCCACCCCGATACGGCCAAGTCGGTCGCAATACGAACATTTGCACTAGCTCCGAAAGCACGATAGATATCGTCTTTTTCACTGTGATTCGAAGCATGCCAAATCAAGTTTCGGTAAACGCCAGAAAATTTCGCCAGCACTAAAAAAGCTTTTTTCTTTCGGCTTTTTATGGATAACGCCCCAATGGAAAACTCCCCTCGAGGGGCCAGAACTATTATTCTTCCACGGCAAGACAAACAAATCAAAACCAAAGGCATAATGCTGTACTTAAACGAAAAAAAACTGTTTAAATAAAAAATATTAGCACTATTAGAAAGCAGGCTTCGAATATAGAAAAAAAGCCCCGTTAGATTTTTTGCACAATAAAAAACCAAAGCTCGGCCCACAACCACTGGGGAATTTAGGAAAATTCCTTCATAAGGCCTATCCATACCTGAATCCCGGTCTGACGTATAAATCTCAAACTCGTAGCTATCACCCAACACAGCTACCATATTGGCAACAGATTTCACGGGCCCGCCCGAACGAAATCCAGGCAGGTAAACGCCAATGAATACTGCAATTTTTTTCATCTTTTGCGTCTTTTTTGAGTTTCAATCTCTAAGAAAAACCCGGCCAAACAGCAAAAATTCACGCTTCAAACCAGCTCTTGCAGATTTGCGCAAAATCAAAAAAATAAATTCTTTTATTCTAAAATCTATCAACCGCTTGGCGTAATACCATCGCTTGGAGAATCCATGCTTTCGAAAATAGTGCGACATTGACTCATATTCAAAGCTCAAAGACGCATTTGTTCTCCCTCGCCTCTGCGACAAATCTATTTGATGATCGTAGGCAATGGAAGACTCATAACCAAGTCCGCAACCTGAATTTACAAATCGCCTGCACAAATCTGAATCTTCGCAATAAAGAAAGATATCTTCGTCGTAACCACCAACTTTTATAAACTTCTCTTTGTCAAGAAAGACCAGCGCACCCGAGGTGAAAAACCAACGAGGCGAAAAAAAGTTTAGAAAATTGAATATTTTTAAAAAAACAACCCCGATAAGCGGCCAGAATATTTCCGGATAAAAGTAGAAGGACAAATTTCGCCCTCCGGTTTGTCGGAAGCCGAGCATTGCCAGTTTAGTATCGTGTAAAAATCTTTCTTTAGCCAAGGCAAAAAGCGGACTTTTCAGCCGGACGTCCGGATTCATCACGCAGATAAGATTCGAACGGCAAACAGAAACCCCAAAATTGTTTCCCCGCCCATATCCGAGATTTTCTTCCATCAAAAAATATTTGACTTCCGTAGCATAACGGCCAGAAATTAATTCGCTTATTTTTCTTGCACTATCAGCTGGACTATTGTCCACGACGATGATTTCCAATTCATCTCGACCTATGTCCAAGTTTTCAAAAATCGAATCGATGCAGCTGCAAATATCTTTTTCGGATTTGAATGCGACAATAATTACGGATATGGCAGGCATGGGACCATCAACGAAAAAACATGTTCGAACCAAAAACTTTAAGAGAGCTATCAAGATAGCTATCCATTCCGAATAGAGAAGGTATGAGGTACGTAAATGACAGAAAGATACTCCAAATCCCGATCAGCACACCATAACGCAATTCTTTACTGAACTTAAGCTGAACTTTGAATAGACTCATCCAAGCGCACAGGTGGAAAATTAACGACGAGACGATGAATCTATGTCCGACTATCTGAAGCCCCATGGCTATAGGCAAATAAACCATCGGGGTTAAAGCCATGTACCACGAGTATCTAAGCAATGGATTTTCTTCAAGAGACCGATAGCCGCCTGCTTTTCCGCGAATGAAAAAGTACAAAAGTGCAGAAGACAATATGTACGGGCCGAAAACCAGAAATGACCCGAGCAACCCAGGTCGTTCCGCATCCGATGAAATATAGCTAGAAAAGTACTCTGCTCCTGCCGGCAGAAGCGCGGTCAAGTTCAATAGCAATGCGATAGTCCAAAAACCACTGGCCAAAAATAAAATAGATCTTCCTAGCTTTTTCGGGCTCACGTAAAACAATAAAACTAACGGGGCCATGAGAATCAATGCCGAATGATTCAATACCGCTGCGACGAAAAATAATGCCGAACGCCAATGGCGCCTGTCAATTACTAGGCAGTAAGCACCAAAAGCAAATAAGAAATAAGCAAGAAAAAATCTGATTTGAGTGGTATAGAAAAGATATATTATCGAAATATAGATAAATACGACAATAAAATAATTCTTGGTAAGCTTCGACGCCAAATAGACCAAAATGATCGCGTGTAGCAATACATATGTCATGTGCAAAGCCGAGTACTCGTATCCGTTATCTCGATATAGCGCACTCAAAAACTGGAATACGATATCTCGCCCTGCATCATTTGACATCCAATAGGAATAGCCATCCCAGTCGGGGGTGTATGTCACCAGCCCACAGACAAAAAAGACGCCAGCAATAACATACAAAATTTTTGGCCATGGCGATTTCGATGCGGCACCGAGCACAACTCCAAAAATTGCCACCACGACCAAGATCGAAACGGACAGCAAAAAAATCATATTGACAAACCAGTGACACGAGAATATTCAGCGCCGACCAATTGCATTTGGGTATCCCACGAAATGCGGCGTTCAGCAAATGCTCTCATTTCATGAAGATGGCGTTTCGCTTCAGAAGCCCATCTTATAAAAAACTCAATGTCAACTGGAGAATCATTCGCGGGTATTTTCAGCGCAAATGACTGGCTATCGAACGTTGCATCACTTCCGGAATATGCAAACGGGATTCCTCTTGCGCAGTATTCTCTATTTTTTAGAGATTTAAAAGAATGCAATGACTTTCTATGCCCACCAAGCACGCCGACCGCAACGTCTGCCTCATCAAATAATTGGCAAAGCCTTTCTCCTGAAACATAACCGTGAAAATTCACACGCTCTATGAGTTTGAGCTGCGCAACTTGCTCGATGTATTTTTTCGCAGTGGGAGTGGCCGTTCCGCCAGCGAAATTAATGGTTACTTCAATTTCGCCGTGACGATCATAGTAATTTCGCAAGCCAGCAATCAGTCGGTCGTAGCCATGCCAGTACTCCATAGAGGAAACGGCCAATATCGAAAATCGATTGTGCTGCCGCGACATTTTTTTAAGTGGCGTGTCTGCCATGTCTACGCCGTTGTCGATTTGAACAGTTTGGACGCCAAAGATCGATCCGTCTTCGGAATAGGTAAGTATTCTGTCCACATATTTCGCAAAGGATTTGCGGCTTAATCTTTCGAGCCAAAGCGATGCCTGCAAAGCTTTCCCCGCATCCCGATACTCATCGTCGTAAGGATAAGTTGGAATCTCGATGAAAATTATCACGCCAAGTTTTTTGACAGATTCCAAAAATTTGGTAAAGATAGGGCTGGCGAAATGCGTATAACGAATATAGAGAAATTCAATTTTTTCAGACGAAATATATTTCAATACATTTTCGAACTTGAATCGCCACTTCCACTTTCTTTTCAGTGCAAAAGAATCTACGTATTCATCGACCAAATTGCCGTCTATTAATCTCCCTCGATATTCACCTTGGTCATCTAACGCCAAATCAGATAGCGCCACATCAAATCCAGCTCGTCGTAAAGCTTCGACCTGCGCTTTCACTTTTTTCCCTATGCCACTTTTGTCATCGACGGTGTGGCAAACGAAAAAAAGACTTCGAATATTTGACATAGGTAACAGCTAATAAATAAAACGCTTTACAGTCGACGCCTTTTGCCGTCTTTTACAAAACAACTGAGGAAAATTCTAAAAATTTCAGCTGACCGTGAAAATTTTGAGCGTGAAGGTGGTCAAGGTTCCTAAGATCGCCCATGCCATAACAATCGGAACACCTCTCCTCATGGCCAACAAAAGCCCTCTAACGTCTATCCCGGCCAGTTTCACGACGACAACAAAATGAGCTAGATAAAATAAAAATCCTGACACAGCATATAACTCAACAATATATTGGGGCGCCAATATTCCAGCGATACCTACGACAGAAACCCGAAGGACAAGCCCAAATATTTGAAGAATCAGTGCAAGACGCTGGGATCCAGTTACATGCATTGCCATTGAAACTGGATTGGATAGAAATTGCATAACAAACCAAGGCGTCATCCATGCGACCAATTCGCCAGCACGGCTCCATTTCTGTCCAAACACTAGTGGGAAAAGTTCGGAAGCTACTAGACCCACAAAAAGCAAAGGCCCTACTCCGCTTTTTATTAAGCCGCCGATCACGCCGGCAGTAAAGGAGCCAAGTCGCCCCGCGCGCGCTTCAGTAGGTGCCCGAGATAAATAAACTTGCGATACCGCCCCGCCAATTAATCCTAATGGGGCTGCCATCGCACGAGTTGCAAGCAGCAGATATCCCGCGTCTGGGCCTAAGGCCATTGCGGCAATCATGATTATCGGAAGTTGAATTCCTGCGCTGCTAGCGAACGCGTCGAACGTCGAGTACTTAGGAAACCGATCGTAGTCGTGAAGTACACGCCTCATTTCCCTTAGATTGACTCTAGAGATTGAGAGGCGATCATCTTTTAATGCCGTTCGCCCGAGACCTAAAACCCCTGCGCCACTACTAATTATTTGCCCGAGAAGCAGCCCAACAGGTCCAAATCCGGGAAGTAGACCGAACCCGAACTGAGCGCTGACACTTCCTAGAGCCTGACTTACTCGAGTTTTGGCGACTGTGGAAAAACGTTTCTTTCTAGTTGCCCAGAAAGTGAGCGCTACATATCCGCTTGCAAGCCAGATGGCAGGAGGCAGTGACCATAAATATGGGCGAAGCCCTGGCTGCCCGGTCAGTTTTACTATTTGCTCAGGAAATATCCAAAAAAATACTCCAGTCGATACAGCTACGACCGTGCAGCTACATAAAGCAAGTGCGAGTAAATTCGCAGCCTCGCCGTCGTCTTCAGGCATAGGTATGGCAATTTCAAGCCGCATGCACGCCACGACCGAAATCATCACCGATATCGACGTGTATACCGCAAGCACACTGAAGTCTTCCGGTGAGTAAAGGCGAGTGATAAATGGCAACGCAAGAATTGTTAATGCCTGCGCGAAAGCTGTTCCTCCTACTAATACGGCAACCGAGCGCACGAAACCCTCGCCCTTAATGGCTAGCAATTTCGCTCTTAAACCCCGTATCGCTTGATGGATCGACAAGATAAAATTACGTTGCAACTAGATTTTTTCAAAAAATATGATCAAAGTCTAAAAACTGAGAAGCCGGCCGCCCGAGCATCGCTCGCTTTAAAAAGACTCTTGACATCAATAAGCACTGGTTGATTTCCGCGGCATAGCATGCGCAGGTCTTCTACGTTCGTATTGCGGTATTCGCGATGACCCACGGCGACCACCAACGCGTCGACCGGGCTTTCCTTGCTTATTTCGCCAAGGGTTATTCCGTACTCCTGGACAACTTCATCCGCGCTAGCCCACGGATCTACTATTGAAACTGAAGCACCCCACGCTTCAAATTCCTTCACCATATCCACAATTTTGCTGTTGCGGATATCCGGGCAATTCTCTTTAAACGTTATTCCTAGGATGCCAATGCGGCAACGCGGTACATCCATTCCATTTTTCAACATCAACTTGATCGTATTTCTCGCAACATATCGAGCCATGTTGTCGTTAATCCGCCGGCCCGCCAAGATGACTTGCGGCAGATAGCCTATTTGCTCCGCCTTGTGCGTCAAGTAGTACGGGTCCACGCCAATGCAGTGCCCGCCCACCAAGCCTGGGCGGAAGGGCAGGAAGTTCCATTTGCTGCCGGCCGCCTCGAGCACGTCGAGCGTGTCGATGCCTAGGCGTTCGAAGATCACCGAGAGCTCGTTGACCAGCGCGATGTTCAGGTCGCGCTGCGTGTTCTCGATCACCTTGGCGGCCTCGGCCACCTTGATGCTGGCGGCCTTGTGCGTACCGGCGGTGATGATCTGGTTGTAGAGCGCATCGACCGCATCGGCCACCTCAAGGGTGCTGCCGCTGGTGATCTTCTTGATCTTGGTGAGCGTGTTGACCTTGTCGCCCGGGTTGATGCGCTCCGGGCTGTACCCACAGAAGAAGTCGACGTTGAACTTCTTGCCGCTGAACTTTTCCAGCACGGGCACGCAGACTTCTTCGGTGGCCCCGGGGTACACGGTCGACTCGAAGATCACGATGGCGCCCTGGCGCATCACCTTGCCGACGGTTTCGCTGGCCTTCACCAGGGGCGTCAGGTCGGGACGGTTGGCGTTGTCGATGGGCGTGGGCACGGTCACGATGAAGACGGCGCAGTCGCGCAGGTCATCGATGTGCGAGGTGAAGGCCAGCTGCGCGGCGGCCTTCAGTTCCTCCGGCGTGGTTTCCAGGGTGTGGTCGTGTCCGCCCTGCAGTTCGGCGATGCGCTTGGCGTTGATGTCGAAACCAACCACGGAGCGCTTCTTGCCGAACTCCACCGCAAGAGGAAGGCCCACGTAGCCCAGGCCGATGATTGCAATGGGTTGATCTGGATGGATGGCTTGCATGATGAGAACACTGGAAACAAAAACTTCCGACAGCGCCCTCTCGATGGAAGCCGTCGCCCTATCGCACCTGAACCGTCGCCTTCAAACGCCCATCCACTTCTCGCGCCGCTTCATGCAAGGAATGGAAGGAATGGGCTTCGGGAGCTTCAGTTGGCGTGCCTGACGTAAATCTCGCTCGCCGCATTGGCCACCGTCGCCGACGGCAATATCAGGCTGACCACGCGGTTCCACTTCACGAGTGGCACGGGGTCGATGTAGACCACGTCCTGCGACTGCAGCCGGAACTGGCTCGCAATGGCCAAGGCCGCGGGGTTTCGCGCGTTGAGGTTGAAGATGGCGGGCGCACCCGTCGCGCCCTGGCGAATCACGTAGATCTGGCCGGCGTTGGCGGTGGAGTTCAAGGTGCCGCCGGCTTCGCCCAGCGCTTCGCTCAGGCTGAGGCGGCCGTTGCTGCGCATGGGCAGTGCCAGCGGGGCGACGACTTCGCCCATCAGGAAGACCTTGGCGTCTTCGCGATTCGCCACGCGCACGGTGTCGCCGTTTTTCAGCGGAATGCTGTTGCCGTCGTAGCCGGCCTCCCGCAGCCGGGTCATGTCGATGGCAATCGACTGGCCGTTGCGGATGAGAGTGACGGCCGAGCGGTTGCCCGCGGCGGTGATGCCGCCGGCCCGGTTGATGGCTTCGTTCAGCGTCATCGGCACGTCGGTGAAGATCTGCGAGCCGGGAGTACGCACTTCGCCTTCGACATACGCACGGCGGCTGCGGAACGACTGGATGCGCACGGTGACCTGCGGGTCGCGGATGTGCGGCGTGAGCAGCTTGCCGATCAGGTCGGAAGCGTCGCCTTCGCTCAGCCCGCCGACGCGCACGCGGCCGATGTACGGAAAGGCGACTTCACCGTCGGCGTCGACGATGAAGCCGGGTGCAACCTGCACGCCCGTCGGGTCGGCGGCTTGCGAAATGACGGCGCCCGCATTGGGCAACAACTCGGGGTGGTCATACACGATGACACCCACCACGTCGCCCGGCCCGATGGTGTAGCGGTCGCCCTTGCCGAACAAGGCCTGCACCTCGGGCGGCACGCCCTTCGGCGCGGCCTGGGCCAGCGTGCGCACGAGCGCGAGCGAAATGGGGGTGACCTGGCCTTCGGGCGCGTCGTCGGGCAGGTAGCGGAACTGAGTCGCCAGCTCACCGCCGTCGTAGGGCTCCACGTTGCCCATGCCGGGCACGATCGCGCAACCTTGAAGCACCGCGGCACAAGCGAGTGCCGAAGTCCACTTCAGGACGTTCGCATTTCTTCTCAATTCTGATCCCCAGGAAATTCGTTATTCATTAGCAAAAATTGCGCAGGCAACAAATGCCTCCTCGCATTTGTTGCGGCGCAATTCTTTTTCACACAATTGTGGTTACCGCGATGCCCGTCGTTTTTGTAAGAAAACCGTACTTTTCTCTTGTGCCAAAGCGACACTTGGCCTGCGTCTCGATGGGAGAAAAGCTAGTCCGAAAGGCACCGCCAGCGCTGAAACTCCCGGTGAAGACAACCCCGGTGCGAGGAAGCCGTCAGAAGTCAACTTTTGTAACTTGCCGGGGCGTGATCCTACCAGCGCACAAGCGTTTCTCTGAGCTAACGGTTGCTGTAGGTATCTCTCTGTAACCAAAACCACCGGAACTGGTTACGGAAATGGACAAAACCGGGCTGAATGTGTTGCAGGAGGCAATCGCGAACGCAGTGGCCCGGACGGTTGGCGAGGTGGCCGCCGCGCATTTCGCGCACGCGATCCGCAGGCATACTTGCCGCTCCTTCAACCACCGGCGCTCAAGCAGCCGTTCGAATCATGAGCATCCTCAGTGAATTCAAGGAATTTGCCGTCAAGGGCAATGTGATCGACCTCGCGGTGGGCGTGATCATTGGCGCGGCGTTCGGCAAGATCGTCGACTCGCTCGTGGCCGACATCATCATGCCGGTGGTCGGCCTGGTGTTCGGCAGGCTCGACTTCTCGAACCTCTACGTGGTGCTGGGCACGGCGCCACCCGGCGTGGCGAACACGCTGGCCGACCTGAAGAAGGCCGGGGTGCCGGTGCTGGCGTACGGCAACTTCATCACCATCGCGGTCAACTTCGTGATCCTGGCTTTCATCATCTTCATGATGGTCAAGCAGATCAACCGCCTGAAGCGCAAGGACGAGCCGGCGCCCGCCGCCGCCCCCGCCACGCCGGAAGACGTGGTGCTGCTGCGCGAGATTCGCGACAGCCTGAAGCAGCGCGTCTGAGTCTGAGTTTCCGGGGCGCTCGTTCGGGCGCCTTCCCGCGACAGTTCAACCGCCCTTGAGCACCCGGGCCATGCGCAACGCCTCCACGAGGCTGGACGCGTCGGCCCGCCCCGTTCCCGCGATGTCGAACGCGGTGCCATGGTCGGGGCTGGTGCGCACCAGCGGCAGCCCGAGCGTGACGTTCACGCCCTTTTCCACGCCCAGGTACTTGACCGGGATCAGCCCCTGGTCGTGGTACATGGCCACCACCACGTCGAACTCGCCGCTGGACGCCACGCCGTGCTTGGCGCGCGCGCGCATGAAGACGGTGTCGGGCGCGTAGGGCCCGCTGGCGTCGATGCCCTCGGCGCGCGCGGCCTCGATGGCCGGCGCGATGATCTCGCGCTCTTCTGAACCGAAGAGCCCCCCCTCCCCCGCATGTGGGTTCAGCCCCGCCACGCCGATGCGCGGCACGCGGCCCAGCGCCTGGGTGAGCGCGCGGTGGGTGATGCGCAGGGTCTGGAGCACGCCCTCGAAGCGCACGGCCTCGATGGCGTGGCGCAGCGACATGTGGATGCTGACGAGCACGGTGCGCAGCTCGTCGTTGGCCAGCATCATGCGCACCGGCACGTCGGCCACGCCGCGGCCCAGGTGGGCGGCGGCCTCGGCCTGCAGCAGCTCGGTGTGGCCGGGATACGGAAAGCCCGCGGCGGACAGCGCCTCCTTGTGCAGCGGCGCGGTGACGATGGCGCCGATTTCGCCGCGCAACGCCGCGCGCGCGGCCCACACCACGCACTCGCCCGCCACGCGGCCGGCCTCGGCGCTGACCTGGCCCAGCGCGATGTGCAACGGCGGCGCAATCACCTGCAGCACGGGAATGCAGCGCGGCGGCACGGCGGCGGCCTCGGCCGCCGTGCCGATCTGCAGCACCGGCCAGCCCGGTTGTCCCGGCACGGCCAGCGCCTGCGAGGCCTGGCGCATGGTGGCGACGTCGCCCGCGACGAAGGCGCCGCGCGTGGCGTCGGGCGCGTCGCGGAAGGCCTTGGCGATGATCTCGGGGCCGATGCCCGCGGGGTCGCCCAATGTGATGGCAATGGCTTCGGTCATGCGGGGTTGTCGATGTCGATGAATTCGTGCACCAGCCCGAGCTGCGCCGCCACCTGCCCGGCCACGGCCTGCGCGCCGTAGCGCTCGGTGGCGTGGTGCCCGCAAGCCAGGTAGGCCACGCCCATCTCGCGCGCGTAGTGGGCCTGCGGCTCGGAAATTTCGCCGGTGATGAAGGCGTCGGCGCCGGCGGCGATGGCGGCCTCGAAGTAGCCCTGCGCGCCGCCGGTGCACCAGGCGATGTTTCTCACGGAGCGACGCGCCGCGTCGACCAGCGTCACCGGCCTGCGGAGCACCGCTTCGGCGTGGGTGGCCAGCGCCTGCGCATCGGCAAAGGCCTCGCCGTTCGCCTGCGCGCCCAAAAAGCCCAGCTCCTGCTCACCGAAGCGGCCGGCCGGGCCCGCGTGGGCGACGAGCCCCAGTTGCAGGCCGAGCTGTGCGTTGTTGCCGAGTTCAGGGTGCGCGTCCAGCGGCAGGTGGTAGGCGAACAGGTTCAGGTCGGCGCCCAGCAGCAGCCCCAGGCGCTGCTTCATCCAGCCAGTAACGCGGCCGTCCTGGCCGCGCCAGAACAGGCCGTGGTGAACGAAGAGGGCATCGGCCTCGGCGTGGATGGCGGCCTCGATCAGCGCGCGGCTGGCGGTCACGCCCGAGACGATCTTGCGGATGGTGGCGCGGCCCTCGACCTGCAGGCCGTTGGGGCCGTAGTCCTTGAAGCGGCCGGGGGCCAGCAGCTGGTCGAATGCCTGGAGCAGTTCATGGCGGGTGGTGGTCATGCCGACATTGTCGCGCTGGCCTTGCGCCTTGCCCTCTACTGCCCTGCCGCTCTACCGCTCTACCGCTCTGGCCTTCAGGCCTTGGCCGCGCCGTCGCGCATCGCATGGCCGCGTGCGGCCAGCGGCAGGAAGGCCAGCACAAAGCCCAGCCCCGCCAGCACCGCCACGTAGTGCGCAGGCGCCATCGGGTCGTGCTGCAGCCAGAGCGTGAGGATCACCGGGGTGAGCCCGCCGAACACCGCGTAAGACATGTTGTAGGCAAACGAAAGCCCCGAGAAGCGCACCGGCGCCGGAAACGCCCGCACCCCCGCGATCGGCACGGTGGCGATGGTGCCCACGAACAGGCCCACCAGCCCGTAGTGCCAGAACAGCGTGGCCGGCGTGCCGGGCAGCCCGCTGTAGAACATGTACGCCGTCGCAAAGAGCCCGCCCCAGCCGACCAGCATCACGGTGCGCGAACCCACGCGGTCGCTGGCCCAGCCGGCCAGCATGCAGCCCAGCGTGAGGGTGAGCGTGGCCAGCGCGTTGGCCTCCAGCGCCAGCGCGGCCGGAATGTGGTGCACCTTCTGCAGGTAGGTGGGCGTGTACAGCACCACCACCACGATGGCGGCCGACAGCACCCAGGTCAGCAGCGCGACGTACACGCAGGCCAGGCGATGCTCGCGCAGCACGGTGCGCAACGGCAGCTCGCGCGCCACCGTCTTGCGGCCGGCCAGCTCCTTGAACACCGGCGTCTCGTGCAGAAAGCGGCGCAGGTACACGGACACCAGCCCGAACACGCCGCCCAGCACGAAGGGAATGCGCCACGCGAAGTCGCTCACCTGCTCGCTCGAATAATGGCGGTTGATGGCCACGGCAACCAGCGAGCCCAGCAGGATGCCGCCCGTGATGCCCGAGGTGAGCATGCCGATGCCGAAGCCGTAGCGCTTCTCGGGCACATGCTCGCCCACGAACACCCAGGCGCCGGGCATTTCGCCGCCGATGGCCGCGCCCTGCAGCACGCGCATGGCGAGCAGCAGCAGCGGCGCCGCGACGCCGATGCTGGCGTAGGTCGGCAGCAGGCCGATGACCAGCGTGGGCGCGGCCATCAGGAAGATCGACAGCGTGAACATGCGCTTGCGCCCGAACACGTCGCCGAAATGCGCGATGACGATGCCGCCCACCGGCCGCGCCAGGTAGCCGGCCGCGAAGATGCCGAAGGTCTGCAGCTGGCGCAGCCAGTCGGGCATGTCCACCGGGAAGAACAGCGCGCCCAGCACGGTGGCGAAGAACACGTAGATGACGAAGTCGTAGAACTCCAGCGTGCCGCCCAGGGCGGACAGGGCCAGGGTCTTGTAGTCGCTAGAGCCGAGGGTGCGAGGGGCCGACTGAACGGACTGGGCTGACTGGCTGGGCGGGAAGCGCGCCGGGGCCGGCTGAGCGCCGCCGGGGATGGTGGTCTTGGAAGTCATGGCTGGCAGGAAGGTCGTGGCCGCGCGCCAGCCCGCAGGACCGGGGTGAAAAACGGAGGAAGCGGAAGAACGGCGCGTGGGCGAAATGCCTGGCCGGGCACGCCGGGTGGGCGGCACGGGAGGCCTGAAAGGGCGGGCCGGATGGGACCGCCCCGGGATGCTACGGGTTAACCCTTGTTTACGCAGCCAGCCGGCCCCAATCTCGACCGTGCGGCGCGGTTTCTGGCACGCGGGGTTGATAGACAATTGACAACATTGCTGCGCCGCCGTGCAGTCTTCCACCGTCTTTTTCACCAATCTTTCATGAAACGCACCTGGCTGCTCTTTGCCCAAGCCGTGACCGTCCTGCTGGCGGCCTATTTCGTCGTTGCGACGCTCAAGCCCGAATGGCTCAACAAGCGCTCGACGTCGCTGGGTGGCGTGGTGTCGATCGTGGAGGCGCCGGCCGGCACGCCCGCCACGTCCGCGCTGGGCACGCCCGGCAGCCTGAGCGTGCCGGCCAAGAAGGCCTCGCCCGCGGTGGTGAGCATCAACACCAGCAAGGCGGCGCAACGCCATCCGCGCAGCAACGACCCGTGGTTTCGCTTCTTTTTCGGCGACCAGGACGACCAGCCCCAGGTGGGCCTGGGCAGCGGCGTGATCGTCAGCCCCGACGGCTACATCCTCACCAACAACCACGTGGTGGAAGGCGCCGACGAGATCGAGGTGACGCTCAACGACAGCCGCCACGCGCGCGGCAAGGTGATCGGCACCGACCCCGACACCGACCTGGCGGTGCTGAAGATCGAGCTCGACAAGCTGCCGGTGATCGTGCTGGGCGACTCCGACGCGCTGCAGGTGGGCGACCAGGTGCTGGCCATCGGCAACCCGTTCGGCGTGGGCCAGACGGTGACGAGCGGCATCGTCTCGGCGCTGGGGCGCAACCAGCTGGGCATCAACAACTTCGAGAACTTCATCCAGACCGACGCGGCCATCAACCCCGGCAACTCGGGCGGCGCGCTGATCGACGTGAACGGCAACCTGCAGGGCATCAACACGGCCATCTACTCGCGCTCGGGCGGCAGCATGGGCATCGGGTTCGCCATTCCGGTGTCGATGGCCAAGATCGTGCTGGAAGGCATCGTCAAGGAAGGCCAGGTGCGCCGCGGCTGGATCGGCGTGGAGCCGAACGAGCTGTCGCCCGAACTGGCCGAGACCTTCGGCGTGAAGGCGGACGCGGGCGTGATCATCACCGGCGTGCTGCAGAACGGCCCCGCCGCCAAGGCCGGCATTCGCCCGGGCGACGTGATCACCTCGGTGGGCGAGAAGAAGACCGACAACGTGCAGGCCCTGCTGACCGCGGTGGCCGGCCTGAAGCCGGGCAGCACGGCGCGGTTCGCGCTGCAGCGCGGCAGCGACAAGATGGAACTGGACGTGATGCCGGGGCTGCGGCCGAAGAGCCCCGTGAGGCAGGTGCCCAACCAGCCTGAATAAGGGGCCGGTCAGGTCGGAAGGCTCAGGAAATCAGGACTGCGCGGAATCTGCGCTTTCCTCTTTCTCGTCTTCTTCAGGCTTGCGGCCGGAGCTGGCGAAGTACTTGGCACCGATGATGCCCACCTCGTACAGCAGGCACATGGGCACCGCCAGCGCCAGTTGCGACACCACGTCGGGCGGCGTGAGCACGGCGGCCACCACGAACGCGACCACGATGAAGTAGCCGCGGAAAGACTTCAGCTTCTCGATGGTGACCATCTCGAAGCGCACCAGCAGCATCACCACGATGGGCACCTGGAACGCCACGCCGAAGGCGATGTACAGCGACAGGATGGCCTCGACGTACGACGAGATGTCGGGTGTCGCCTGCACCGCCGCGGGCGCGAAGCGCTGGATGAAGCTGAACATCTTGTCCAGCACGAACAGCTGCACGAAGGCGATGCCGGCATAGGCCAGCAGGCTGCCGAAGAAGATCAGCGGCAGCGCGAACTTCTTTTCGTGGCTGTACAGGCCGGGCGCCACGAACATCCACGCCTGGTACATGAGCCAGGGCAGCGCCAGCAGCACGGCCGCCATCATCAGCACCTTCAGCGGCACGAAGAACGGCGAGAACACGCCGATGGCGATGAGCTTGGCGTCGTGCGGCATGTGCGCCTTGATCGGCATCGCGATGATGTCGATCAGCCCGCCGGGGCCGGGCCAGATGGCCAGCAGGATGCCCGCGAGCACCAGGCCATACACGCAATACAGCAGGCGGTCGCGCAGCTCGACCAGGTGAGCCACGAACGGCTGTTCGGTGCCCGCCAGCTCGTCTTCTTTGTCGTTGTTCTTGTTGTCGGAATCGGCCATTGGAAAAGAAGATAGCGTGACGTCGGCCGGCGTGCGGCGCTCGGGGAACGCGGTGGTGGGGGTACGCTAGGTGATCTTGTTGATCGTGTGGGGGCGGAAGCGGGCCACCCGCGCCGCACCCGACAGCGCCTTGGTGCGCACGCCGTTGCGCGCCTTGTACCACTGCGGCGTGGCGCCCTGCTTCAGGCGCCAGTTCTTGCGCGGATGCCTGTATTCGGGCGGCGGCGGCGCTTCGGGTTCGGCCAGGGCCGACAGCGTTTCGCCCGAGGTGCCGCTGAACTGCTTCTCGAAGTCGCTCGCGCCGGTGTGGATGCTGTGCTCGACGTCGCGCGCCGCATCTTCCACCGTGGTCTTCATCTTGCGGAGCTCGTCGAGCTCCATGGAGCGGTTGACTTCGGCCTTGACGTCGTTCACGTAGCGCTGCGCCTTGCCGAGCAAGGTGCCCACGGTGCGGGCCACGCGGGGCAGCTTTTCAGGGCCGATGACGATCAGCGCCACGACGCCGATCAGCGCCAGCTTCTCAATGCCGAGGTCGAGCACGTGCGGTCCGCGCTCAGGACTTCTGACGTGCTTCGACGTCGATGGTCGACTTGTCGTTGACCGGCTGGCCGGTCACTTGCTGGGCGGGGGCCGAGGTGCCGGCGGGCGCGTCGGCGCTGCCATCCTTCATGCCGTCCTTGAAGCCCTTGACGGCGCCACCGAGATCAGAACCCATGTTCCGCAGCTTCTTGGTGCCGAAGATCATGACCACGACGAGCAGCACGATCAGCCAGTGCCAGATGGAAAAAGAACCCATGGAGAACTCCTAAGAATGTGTCCGATTTTAGTCGGGACGAATGTGACAGTTTGGCTTAACCCTGCTCAGCCGCGAAGCCATGGCCGGGGACCGCCCATGACATGGACATGGAGATGGTGAACCTCCTGCCCGCCCTCGTTGCCGGTGTTGACGACGACCCGGAAGCCGCCCTCCGGGTAGGGCCTGCAGCCCTGCTCCAGCGCCAGCTTGGGCGCCAGCGTCATGATCTTGCCCATGAGCGCGGCGTCGTCGGGCGTGAGCTGCGCCATGGAGGGGATGTGCTTCTTGGGCACCACCATGAAATGCACCGGCGCCCAGGGCGCGATGTCGTGAAATGCAAACAGGTCTTCGTCTTCGTAGACCTTGCGCGAGGGGATCTTGCCTTCGACGATCTTGCAGAAGACGCAGTTCGGGTCAGATGACATCTTTGGGTTCCATGGGGCGGCCGTCGTTCATGCGGATCATGCCTTTCACGATCCGGTACAGGAACCACAGCGAAATCAGGCTCCAGGCGATCCAGCCCGGAATGAAGAAGAGCAGCCAGAGCCACGACGTCACGATGTACAGCAGCCCGGCCCAGAGCACCGAGCGGATGCGCCAGCTGAAGTGCGAGGCCTGCCAGGTGCCGGCCGCGTCGTCGCGCTTGACGAAGTCGATCACCAGCGCGATCAGCAGGAGCAGCACCGAGGCCTGCGCCCCCGGCACGACTGCGCCGATGGCCACGATCAGGTGCAGCACGTAGCTGACCCAGCCCCAGGTCTTCAGGGAGTCGTCGGGTTCCACGTTCACGATGTCGTTGGCCATGGTCGGTGTCCTTTCAATCGTTGGAAGATCCAGCCTCGCTCGCTTCGCGCGCGTGCACCTTGCGCAGCGCCTTTTCCTCGATGCCGCTGGTGCCCTCGCGGCGCTCGAGCTCCGCGGTGACGTCGGCGGGCGAAAAACCGTAGTGCGCCAGCGCCACCATGGTGTGGAACCACAGGTCGGCCACTTCGTTCACTATTTTCGAGCGGTCGCCGCCGTGGTCGGCGTCCTTGGCGGCCATGACGACCTCGGTGGCCTCCTCGCCGATCTTCTTGAGGAAGGCGTCGGGGCCCTTGTGCAGCAGGCGCGCCACGTAGCTCTTGTCAGGGTCGCCGCCGCGCGCGGGCAGGCGGCTTTCGATCACCGCGGCCAGGCGGGCCAGGGCGTCGGTGGTGTTGCCGGGGTTCACTGGGACGGTCATTTGTAGATCGACTCCGGGTCTTTCAGGACGGGTTCGACCACCGTCCACTGGCCCTTTTCGTACTTGCTGAAAAAGCAGCTGTGGCGCCCGGTGTGGCAGGCAATGCCGGGCTCGTGGCCCAGTTGCGTGACCTTGAGCAGCACCACGTCGTTGTCGCAGTCGAGGCGGATCTCGTGCACGGTCTGCACGTGGCCCGACTCCTCGCCCTTGAACCACAGCTTGTTGCGCGAGCGGCTGAAATACACCGCCCGGCCGAGCTCGGCGGTCTTTTCGAGCGCCTCGCGGTTCATCCAGGCGAACATGAGCACGTCGTTGCTGCCCTGCTCTTGCGCGATGACCGGCACCAGGCCGTTCGCGTCCCACTTCACTTCATCGAGCCAATTCATCGCACTATTGTCGGGGATAGAAAAAGACCCTTGAGAGGCGTTCGAGCGCCGTCCAAGGGAGAGATCAGGAGGCCACTCTCAGCGGTCGATGCGCACGGGAATGCCCCGCGCGGCCATGCGCGCCTTGGCCTCGCCGACCGTGTGCTCGCCGTAGTGGAAGATGCTGGCCGCCAGCACCGCGTCGGCGCCACCGGTCTGGATGCCGTCGGCCAGGTCGTCCAGGCTGCCGACGCCGCCCGATGCAATGACCGGCACGTTGACGGCGTTGCTCACCGCGCGGGTCAGCTCCAGGTCGAAGCCGCTCTTGGTGCCGTCGCGGTCCATGCTGGTCAGCAGGATTTCGCCGGCACCGCGGCGCGCCATCTCGGTCGCCCACTCGACCACGTCCAGGCCGGTGTTCTTGCGCCCGCCGTGGCTGTACACGTCCCAGCCCGCGCCGCGCGTGGCGGCTTCTTCGGGGCTGCGGCGCTTGGCGTCGATGGCGACCACGATGCACTGCGAGCCGTACTTCTGCGAGGCGTCGCTGATCACCTGCGGGTCGGCGATGGCGGCGGAATTGAAGCTGGTCTTGTCGGCGCCCGCGTTCAGCAGCCGGCGCACGTCGGCCACGGTGCGCACGCCGCCGCCCACGGTCAACGGAATGAAGACCTGCGACGCCACGGCCTCGATGATCGGCAGGATCAGGTCGCGCCCGTCGCTGGTGGCGGTGATGTCGAGAAAGGTCAGCTCGTCGGCGCCCTGCGCGTTGTAGCGCGCGGCGATCTCGACCGGATCGCCCGCGTCGCGCAGTTCGAGAAAGTTGACGCCCTTGACGACGCGGCCGCCGGTGACGTCGAGGCAGGGAATGATGCGTTTGGCAAGCATGGGAAGAACCAGGGAAGGAATCAGGAAGGAATCTGGAGCGAATCGGAGGAAGGAAGGGTCAGAGCACGCGCAGCTGCTGCCAGCCCTGCCACTCGGCGCCGGGCGCCAGCAGCACGGGCTCGTCGATGCGGGCCGCCTCCACGCACAGCATGTGGCGAAAACCGTCGGCCGGCATGTCGGCGAGTTTCGCACCGAGCACCGCGCCTGGGTTCCACACCACGGTTTCGCTGCAGCTGGCGCTCTGCGAGATTTCGAGCTTGCCGCCCGGCTGCACCAGCCGCAGCGGCTCGGCGGGGGCGGTGTACACGCTGTCGAACTCCGCATCGAAATGCAACGCAGCCGCCGTTTCCACATGGCGGTCGTCGCGCAGCGAATCCCAGCGGTTGGCACCCTGCAGGCCTTCGAGCCGCACATTGGAGATGTTGTCCACGCGCAGGTAGGTGTGCAGCGCGGCGGCAAAGGTCCAGGGGGCGCTGTCGAGGTTGCGCAGCGTGAGCGCGATGCGCAACTGGCCACGCGACAGCGTGGCCTCGAGCCGCGCCTCAAAAGCGTGCGGCCACAGCTTGCGGGTGGCCTCGCCGTCGCGCAGCGTGAGACGAAGCGTCTCGGGCGTGTCCGAGGGCGTGTGCACCCAAGGCAAATTGCGCATGAAGCCATGCTTGGGCAACATGCCCCGCTGGTTGAATTGGGGGCAGCAGACGGGCACGCCGCCGCGGATGGCCGTGTGGCCGTCGAACACCGCCGAAGGGCTCAGGTAAAGCCTTTCCAGCCCGTCGGCCGCTGTCCAGGAGAGTACTTGCGCACCGTGCAAGGCCACCGTCAGGGTGCTGCCATCGGCGCCTGTGGCGCGCAGCGCGGGCTGGCCGCGAAACTCGATCGGGGTGATTTCCATGGCGAGAATTGTAGGCAGCGCCCGCGGCGTGGCACGGAATTGGCATCGGGCCCATTGCGTGCCCGGGGCCTTCTTGGATACCCTGTGACCGCTTCGGTCCCGTGCACTCCAAAAATCACTCTCACACGACACAAGGGGATACGCATGAAGAAAAAGCTGCCGATGGCCGCCTGGATCCTGATCGCCATGGTGCTCGGCATCATCGTGGGCTACATGATCTTCTCCAGCTTTCCGGACAAGAAGGCCGCCAAGGAGATCGCCGACTACGTCTCCATCGTGTCCGACGTGTTCCTGCGCCTGATCAAGATGCTGATCGGCCCGCTGGTGTTCTCCACGCTGGTGGTGGGCATCGCGCACATGGGCGACGCCAAGTCGGTGGGCCGCGTGTTCGGCAAGGCCATCGGCTGGTTCCTGACGGCCTCGCTGATCTCGCTGGTCATCGGGCTCATCATGGCCAACCTGCTCAAGCCCGGCGAGAACCTGGGCCTGCCGCTGCCCGACATCGGCGCCTCGGCCAACCTGGCCACCTCCAAGTTCACGTTGAAAGACTTTGTCAGCCACACGGTGCCCAAGTCGTTCGTGGAGGCCATGGCCAACAACGAGATCCTGCAGATCGTGGTGTTCTCGATGTTCTTCGGCGTGGCGCTGGCCTCGCTGGGCGACAAGGCCAAGACGCTGGTGGCGGCCATCGAGGAGCTGTCGCACGCCATGCTGAAGATCACCGGCTACGTGATGAAGCTCGCGCCGCTGGCCGTGCTGGCCGCCATGGCCGCCACCGTGGCCGTGAACGGCCTGGGCATCCTGCTGAAGTTCGCGGTGTTCATGGGCGACTTCTACCTCGGCCTGTTCGTGCTGTGGAGCGTGCTGGTGCTGGCGGGCTTCCTGTTCCTGGGGCCGCGCGTGTTCAAGCTGCTGGTGCTCATCAAGGAAGCCTTCCTGCTGTCCTTTGCCACCGCCAGTTCGGAGGCCGCGTACCCGAAGATTCTGCAGGCGCTCGACCGGTTCGGCGTGAAGCGCAAGATCTCCAGCTTCGTGATGCCCATGGGCTACTCGTTCAACCTGGACGGCTCGATGATGTATTGCACCTTCGCCGTGCTGTTCATCGCGCAGGCGTACAACATCCACATGCCGATCAGCACGCAGGTCACGATGCTGCTCATCCTGATGCTCACCTCCAAGGGCATGGCCGGCGTGCCGCGCGCCTCGCTGGTGGTGATTGCCGCCACGCTGAACCACTTCGACATTCCCGAGGCGGGCCTGCTGCTGATTTTGGGCGTGGACACCTTCCTCGACATGGGCCGCTCGGCCACCAACGCGGTGGGCAATTCGATTGCGACCGCCGTGGTCGCCAAGTGGGAGGGCGAGCTGCTCTCCGAGAGCGACGCCGAGGTCAACGCCCGGGCCATCGACGAGGAGGCCAACGCCACCCTCGCCCACCCGGCGCACGCGTGAGGCGAAACGCCATGAAGCGCATCGGCATGCTCGCCCCAGCCTCTGCCTTGGCTTCCACATCCGCCGGCGCCGCGTGGCTGGTGGCCGCGGTGCTCACCGGACTGGCGGCGCTGGCGCTTCCCGTGCAGGCGCAGGAACTCACCGGCACGCTGGCCAAGGCGCGTTCCACGGGCGCCATCACCATCGGCTACCGCGAGTCGTCGGTCCCGTTCTCGTACCTCAACGCGCGCAAGGAGCCCATCGGCTATTCGATCGAGCTGTGCCGCTCGCTGGTGAGCTCCATCGAGGACGCGGTGAACAAGAGCCTCGCCATCAAGTGGGTGCCGGTCACCTCCGACTCGCGCATCGACGCGGTCGTGAGCGGCAAGGTCGACCTCGAATGCGGCTCCACCACCAGCAACCTCGAGCGGCAGAAGCGCGTGAGCTTCTCGCCCACCATGTTCGTCTCGGGCACCAAGGTGCTGGTGAAGAAGGGCTCGCCCATCAAGTCCTTCCGCGACCTGGCCGGCAAGAAGGTGGCCGTTACCGCCGGCACCACCAACGAGAAGACGCTGCGCGAGCTGTCGGATAAGTTCAAGCTTGGCATCAACCTGCTGGTAACGCCCGACCACGCGGAATCGTTCGGCCTCGTGAAGAGCGGCCAGGCCGACGCCTTCGCCACCGACGACGTGCTGCTCTACGGCCTGATCGCGCAGGACGCCGCCAAGGCGAACTACGAGGTGGTCGGCGACTTTCTCTCCTACGACCCCTACGGCATCATGTACCGCAAGGACGACCCGCAGCTCAACAAGCTGATCGTCGATGCGTTCCAGGTGTTGGCGGAAGACGGCGAGATCGAGCGGCAGTACAAGCGCTGGTTCCTGCGCAAGCTGCCCACCGGCGAGAGCATCAACCTGCCGATGAGCGCGCAGCTGGAAACGATCATCCAGACGATGTCGGTGAAGGCCGAGTAGCGTTCGGGCGCGCGCGGCGGCGCCCGGGGCGGCGCGGGCTGTGTGCCCGTGTGCCCGTGTGCAACACTGCGGCCCGATGCCAGCCAGCCCCGACACGCCTCCCTTCCCCAATTCGCTCACCGAACTGCTCGCCGAACTTCTCGCCCTGGACCGCCGGTGCGAAGCCACCTGGCAGGCGCTGAGCGACACGCTCGAACACCACCTGGCCGCCGGCCGGCTCGACGCGGCCCTTGCGCTGGCGCGCGCCATGCCGCCCGACGATGCAGCCCTCGCCTGCCGGGACCACAAGTTCCTGCTCTGGGCCGCGGTCGCCGAGGCCAAGGCGGGCGACACCGCCGCGGCACTCGCCCATGTGCAGAACGCGTACCGCCACGGCTACCGCGCCTTCTGGGATTTTGCGGCCCGTCGCGTGCCGCAAGACGACAGCAGCGCCCTCCAGCGCCCGCTGCACGCCAATGCCGAGGTACAGGCCTGGGTCGACAGCGTGTTCGACGGCACCGTGGGCGACTGGGGCATGGACCCGCGCCGCACGCCCTTCTGCTGGTTCGAGCAGGGCGAACTCACGCTGACGAAGGCGCGCTGCGCCATCAGCGACAAGCTGCTGCACAAGGGCGCGCCGGTCTACCGGTTCAGGTTCTTCAACGGCTCCTTCGACATTCCCACCGAGTTCGGCGTGGCCGACACCGCGGCCTTCGACAGCGACCCAGCCGCCACGGCCAACCGCCTCGACTACCAAGTCCGCAGCTGCACGCTGGAGGCCCATGCGTTCAAGGTCGGCTACGCGCATCCGCGGGTGCATGCCTTCTGGCGCACGCTCGACGGCTTCGACCTCGACGCCACGCTGGCGCTGATCGCCGAGCCGCCGCTGCACGAACTGCACCGGGGCACCGGCGGCGAGTTCGTCAACCTGCTGCATGCGCTGGTGCAATGCGGCCACCTCGGGACGCCATCGTGCAGCGCCTGCCCGCGCTGCCGGCGCACATGGCGCTGCTGCTGATGTGCTTCGACGCGCCCGACATCCGCAGCCGCGCCGCCGCCCACCTGGGGCTGCCCGAGCTGCCGGCGCTGTTCGGGCTGGCGCTCACGCCGTACGCGCGCAAGAGCCCCGCCGACGTCTGCCGGCTGATCGACTTCGGCGCGCGGCATCCGCGCTTTCGCCAACTGCTGGCCACGGTGCTGGTGCGCTACGAGCTGCACGTGTACGACAACTACAACCCGGGCGTGAACTGGTTCTTCCAGGCCTTCGCCGGCTTCGCGCTGGCGCGCGGCGGTGGGCTGCTGGACTTTCTGGTCGCCGAGCCCGAGCTGCTGCCGGTGCTGCACCGCATGAAGACGCAGTCGGTGTGCGATGACCACGGCAACGACCTGCCGTCGCTGCACCGCACCCTGGTGCTGAACCTGGCATGGAGCGACGACCCCAGCCTGGCCGACTGGCGCGCCGTGCCGGCCACCATGCCGCACCGCACACGCCTTGCGGCCTCGCACCGCAAGACCGAGGGCGTGATCGCCAGCGCGGCCTTCCGGGCGCTGGCGCGCGATCGCGTGACGGCCGAAGCCCCTTAGCGCGCGGGCCACTCCCAGCGCGGGATCTCGCTCATGTCGAGGTTCGCGATGCGGGTTTCACCGAACTGCTTGTCGAGCACCACCGGCTGCAGGCCGTTGCCGTCTTCCAGCGCGGCGATCAGCCGCGCGGCATGCGATACCACGATCACCTGCGACTGCCGCGCCGCCTGCGCGATGAGGCGCCCGAGCGCCGGCAGCAGGTCGGGGTGCAGGCTGGTCTCGGGTTCGTTGAGCACCAGCAGCGCGGGCGGCCGGGGCGTGAGCAACGCGGCAATCCACAGCAGGTAGCGCAGCGTGCCGTCGGACAGCTCGGCGGCCGTCAGCGGGCGCAGCAGGCCGTACTGGTGCATGAGCGTCTCGAAGCGGTCGGCCGTGACCTGCACCTCGACGCGCGCGCCCGGAAAGGCGTCGTCCACGGCACGGTCGAGCGCTTGGCCGTCGCCGATCTCGCGGATGGTCTGCAGCGCCGCGGCCAGGTCGGCGCCGTCGTTGGCCAGCACGGGCGTGTAGGTGCCCAGCTGCGGCTGGCGCGCGGGCGCCTCGGCATCGGAGCGGAAGTGGTCGTAGAAGCGCCAGGAGCGCATCTGCTCGCGCAGCGTGAGCATCTCGGGCGCGTCGCGCGGGTCGGCGTGCTCGGTCATCATGCTGGCGAAGGCCGGAATCGGCCGGCCCGTCGCCTGCCAGCCCCGCCCGTCACGAAGGCGCAGCGCGGCGCCCTTCCGGTCGACCAGCTGGGTGGACGGGCGCAGCAGCGGTCCACTCCAGATGGCCTCGTGCTTGATCTGCGGGTCGCGCGAAAAGGCAGTCGACGGAATGGGTGGCGGCAGGCCGATGTCGATGGCGTAGCCGAAATCTTCCATGTCCACGCCGGCGAAGCCGAGCTTCAGCGCAACCGGCTCGCTGCGCGTGGTGCCCTGCACGGGCACGTCGCCACGCAGCATGGCCGCCGAGAAGCGTTCAGGGCCCGCCCAGAGCGTGGAAGACAAGCCGCCTTCGCGCACCAGCGAGCGGATCACGCCGCCGTTGGCGATGTCGGCCAGCAGCCGCATCGCCCGGTACACGCTCGACTTGCCGCTGCCGTTGGCGCCGGTCACCAGCGTGAGCCGGCCCAGCGGCACCGTCAGCTGGCGCAGCGAGCGGTAGTTGGCAATGGCGAGCGCGGAGAGCACGCGCTGGGGAAGGAAACGGTCAGGCGCCGGCCAGTTCGTCCGCGCGGGCCTGCGCGGCGGCGAAGTCGAGGTCGCCCGAATAGATGGCGCGTCCGCAGATCACGCCTTCGACACCGTCGGACTCCACGGCGCAGAGGTTGTCGATGTCCAGCATGTTCGACAGGCCGCCCGAGGCGATCACCGGAATGGTCAGCGCCTGCGCCAGCTTGACGGTGGCCTCGATGTTGATGCCCGACAGCATGCCGTCGCGGCCGATGTCGGTGTAGATGATCGACTCGACGCCGTAGTCCTCGAACTTCTTGCCCAGGTCGGCCACCTCGTGGCCCGTGAGCTTGCTCCAGCCGTCGGTGGCGACCTTGCCGTCCTTGGCGTCCAGGCCCACGATGATGTGGCCGCCGAAGGCGCTGCAGGCGTCCTTCAGGAAGCCAGGGTTCTTGACCGCGGCGGTGCCGATGATCACGTAGCGCAGGCCGTCGTCGATGTAGCGCTCGATGGTGTCGAGGTCGCGAATGCCGCCGCCGAGCTGCACGGGAATGTCGTCGCCGACTTCCTTCAGGATCGCCTTGATCGCCGCGTGGTTCTGCGGCTTGCCGGCGAAGGCGCCGTTCAGGTCGACCAGGTGCAGCCGGCGCGCGCCGGCCGTGACCCACTTGCGGGCCATGGCTGCGGGGTCTTCGCTGAAGATGGTGGACTGGTCCATGTCGCCCTGCTTGAGGCGAACGCAGTGGCCGTCTTTGAGGTCAATGGCGGGAATGAGGAGCATGGAAGTGACGCGAGTGAGCAGAGTCCGGGCTGTGGAGGGTTCGGCCCGGACGGGAAAAAAGGTTCAGGGATTCCAGTGGAGGAAGTTGCGATACAGCTGCAGCCCGTGGTCCGCACTCTTCTCCGGGTGGAACTGGGTGGCAAAAATGTTATCGCGTGCAATGGCCGCGGTAAAGCTCGCGCCGTAATCTGCTTCGCCCACGCTGTGTTTGGCGTCGACCGGGCGGGCGTAGAAGCTGTGCACGAAATAGAAGTAGCTGTCGTCGGGCACGCCCGCCCACACGGCGTGCGGCTGGGCCTGGCGCACCTGGTTCCAGCCCATCTGCGGCACCTTGAAGCGGCTGCCGTCGGGCTGCAGGCGCCCGGTCAGGTCGAACTTGACGACCTCGCCCGGAATGAGGCCCAGGCCGTCGGTCGGGCCTTCGTGGCTGCGCGACAGCATCATCTGCATGCCCACGCACACGCCGAACAGCGGCTTGCTGGCCGCCGCCTCGAGCACCGATTCCTGCAGGCCCGACTCGCGCAGCTCGCGCATGCAGTCGGGCATGGCGCCCTGCCCCGGCAGCACCACGCGGGTGGCTTTGCGCACCACGTCGGGGTCGGAGGTGACGAACACCTCCACGCCCACCTGGTCGGCCGCATGGCGCACGGCCTGCGACACGGAATGCAGGTTGCCCATGCCGTAGTCGACGACCGCGACGGTATTTGCTACAGATTTCATAGCTGTTCGCCGGCGCGCTTCAGAGCGAGCCCTTGGTCGACGGAATGACACCGACGGAGCGCGGGTCGAGCTCCAGCGCGCCGCGCATGGCGCGCGCGAAGGCCTTGAACACCGTTTCGCACTGGTGGTGGGCGTTGACGCCCTTCAGGTTGTCGATGTGCAGCGTGACGAACGCGTGGTTGACGAAGCCCTGGAAGAACTCGTAGGTGAGCTGGCTGTCGAAGGTGCCGATCATTCCGCTGGTGAAGGGCACGTGCATGACGAGGCCGGGGCGGCCCGAGAAGTCGATGACCACGCGGCTCAGTGCTTCGTCCAGCGGCACGTAGGCATGGCCGTAGCGGCGAATGCCCTTCTTGTCGCCGATGGCCTTCGCCACGGCCTGGCCGAGCGTGATGCCAACGTCTTCCACCGTGTGGTGGCCGTCGATGTGCAGGTCGCCCTGGCAGTCGATGTCGAGGTCGATCAGCCCGTGGCGGGCGATCTGGTCGAGCATGTGGTCGAAGAAGCCGATGCCGGTCGCGAGCTTGGCGCGGCCGGTGCCGTCGAGGTTGACGCTGACGGTGATCTTGGTTTCCGCGGTGTTGCGGGTGACGGACGCGATGCGGTCGCCGCTGTCCTGGGGGGTGGGGGTGGTCATAGTGAGGCTTCGAGTGCCGCCAGCATCCGCGCATTCTCGTCGGCCGTTCCGACGGTGAGGCGCAGGCAATTTGCGAGCAGTTCGTGCATTTTAGAAACGTTCTTCACCAGCACCCCGCGCGCCTTCATGCCCTCGAAGGTCCTGGTGGCATCGGGCACGCGCAGCAGGATCATGTTGGCGTCGCTGGGCCAGGTCTTCACGCCGGGCAGGCGGCCGAGCCCCGTCATCAGGCGCTCGCGCTCCTCGCGGATCTGCCGGGCCTGGGCCTCGAACACCTCGGCGTGCTCCAGCGCGAACAGCGCGCACTCGCAATTCAGCACGCTGATGTTGTACGGCGGGCGCACCTTGTCGATCTCGGCCACCAGCGCGGCCGGGCCCATCAGGTAGCCCAGGCGGATGCCGGCCAGACCGAACTTGCTGAGCGTGCGCATCAAGAGCACATGGCCGTGCTTCGCCAGCCGGTCGATGTAGCTCCTGGCGGCGAAGGGCTGGTAGGCCTCGTCCATCACCACCAGGCCGCCCTGCGCGCCCTGGGCTTCGACGATCTTCTCGATGACGGCGTCGTCCCAGAGGTTGGCGGTCGGGTTGTTCGGGTAGGCCAGGTAGACGATGGCCGGCTTCTCGCGCGCAATGGCGGCCAGCATGGCGGCCTCGTCGAGCTCGAAGTCGGCCGTGAGCGGCACGCCGACGAACTTCAGGCCCTGCAGCTGCGCGCTCATGGCGTACATCACGAAGCCCGGCAGCGGCGCGAGCACGGTGGCGCCGGGCTGGTCGCAGGCAATGTCGAGCAGCGAAATGAGTTCGTCGGAGCCGTTGCCCAGCATCAGGGAGAAGCCCTCGGGCATCTGCGCATGCGCGGCGAGCGCACGCTGCAGTTCGGCGCCGCGCTCGCCCGGGTACCGGTTCAGCGCCAGCGCGCCCAGCCGCGCGCCCAGTTCGGCCTGCAGCGC
Source organism: Variovorax sp. RCC_210 (assembly GCF_041355175.1). NCBI lineage: Bacteria > Pseudomonadati > Pseudomonadota > Betaproteobacteria > Burkholderiales > Comamonadaceae > Variovorax > Variovorax sp. RCC_210. The sequence goes on along the minus strand of NZ_JBFUPJ010000005.1, from coordinate 232,361 downwards.
GGGCGGCAGGCCGAAGGGGTTTTCCATGGCGTCGAGCTTGATGAAGCCGCTCGCGTCCTGCACCGCGTAGGCATGCATGGCGCGCACGTCGTTGCGGATGCGGTCGATCGGGGAACGGGCGGATTCAGGAGCGGTCATCGGGTGCAGCGGTAGCTGTTCTTCAGGGCGCCGGCCATGACCAGTTGCACGGGCATGTCGGCTTCATAACTGTCGGCGTTGCGGCTCAGCTCGGTCTGGTAGAGCGAGCGCGCCATGGCGGGTTCGAGGCGGCGGCCCTCCACGCAGAACACGGGCTTCTGCCCGTTGCGCTGCGAGGCCTCGACGCCTTCGCGCAGGCCCTCGAGCACGCCGACCAGGTAGTAGCTGGCGTAGGCCTTGCCGTCTTTTTCGCCGGCCTCGAGCGTGCGCAGCTCGCGGATGCTCATGGCCTGCGCGCCCACGGCAGACGCCAGCGCAACCACGGCCACGGCCACGGACATGGCCAGCAAGAAGGCGGCGCGCCCCTTCATTTGCGGTAGCGCGGCGGCGGCGCGTAGGCGCCGTCGGCCGGGAAGGCGCTGGGCTGCGAGGGGGCGGCGTCGCGGCGCTGGCGGCGGGGCGCGTCGGGCTCCTCGAGCTCGAACAGCGCGGCACCGATCATGCCTATGTTGCGCACGTCGCCGGCTTCGGTATTGGCGGCATAGGCACGGCCCGGGGCGGCGAAGCGGAAGGCCGCGACCTCGTTCTGGCTCTTGCGGAAGCCTTCGATGGTGAGCGCCTGCAGCGGGCGCAGCACGTAGCCGCCGTTGCGCAGGCTGCCGGGCTTGCCGTTGAGCACGTCGAGGCCGTCGACCGTGGCGATCACCTCGTAGCTGCGCTCGCTGAGGTTGCGAAAGCGCAGCGTGTAGCGCGCGCCTTCGACGCCGGCCAGGCGGAAGGTGTCGTCAGCACCGGGGCCGGCACCGCGGCGCGCGCGCTGCAGCGGCAACGCGCGGCCCTCTTCGTCGAGCACCGACCATTCGACATCGCCGTCGGCCAGCAGCATGCTCAGGCGGCGCTCGGGGTTGTTGCCCACGGCGCGGCGCACGGCGGAAGCTTCGTTGTAGCCGAGCGAGGCCACGTCGTCGGGCTGGGCCGACAGGCGCTTGGTGACGACGCTGCGGGTCTTCGACTCGAGGCCTTCGCCCCATTGCGTGCCGAGCTGCGGCGCGGGGGCGGCAGGTGCAGCGGATGCAGGGGCCACGCTGGAGGTGGCGCCCACGGAAGACAGGTCGCGCGGCGCCTGCGGCATCTGGGTGCAGGCGGCCAGCAACGCGGCCCCCGCGGCAAGGCCGGTTGCGAATCGGAAAAGACGCGAACGGTACAGACGATCAATCATCTTGCTTGCTCCCCCCGGAGGCTTGTTGTGGAAGCCCGGATCTTACGCAGCGGATTTGCGCAGCCGCATGCGCGCGGCTTCCGCGTGCGCCTGCAGGCCCTCGCCCTCGGCCAGCGTCACGGCGATGGGGCCCAGCACCTGGGCGCCGGCCTCGCTGACCTCGATGAGGCTGGAGCGCTTCTGGAAGTCGTACACGCCCAGCGGGCTCGAGAAGCGTGCGGTGCCGCTGGTGGGCAGCACGTGGTTCGGGCCGGCGCAGTAGTCGCCCAGGCTTTCGCTGGTGAAGGCGCCCAGGAAGATCGCGCCCGCGTGGCGCAGCAGCGGCTCCCAGCGGCCGGGCTCGTTGCTGCTCACCTCGAGGTGTTCGGGGGCGATGCGGTTGCTGATCTCGCAGGCCTCTTCCATGCTCTTCGTGTGGATCAGCGCGCCGCGGCCGTTGAGCGAGGCGGCGATGATTTCAGCGCGCGGCATGGCCGGCAGCAGGCGGTCGATCTCGGCCTGCACGCGGTCGATGTAGGCCGCATCGGGGCACAGCAGGATGCTCTGGGCCAGCTCGTCGTGCTCGGCCTGGCTGAACAGGTCCATGGCCACCCACTCGGGCGGCGTGCTGCCGTCGGCCAGCACCAGGATTTCGCTGGGGCCCGCGATCATGTCGATGCCCACGGTGCCGAACACGCGGCGCTTGGCGGCGGCCACGTAGGCGTTGCCGGGGCCGGTGATCTTGTCGACGGCGGGAATGGTCGCGGTGCCGTAGGCCAGCGCGGCCACGGCCTGCGCGCCGCCGATGGTGAAGGCGCGCGTGACGCCGGCCACGTAGGCGGCCGCCAGCACGAGCACGTTGCGCTCGCCCTTGGTGGACGACTGCCCGCCCGCACCACCGGTGGCCACGCTGCCCTTCACGGGCGTGGGGACCACCATGATGATTTCGCCCACGCCGGCCACGTGGGCCGGAATGGCGTTCATCAGCAGGCTCGACGGATAGGCCGCCTTGCCGCCGGGCACGTAGATGCCGACGCGGTCCAGCGGCGTGACCTTCTGGCCCAGCAGCGTGCCGTCGGCGTCGCGGTAGCTCCAGCTTTCGCCGCTGGCCTTCTTCTGCGCCTCGTGGTAGCTGCGTACGCGGTCGGCCGCGGCCTGCAATGCGGCGCGCTGGTCTTCGGGCAGCGAGTCGAAGGCTTCCTTGAAGTCGCCTTGCGTCAGTTCGAGTTCCGCCACGGTGGCGGCGCCGAGGCCGTCGAAGCGGCGCGTGTACTCCAGCACCGCCTCGTCGCCCCGCTTCTGCACGTCGACCAGGATGTCCGCCACCACCTTCTCGATGGCCGCGTCGGCGTCCGCGGACCAATGCAGCCGCGCCTTGAATTCAGCGTCGAAGCTGGCTGAAGTCGTGGAGAGTCGGGCGGGGGCTGCTTTCAGAGTCATGGGGTCCAGGCGGAAAGGTTCAGGCGGAGGGAATGGCCGACGCGAACGCGTCGATGATGCGGCGGATGGGCTCGCGCTTGAGCTTGAGCGCGGCCTGGTTCACCACCAGGCGGGCGCTGATGTCCATGATGCGTTCCACCTCGACCAGGTGGTTGGCCTTGAGCGTGTTGCCGGTCGACACCAGGTCGACGATGGCATCGGCCAGGCCGGTGAGCGGCGCCAGCTCCATGCTGCCGTAGAGCTTGATCAGGTCGACGTGCACGCCCTTGCTGGCGAAGAAGTCGCGCGACAGGCCGACGTACTTGGTCGCCACGCGCAGGCGCGAGCCCTGCTTCACGGCCGAGGCGTAGTCGTAGTCGTTGCGCACGGCCACGCTCAGGCGGCAGGCCGCGATGCGCAGGTCCAGCGGCTGGTACATGCCCTGGTTGCCGTTCTCCAGCAGCACGTCGAGCCCGGTCACGCCGAGGTCGGCGCCACCGTACTGCACGTAGGTGGGCACGTCGGACGCGCGCACCAGCACCACGCGCACGTCGGGGCGGGTGGTCTCGAGGATCAGCTTGCGCGATTTCTCGGGGTCTTCGGTGACCTCGATGCCGGCGGCGGCCAGCAGGGGCATCGTCTCTTCGAAGATGCGGCCTTTGGAAAGGGCAAGGGTGATCATGCGGCGGCCGCTCCGGTCAGTCGTTCGATGTCGGCACCGAGCCCGCGAAGCTTGGCTTCCATGCGGTCGTAGCCCCGGTCCAGGTGGTAGATGCGGTCGACCAGCGTCTCGCCCTCGGCCACGAGGCCGGCGATGACAAGGCTGGCCGAGGCGCGCAGGTCGGTGGCCATCACCGTGGCGCCCGAGAGCTGCTGCACGCCCTCGACCATCGCCACCTTGCCCTCGACGTGGATGCGCGCGCCCAGGCGCACCATCTCGTTCACGTGCATGAAGCGGTTCTCGAAGATGGTCTCGGTGACCATCGAGGCGCCGCGCGCAATGACGTTCAGCGCCATGAACTGCGCCTGCATGTCGGTCGGAAAGCCGGGGTATTCGGTGGTGCTGAAGCTCTGCGCCTTCAGGTGCGCGTGGGCCGGACCTTTCGAAGCAATGCGCACGCCGTCTGTTTCGCAGGCGATCGTGCAGCCGGCATCGCGCAGCTTGTCGATCACGGCGTCGAGGTGGTCGCCGCGCGCATGGCGCAAAAAGGCTTCGCCCCCGGTCGCCGCCACGGCGCACAGGAAGGTGCCGGCCTCGATGCGGTCGGCCACCACCGCGTGTTCGCAGCCGTGCAGCTTTTCCACGCCCTGGATGCGGATGTGGCTGGTGCCGTGGCCTTCGATCTTCGCGCCCATGCGGATCAGCATTTCGGCCAGGTCGACGATCTCGGGCTCCTGCGCGGCGTTTTCCAGCAGCGTCTCGCCCTCGGCCAGCGCGGCGGCCATCAGGAAGTTCTCGGTGCCGGTGACGGTGACCATGTCGGTCAAAATGCGCGCGCCCTTCAGGCGGGTGCGGCCCTCGGGCAGGCGCGCGACCATGTAGCCGTGCTCGACCACGATCTCCGCGCCCATGGCCTGCAGGCCCTTGATGTGCTGGTCGACCGGCCGCGAGCCGATGGCGCAGCCGCCGGGCAGCGACACCTTGGCGTGGCCGAAGCGCGCCAGCAGCGGGCCCAGGGCCAGCACCGAGGCGCGCATGGTCTTCACGAGCTCGTAGGGGGCCTCGGGGTTGCCCAGGTCGCCCGCGTTCAGGCGCACGGTGCCGTTGTCGTCGCGCTCGGCGGTCACGCCCATGTTGCGCACCAGCTTGAGCATGGTCGACACGTCCTGCAGGCGCGGCACGTTGTGCAGGGTCACGGGCTGCTCGGTCAGCAGCGCCGCGCACAGCTCGGGCAGCGCGGCGTTCTTGGCGCCGGAAATGAGTACTTCGCCGCGGAGCTCTCGCCCGCCGCGAATCAGAAGTTTGTCCATCGAAATTCCAGCGAAATCAGGGGCCCCACGGGGGCCGGAACGTTATTTTTCCACTGCGGCCCATTCGGCCGGCGTGTAGGTCTTCATCGAAAGCGCGTGCACCTCGTCGGTGTGCATTTTCGCACCGAGGGTGGCGTAGACCCGCTGATGGCGCTGGATCGAGCGCTTGCCCTCGAATTCGGCCGAGACGATGGTGGCGTACCAATGTCGACCGTCGCCCTCGAGCGTGATGTGCTCGCACGGGAGATGGGACTGGATCAGGGCCTGGAGTTGTTCGGCGGTCATGGGATGTGGGGAAAAAACGTTCAGCCGCGAATCTTGTAGCCGATGCGCAGCAAATGGACGGCCACCGCGCTCACCACCAGCCAGGCGGTGCCGACGATGCCGAAGCTCAGCCAGGGCGAGGCGTCGCTCACGCCGAAGAAGCCGTAGCGGAAGCCGTCGATCATGTAGAAGAACGGGTTCAGGTGGCTCACCTTCTGCCAGAACGGCGGGAGCGAGCCGATGGAATAGAACACGCCCGACAGGAAGGTCATGGGCATGATCAGGAAGTTCTGGAATACCGCCATCTGGTCGAACTTCTCGGCCCACAGGCCGGCAATGAGGCCCAGCGTGCCGAGCATTGCGGCGCCCAGCAGCGCGAACACGATGATCCACAGCGGCGCCACGAAGTCGGGCATGGCGAAGAACATGGTGACCACGAACACGCCCAGCCCCACGGCCAGCCCGCGGATGATCGACGAGCCCACGTACGCAAGGAACCAGCCCCAGTGCGACAGCGGCGTGAGCAGCACGAACACCAGGTTGCCCATGATCTTGCTCTGGATGATGGACGACGAGCTGTTGGCGAACGCGTTCTGCAGCACGCTCATCATCACCAGGCCGGGCACCAAGAAGGCGGTGTAGCCGACCGTGCCGTAGACCGTGACGCGGCCCTCGAGCACATGGCCGAACACCATGAGGTACAGCAGCGCGGTGAGCACCGGCGCCCCGACGGTCTGGAAACCGACCTTCCAGAAGCGCAATGTCTCTTTATATAAAAGCGCGCGCCAACCAGTCACAGCCATCATCTTGCGACCTCCAGCGGCGTCTGCTCACCCGCCATCAGGTCGATGAACACGTCTTCCAGGTCGGCCTTGCGCATTTCCACATCTTCCACCGCGACGCCGGCTTCGCGGATCGCGGCCAGCAGTTGTTCGACTTCATGGGCGTTCTGCGCCGGCAACTGCACGATGCGCCCGGTGATGCGCGCATGCTGGGCAATGGCCCAGGGCAGCATCGCGTCGGTCTTGAAGCGCAGCACATTGCTGGCGGCCGACTTCAGCAGCTCGCTGGTGCGGTCCAGCGCAATCACGCGGCCCTGCTTGAGCATCGCGATGCGGTTGCACAGCGCCTCGGCCTCTTCCAGGTAGTGCGTGGTCAGCAGCACGGTGCTGCCCTGCTTGTTCAGCCGCGCGACGAACTGCCAGAGCGTCTGGCGCAGCTCGACGTCGACGCCGGCCGTGGGTTCGTCCAGCACGATCACCGGCGGCTTGTGCACCAGCGCCTGCGCCACCAGCACCCGGCGCTTCATGCCGCCCGAGAGCTGGCGCATGTTGGCCGTGGCCTTGTCGGCAAGGCCCAGGCTCTGCAACAGCTCGTCGATCCAGGCTTCGTTGTTCTTGATGCCGAAGTAGCCCGACTGGATGCGCAGCGACTCGCGCACGTTGAAGAAGGGGTCGAACACCAGCTCCTGCGGCACGATGCCCAGCTGGCGGCGCGCCTCGGCGAAGTCGCGCTGCACGTCGAAACCGTGCACGCTGATGGCGCCGGACGTGGGCCTCGACAGGCCCGCGAGCATGCTGATCAGGGAGGTCTTGCCCGCCCCGTTCGGCCCGAGCAGACCGAAGAATTCGCCTGGCTCTATCTGGAATGTGACCTCGTCGACCGCCTTGAGCCCTTGCTTGCCTTGGGCTTTTTGCTGTCTGGAGGGGGGGTAGGTCTTGGAGACCGATTGGAATGAGATCGCGGGCATGGGAGCCCGCGATTTTACGGGGCCGTTACTTTTTCAGGGCGCGGCGGGCAAAAGGCCTGCGATTCCGTACAGCGCGGCCAGCTCGCGCAGGCGCGGCGACAAGCCCTTCACCGAGAAACCGCGGCCCAGCGCGCTGGATTCGCGCCGGCATTCGAGCAGCACCGCGAGCGCGGACGAATCGAACTGGGCCAGCGCGGTGGCGTCCACCACGGTGGAGGACGAATCGGTCTGGCCTTTGAGCCCCTGCTGCAGCATGCGCATGCAGGCGGGGGCCTCGTCGTGGGTCAGGCGCGTGGGCAAAACCAGCATCGGTCAGCCCTTGCTGTTGCCCTTGTTACGCGCGGCCAGGGCGGAAATGAGGCCGTCGACGCCGCTCTTGTTGATTTCCTGCGAGAACTGGGTGCGGTAGGTGTCGACCAGCCACACGCCCAGCACATTCAGGTTGTAGACCTTCCAGCCGGCGCCCTGGCCGGGGGTTTTCTCGAGGCGGTAGTCGAGCTGCACCGGGTCGCCGCGGCCCTTGACCTCGGTGCGCACCAGCACGTCGGTGTCGTCGGCCGAGCCGCGGAACGGACGCACGCTGACGGTCTGGTCGCTCACCTGGTCGAGCGCGCCCGCGTAGGTGCGCACCAGCAGCGTCTTGAACTCTTCCTGCAGCCGCTTCTGCTGCTCGGGCGTGGCGGTCCGCCAGGCCGGGCCGACGGCCGAGGCCGTCATGCGCTGGAAGTTGACGTTGGGCATGATCTTGCTGTCGACCAGCACCATGATCTTGTTGACGTCGCCCGACTTGATGGACTTGTCCGACTTGATGGTCTCGAGCACATCGGTCGAGATGCGCTTGACCAACGCATCGGGGGTTTCGTCCGCGGCGCGCGCGGGGCTCACGAAGGTGGCGGCGGCGCTGAACAGCATCGCGCCGGCGAGCACCAGGTGGCCGAAGCCGCGTCGTTGCAGGATCATCTTGTTGTTCATTGACAGGTCCCTCTGGTTTCTGGTTTCACGCAGCACGCACAGGAATGGCGTGCCACGCATAGAACGGGTTCGACAGGGCCCCGGCCTACCGGGTTCCTGAAGCACAGGTGAAGCCTTGCAACGGAATGCAAGCAGGCGGCCTGTGCACTGTCGCGGCCCGTCGACTCGGTCTTACTTGCCGGCGTCCTCGTCCGGCGACTTGCCGTCCTGGATCAGGCTGCGGCGGCGCTGCAGGAAGGCATCGCGCGTGAACGAATACTTGTCGAGCGCGGCGTCGTCGATCAAACGGCCGGCGCGCAGGTACTGCGAGCGCTTGTCGACCACGCGCAGCACGGTCAGCGAATTGCGCCATGCCACGTCGTTCAGGGCATTGAGGCCGTCGCCGTAGAAATCGACCGGCTTGGCGATCGTGTCGCGCAGCGTGGACGGGCCCAGCACCGGCAGCACGATGTACGGGCCGGCACCCACGCCCCAGCGGCCGAGCGTCTGGCCGAAGTCTTCGTCATGGCGGTCGATGCCGGCCTCGGTGGCCACGTCGAGCAGGCCGCCCAGGCCGAAGAAGGTGTTGACGTTGACCCGCATGAAGGTCTCGGCGCTGTTCTGCAGCTTCAGCTGGGCCACGCTGTTGGCAAAGCTCCAGACGTCGCCGATGTTGCCGAAGAAGTTGTTCACGCCGGTGCGCACCATCGAGGGCAGCACGTTGACGTATGCCGTGGACACAGGCACCAGCACGGCTTCGTCGAGCTTGTCGTTGAAGGTGAACACCCCGCGATTGAAGGGCTCGAACGGGTCGGACGGGTTCGCGTTGGGGCCGGTGGCACAGCCGGCGACAAGGGCAAACACGGCGGCGGCACTGGTCCAGCGCGCGTATTTGGCGAGGTTTTTCATGGCAGTCGGGGCGACTTGCAAAAAGGATCGTGTTTTCATTTTTTATTGGGGGTTCCCTGCGCCGAACCGGAGTTCGAGCTCCCGTCGGCGGCCTTGCTGTAGAGGAACTGGCTGATCAGGTTTTCCAGCACCACCGCGGATTGCGTGGCAGTGATGGTGTCGCCGGCCTGCAGGTTCTTCTCCTCGGCGCCCGCCTCGATCCCGATGTACTGCTCGCCGAGCAGGCCACTGGTCAGGATCTTGAGCGAGCTGTCCTTGGGAAAACTGTAGCGGTTTTGCAAAGCCAGTGTGACGTCGGCCTGAAAGGTCTTGTCGTTGAAGGAGATGGACTCCACCCGGCCGACCACCACGCCCGCGCTCTTGATCGCGGTTTGCGGCTTGAGCCCGCCGATGTTGTCGAAGCGCGCGGTGACTGAATAGGTCTTCTGGAAGTTCAGGCTCAGCAGGTTGGCCGACTGCAGCGCCAGGAACAGCAATGCGGCCGCGCCGATCAGCACGAACAGGCCGACCCAGATGTCATTGTTGGAACGTTGCATGGTTTGCACTCTCTAGAAACGATTGGGGGCGGGCCCCTTTAGATACTGAACATCATGGCGGTGAGCAGAAAGTCCAGCCCCAGCACCGCCAGCGACGCCGTCACCACCGTGCGCGTGGTCGCGCGCGACACGCCTTCGGGTGTGGGCTGGGCCTCGTAGCCCTGCAGCAGCGCGATGAAGGTCACGGTGAAACCGAACACGATGCTCTTGATGACGCCATTGCCCACGTCGCGCCACACGTCGACGCCGCCCTGCATCTGGCCCCAGAAAGCGCCCGGGTCCACGCCCAGCATCAGCACGCCCACCACGTAGCCGCCCATGATGCCGACCGCGCTGAACACGGCCGCCAGCAGCGGCATGGTGATCACCCCGGCCCAGAAGCGCGGCGCCAGGATGCGCTGCACCGGGTCGACCGCCATCATTTCCATGGCGCTCAGCTGCTCGTCGGCCTTCATGAGGCCGATCTCGGCCGTCAGAGACGTGCCGGCGCGGCCGGTGAAGAGCAACGCGGCCACCACCGGCCCGAGCTCGCGCACCAGGCTCAGCGTGACCAGCAGGCCCAGCGCTTCGGAAGAACCGTAGCGCTGCAGCGCGTAGTACATCTGCAGCCCCAGCACGAAACCCACGAACAGGCCCGACACGCCGATGATGGCCAGCGAGTAGTTGCCCAGGAAATGGATCTGGTCGCGCACCAGGCTGAAGCGCCGCATGATCTGCGCGCCCGGCCCCAGCAGGCGCAGGAAGAGCTTCGCGCCGTAGCCCAGGTTGGCCAGGTGGCTGCGCACGCCGTAGCCGATGTCGGCAGGCTTCCACCAGCTCATGAGCGGCCTCCTTCGCCATTGCCGAAGTCGTCTTCGATGCTGACGCCCGGGTAGTGGAAACGCACCGGCCCGTCGGGCAGCGCGTTCACGAACTGGTGGACCAGCGGGTCGGCGCTGTTGCGCACATCGTCGGGCGCGCCCTGCGCCGCGATGCCGCCGTTGGCCAGGATGATCACGTGGTCGGCGATGCGGAAGGTTTCTTCCAGGTCATGCGACACGATGATGCTGGTGAGCCCGAGCGTGTCGTTGAGCTGGCGAATGAGGCGCGCCGCCGTGCCCAGCGATATGGGGTCGAGGCCGGCGAAGGGCTCGTCGTACATCACGAGGTCGGGGTCGAGCGCGATGGCCCGTGCCAGCGCCACGCGCCGCGCCATGCCGCCCGACACCTCGCTGGGCATCAGGTCGCGCGCGCCGCGCAGGCCCACGGCATCGAGCTTCATGAGCACCACGTCGCGCACCAGCGCTTCGGAGAGTTGCGTGTGCTCGCGCAGCGGAAACGCCACGTTGTCGAACACGCTCATGTCGGTGAACAAGGCGCCGAACTGAAAGAGCATGCCCATGCGGCGACGTGCCGCGTAGAGCGCCTTGGCGTCGAACCTGACGACATCCTGACCATCGAAAAGAACCTCGCCGCGCTGGGCCTTCTGCTGTCCGCCGATGAGGCGCAGCACGGTGGTCTTGCCACCGCCCGATGCACCCATCAGGGCCGTCACCTTGCCACGCGGCACGGTGAATGAAACGCCGTCGAGAATGGCGCGCGCGCCGTAGCCGAACGTGACGTCGCGGAACTCTACGAAGGGATGTGGCAGGGGTGCGGCTGGGTCCATCTCAATAAAAAAGCCGGGGCGCTTTCACAAGCATCCCGGCATGCGGTTTCACGCGGATGATAACGGGGCCGTGACCGGACCCGCGAAATTGAAACAAAATTCAGCGCGGCAAGTCGCTGAATCCCATCAGAAATTCATCCACCGAACGCGCCGCTTGACGGCCTTCGCGAATCGCCCACACCACCAGCGACTGGCCGCGGCGGATGTCGCCCGCGGCAAACACCTTGGGAACGTTGGTGGCGTAGCCGCCGATGAAGTCGACCGTGGCACGCGCGTTGCCGCGGGCGTCCTTCTCCACGCCGAAGGCATCGAGCACGGTGGCCACGGGGCTGATGAAGCCCATCGCGAGCAGCACGAGGTCGGCCTTGAGCACCTGCTCGCTGCCGGCCACTTCCTGCATCTTGCCGTCCTTCCATTCGACGCGAACCGTCTTCAGGCCGGTGACCTTGCCCTTTTCGCCGATGAATTCCTTGGTGGAAATGGCGAACTCGCGCTCGCAGCCTTCTTCATGGCTGGAGCTGGTGCGCAGCTTCACCGGCCAGTACGGCCAGGTCATGGGACGGTTTTCTTCCTCGGGCGGCTGCGGCATCAGTTCGAACTGCGTGACGCTGACCGCGCCATGGCGGTTGCTGGTGCCCACGCAGTCGGAGCCGGTGTCGCCACCGCCGATGACGATCACATGCTTGCCGTCGGCGCGCAGCTGGCCCTTGACCTTGTCGCCCGCGTTGACGCGGTTCTGCTGCGGCAGGAACTCCATGGCGAAGTGAATGCCGTCAAGGTCGCGCCCGGGCACCGGCAGGTCGCGCGACTGCTCGGCGCCGCCGGTGAGCAGCACGGCGTCGAACTCCTTTTGCAGCTGTTCGGGCGTGACGGTTTCCTTGGCCAGGTTCGTCACCTTCGAGCCCTTGCCCAGCGGGTCTTTCGCGGCGCCGACCATCACGCCGGTGCGGAAGGTGACGCCCTCGGCCTTCATCTGCTCGACGCGGCGGTCAATGTGCGTCTTCTCCATCTTGAAGTCGGGAATGCCGTAGCGCAGCAGGCCGCCGATGCGGTCGTTCTTCTCGAACAGGGTCACGTCGTGGCCCACGCGCGCCAGCTGCTGCGCGGCGGCCATGCCGGCGGGGCCGGCACCGACCACGGCCACTTTCTTGCCGGTCTTGTGCTTGGCCACGCGCGGCGCCACCCAGCCTTCGTCCCAGGCGCGGTCGATGATCGCGTGCTCCAGCGACTTGATGCCGACCGCGTCGTCGTTCACGTTGAGCACGCACGCCGCCTCGCAGGGCGCGGGGCAGATGCGGCCGGTGAACTCGGGGAAGTTGTTGGTCGAGTCGAGCACCGCGAAGGCGTTCTGCCAGTCGTTGCGGTACACCAGGTCGTTGAAGTCCGGAATGATGTTGTTGACCGGGCAGCCGCTGTTGCAGAACGGCGTGCCGCAGTCCATGCAGCGCGCGCCCTGCACCTTGGCCTGGTCGGTGTCCAGGCCGACGACGAATTCCTTGTAGTGCTTGACGCGCTCCTCGATGGGCTTGTAGCCCTCTTCGACGCGTTCATGCTCCATGAAGCCGGTGATCTTTCCCATCGTGCTTTCCTCTGTTCTTCGTGTTCGGTGCCGCTCAGACCGCGGCGGTTGCGGACGGGGCCACCAGCGCATGCGGCTCGAGGCCGACGTGCGCGTTGTTGCCGCTGCTCGTGAGCTCGACCTTGCGGTCGTGCAGCTCGGCCAGCGCGCGCTTGTATTCGTTCGGGAACACCTTCACGAACTTGGTGCGCGACACGGCCCAGGTGTCGAGCAGCTCGCGCGCGCGCTTGCTGCCGGTCCAGCGGTGGTGGTCTTCGAGCAGCTTCTTCAGCTGCGCTTCGTCGGTCTCGCCGCCATGCCAGATCTTGCGGTGCACGCTCGCCGTCTGCTCGGCCGAGGTGAGCACCTTGTCCAGCGACACCATCGCGAGGTTGCAGCGCGAGGCGAACTGGCCGTCTTCGTCGTACACGAAGGCCACGCCGCCGCTCATGCCGGCCGCGAAGTTGCGGCCGGTCTTGCCGAGCACGGCCACCGTGCCGCCGGTCATGTACTCGCAACCGTGGTCGCCGGTGCCCTCGATGACCGCCGTGGCGCCCGACAGGCGCACCGCGAAACGCTCGCCGGCCACGCCGCACAGGTAGGCCTCGCCGGTGGTCGCGCCATACAGCGCGGTGTTGCCGACGATGGTGTTGCGCACCGCTTCGCCGCGGAAGTCCAGGCTGGGGCGCACCACCACGCGGCCGCCCGAGAGGCCCTTGCCGGTGTAGTCGTTGGCGTCGCCGATCAGGTACAGCGTGATGCCGCGCGCCAGGAAGGCACCGAACGACTGGCCGCCCGTGCCTTCGAGCTGGATGCGGATCGAGTCGTCGGGCAACCCTTGCGGATGCACCTTGGTCAGCGCGCCCGAGAGCATCGCGCCCACCGAGCGGTTGACGTTGCGCACCACCTCGATGAACTGCACCTTCTCGCCCTTGTCGATGGCGGGACGCGACTTCTCGATGAGCTTGACGTCGAGCGCGCGCTCCAGGCCGTGCTCCTGGTTCTCCACATGGAAGCGCGGCACGTCGGCCGGCACGCTCGGCAGCGCGAACAGGCGGCTGAAGTCGAGGCCCGAGGCCTTCCAGTGCTCGATGCCCTTGCGCATGTCGAGCAGGTCGGCGCGGCCGATCAGGTCGTCGAACTTGCGAATGCCCAGCTGGGCCATGATCTGGCGCACTTCTTCGGCCACGAAGAAGAAGTAGTTGACGACGTGCTCGGGCTTGCCCGAGAACTTCTTGCGCAGGATCGGGTCCTGCGTGGCCACGCCCACCGGGCAGGTGTTCAGGTGGCACTTGCGCATCATGATGCAGCCCTCGACCACCAGCGGCGCGGTCGCGAAGCCGAACTCGTCCGCGCCCAGCAGCGCGCCGATGGCGACGTCGCGGCCGGTCTTCATCTGGCCGTCGGCCTGCACGCGGATGCGGCTGCGCAGGCGGTTGAGCACCAGCGTCTGCTGCGTTTCGGCCAGGCCGATTTCCCACGGGCTGCCCGCGTGCTTGATCGACGACCAGGGCGACGCGCCCGTGCCGCCGTCATGGCCGGCGATCACGACGTGGTCGCTCTTGCACTTGGCCACGCCCGCCGCGATGGTGCCTACGCCGATCTCGCTCACCAGCTTCACGCTGATGCTGGCGTGCGGCGCGGTGTTCTTCAGGTCGTGAATGAGCTGCGCGAGATCTTCGATCGAGTAGATGTCGTGGTGCGGCGGCGGCGAGATGAGGCCAACGCCCGGCACCGCATAGCGCTGCTTGCCGATGTACTCGGTGACCTTGCCACCGGGCAGCTGGCCGCCCTCGCCCGGCTTGGCGCCCTGCGCCATCTTGATCTGGATCTGGTCGGCCGAATGCAGGTACTCGGCGGTGACGCCGAAGCGGCCCGAGGCGACCTGCTTGATGCGCGAACGCAGCGAGTCGCCGTCCTTCAGGGGCAGGTCGACCTCGACGTTGGCAGCGCCGATCACGCTCTTGAGCGTGTCGCCCTGCTTGATCGGGATGCCCTTGAGCTCGTTGCGGTAGCGCGCGGGGTCTTCACCACCTTCGCCTGTGTTGCTCTTGCCGCCGATGCGGTTCATGGCCACGGCGAGCGTGGCGTGCGCCTCGGTGCTGATGGAGCCCAGCGACATGGCGCCGGTGGCGAAGCGCTTGACGATCTCGACGGCCGACTCGACCTCGTCGACCGGCACGGCCTTGGCCGGGTCGATCTTGAACTCGAACAGCCCGCGCAGCGTGAGGTGGCGGCGGTTCTGGTCGTTGATGAGCTGCGCGTATTCCTTGTACGTGTTCCAGTTGTTGGAGCGCGTGCTGTGCTGCAGCTTGGCGATGGCGTCGGGCGTCCACATGTGCTCTTCGCCGCGGGTGCGCCAGGCGTATTCGCCGCCGGCGTCCAGCATGGTGGCCAGCACCGGGTCGTCGCTGAAGGCGGCCTTGTGCATGCGGATGGCTTCCTCGGCGATCTCGAAGACGCCGATGCCTTCCACGCGGCTGGCGGTGCCGGTGAAGTACTTGTTGACGGTGGCGGTGTTCAGGCCGATGGCCTCGAACAGCTGCGCGCCGCAGTAGCTCATGTAGGTGCTGACACCCATCTTCGACATGATCTTCGACAGGCCCTTGCCGATGGCCTTCACGTAGTTGTAGACGGCCTTGTCGGCGCTCAGGTCGCCCGGCAGGTCGGCGTGCATGGCCGTCAGCGTTTCCATGGCCAGGTACGGGTGCACGGCTTCGGCGCCGTAGCCCGCCAGCACGCCGAAGTGATGCACCTCGCGCGCCGAGCCGGTTTCCACCACCAGGCCGGCGGTGGTGCGCAGGCCTTCGCGCACCAGGTACTGGTGCACCGCCGACAGTGCCAGCACCGCGGGAATGGCCACCTGCGTGGGGCTCACGCCGCGGTCGCTCACGATGAGGATGTTGTGGCCGCCCTTGATGGCGTCCACGGCTTCTGCGCACAGCGAGGCCAGCTTGGCTTCCACGCCTTCGTCGCCCCAGGCCAGCGGGTAGGTGATGTCGAGCACGTAGCTCTTGAACTTGCCTTGCGTGTACTTGCCGATGTCGCGCAGCTTCGCCATGTCGGAGAAGTCGAGGATCGGCTGGCTCACTTCGAGCCGCATCGGCGGGTTGACCTGGTTGATGTCCAGCAGGTTGGGCTTGGGGCCGATGAAGGACACCAGCGACATGACGATGGCTTCGCGGATCGGGTCGATCGGCGGGTTGGTCACCTGCGCGAACAGCTGCTTGAAGTAGTTGTACAGCGGCTTGTTCTTGCTGGAGAGCACGGCCAGCGGGCTGTCGTTGCCCATGGAGCCGATGCCTTCTTCGCCGGCCTGCGCCATCGGGCTCATCAGGAACTTGATGTCTTCCTGGGTGTAGCCGAAGGCCTGCTGGCGGTCGAGCAGCGCAACCTGGCTCAACGGTGCGGAGACCGGTTCTGCCTTGACGCTGTCGAGCTTGATGCGCAGGTTCTCGATCCACTGCTTGTAGGGCTTGCTGTTGGCGAGGGTGGACTTGACCTCCTCGTCGTCGATCATGCGGCCCTGTTCCAGGTCGATCAGGAACATCTTGCCGGGCTGCAGGCGCCACTTGCGCACGATCTTCTGCTCGGGCACGGGCAGCACGCCCGACTCCGACGCCATGATGACCAGGTCGTCGTCGGTCACGCAGTAGCGCGAGGGGCGCAGGCCGTTGCGGTCGAGCGTGGCGCCGATCTGGCGGCCGTCGGTGAACACGATGGAAGCCGGGCCGTCCCACGGCTCGAGCATGGCGGCGTGGTATTCATAGAACGCGCGGCGGCGCGGGTCCATGGTGGCGTGCTGTTCCCAGGGCTCGGGAATCATCATCATCACGGCCTGGCTGATGGGGTAGCCGGACATCGTCAACAGCTCCAGGCAGTTGTCGAAAGTGGCGGTGTCGGACTGGCCGGCGAAGC
This sequence comes from Variovorax sp. RCC_210, assembly GCF_041355175.1. NCBI lineage: Bacteria > Pseudomonadati > Pseudomonadota > Betaproteobacteria > Burkholderiales > Comamonadaceae > Variovorax > Variovorax sp. RCC_210. Next base: position 216,101 of record NZ_JBFUPJ010000005.1, on the reverse strand, counting down.
TGATGGGGTACAGCTTTTGCAGGTCGGCGCCCAGCACCGGCGAAGACATCACGCCCTCGCGCGCCTTCATCCAGTTGTAGTTGCCCTTGACGGTGTTGATTTCGCCGTTGTGCGCCACGTAGCGGTACGGGTGCGCCAGCGGCCATTCGGGGAAGGTGTTGGTCGAGAAGCGCTGGTGCACCAGGCCCAGGGCCGACACGCAGCGCTTGTCCTGCAGGTCGAGGAAGTAGGTGCCGACCTGGTCGGCCAGCAGCAGGCCCTTGTAGACCACCGTGCGGCTCGACATGCTGGGAACGTAGTATTCCTTGCTGTGCTTGAGCTTCAGCCGCTGGATGTTGGCGCTGGCGGTCTTGCGGATCACGTAGAGCTTGCGTTCCAGCGCGTCCTGCACGATCACATCGTTGCCGCGGCCGATGAACACCTGGCGCAGCAGCGGTTCCTTGGCGCGCACGGTGGGCGACATGGGCATGTCGCGGTTGACCGGCACGTCGCGCCAGCCCAGCAGCACCTGGCCCTCGGCCTTGATGGCGCGTTCCATTTCCTGCTCGCAGGCTTCGCGCGACGCGTGTTCCTTGGGCAGGAAGATCATGCCGACGCCGTATTCGCCCGGCGGGGGCAGCGTGACGCCCTGGCTGGCCATTTCCTCGCGGTAGAGGTGGTCGGGCAGCTGGATCAGGATGCCCGCGCCGTCGCCCATGAGCTTGTCGGCGCCGACGGCGCCGCGGTGGTCGAGGTTTTCAAGGATCTTGAGGCCCTGCAGCACGATGGCATGGCTCTTCTCGCCCTTGATGTGTGCAACGAAGCCGACGCCGCAGGCATCGTGCTCGTCGGCACCGGAATACAGACCGTGTTCTTGGAGATGTTGAATCTCGGCAGCCGTCGTCATGGGCGCGCTCCTTCAGTTTTCGCAGGGAAAGGGAGCATATTGCGATGCACAAAGAATGCCAAACACTTTAATAGGGGTCAGATTCCTATTAAATCTTGAGTTTTCTGATCGGAATTAAATTGGGGACATATCAAAAACAGGAGCGAATGACCTATTGCTGCCGAGGCGAAGCGGCGGTTCAAGCGCTCAGGATTGGGGGTTGGAAGGCGGCCGACCCGCCTTGGCCTTCACCACCCGGCGCTCAGTGGACTTCTGCAGCGAGTCCAGAAAATCCTCGTCGCCCGCTGCCCAGCCGCGCAAGGTGGCCTCGGTCAGTGCCGCCTGGTCGGCCCCGCGCACGCCGCCGCGCACCAACTCGACATAGGCGGCCTCCCGCGCGAACGGCGTGTTGCCCAGCTCCCAGTACAGCGGGTGCGGCGTCAGCAGCCGGTCGTGCCGCAGCCCGGCGTAGTGGCAGTGGCTGGACCACGGAAAGTCGCGCGCATCGGCCACCATGCCCGCGCGCACCGGGTTCAGGTCGATGTAGGCCATGCAGGTCAGTAGGTAGCGGTCGGTCTGGATCAGCGTCGAGCGGTAGCGCCCTTCCCACAGCGTGCCGCTGCGGCCGTGCCGGTCGTTGAAGTAACGCACGTAGCTGCGCCCCACCGACTGCATGAGCTGCGGCAGGCCGGTGGTGCTGTCGGGCGTGGCCAGCAGGTGAAAGTGGTTGTCCATCAGCACGTAGGCGTGCAGCGCGACGCGAAAGCGCACGGCGTTTTCGGCCAGCAGCGAGAGCAGCTTCTCGTGGTCGGCACGGTCCACGAAGATCGGCTGGCGGTTGTTGCCGCGCTGGATCACGTGGTGCGGCATGCCGGCCAGGGTGAGACGGGGAAGACGGGCCATGGGCGTGTGTCTGCGAACCGACCTGCGGGCTGTGTGTGAGCGCTGTGTGTGTGGGCTGCGCCGCCGCTCAGGCCAGGCGAAAGCGCGTGTCGCCCAGCGCGTCGAGCCCGAACTGCGCCAGCAGCTCGCGCAGCCGGGTCGCCGCGCTGGCCTTTCGCTTGCCGGTGTAGCGCGCCAGGATCAACTCGTTCTTCATGCTGTGCTCCCAGCCCACCAGCTCGGTGACGGTGACGCTGTAGCCGTTGGCCTCCAGGTACAGGCAGCGCAGCACGTTGGTCAGCTGGCTGCCGATCTCGCGGGTGTGCAGCGGATGGCGCCACAGCTCGGCCAGCGGCGTGCGCGAGAGCGCCAGCGCCTTGGTCTCGCGCAGGCAGGCGGCCACCTCGGCCTGGCAGCAGGGCACCAGCACCATGCAGCGCGCCTTCTTGGCCAGGCCGAAGGCGATGGCGTCGTCGGTGGCGGTGTCGCAGGCGTGCAGCGCGGTGACCACGTCGATCTGCGCGGGCAACTCGCTCGCCTGCGCCGACTCGGCCACCGTGAGGTTCAGGAACGACATGCGCTCGAAGCCCAGGCGCTGCGCCAGCGCGCGCGAGCGCTCGACCAGCTCGCCGCGCGTCTCGATGCCGTAGACGTGGCCGCCGCCCTGCCGCGCGCGGAAGAACAGGTCGTAGATGATGAAGCCGAGGTACGACTTGCCCGCCCCATGGTCGGCCAGCGTGGCGCCCGCGCCCTCTTCGGGCAGCTCGCGCAGCAGTTGCTCGATGAACTGGAACAGGTGGTAGACCTGCTTGAGCTTGCGGCGCGAGTCCTGGTTGAGCCGGCCCTCGCGGGTGAGGATGTGCAGCTCCTTCAGCAGCTCGACCGACTGGCCGGGCTTGAGCACCTCGGCCAGTTCGGTGTCCGCCTTGGCGGCCTTGTTCGTCTTTGCTTCTTTGGTGGCGGTCTTCATGTTCATGGCTTGGCACTCCCGGGGCCGACGTCCAGCGCCGCCCAGCCTTGGGGGCCCAGCGCCTCGAGGGTGTCTATGTTGCGCTCGAAGATCGTTTCGGCGTCTGGAAAGGCATCGACCGCGCGGCCGACGCTGTCTTCGCGCAGCAGGTGCAGCGTGGGGTACGGCGCGCGGTTGGTGGCGTTGCCGATGTCGTCGGCCTCGGTGCCGGCGAACTGGAACCGCGGATGAAAGCTGGCCAGCTGGAACACGCCCTCGTAGCCGGCGCGCGCGAGCCGGCGCTCGGCGCGCGCCGTGAAGTCGTTGAAGTCCAGGAAGTCGGCCAAGGTGTTCGGTGCAATCAAGAGGGTGGTGTCGCGCTCGGAGGCGTCCAGCGCCGCGAGCGCTTCGGCCTGGGACAGCAACGCGTCCATCAGGTCGGCCGGGTCGGCGCTCTCGTACACGGCGTAGTGGATCTGGCCTTTCACGTGCACGGCCTTCGCGAACGGGCACAGGTTGAGGCCGAGCACGGCGCGCTCCAGCCAGCGCCGCATGTCGGCTTCGGCCTGGAGGGGGGCTATTGTCGCCATGCCGCTCATGCCATCTCCGCGGCAGGGCGAATCCGCCCCAGGCGCCGCGCGACCGCCATGCCGACCAGCGAGCAGGCCAGCGTGGCCGCCCACGTCCAGTGCCAGCCGCCGACGCGGTGGGCCAGCCAGGCCACGGCGGGCGGCGCCAGGAACTGGCCCAGCGAGGACGCCTGCTGCATCAGGCCGATGGTCGTGGACACGGTGGACGGCCCGGGCGCCAGGCGCACACCGAGAAAGAACAGCGTGGCCGGCACCATGCCGCCACCCAGCGAGAACGCGCAGACCGCGATGTAGCGCAGCGCGGGCGGCAGGCCCAGCGCGTCCGCGCCCTGCCCCAGCTGCGCGAAGGCGGCCACGCCACCCAGCGCCATGGTCAGGAAGCCGAACTGCAGCAGGCGCTGCGGCGCCACGCCGCGCTGCAGCCAGCGCCCGCCCGCGATGTTGCCGACGATGTTCATGGCCGCGGCCAGCGCGGTCAGCACCGCGTTCCAGGCGGGCGGCACGCCGGCGCCGGCGTAGATGGCCGGCAGGAAGCCGATCACCGCCATCCATTGCGAGGAGTACACCGCGAAGGTCAGGCCGACCAACCAGGGGGCGCGGGCGCCGACGGTGGCGCGCAGGCGCGAGGTCCAGCCGGTCGACACGCTTCCGGGCGCCGCCGCGCGAAGCCGGTCGGCCGGCACCGCCAGCCACACCCAGAACGCGGCGAGCGCCGAGACGAGCGACAACGCCCACCACCAGTCGGGCCATCCGCCCCAGGCGATCAACGCCGGCCCCAGCAGCAGCGCCAGCGCCACGCCCAGCGGCATGTAGGCGCCCCACAACCCCAGGGCAGCCTTGTCGGCGCCCGGCGGCGTCAGGGCGCGAATCAGCCCCGGCCCGGGCATCACGGCCAGCAGGAAACCGATACCTTCAATGGCGCGCAACACCAGCAGCCATTCGACGGCGTGCGCACCGCCCACCGCACCCGCTGCACCCTGGCCGACCAGCCCGCCCAACAGGCTGGCGACCGTCAACACACCGAGCCCGGTCAGCATGCTGCGGCGCAGGCCGATGCTGTCGGCGGCCAGGCCGGCGACCAGGCCCAGCGTCATGCTCGCGACCTGCACCAGCGACAGCAGGAAGCCGGCCTCCACAAGGCCGATGCCCAGCGAGGCCTGCAACGCCGGCACCGCGGGCGGCAGCTTGCCCAGGTGCAAGGCGCCGCTCACGCCGCCCAGCAGCACGGCGAAGACGGCGACCGGCACGCGCGGTCGCGCAGTGTCGGCTTGGCTCACGCGATGCCCCGGCGGCCAGTGAGCCGCTCGTGCTCGCGCATGGCGAAACGGTCGGTCATGCCGGCGATGTAGTCGGCGACCGCGCGGTGCCTGTCGTCGCGCTCGGCATAGGAATCGGGCATTTCCGTGCTGCGCGCGAGGTAGGCGTCGAACAGCTCGCGCACCACCTGCTGCGCCTGGTCGGTGGTCTGCGTGACCTGCGAGTGCCGGTAGAGGTTGCGGAACAAAAAGCGCTTCAGGTCTTCCGATTGCGCCTGCATGCCCTCGCTGAAGGCCACGACGGGCGGCGCTTGGCGCACCGCGTCGGCATCGGCGGGCGCCAGGGCTTCCAGGGCGGCACGCGTGGCGTCGATCACGTCGTAGACCTGCGCGCTCAGCATGCGCCGGATGGTTTCGTACAGCACGCGACGGCCGTGCAGCTGCGGGTATTCGGCGAGCGCCTCGCGGCGGTAGCGTTCGAACAATTCCACGTCGCCCAGTTGCTCGACGCTGATGAGGCCCGAACGCACGCCGTCGTCGATGTCGTGCGCGTTGTAGGCGATGGCGTCGGCCAGGTTGCACAGCTGGGCCTCGAGGCCGGGCTGCGTGCGGTCCAGAAAGCGCCGCGCCACGCCGCCGGGCTCGGCCGCCTCGATGCGCTCGGCGTTCGCGCGCGAGCAGTGCTTCAGGATGCCCTCGCGGGTCTCGAAGCTGAGGTTCAGGCCGTCGTACTGCGGATAGCGGTGCTCCAGCGCATCGACCACCCGCAGGCTCTGCAGGTTGTGCTCGAAGCCGCCGTGGCCGGCCATGCAGGCGTTCAGCGCGTCCTGCCCGGCATGGCCGAAGGGCGTGTGGCCCAGGTCGTGCGCCAGGGCAATCGCCTCGACCAGGTCTTCGTTGATGCGCAGGGCCCGGGCAATGGAGCGGCCCAGTTGCGCCACTTCGAGCGAGTGCGTGAGCCGCGTGCGAAACAGGTCGCCCTCGTGGTTCAGGAACACCTGAGTCTTGTAGACCAGCCGGCGGAACGCGGTGGAGTGCACGATGCGGTCGCGGTCGCGCTGGAACACATCGCGCGTGGGCGCGGGCGGCTCGGCATGCCGACGGCCGCGCGAGCGCGCGGGCTGGCAGGCATAGGCCGCGAGGCTCATCCCTCGCAGCACCGCGCGAGCACTTCGCGCACCAGCGCGTCGGGCGCACTGCGGACCACGGCCGAGCCGGGCTTGTCTATCACCACGAAGCGGATCTCGCCGGCTTCCGATTTCTTGTCGACGCGCATCAGCTCCAGGTAGCGGTCCGCGCCGAGTGCCGGGCCGACGGTCGGCAGCCCGGCACGCTGGATCAGCCGCGTGAGCCGCTCGACAAAGGCCGCATCCACGCCGCCCAGCCGTTGCGACAGGTGCGCCGCCATGACCATGCCGCAGCCGACGCCCTCGCCGTGCAGCCACTCGCCGTAGCCCAGCCCCGACTCGATCGCGTGGCCGAAGGTGTGGCCGAAATTCAGAATGGCGCGCAGGCCGGTCTCGCGCTCGTCCTGCCCGACCACCAGCGCCTTGATCTCGCAGCTGCGCTTCACGGCGTAGGCCAGCGCGGCCGGGTCACGCGCCACCAGCGCATCGACGTTGGCCTCGATCCAGTCGAAAAAGGCCATGTCGTGGATCGGCCCGTACTTGATGACCTCGGCCAGCCCGGCGCTCAACTCGCGCGGGGGCAGCGTCTGCAGCGTGGACAGGTCGCACACCACCAGCTGAGGCTGGTAGAACGCGCCGATCATGTTCTTGCCCAGCGGATGGTTGATGGCCGTCTTGCCGCCAACCGACGAATCGACCTGCGCCAGCAGGGTGGTCGGCACCTGGATGAAAGGCACGCCGCGCATGTAGCTGGCGGCGGCAAAGCCGGTCATGTCGCCCACCACGCCGCCACCCAGGGCGAACAGCACCGTCTTGCGGTCGCTGCCGTGGCCCAGAAGGGCGTCGAAGATCAGGTTCAGCGTCTGCAGGTTCTTGTGCATTTCGCCGTCGGGCAACTCGAGCAGGTGAACCGTGCGATAGCGGCCCGCCAGCGCGGCCTTCAGTGCCTTGGCGTAGAGCGGCGCCACCGTGGTGTTGCTGACGATCAGGGCGGAAGCGGCGGCCGGCGCGGCGGCGAAATTCCGGGGGTCGTCGAGCAGGCCGGCGCCGATGAGGATCGGGTAGCTGCGGTCGCCGAGCTGGATGTCGACGCGTTCTGGCGAAGCGGAAAGTACGGGCAAAGACATGGCAGCGAGTTTAGGCGCTGCGGCCGGGGCCGGCTGACCCGCATCGACCGACCGACCGAGCCGAGCCGGCTGCGGACTCAGGCTCCGGCGCCAGGCTCTTCGGGATGGGCGCCGGGCTCGACGATGCCGGCCAGCTCCAACTGCATCACGATGATGTTCACCAGCATGGCGATGGAGGGCCGACCGGTGTCGACCACGTCGTGGGCGGTTTCCCGGTAGAACGGGTCGCGCGCGTCGTGCAGCTCCCGCAACCGGCCCAGCGGATCGGCCACCTGGAGCAAGGGCCGCTTGACGTCGTGGCGCAGTCGCCGGAACAGGTCTTCGGGGGAGGACCGGAGGTAGATCACGTGGAAGTGATCGCGCAACTGGTTGCGGTTGGCCTCCCTGAGCACCGCGCCCCCACCGGTGGCCAGCACGCCCTCGGCGCTGGCGGCCAGGTCGGCGATCACGTTCTGCTCGAGGTCGCGGAAGGAGGCTTCGCCCTCGCGGTCGAAGTAATCGCGGATCGAGCAGCCGATGCGTTGCTCGATCACGTGATCGGTGTCGATGAAAGGAAGGTCCAGCCGCATTCCCAGGCGCCGACCCACTGCGGATTTTCCGGCGCCGGGCAAACCGACGAGTGCGACCGCCACGCGGTGGCTGCTACGCCCGCGCGTCAGCGCGCGGCGTTGCGGTCGGTAATCATCTTCGGGGTGATAAAGACGAGCATTTCGGTCTTGTTGGCAACGCGTTCGCGCTTGCGGAACAGTGCACCCAAGTAGGGCACTTCACCCAGCACCGGCACGCGCGATTCGTCATTGGTTTCGGTGAGCTCGAAGATACCACCGATGACGACCGTGCCGCCGTTCTCCACCAGCACCTCGGTCTGCACGTGCTTGGTGTTGATGGCCGGGCCCGCCGAGGTGTTCACGCCGCGGGCGTCCTTGCTCACGTCCAGCGTGAGGATGATGTTGCCTTCGGGCGTGATCTGCGGCGTCACTTCGAGCTTCAGCACCGCCTTGCGGAACGAGATCGAGGTCGCGCCGCTGGACGTGGCCTGCTGGTACGGAATTTCTTCACCCTGCTCGATCAGCGCCTTCGTCTGGTCGGCCGTGATGACGCGGGGGCTGGACACCAGCTTGCCCTTGCCGTCGGCTTCGAGCGCGGAGATTTCCAGGTTCAGCATGCGCGAGAAGCTGGAGTTGAACAACGAAATCGCGAAGGTGCCTGCCGCGTTACCGGTGCCGCCAGCGTCGCCTGCGGGGAGGTTGACGAAGTTGGAGTTGGTGAAGGTACTGGAAGAGCCCCCGGTGCTGTTCGACGTCGGGATCGTCCCGACGTTGGCAAAGGCACGGTTGCCGGCCGAGGAAGCAAAACGCTCACCGGCGATGCCGCCACCGAGCTTGACGCCCAGCGACTTGCCGAAGGTGTCGGACGCCTCGACGATCCGGGCCTCGATCAGCACCTGGCGAACGGGAATGTCCAGCTTCTGGATCAACTCGGAAACCTGCGCAAGGCGAGACGGAATGTCGGACACGAAGAGCTGGTTCGTGCGCGACTCGGCAATCACACTGCCGCGCGGGCTCAGGATACGGGTCGCCGTGCCGCTTGCACCGCCGCCACCGGAACCGCCTGCGGAGGCTCCCGTCCCGGTCAGGCCTTGCGCAATGACTAGTGCCTTGGTGTAGTTGAGCTGAAATGACTGCGTGCGCAGCGGCTCCAGGTTTTCAATCGCGGCCTTCGCCTCGAACTCGAGCTTTTCCTTGGCGTTCAGTTCGTCCTTGGGCGCGATCCACAGCACGCTGCCGTTCTTGCGCATGCCCAGGTTCTTCGCCTGCATGATGATGTCGAGCGCCTGGTCCCACGGCACATCCTTCAGCCGCAGCGTCAGCGCGCCAGTCACGGAGTCCGAGGTCACGATGTTGAAGTTCGTGAAGTCGGCGATCACCTGCAGCAGCGAGCGGATCTCGATGTTCTGGAAGTTGAGCGATAGCTTCTCGCCGTTGTAGCCCACGCCTTGGGTCAGCTTCGTCGGGTCGACCTTGCGGGCGCGCATTTCGACCACGAACTGGTTTTCGCTCTGGTAGGCGCTGTGCTCCCAGTCGCCCCTGCCTTCGATCGTCATGCGGACGCGATCGCCCGACTGCTGCGAGGTGATGAGCTGCACGGGCGTGCCGAAATCGGCAACGTCGAGGCGGCGGCGCAGGCCTTCGGGCAGCGTCGACTTGGTGAACTCGACGACCAGGTTCTTGCCCTGTTGCTTGACGTCCACGCCGACCTGGTTGTTCGGAAGATCGACGATCACGCGGCCTGTGCTGTCGCTGCCGAGCCGGAAGTCGACGTCCCGCAGCGGCAGCGTGTCGCGGTTGCGGTTCTCGGCGAATGCCGTTGCCGCGGACGTGGCGAGCGCCGCGCCCGCCGCAGGCTCGAGAACGACCAGCAGCGACTTGCCTTGAATCTCTGCCTTGTAAGCCGTGGCCTGCTTCAGGTTCAGCACCACGCGGCTGCGCTCACCCACCTGGACCACGTTGACGGAACGAAGGTTGCCCTGGTTCACTTCAATGGCGGAACGGCCGATGCCGTTCGTGACGCCCGGGAAGTCGAGCGCGATGCGCGCAGGCGTCTGAACGGCAAAGCCAGCTGGCACGGCCGTGAGCGGTTGCGCGAGATCGATGCGAACCACCTCCGCGCCGGATTGCGTGGAACTGGTCACCGCCTCGATGGCGTTTTGAGCATGGGCTGCGGCCAGTGCACCGAAGGCCAGCAGACCCAGTCCTGCCGCGCGCAGCCACTGTGCCATTTTGGAATTTTTGGGGTTCATTTCTTTCCACTCTCTTGCAGCTGCAGCGTTGCGACGCGCTCGATCCATTCACCGGCCGCGTCCTGCACGATCTCGCGCAGGCCGACTTCGGTTTCGTTGATACGGGTGATGCGCCCGTAGTTGAGTCCCAGGTACTCGCCGACGCGCACCTTGTAGAGGAGCTTGTCGACGCGGACCAGCGCCACCGGCTGGCTGTTGCGGTTCATGCTGCCCACCATGGCAATGGCGTCGAGCGGGAAGGCTTCGAGCGCCTCTTTGCGGCGTGCAAGTTCCGGCGCGATCAGCTCCGACGTGGTGGGCTGGTTCGACTCGCGGCGCAGCGCCTGCGTCAGCTTCAATATGTTGAAGGGCTCGAACGAGGTGGCCTCGGTGTAGGCCTGCGGCGTGAACTTCTTCGGGGCGGTGATCGGCGGCACCGAAGGCTTGACCTGTGCGCGCTGCTCGGCCATCCAGCGCTGCGTCTCACCCTGATCGGATTCGCAGGCGCTCAACCCCAAAGCAGCCAGCGTCAGCCAGAGAATCTTGGCTACGGCCTTCACTTTTTCACCTTCTGCGTGGCGGCCCGTTTCTGTGCGGCCCGCTCGTCGTCATCAAGGTAGCGGAAGGTGCGCGCCGTGGTGTCCATCGTCAGCATGTCCTTGTCCTTCTGCGGCGTGACCGTGATGTTGTTCAGCGTCACGATGCGCGACAGCGCCGCCACGTCGGCCACGAAGGCCCCCATGTCGTGATAGCGACCGGTAACGCGCACAGCGATCGGCAGCTCGGCGTAATAGTCCTTCACCGACACCTGGCCCGGGCGGAACAGCTCGAACTGCAGGCTGCGACCAAGGCCCGCCTGGTTGATGTCCGAGAGCAGCGCGTCCATTTCCGCCTTGCTGGGCAATTGCTTCTCGAGCAAGGTCACGTATTGCTGCACCTGCTCGCGCTGCTTCTTCAGCAGCTCGAGGTTGGCGGCCTGCGCCACCTTCTTCGAGTAGTCGGCCTTGAGCGCGACTTCCTTGCTGCGCTCGCTTTCGAGTTCGTCGTTCGAATTGGTCAGCCAGACGAACCACAGGGCGACCAGCACCAGCGCGGTCACGGCCAGGCACAGCGCGTAGCGAGGCACCGTCGGCCACATCGACGGATCGTTCGGATTGAGTCCGCGGAACTGGTCGCCGAAACGGCGGAGCGCCGCGGCGACATCTACTTTCTGGGAGGGGCGATTGCTTGCCATGATCGATTACCCCTTGGTCTGCGCCGCTGCGGCCAAGGCCTTGTCGGCGGCGGCCTTCTGCGCGTCGGTGGGCCGCTTCAGGCCGATGCGCATCGTGAAGTTCGCGACGCGGCGCTGGTCGCGCTGGCTCAGGTTGACATTGGCCGAGGTGATTTCGACCAGTTCAGGCTTGACGAGCCAGGGGCTGTTGTTGCCCAGGTTGCGCAGCAGTTCGGAGACGCGCTCGTTCGATTGCGCCATGCCTTGCAGGGTGACGGTCTGGTTCTCCTGCTTCATGTTGGTCAGGTAGACACCGTCGGGCAACTGCCGCACCAGCTCGTTGAGCAAATGCACCGGCAGGTTGCGGTCGCCCTGCAGGTCTTCGACTGCCAGCTGGCGCGCGCGCAAGCCGGCGATTTCTTCCTGCAACGTCGAGATTTCCTTGATCTCGACTTCGAGCTTCTTGATCTCGGCCTGCAGGAAGCCGTTCTTCGATTGCTGAGCCGCGATCTGGGCTTCGAACCACAGGTAGCCCAGCCCGGCAATCAGCAGGCCGAGAACGGCCGCGCCGCCCAGGGTGCCGTAGAACGCCTCGCGACGCTTCTTGCGTGCAGCTTCGCGGTGGGGAAGGAGGTTGATGAGGATCACTGCAGGAACCTCCGCATGGCCAGACCGCATGAGGTCAGATAGGAAGGCGCCTCGCGCCGAACCTTCTTTTCGCGGATGTTCGAGCTGAGTTCCATGCCGTCGAAGGGGTTCAGCAGCGAGCAGGCGAACGAGGTCTGCCGGGTCACCGCATTGGTCAGCCCGGGCAGCGATGCGGAGCCGCCCGCGAGCAGCACGTAGTCCACCCGGTTGTGCGGCGTGCTGGTGAAGAAGAACTGCAGCGCGCGCGCAATTTCCTGTGCGATGCTTTCCACGAAGGGCTTGAGCACGCCCGAGCCGTAGTCGTCGGGGAGGTCACCGTTGCGCTTCTTGGCTTCGGCCTCTTCGCCAGAGAACCCGTATTGGCGAACGATCAGCTGCGTGAGCTGCGCGCCGCCGAAGGCCTGGTCGCGGTCGTACAGCACTTCCTGGTTGCGCAGAACCTGCATGCTGGTGGTGAACGCGCCCACTTCGAACAGCGCGACGATGGCGTCGGTGCCCTTGCCGGGCAACTGCTCGATCAGGCGGGCTGTGGCCAGGCGCGAGGCGTAGGACTCGACGTCGAGAATCATCGCCTTCAAGCCAGCGGCTTCGGCCAGGCCTTCGCGGTCCTGGACCTTTTCCTTTCGCGACGCGGCGATCAGCACTTCGACGTCGCCGGGCGACGAGGTGCTCGGACCCGTCACGCAGAAGTCGAGGCTCACTTCGTCCAGCGAGAACGGGATGTACTGGTTGGCTTCGGACTCGACCTGGATCTCGAGCTCCTGTTCGCTCATGCCACCGGGAAGAATGATCTTCTTGGTGATCACCGCCGAAGGCGGCAGCGCGAGCGCGACATTGCGGGTGCGGGTGCCGCTCTTGCGAATGACGCGGCGAACGGCTTCCGCCACCTCGTCGAACTTCTCGACGTTGCCGTCGGTGATCCAGCCACGTTCCAGGGGTTCGATGGCGCAGCGTTCCAGGACCAGCTTGCCGCTGGCCTCACGGCCGAGCTCAACCAGCTTGACGCTGGACGAACTGACGTCCAGCCCGAGCAGGGGAGCGTTCTGACGACGAAACAATGATCCAAGAGCAGCCAAGGTAGGTTCCTCTATCCCCTGTATTTGTAACCAATAGAAAAATTTGCGTTCGGTTGCATGCTAGCAGCAGGCGTAGCACCTACCAAGCAACGCCGGGGCGCAAAACACACATCCGTTGTCAAAACCTGACGTCAAATCCGCATTTTGTAACTTTTGAATTAGGGCAATGCAAGGGCAACAAAGATCGGATCGTGGGAAGGGAGCGGCTTTTTATAATGTCCGGTGACTCTCCGGCCCTCCATGCAAGAAACATCAAGCCCCAAAGGGCCAGCCAAGACCCCTCCCCCCCGACGCCCGACCTGGCTGAGATGGCTTTTGCGCCTTTTCTTCTGGGGCTTCGGCATTGCCGCTGCAGGCGTGCTGTCGGTGCTGTGCGTGGTGGCGGTGGCGCTGGCGGTCGCGTATCCGAACCTGCCCGACATCACCGAGCTCTCTGACTACCGGCCCAAGCTGCCGCTGCGGGTGTTCTCGGCCGAAGGCATCCTGATCGGCGAGTTCGGCGAGGAGCGTCGCAACCTCACGCCCATCTCCGCCATTCCGAAGGTGGTGAAAGACGCGGTGCTCGCCGCTGAAGACACCCGCTTCTACGATCATGGCGGCGTCGACTACAAGGGCATGGTCCGCGCGGGCCTGGCCAACATGAACCGCGTGAAGAGCCAAGGCGCGTCGACCATCACGATGCAGGTGGCGCGCAACGTCTACCTCAGCTCCGAGAAGACGCTGACGCGCAAGATCTACGAGGTGCTGCTGACCTTCAAGCTGGAGCACCTGCTCAGCAAGGACCAGATCTTCGAGATCTACCTGAACCAGATCTACCTGGGCAACCGTGCCTACGGCTTTGCCGCCGCCTCCGAGGCGTATTTCGGCAAGCCGCTGCAGGAGCTCACGATCGCGCAGGCGGCCATGCTCGCCGGCCTGCCCAAGGCCCCCGGCGCGAACAACCCGGTGAACAACCCGCAGCGCGCGCGCGGGCGCCAGTTCTACGTGATCGATCGCATGCAGGACGCCGGCTTCATCACCGCCGAGCAGGCGGCCGAGGCGAAGAAGGAAGAGCTGCACCTGCGCGATGCCGCCGACCCGACCCGGTTGCACGCCGAGTACGTCGCCGAAACCGTGCGCCAGCTCATGTACGCGCAGTACGGCGACAGCACCTACACGCGCGGCCTGAAGGTCTACACCTCGCTGGTGGCGGCCGACCAGGCGGCCGCGTACAAGTCGCTGCGCAAGGGCATCATGGACTACGAGCGCCGCCAGGTCTATCGCGGCCCCGAGAAGTTCGTCGACCTGCCGGCGGACGCCAAGGACGTCGACGAGGCCGTGGACGATGCGCTCAGCGACCACCCCGACAACGGCGACGTCATGGCCGCCGTGGTGCTCAAGGCCACGGCCAAGCAGATCGACGCCGTGCGCGCCAACGGCGATGCGGTGCAGATCACGGGCGACGGACTCAAGCCCGCGCAGTCGGGCCTCTCGGACAAGGCACCGCCCAACATCAAGATCCGCCGCGGCGCGGTGATCCGCGTGGTGAAGACGCCCAAGAACACCTGGGAAATCACGCAGCTGCCCGAGGTGGAAGGCGCCTTCGTCGCCATGGACCCGCGCGACGGTGCAATCAAGGCGCTGGTCGGCGGCTTCGACTTCGGCAAGAACAAGTTCAACCACGTCACGCAGGCCTGGCGCCAGCCGGGGTCCAGCTTCAAGCCCTTCATCTATTCGGCGGCGCTCGAGAAGGGCTTCACGCCCGCCACCGTCATCAACGACGGTCCGCTCTTCTTCGATGCCGGCACCACCGGCGGCCAGCCCTGGGAGCCGAAGAACTACGGCGGCGGCTACGACGGCCCGATGACGATGCGCACCGCGCTGATGAAGTCGAAGAACCTCGTGTCGATCCGCATCCTGCAGTCCATCGGCACGCGCTACGCGCAAGACTGGATCACCAACTTCGGCTTCGACAAGGACAAGCACCCGGCCTACCTGCCGATGGCGCTGGGCGCGGGCTCGGTCACGCCGATGCAGATGGCGGTGGGCTACTCGGTGTTCGCCAATGGCGGCTACCGCGTCAACCCGTACCTCGTGACCCGCATCACCGACCACAAGGACAAGGTGCTGGTCGACAAGCAGCCTTCGTTGCTCAACGAGGCCAACCGCGCCATTCCACAGCGCAACGCCTTCATCATGGACACGCTGCTGAACTCGGTGGCGCGCGCCGGCACCGCGGCCAAGGCCCAGGCCATGCTCAAGCGCCCCGACCTCTACGGCAAGACCGGCACCACCAACGACTCGCTCGACGCCTGGTTCGCCGGCTTCCAGCCGACGATGACGGCCATCTCGTGGATCGGCTACGACACGCCGCGCAACCTGGGCGACCGTGAAACGGGTGGCGGCCTGAGCCTGCCGATCTGGATCACCTTCATGGAAACCGCCATCAAGGGCGTGCCGGTGACCGAGCTGTCGGCCAACCCGCCGCCGGGCATCGTGAGCGTGGGGGGCGAGTGGTATTACGACGACTACGCACCGGGCCGCGGCGTGGCGAGCCTGGGCGTGGAGGCAGCGCCGGTGGCGCCTGCTGAGGCGCTCACCGGTGCGCCGGTGAGCCCGCCGGCACCGCCCGAAGAGCGCAACCGCATCCTCGACATGTTCAGGAACTGACGCGGGTGAGTCAGTGAATCAGGCGGCCGCGAACACCAGCGGCTGGCCTGCCTGCAGGGTCGCTTCGCGCGACAGGTTGCCGAAGAATTCCTCGCCGGTCTTGGTGTCCACCCAGGCCTTGCCGTCGTGGCGGTAGTGGTAGCCGCCGGAGCGCGCGGCAAGCCAGATTTCCTGCAGGGGCTTCTGCAGGTTCACGATCAACTGGCTGCCGTTCTGGAATGAAATCGTGATCATCCCGCCCACCCGCTGGTTGTCGAGGTCGGCGTCGCTCGCGTCGTTGATGCGGTCGCAACCCTGCTCGATGGCAGAGAGCGCTGCTTCGGCGCGGTCCATGTACTCAATGTCGGTCATTACAATTTCGCTATGTTGAATGTTCGCCAAATTCTAGTGAGCACCCGCCCCCGCGCTGCGCTCATGGTCTGCCTCGTCGCAGGCGCCGCCGGGCTGGTCGCCTGTGGACAGCGTGGTCCGCTGTACCTCCCGACCGACCCCGCCGCCGCCGGACGCGCCACCTTGCCGCAGCTGATCACCCCCGACAGCCTGAGACCCTCCCCCTCTTCGTCCAGCGACGCAGCCCCGGCACCCGCTGCCGCAGCCAGCGCACCGGCTTCAGCCGCCAGCGCCCCCGCCGGCACCACCACGGAACCGCGCAAGTGACAGCCGTTTCAGCTTCCTCCTCCCTCCCCGGCCAGCCGCATATCGCCCAACGCGACGGCGCCCTGCATGTCGAAGGCGTCGCGCTCGAGGCGCTGGCCCGCGAACACGGCACCCCCCTGTTCGTCTACTCGAAGCAATGGATGCTCGACGCCCTCGCCGCCTACCAGCGCGGCTTCGAAGGCCGCGACGCGCTCATCTGCTACGCGATGAAAGCCAATTCGTCCCTCGGCGTGCTGCGTGTGTTCGCGGAAGCCGGCTGCGGCTTCGACATCGTCTCGGGCGGTGAGCTGTCGCGCGTGCTGGCCGTGGGCGCCGACCCGAAGAAGATCATCTTCTCGGGCGTCGGCAAGACCCGCGCCGAAATGCGCCAGGCCCTCGCGGCCGGCATCGCCTGCTTCAACGTGGAAAGCGAAGCCGAGCTCGACGTGCTCAACGAAGTGGCGCTGGCCGAAAGCGGCCGTGCCCCGATCAGCATCCGCATCAATCCGAACGTCGACCCGAAGACGCACCCGTACATCTCCACGGGCCTGAAGGGCAACAAGTTTGGCATCGCGCACGACCGCGCGGTCGAGGCCTATCGCCACGCCGCGAAGTTGCCCGGGCTGGAAGTGGTGGGCATCGACTGCCACATCGGCTCGCAGATCACCGAAGCCTCGCCCTACCTCGACGCCTGCGACCGCGTGCTGGACCTGGTGGAGGCCATCGAGGCGGCCGGCGTGCCCATCCATCACCTGGACTTCGGCGGCGGCCTGGGCATCGACTACAACGGCGAAGTGCCGCCCAAGGCAGACGACCTCTGGCAGCAGCTGCTCGCCAAGCTCGACGCGCGCGGCTTCGGCCAGCGCAAGCTGGTGATCGAGCCTGGCCGCTCGCTGGTGGGCAATGCAGGCGTGTGCGTGACCGAGGTGCTGTACACCAAGCCCGGCGAAGACAAGAATTTCTGCATCGTCGACGCGGCCATGAACGACCTGCCGCGCCCGGCCATGTACCAGGCCTTCCAGCGCATAGTGCCGCTGCGCACGCGCGCCGGAGACGCACCGACCTACGACGTGGTGGGCCCGGTCTGCGAAAGCGGCGACTGGATCGGACGCGACCGCGCGCTCAATGTGGTGGCCGGCGACATGCTGGCCGTGCTGTCGGCCGGGGCGTACTGCATGAGCATGTCCAGCAACTACAACACGCGCGGACGTGCCGCCGAAGTGCTGGTGAGCGGTGCCACTGCCAAGCTGATCCGCCGTCGCGAGACGATGGAAGACCAGCTGCGCGCAGAGATCGACGGCTGAGCGCCGTCTCAGTCCACTAAAGCAAGGTCAGCGGGTGCGCAGCGGCTTCTCGCCGCCGCGTGTCACACCCGCTGCAGGCTGCCTGGCCTTGTTGCGCTTGCTCGCGAAGTTCCACACGCGCCACGCCAGCAGCACCCCGATGATCGCGACGTAGATGAACACCTCGGCGAAGTTGTTCTTGCCCGCGCGCATCCAGAAAAAGTGCAGCAGCCCGAGCCCCGCGATCACGTAGACGAGCTTGTGCAGCATCTGCCAGCGCCTAGCGCCCATCGCCTTGATCGCGCGGTTGAACGACGTGGCCGCCAGCGGCGTGAGCAGCACGAAGGCCGAGAACCCCACGAGGATGAACGGCCGCTTCGCGATGTCCTTCGCGATGTCGCCCCACTCGAAACCCATGTCGAACCAGCTGTAGCACAGCAGGTGCACCACCACGTAGAAGTACGCGAACAGGCCCAGCATGCGGCGGTAGCGCGCGAGCGCGTTCCACTTCGTCATGACCCGCAGCGGCGTCACTGCCAGCACGATGCAGATGAAGCGCAGCGTCCAGTCGCCCGTGGCGCGAATCAGGTACTCGGCCGGGTTGGCGCCGAGCCCGTCGGTGAACGCGCCGTAGGCGAGCCACGCGAACGGCAGCAGGCACAGCAGGAACACCACCGGCTTGCTGGCCGGGTGCATGAGCAGCTTGTTCATGGGAGCGGCGAGTGCGCGGCGCGCGTGCTCAGAAGTTCTTCTTCAGGTCCATGCCCGCATACAGCTGGCCGACCTGGGCTTCGTAGCCGTTGAACATCTCGGTCTTGCGCCGCTTGGCGAACAGTCCGCCGCCGTCGCCGATGCGCCGCTCGGTGGCCTGGCTCCAGCGCGGATGGTCGACGTTGGGGTTCACGTTCGAATAGAAGCCGTATTCATTGGCCGCCGCCTTGTTCCACGCGGTGCTCGGCTCCTTGTCGACGAAGCGGATCTTCACGATCGACTTGGCCGACTTGAAACCGTACTTCCATGGCACCACCAGGCGCACCGGCGCGCCATTCTGGTTGGGCAGCACCTCGCCGTACATGCCGAAGGCCAGCAGCGTGAGCGGGTGCATGGCCTCGTCCATGCGCAAGCCTTCGGTGTAGGGCCAGTCGAGCACGCGCGAGCCGACGAAGGGCATGGTCTTGGGGTCGGCCAGCGTCACGAACTCGACGAACTTGGCGCCGCTTTGCGGCTCGACCTTCTTGATCAGCTCCGCCAGCGAATAGCCGACCCATGGAATCACCATCGACCAGCCCTCGACGCAGCGCAGGCGGTAGATGCGCTCTTCCTGCGCGCTGAGCTTCAGCAGGTCTTCGATGCCGTACTTGCCCGGCTTCTTGACCAGCCCTTCGATCTCCACGGTCCAGGGCCGCGTCTTCAGCGTGCCGGCGTTCTTGGCCGGGTCTGCCTTGTCGGTGCCGAACTCGTAGTAGTTGTTGTAGGTGGACGCGTCCTTGTAGTCGGTGAGCTTGTCCATCGACATGGCGCCGGGCACCGCCGACTTAGCGCCCGCCAGTGCCTCGAGCTTGTTCGGGCGCACGGTCTGCGCCACCGCCTCGCGCGAGGCGAAGCCCGCCAGCGCGGCTCCGGCGGCGCCGCCGGCCATGAGCTTCAGCAGGTCGCGGCGGCCTTCGTAGTCGGCGCGCGGGGTGATCTCGCTCGACAGCGGATGGACGAAGCCGTTGTCGCTGCTGATGCTCTTGCGGACCGGGCGGGAATGGAACGACATGACAGGCCTTTCGCGTGAATCGTTGTACTCAGGGTAGTTCGTGACGTGCCCTGGTTTGGTTACGCGCCATCGCGGCGCGTGGTTTCAATTCTTCGCGAAAGCCCGCGAGCTTGTGGCTACAGCGTGCCGTAGCTGTGCAATCCACTCAGGAACATGTTCACGCCGAGAAAGGCGAAGGTCGTGACCGCCAGCCCGCCCAGCGCCCACCAGGCCGCCACGGTGCCGCGCAGGCCCTTCACGAGCCGCATGTGCAGCCAGGCCGCGTAGTTGAGCCAGACGATCAGCGCCCAGGTTTCCTTCGGGTCCCAGCTCCAGTAGCCGCCCCAGGCGTCGGCCGCCCACAGCGCGCCCAGCACGGTGGCGATGGTGAAGAAGGCGAAGCCGACGGTGATCGACTTGTACATCACGTCGTCCAGCACCTCGTTGGCCGGCAGCCGCGCCGCGATGCGCTTTCGCCCCAGCAAAATGCCGGCCGCGATCAGCGCCGAGATGCCCGCGTACACCACCCAGTAGCTGCCGCCGGCTTCCTGCACGCGCTGGCGGAAGGCCACCGGCACGAAGCACAGCGCCACGCCCAGCAGCCAGATCGGCGTGAGCTTGTACCAGCGCTTTTCCTCGGCCTGCTCCTTGATGAGGTAGGCGAAGGCCACCATGGCCGCGAGCGAGAAGGTGCCGTAGCCGATGAAGTTGGCGGGCACGTGCAGCTTCATCCACCAGCTCTGCAGCGCAGGCACCAGCGGCTGGATTTCATGCGCCTCGCGCACGATCGTGTACCAGAGCAGGAAGCCCACCGCCGCGCTCACCACCAGCATCACGAAGGCACCGAGCGCGCGCGTGTTGTAGCGCTCTTCGAAGTACAGGTAGAACGCGGCCGTGAGCCAGCAGAACAGCACGAACACCTCGTACAGGTTGCTCACCGGGATGTGGCCGATGTCCGGGCCGAGCTGGTGGCTTTCGTACCAGCGCACCATGGTGCCGATGAGTGCCATGGTCACCGCGGCCCAGGCCAGGCGCGAACCGATGGCGTCGAAAGTGTCGGCCTGCTTGCCGCCGAAGAAGCCGAGCCAGTAGAAGATCGTGCTCATGAAGAACAGCACGCTCATCCACAGGATGGCCGACTGGCTCGACAGGAAGTACTTCAGCCAGAACACCGTGTCGGCGCGCGCCAGGTCGCCCTGGTACGAGCTGATGGCCAGCAGCGAGGCCGCCGCCACCACCAGGGCCAGCACGCGCAACGGCCGCCAGAACCAGCCGATGGAGATCATGGCGATCACCGCGGCGGCGAGGATCGGCTTCTCGTAGTAGTCCATCGACCCCGCGTAGCGCGTGAACGCGAACAGGCCGCCGGCCAGCACCAGCGCCGCGAACACCCAGTCGAACAGGTTGCGGCGCGAGAGCCAGCTTTCATTGAGCGTGAGGGTCGTGGTGTTCATGGTGTCGCCGTTGGTTCTTTGTCCATTGCGAGCAGCTTGTGCTTGAGATGCTCGAATTCGCGGTCGCTGTCGATGGTCTTGCGGTTGACCGAAAAGGCCATCGTGGCGGCCGTGTGCGCGTCTGCGGGGCTCGTGCCGTCGGGCGTGAGCCACACCCACAGGCGGCGCTCGCGAACGTACAGCATGGCAAAAATACCGACGATCAGCAACAGGCAGCCCAGATACACCACGTTCTTGCCGGGCGCGCGCGCCACCTGGAACACGCTGGCCTGCACCTGGGTGAAGTCGGTCATCATCATCGCGACCGGGGCCGGATAGAAGTGCGCGTCGCTGATGGCGAGCACGGCCTGCGTCAGGTAGGCCTGCGACTTCTCGTCGTTGGGCAGCGCGGCCAGGCCGGCGCCTTCGCGGCTGAGGTTGAGCACCTCGAACAGCACGTCGTTCAATATGCGCACCAGCACGCCGCCAGCGCGCTCGCGCTCGGCCTCGGGCACGTTGACCTCCATGAACTCGGCAATCGCCTGCCAGCCGCCCACGGTGGTGGCGTCTGCCTTGGCACGCTCGCTGCCCGCGAACAGCGCCAGCGCGCGCGTGGCCGACACGCGCAGCTGCCCGGCCATCTCGGGGCGCTGCGGATCGCTCGCCTTGGCGATGTAGCGCTCGATGGCGCGCGCACGGGTGTCGGCGTCGCCCAGCGCGGTGCGCATGCGCACGAAGCCGTCCATGGAGCCCTGGTCGTCGGCCGGCACGCGCAGGTAGCGGAACGGGTCCTCGGGCTTCTCGCGCATGCCCAGCAGGAACACGGGCTGGCCATCGCCCGTGTCCACCGGCACCATGTAGTTTTGGTACTCGCGCGCCTGGCCGGAGGCGTCGCGCAGCTTGTAGCCGATGCTCGGGCCGATGTTGCGCAGCACCTTCGGCTTGTTGACCTTGTTGGCCGCGCCCAGGCGCGACTCGATGTCGTGGCGCAGGTCGACCTTGCGCACGTCGGCACCGCTCGTGAGGGCGCCGGCATCGGCGAAGTTCTCGACGTTGATCACCCGCAGCGCGGCGTACTCCAGCGTGAGCTTGTCCTTGCCGTTGGTGATCTCGGTGCTCGGGCCGCCGATGACGCCTTCCACCTCGAAGGGCTTGGCCGCGGCCGCCATCGGCACCGCCTTGAGCTTCACCTTGGAGCCGCCGTCGTCGAAGCTCGACTGGTAGATCTCCACGCCCTTGTAGCTCGCCGGATGGTTCACCTCGATGCGCGCGGGCACCGCCTCGCCGGTCTCGCGGTCGTGCAGCACCACCTCGCTGGCGAACAGCTTGGGCATGCCGGTGGAGTAGTAGTCGACGATGAACTTCTTCAGCTCGATGGAGAACGGCAGCTCCTGCAGCAGCACGCCGTCGGCCTGGTTCAGGATGGCCACGCTGCCCTGCCCGCCCTCGGGCACGAGGATGTTGCCGCGGAAGGTCGGGTTGCTGGCGGACAGCCGGTACTGCGGCGGCACGTCGGCGATCATGCCGCCGCCGGTGAACACGCTCTTGCCGTTGAACCAGGTCTGCGCGCGCACCATGAGGTCGCCGTCGAGCAGGCCGCCGATGCACACCAGCACGATGGCGCTGTGCGCCGCGATGTAGCCCAGCTTGTGCGCGCCGCCCGCGCGCGCCGCGACCATCCAGCCCGCGGCCGTCGAGCGGTTGCCGCCCGTGGCCTCGCGCTGCTGCAGCTTGACCTTCCAGCCGCCGCTCACCAGCAACTGGCCGATGCGGTTGGCCGCAGCCTCGGGCGTTTCGCCCAGGCGGTTTTCAGCGCGCTGGCCGAAGGCCTTCAGGCTCTGCGCGCGAATGTCTTCCTTGAAGGTCTTCAGGTCGACGAGGATGCGCGGCGTGTTGCGCGCGATGCACAGCGAGGTGCTGATCACCAGGAACAGCAGGATCAGCAGGAACCACCAGGCGCTGTAGACCGCGTCGAGCCTGGCCGCGCGAAACAGCTCGGCCCAGAACGGCCCGAACTGGTTGATGTAGTTGTTGATGGGCTCGTGCTGCTTGAGCACGGTGCCGATGATCGACGCGATGCAGATGACGGTGAGCAGCGCGATCGCGAAGCGCATCGACGAAAACAGCTCCACCGCCGCGCGAAGCACCTGCGGGCCGCGATGAACGCGAAGGCCATGTGTGGAGACGGACATCGGGCGAGAGGAATGAGGAAAGAAAGAGAAAGAAAAACAAAAGGGCGGGCCATCCTGCTGGATCGGCCCGCCCTTTGTTGGGGTGTTGTTATCGGCGGTTAGTTCAAGCGCTTCACGCGCATCAGACCTGACGGACCCGACAACGCGTGTTCATCAGCGCAGGCCGGCAATGTAGTCGGCCACGGCCCTGATCTCGCGGTCGTTGAGCTTGGCGGCCACGCCGGTCATGGGGGCGCTGTTCAGGCGCACGTTGTCGCGGAAGGCGGTGAGCTGGGCCACGGTGTACTCGGCGTTCTGGCCACCCAGGCGCGGGTACTGGGCGGGAATGCCGGCGCCGTTGGGGCTGTGGCAGCCGGCGCAGGCCGGGATCTGCCGGTCGCCGATGCCGCCGCGGTAGATCTTCTCGCCCATGGCGATGGTGTCCTTGTCCTTCGAGAAGCCCGGCTTGACCTTCTTGGAGCCCACGAACCAGGCGATGTTGCGCATGTCTTCTTCAGACAGCGCGGAAGCCAGCGGCTTCATGATCGCGCTCTTGCGCTTGCCGGACTTGAAGTCTTCCAGCTGCTTGAGGATGTACTCGGGGTGCTGTTGCGCCAGCTTGGGGTTGGCCGCAATGGCGGAGTTGCCGTCGGCGTTGTGGCACGAAGCGCAGCTCTGGCTGTTGGCCGGCGTTGCGTTGAACACCGTGTCGCCCTTGGCCGGGTCCGGCTTGGGGGGCTTCGCGGGCGCCGCTGCCGCACTGGGCGCTGCCGCATGTTCATCGGCTGCAAGACTCGCGCTGGCTGCAAGACCCACGAGGGCTGCAAGCAGAATATTGGCAAACAACTTCATATCGGGGGGCTTCGCTTCGAATTTATTGGCGCAAAACCTCACGATTCTACAATGTGGGTCTAGTTTCGAAAGTCCGTAGATGCCCTCCCCGCGCGCCAAGCCCGCTGCCTATCCTCCCCGCGCGGCGCCCGCCGCGGACCCCCAGGTCGCCGAACGCGAACGCGTGGCCCTGGGCTGGTTGCACACCGCCCACTTCCTCACCAGCGCTCCACAGCTCGAGCATCTGCCCCCTGTCGACCTGCCGGAGATCGCCTTCGTCGGCCGCTCCAACGCGGGCAAGTCGACCGCCATCAACACGCTGACGCAGCAGACGCGCCTGGCTTTCGCCTCGAAGACGCCGGGCCGCACGCAGCACATCAACCTGTTCGGCATCGGCAAGCAGAAGGTCGACGACGCCGTGCTGGCCGACCTGCCCGGCTACGGCTACGCGGCCGTGCCCAGGGAAGCCAAGCTGCGCTGGCAGCGCGTGATGGGCAACTACCTGATGACGCGCGAAAGCCTGCGCGGCGTGGTGCTCATGTGCGACCCGCGCCACGGCCTCACCGAGCTCGACGAGATCCTGCTCGACGTGATCCGTCCGCGCGTGGAACAAGGCCTGAAATTCCTCGTGCTGCTGACCAAGTCCGACAAGCTCACGCGCACCGAAGCCGCCAAGGTGCTGTCGATTACGCGACTGAACGCCGGCGGCGGCGAGGTGAAACTGTTCTCCGCCCTGAAGAAGCAGGGCGTGGGCGAGGCCGCTGAACTGTTGTGGCGCTGGGTGCATCCGGAAGGGGCTGCGGCACCCGCACCATCCGGGGCTTCAGCCGAAGCATCAGACACGCCGGACACGCCGGAGCCGTCCGAAGAAACCTGACCCCGGCCAGGCTGCAGCGGCCGTCCAGCGTGCGAAGTTCACTATCAAAAGAATAGCGACAGTCAACCCAAGGAGACAAGAAGCATGACCGAGACCTTCCAACGCAGCCTGCCCAACGGCACCACCCTGAGCTGCCGCGCCGCCGGCAAGCCGGGGCAGCCGCTGATGGTGTTCCTCCACGGCTTCCCCGAAGCCGCGTTCATCTGGGACGAGCTGCTCGACTACTTCTCGGACCCGGCCCATGGCGGCTACCGCTGCGTGGCGCCCAACCTGCGCGGCTTCGAGCAATCGAGCGCGCCCACCGATGTGGCTGCGTACAAGCCGCACCTGCTGATCCAGGACATCCAGCAGCTCGTCGCCACCGAAAGCGCCGACGGCACCATGGCCGCGCTGGTGGCGCACGACTGGGGCGGCGCCTTCGGCTGGGGCTACGCCAATGCGTTCCCGGCGCAAGTTGGCAAGCTGGTCATCATCAATTCGCCGCACCCGGGCACCTTCACCCGCGAGCTGCGCAACAACCCGGCGCAGCAGCAGGCCAGCGCGTACATGAACTTTCTCGCGCGCCCCGACGCCGAGGCCTTGCTCGCAGCCGACGACTTCAAGCGCATGTGGCCCTTCTTCACGCTGATGAAGGCCGGCCCCGACGGTTTCGGCTGGCTCACGGAAGAAGTGAAGCAGAAGTACCGCGAGGTGTGGGGCGCGGGCCTCACGGGCGCGTGCAACCTCTATCGCGTGACGCCGATGAAGCCGCCGCTGCCCGGCCAGACCATCGACGGCATTCCCGTGCTGCCGCGCGAGCGGCTCACGGTGAACGTGCCGACCTTCGTGTTCTGGGCGCTCGACGACGCGGCGCTGCTGCCCGGCCTGCTCGAAGGGTTGGACGACTACGTGCCCAGCCTCGAGATCAAGAAGGTGCCGAACGCGACCCACTGGATCGTGCACGAGCAGCCGCAGCTGGTGGCGCGCGAGATCGAGGCGTTTCTTCAGCGCGCGCCGTAAAGCACCAAGACACCAAAGCACCGAAGCACCGGGAGTGCCCGGTGCTCAGTAGATGGGCGGGTCGCCTTCAGGCCGCGTCTTGAAGCGGCGGTGCACCCAGTAGTACTGGGCCGGCATCGTGTCGATGTAGCCCTGCAGGCGCTCGTTCATGAGCGCCGTGTCGGCCTCGACGTCGTCGGTCGGAAAGTTCTGCCACGTCGGCAGCACCTGGATCTCGTAGCCGCCCGGCGTGAGCCTGGACACCACCGGCACCACCTTCGCCTTGCCCAGCCGCGCGAAGCGCGAGAGCGAGGGCACGGTGGCCGCCTGCACGCCGTAGAACGGCACGAAGATGGTCTGGTCGCGCCCGAAGTCCATGTCGGGCAGCAGGTACAGCAGGCCGCCCTTGCGCAGGCCCTGCAGCACCGGCTTGATGCCGTCGACCCGGTTCAACGCGGCCACGTCGCCGAAGCGCGTGCGGCCTTCGCGGATCCAGGCGTCGACCATCGGGTCGCGCTGGGTCGTGTAGATGGTGGCCGAGGGGCGCGCCGTGTGCATGGTGAGCGCGGTGGCCGCGGCATCGAGCCCGTAGAAGTGCGGCGCGAACAGGATCATGGGCGCGTGGCCGTCGGCGATCTCGCGAATTTCCGAGGCCGCGCCCACCACCTTCAGACGGCTCGCGACCACCTTCTCCGGCGCATGCCAGAGCCAGCCGCGGTCCAGCCACGACTGCGCCACGTACACGAAAGTTTCGCGCGCCATGGCGCGGCGCTCGGCTTCGGACTTCTGCGGAAAGCACACCGCGAGGTTGGTGTCGACCACGCGCCGCCGCGGCACGGCCACGGTGTGCAGGATGCGGCCCAGGACGCGGCCGAAGCCACGCACGAGCGGCAAGGGCAGCGGCGCAATCGCCCGCATGAAGCCGATGCCGAGCCGGGAACCGAAGCTCATGCCGCCTCCCCGGTGGCCGCGGTGACGCGCTCGGCGCGCGGCTCCTTGTAGCGGGCGTAGTCCCACACGTACTGGCCCGGCAGGCTGTGGATCAGCCGGCCGATGCCGTCGTTCATGGCGGCCGCCGCATCCTCGATGGACGCCGAAGGGTCGGTCAGCGCGGTGCCCACGATGGGCTCGAAGCGAATCACGTAGCCCGCGCCGCGCGGCAGGCGCTCGCACACGCTCAGGAAGCAGGCCGCGCCGGTTTGTTGCGCGAGACGGGGAAGCAAGGTCATGGTGTACGCGGGCCGGCCGAGAAACGGGGCCCACACGCCCTGCCCCAGCGGCGGCACCTGGTCGGGCAGGATGCCGGTGTAGCCGCCGCCGCGCAGCGTGCGGATCAGGCCGCGCACGCCGCTGTTGTTGGTGGGCAGGGTCTGCAGGCCGGGGCGGTCGCGCGAGCCGGCGGCAATCAGGTCGGCCATCCACTTCTTGCGCGCCGGGCGAAACAGCGCGGTGATGGGCCCGTAGGCCGCCAGGAAGCGCTCGCCGATGGCCTGGCCGCACATTTCCCAGCTGCCCAGGTGCGGCGCCACAAGAATCACGCCCTTCTTCGCCTGCATGGCGGCCTCGAAGGCCTCGACGCCCTCCCAGCGCACCACGCGGTCCAGCACGGTCTGCCCGTGCGGGCGCAGCCACAGCCACGGCAGCTCGGAGGCCATCTTGCCGGCGGCGGCGATGGCGGGACGGTATTGGTCGGGCGCGAAGCCCGCGCTTTCGGCATTGGCCCTGAAGCGGCGGCGATAGCCCGGCGCGCTCCACCAGACCAGCCAGCCCAGCAACGCGCCGAGCCGATGCATCAACGGCATCGGCACGCGGGCAAGCAGGCGGAACAGGGTGATCATTGAAAACGGGTGGGGGGTCAAAAAACGGACGCGCGCGCATGGTATGCGCGGCTCGAATAGAATCCAAATTGTCGCCGAGTTACGGAACAACTTGCAGGGCGACACACACAAGCGCAAAGGCGATTGTGCCCCGTCGATTCGTCGACATCTGCTAAAGCGTTCGCCAGGGCTCCGCAGAGTTGGCAACGCGCCAAATCACTTCAAGGAGCTTTGAAAAATGGCGAACGATTTCCTCTTCACTTCCGAATCCGTCTCCGAAGGCCACCCCGACAAGGTCGCCGACCAGATCTCGGATGCCATCCTGGACGCGATCTTCGAGCAGGACCCCCGCAGCCGCGTGGCCGCCGAAACGCTGACCAACACCGGGCTCGTGGTGCTGGCGGGTGAAATCACCACCAACGCGCACGTCGACTACATCCAGGTGGCGCGCGACACCATCAAGCGCATCGGCTACGACAACACCGACTACGGCATCGACTACAAGGGCTGCGCGGTGATGGTCTGCTACGACAAGCAGTCCAACGACATCGCCCAAGGCGTCGACCACGCCTCCGACGACCACCTGAACACCGGCGCCGGCGACCAGGGCCTGATGTTCGGCTACGCCTGCGACGAAACGCCCGAGCTGATGCCCGCGCCCATTTACTACGCGCACCGCCTCGTGGAGCGCCAGGCCCAGCTGCGCAAGGACGGCCGCCTGCCCTTCCTGCGCCCCGACGCGAAGAGCCAGGTCACGATGCGCTACGTGGACGGCAAGCCCCACAGCATCGACACCGTGGTGCTCTCCACGCAGCACCACCCCGACCAGAGCGAAACGCCGACCAAGATGAAGGCCTCGTTCAACGAAGCCATCATCGAGGAAATCATCAAACCCGTGCTGCCCAAGGAATGGCTGCAGAACACGCGCTACCTGATCAACCCGACCGGGCGCTTCGTCATTGGCGGCCCGCAGGGCGACTGCGGCCTCACCGGCCGCAAGATCATCGTGGACACCTACGGCGGCGCCTGCCCGCACGGCGGCGGCGCGTTCTCGGGCAAGGACCCGTCGAAGGTCGACCGCTCGGCCGCCTACGCCGCGCGCTACGTGGCCAAGAACATCGTGGCCGCCGGCCTGGCGCGCCAGTGCCAGATCCAGGTGGCGTACGCCATCGGCGTGGCACAGCCGATGAACATCACGGTCTACACCGAAGGCACCGGCGTGATCTCGGACGAGAAGATTGCCGAGCTGGTGCGCGAGCACTTCGACCTGCGCCCGAAGGGCATCATCCAGATGCTCGACCTGCTGCGCCCGATCTACCAGAAGACCGCCGCCTACGGCCACTTCGGCCGCGAAGAGCCCGAGTTCACCTGGGAGGCCACCAACCAGGCCGCCGCGCTGCGCGCAGCCGCCGGCCTGTAAGCCCAATGAGCCTGTAAAGCCGTAAGGCTCAGCCAGGTTCTTGCGCTTCGTTCGCCGGCCCCGCCGGCGGAAAGCGCACCGTGACCAGCAGCCCGCTCGCCTCGCGCGGGTTGGCTGCCAGGTCCACATTCGCATCGAAGGCCCGCGCAATCTCGCGCACGATGGCCAGCCCCAGCCCCGTTCCCTCGGTGTCCTGGGCCACGCGGTAGAAGCGCTCGAACACCCGTTCGCGCACCTCGGGCGCAATGCCCGGGCCGTTGTCTTCCACGGTCAGCTCGACCGCGCCTTCCGCCCCCACGCGCCTCACGCCCACGGTCACGCGGCCGCCTTCCTGCGTGTAGCGCAGCGCGTTGTCCAGCAGGTTGCCCGCCAGTGCATCGAGCAGCGCGGGCTGCGCGAGCACGACGGCCTCCTGCGCGGCTTCCAGCCCCAGGTCGATGCGCCGCCGGTCGGCCAGCGCGGCCAGTTGCTCGACGCAGCGCAGCGCCACCGCCGCCAGGTCGACCCGCTCCAGCCGCGTGTGCGCGTCGCCGTGCTCGGCCTGCGCGAGCAGCAGCAGCTTGTTGGTCACATCGACCAGCCGGCGGTTGCTGGTCTGCATGGCGACCCACATCGCGTCCATGTCGGCGCGGCGCGTGTCCCATTCGCCGCGGTGCTGGCGCGTGTAGCGCGCGAACTCGATCTGCGAGGCCTGCATGGCCAGCGGCGTGCGCAGCTGGTGCGCCGCGTCGGCGATGAAGCGGCGCTGCGCCTCCGAATGCGCCTTCAGCTGGCCGACGAAGCGGTTGATGGTGTCGGCCACCGGGCGCAGCTCGCTGTGCAGCGCGGCCGGGTCCACCACCAGGTCGAGGTGCAGCGGATCGCGCTGCGCGAGCTGCTGGCGCAGCCGCACGATGGGACGCAGCTCCAGCGTCAGCGCCGCCACGGCCAGCACGATGGCCAGCACCAGCGCGATCAGCAGGTACTCCATCGAGGGCCACCACAGCGTGCGCAGCATGTGGTCGCGGCTGCCCTCGGTCTTGCCGACGGCGATGGTGATGTCGCGCGACCCCGCGGACTCGTACATGGCGCGCGTGGTGACCACCGCGCGCAGCGGCTGGCCGGCAAAGTGCGTGTCGTACCACTGCGCGCGGTCCACGCCTTCGGGCTTGCGCACGGCGGGCAGCGGAAAGTCGGGCGAGCCGGCCAGCAACTCGCCGTTGGCGCCCGTCACGCTGAGGAACACGCGGTCGCGCTCGGGCGACACGAACAGGCTCAGCGCCGAAGGCGGCACGCTGGCCTGCACGTCGTCGCCCTCCCAGATCAGCCGGTCCGACAGCACCTTGGCCGACGACAGCAGGTCGTGGTCCTGCACGTAGTCGGCCACCTCCGCGGCGTTGCGCCAGTTGAGGTAGCCGCACAGCGCCACGAACACCGACAGCGGCAGCAGCAGCCACAGCGCGAGCCGCAGGCGAAGGCTGGCGCGCCCGGGCACCCTAGTCTTCCTGGCGCGTGCGCAGCAGGTAGCCCACGCCGCGCAACGTGATGATGGTCGCCTGGCTCGCCTCTAGCTTCTTGCGCAGCCGGTGGATGTAGATGTCGACCGCGTCCGCGCTGGGCTCGTCGTCCAGCCCGAAGATCGCGTCGATCAGCGCCTGTTTCGACACCGTGCTGCCCGCCTTCAGCACCAGCGTTTCCAGCAGCGTGCGCTCGCGCGGCGGCAGCGCCAGCTCGTCGCCGGCCAGCGTGAACTGGCGCGTGCGCAGGTCGTAGCGCAGGTCGCCGCAGGCGATGTCGTTGGCCTTGCCCGGCATTTGCCGGCGCACCAGCACCTTGATGCGCGCCACCAGCTCGCGGATCTCGAAGGGCTTCACCAGGTAGTCGTCGGCGCCGATCTCCAGGCACAGGACCTTCTGGTCGAGCGACGCGGTGGCCGTGAGGATGATCACCGGCACCGTGTCGCCGCGCTCACGCAAGCGGCGCAGCACGGCCTTGCCCGGCAGGCCGGGGATGTTGAGGTCCAGCAGCACCACGTCGTAGGCGGCCTGGGTCAGCAGCAGGTCGGCCGCCTCGCCGTTCTCGACGTGGTCGACCACGAAGTCCTGCGCGCGCAGCAGGCTTGCGAGCCAGTGCGCGAGTTGCGGGTTGTCTTCGATCAGCAGGAGCTTCATGGGTCGCGGGGATGGCGGTGAATTCTAGGAAGCATGACGGCATTTGCGCTGGCCTAGGGATAACCATGAGGAATCGCGGCGCCCGCTGAAAGCTGGCCGAAGGATGCCGATTCCTAGACTGGCCCGGTCGCACACCCTCGTCGCACAACCCTACCGGAGACACAACAAGCCATGTCCGCCACCCGCCGCACCCTGCTCGCAGCCGCCCTTTGCACCGCCTTCGCCGCCGCGGCCCCGCTGGCCCAGGCCGCCGACGCGCCCATCACCATCATGGTGGGCGGCATCAACAAGATCATCTACCTGCCCGCCAAGCTCACCGAGGCGCTGGGCTACTTCAAGGACGAGGGGCTGAACGTGGAGCTGCAGTCGCAGCCCGCCGGCGTCGATGCCGAGAACCAGCTCATCGCCGGCGCCGTGCAGGGCGTGGTCGGGTTCTACGACCACACCATCGACCTGCAGAGCAAGGGCAAGGAGATCCAGGCCATCGCCGTGTTCTGCAAGGTGCCGGGCGAAGTGGAACTGGTGTCGACCAAGGCCGACGCCGCCGGCTTCAAGAGCATGGCCGACGCCAAGGGCGGCAAGACGCTGGGCGTGACCGGCCTGGGCTCGTCCACCGACTTCCTCACGCGCTACCTCGCCGACCGCGCCGGCGTGGCCTCGAAGGACTATTCGCTGCTGCCCGTGGGCGCAGGCAACACCTTCATCGCCGCCATGAAGCAGGACCGCATCCAGGCCGGCATGACCACCGAGCCCACCGTGTCGCAGATGCTGAAGACCGGCGACGCCAAGGTGCTGGTCGACCTGCGCACCGAGGCCGACACCGTCAAGGCCCTGGGCGGCCTGTACCCCGCGGCCAGCCTCTACGTGCAGAACACCTGGGCCGAGTCGCACAAGGCCGAGGCCGGCAAGCTGGCCCACGCCTTCGCGCGCACCATGGCCTACATCCACACGCACAGCGCCGAAGACATCGCCGAAAAGGTGCCGCGCGACTACTACGGCAACGACAAGGAGCTGTACATCACCGCCCTGAAGGCCTCGCTGCCCATGTTCACCACCGACGCGAAGATGCCCGCCGGCGGCCCCGAGACCGTGCTGAAGGTGCTCGCCACCTACAAGCCGCTGGTGAAGAGCAAGAACATCGACCTGTCGAAGACGTACAGCAACGCCTACCTGGCGAGCGCTGCAGTGGCGGCGAAGTGACCATGCGCAACGGCATTCCCTCCAGCAGCGGCGGCGGCAGCAACAGCAGCAGCAGCAGCAGCGCCGTCACCTCGGCCATCGACTTCGACGACGTCTCTCTGCGCTTCATCTCGCAGGACGGCAACGCGACGGTGGCGCTGCGCAACTTCAGCATGTCGGTGGCGCGCGGCGAGTTCGTCGCCATCGTCGGGCCCACGGGCTGCGGCAAGTCGACCACGCTGAACATGATCACCGGCCTGCTCAAGCCCACGGTGGGCGACGTGAAGGTCATGGGCCAGCCCGTGACGGGCGTGGACCCGCGCATCGGCTTCGTGTTCCAGGCCGACGCGGTGTTCCCGTGGCGCAGCGTGGAAGACAACGTGGCCGCGGGCCCGGTGTTCCGCGGCAAGCCGAAGAAAGAGGCGATGGCGCTCGCGCAGGAGTGGATCCACCGCGTGGGCCTGTCCAAGTTCGGCAAGCACTACCCGCACCAGCTCTCCGGCGGCATGCGCAAGCGCGTGGCGCTGGCGCAGACCTTCATCAACAACCCCGAGATCCTGCTGATGGACGAGCCCTTCTCCGCGCTCGACATACAGACGCGCACCCTGATGCAGGACGAGCTGCTGCAGCTGTGGTCGGGCAACGGCGGCTGCGTGGTGTTCGTCACGCACGACCTGGAAGAAGCCATTGCGCTGGCCGACCGCGTGTTCGTGCTGTCGGCGCGCCCGGCCACGCTCAAGCGCGTGTACGAGATCGACCTGCCGCGCCCGCGCGTGATGTCCGAAGTGCGCTACGACAAGAAGTTCATCGAGCTGTCGAAGCACATCTGGGACGACCTGCGCGAAGAGGTGGTCATCCAATGAACACGGCCACGACGACAACCACAGCGACAACCACATCGGCAGCGAAGACCATGACGCCCTCCACCACCCCCGCGGCCGCCGTGCTGCCCTCGTCGCTCAGCGACGCCGCGCTGGCGCGCGAGTCCGAGGTCGCGCAGGCGGCCATTCGCGGGCGCCGCCGCATGATCATCGCGCTGCGCCTGGTGGTGCTGGTGGTGGCGCTCGGCGGCTGGGAGATCGCGGCGCGCCTGAAGTGGATCGACCCGTTCTTCTATTCGATGCCTTCGATGATCTACGACCAGCTCGTGGAGTGGATGCGCGACGGCACCTCCCAGGGCTCGCTGTGGATGCAGGTGGCGGTCACGCTGGAAGAAACCGTCATCGGCTTTCTCATCGGCTCGATCGCGGGCGTGCTGTGCGGCATCCTGCTCGGGCGCAACAAGCTGCTGTCGGACGTGTTCAGCCTGTACATCCAGATCGCCAACTCCATTCCGCGCGTGGTGCTCGGCTCGATCTTCGTGATTGCGCTAGGCCTGGGCATGGCCTCGAAGGTGGCGCTGGCGGTGGTGATGGTGTTCTTCGTGGTCTTCGGCAACGCCTTCCAGGGTGTGCGCGAGGCCGACAAGTACATGATCGCCAACGCGCAGATCCTCGGTGCCTCGCCGCGGCAGGTGACGATGTCGGTGGTCATTCCCTCGGCCATGTCGTGGATCCTCGCGAGCCTGCACGTGAGCTTCGGCTTTGCGCTGGTCGGTGCGGTGGTGGGCGAGTTTCTGGGCGCCAAGGAAGGCATCGGCCTGCTGATTTCCACGGCCCAGGGCGCGTTCAATGCAAGCGGCGTGTTCGCGGCAATGATCGTGCTGGCCGTGGTGGCGTTGGCTGCGGACTTCCTTCTCAGCTCTCTCGAGAAGCGGCTGTTGAAGTGGCGGCCTGCTGCGTTCTGACGACCGTCTTGCTTCACACCTGAACGGCGGGGATCTCCCCGCCGTTTTTCGTTTTGCTGTTCGGCGCGGGTGAACAGGCCGCCCTGTTCACCTGGGCACGCCATGGCTCATGAGCGCCTCGAATCAGAACCGATAGGCGCCGCTCAACCCCACGGTCCAATTGCGCCCCGCCGCGGGCTCGTAGTAGCGGCCGTTGCCTTCATTGACGATCACCGACCCCACATAGCGCCGGTCGAACAGGTTGTCGATGCGCGCGAACGCGTTGAACTCCCAGCGCTCCCACTTCTTCAGGTAGCCCGCATACACGGCGGCCACCGCATAGCCCGAGGCCACCGCGGTGTTGACGTCGTTGGCCTGGATGCGGCCCAGCGCGCGCATCTCCACCCCCGCACGAAAGCCTTCGGGTGGCACCCAGCCCAGCGACGCGAACAGCGACTGCCGCGCGATGCCCGGAATGCGGTTGCCCGCCGCCACCGTGTTCGCGGACGCGCAAGGCGACGGCGAACAGAACGCGTCGCGGTAGGTTGCGTCCAGCCATGTGTAGGCCAGTTGGGTGCGCCAGTGGTCGGCCGTTTCGTGCTGCCAACCCAGCTCGAAACCGTTGCGCTTCGTGCGGCCCGCGTTCTGGAACGTGGCACGGCCGCCGACGTTGGTGTCCGTCACGATCTCGTCGCGCGTGCGGGTCTGGAACAACGCCGCCGTCAACAGCCCACCCGCGAGCCGGGCCTTGGCGCCGAGCTCCATGCTGTCGTTCACCGAAGGCCGCAGCGCGAAGTTCAGGCCGCTGGCGCCGTTCGCGCGGTACGACAGCTCGTTGAGCGTCGGCGTTTCGAAGCCGCGGCCAATGGAGCCGTACAGCGCCAGGTCGGGCGTGGCCTGGTAGCGCAGCGAGGCCACGGGCAGCGTCTTGCCGTAGCGCGCGCTGCCGCTGTCGTCGCGGTTGGCGCCCACGATGTAGCGGTCCTGCGAGTTGAAGTGCACGCTGCTGCGGCGCACGCCGGCCTCCAGCGTCCAGCGGTCGGTGAAGCGCCAGCTGGCCTGCGCGTAGGGGTCGAGGTTCCACACCTCGTTGAGCTCGTTGCGCCGCAGCCGCCCCTGCACGCCGAGCACCGGGTTGGAGACGGCGCCGACGTAGTTCTCGTAGCCCTTGCGCTTCTCGCGCAGGCTGTCGTAGCCCAGGCCCGCCACCACGTCGAAGGGCCGGTCGGCCAGGGTGAGCGCGGCGGTCCAGCGCAGGTCCACGCCGCCGTACTGGCGCGTCAGGTCGATCACACCGCCGGCGTGCAGCGGGTTCTGCTGGGCCGAGGGCGGAATGGACTGGTACTGCGTGGTCTTGCGCTCGCCGCTGTAGAGCATCAGGCGCAGGCCCTGCTCGGCGTTGATGCGCCGCTCGTAGAGCAGGCCGACCTGCGTCTGCTCGACCGTCTTGCGCGTGTCGTACTGCGTGGCCAGCGGCGCGAGGCGCGGGGCCAGCGCGTACTGGTCGGCGGTGAGGCCCAGCGGGTCTTGCGCGTCGATGCGCACGCTGTTCATGAGCAGCGTGAGCTTGTCGCCGTTGTCCAGCGCGATGCCCAGCTTGCCGTTGGCGATGTCGCGCCGCGCGGCGCTGTGCTCGCGCCAGCCGTCGGTGTGGAAGCGGCTCGCGTCCAGCAGGTAGTCGACGGCGCCCTGCGAGCCGCTCAGTTGCAGCGACTGCCGCCAGGTGCCGAAGCTGCCGCCCGCGAGCGCGTAGGACAGCCGGGGCGCGCCCTCGCCCGA
The DNA here is from genome assembly GCF_041355175.1 of Variovorax sp. RCC_210. Lineage (NCBI taxonomy): Bacteria > Pseudomonadati > Pseudomonadota > Betaproteobacteria > Burkholderiales > Comamonadaceae > Variovorax > Variovorax sp. RCC_210. The sequence goes on along the minus strand of NZ_JBFUPJ010000005.1, from coordinate 180,880 downwards.
GGCGGTGAAGGCCTGCACCACGCCACCCGACGAATTGCCGTAGAGCGCCGAGAAAGGCCCGCGCAGCACCTCGACGCGGTCCAGCGAACCGATGTCGATGTTCGAGGTCTGGCCCTGCCCGTCGGGCAAGGTGGCGGGAATGCCGTCGACGTACAGCCGCACGCCGCGCACGCCGAAGGTCGAGCGCGCGCCGAAGCCGCGGATCGACAGCTGCAGGTCTTGCGCGTAGTTCAGCCGGTTCTGCACCTGCAGCCCGGGCACCGCGCCCAGGCTTTCGGAAAGGTTCACCTGCAGGCGGCTGTCGCGCATCTCGCCGCCGTCGACGCGGTCGACCGAGCCGGGCACGTTGAAGGGCGTGACCTCGCCGCGCGGCGTGGTGACGGTGATTTCGCGCAGCGCGCCGGCGGGCTGGGCCTGGGTCTGTGCCTGCTCCTGCTTCAGTTCCTGCGCGCTGACGGGCAGCGCGGCAGGCAGCAACAGGCAGGCGGCGATGGCGGCAGGCGCGGCGGGTGAAGATTTCATCCCGCCGATTCTGCGGCCCCGCCGCCCGCGCGCGGCCTCAGGCTTTCACCGGGGGCAGCGCCAGCGGCTTGGGCAGCCGGATGCGGATGAACTCGTTGCCGTCCACCTTCGAAGGCAGGCGCGACGGCGAGCCCCCGGGGTAGTTGTTGTCGTTCACCAGCATCAGCGTCTGCGCGTCGACGATGGTCACCACCTCCACGCACTCCATCGGAAAGGTGAACACGCCGTCGATGGTCGCGTCGCCGCCCAGCGCCTTCGGGTCGCTCAGGTTCATCAGGTCGACGATTTCTTCCTTCTTCAGATAGCCGCTGCTGTCGACCTGCGTGAGGTCGATCTTGAACACGCGCTTGAAGCGCGCGGCGTTGCGCGAGGTGCCCGAGGCCGCGAACTTGCCGGTGCGCACGTCGCCGGCGCCACTGTCCTTCTCCACCACCAAAAACTCCTTGTCGTTGATGGCGACCATGTCGTTCACGCTGTAGACCTCGGTCTCCAGGTTGCCGTCGCCGTTGATGCGCTGGCCCGTGCTCACCTTGTAGGCGAAGGTGGCGGGCTCGAAGTTCTGCGAGCCCAGGTCGAACACGCTGACGATGCGCCGCTGCGGGTTGTCGCCGTTCAGCTCCTTCTCGTACATGGCGTACAGCTTGGTGCGGCTGGCGTTGATGGCCATGCTCTCCAGCCCGCCCGAGCCGCCCAGGTTGGCCACCGAGGTGTTCGACTGGATGTACGGGTTGTTGGGCGTCTGCACCAGCGGGTTGCTGCCCAGCTTGGCCAGGTTGGGCATCTGCACCTCGCGCGAAGCCAGGCGCCCCTTCGCGTCGAACTTCAGCAGGAAGGGGCCGAACTCGTCCCCGATCCAGAAGTTGCCCTGCGCGTCGAGCTGCAGCGACTCGGGGTCGATGTCGTAGCCCGTGAGCAGGCGCCCGCTGACGATGGCCGGGTCCACCGGCAGCGTCTGGCCGGCCGGCGACACCGAGGTGCCGGGGTAGCTGGCCATGTCGGCCACCGCCGGGTAGCCCAGGTTGCGGTTCGGGTCGCTCAGGCGGATGTAGCTGTCGGGTGTGAAGGACGCGAGCGCCTCGCCGGTCTGGAAGTTCGCCGGAATCACCTTGCCCTGCGCCCAGTCGAAGCGCACCGCGTAGATGTGCAGCAAGGCATCGGGCGAGGCGCCGCGCCCGCCGAAGCCGTTGTCCTGCATCACGTAGAACACGCCCGCCATCGGGCTGGGGATCATGGCGGAGAAGCCCTGCATGGGCTGCTTGCCCTGGAACGGCAGCGTGTAGCCGTAGGTGTCCCTGGCGCGCGCGAGGTCGCCGCCGGAAATGAACTGGCCCGAGGTGGGGCCGGCGACGTAGCTGTCGGCCGGCAGCACCGCGCGACCGGTGAGCGTGGGCGCGGTCACCTCGGGTTCGACGGGGGCCGGCGCCGGCGCGGGTGGCGGCGGCGGCGCGGCGGGCACCGGTGCGGGTACCGGCAGGAACGGCAGGCCGCCGCCATTGCCGCCACCGCCGCAGCCGGCGAGCACGGCGCTGCCCGCGCCGAGCAGGAGGCCGCGGCGCTTGATCTTGGAATTCGAGTTCATGAAAAGGGGGCTCAGAAAGGCGTGGGTGCCGAGCTCAGGTCGGTCAGCTTGTTGGTCTTCAGGTCGATGACGAAGTGCTGCGTGGGCGCGCCCTTGGCGAGCTTGAGCAGGATGTCCATGAGCGGCTTGAAGCGCGCCTGGAACACGGCGTTCACCACGTTGTCGTTCATCACCTGCTGGCTGCCGTTCAGGGCCAGCGTGGCGTTGGTGCCGGCCAGCGCCTGGGCGATCAGCTTGTACTGCCTGGCGCGGTCGGCCGGAATGTCCGCGAACGCGAGGTCGCCGGCATTGGCCAGGCGCACGAAGTCGCCGGCCAGGTCGATGGCCTTCCACTGGTTGAAGTCTTCCAGGCGCATGCCGTTGGCGGCGGCCAGCGCGCGCGCCTTGCCTTCGGCGGCGGCGTAGTCGAGGCCGTAGGCCGTCTGTGCGCTGCCGTCGCCGCCCGCTTCGCCCAGGCAGGCGAAGAAGGCGTTGCTCAGCAGGCCATGGTTGCCGGTGTTGCCCAGCTGCTTGAGCGTGACCTTGGTCTGCAGCTGCGACAGCACCAGCAGGTCGGAGCCGTACAGCGGGCTCTTCACCAGCTCGCGCATCTCGCAGCGCCAGTCGTCGTTCAGCAGGCGCAGGCGCACCAGCTCGGACATGTAGCGCGTGCTGAAGTCGCCGTAGGTCTTGGCGTCCAAGATGCTCTTGTCCCAGAGCACGCCGTTGCTGCCGCCGGGCAGCATGAAGCCGAAGTCGCTGAAGTAGCGGTGCTCCTCGCGGTACAGGTCGAACAGCTCGTCGAAGCGCGCCACGTTGTCCAGCCGCACGGTCTGCACGTCGATGTGCGAGGCGTCGTTGAAGGTCAGCAGCTTGTAGGCCGGCACGTAGGCCGCCATCGACGGGGCCTGGATGTTCACCAGCCCGTGGCCGTCGTCGTAGGTGCGCACCGCCGTGTCGTTGAAGTGCATGTGGCCGCCCACGTGCACCTGCAGGCCGGTGTCGGCCAGCGCCTTGGTGACGTCCTCGGTGGGGCGGCGCACCATCTGCATCTTGCCGGCGCCCAGCAGCGCGATGATGTCGTCGGACGCGCCGTTGAAGAACTCGCTCATCGGGAAATGGCTGAAGGCCACGACCTGCTTGCCCTGCTTCTTGCCGCGCGCGACCACGTCCTTCAGCCACGCGATCACGTGCGGCTTGTGGGTCAGCATCTTGTTGTAGCCGGCGTCGCCCGAGCCGTTGAAGTCGTTGGCGCCGGCGCCCGTCGGAACATAGACGTTGGCGTCGATGCCCACCAGCCACAGGCCCTCCACGGGCTCGACCAGGTAGCTGGTGTCGGGCACGTTGCGGCAGAAGGTGTAGCCGTCTTTCTTGTAGGTGCCGCCGGCGCCCTGCGCGCAGATCTCGAACTCGCGCTTGCTCCACACGGCCTGCTCCTTCGCCTTGGCCGCGGTGTAGTCCTGGTAGGTGTAGGTGCTGTAGGGCGTCTCGAAGTAGCGGTAGCCGTCCTTGGGCATGAAGCCGTGCTGGTCGAGGGCCTGGGTGACGCCGGCGTAGCCCAGCTCCTTCACTTCCTCGGTGCAGTACGAGAAGTTGACCTTGGCCCACGCGCCGCTGTAGTTGCCGGCCGCGCAGTCGCCGTTGCCGCCCTTGCTGTAGATGGGCTGCGGAAAGCCGACGCGGCCCGAGTTGGGGTCCAGGCCCAGGTAGTCGTTCTTGCCGCCCGCGCGCTCCAGCGGACGGTTCGGGTCATGGTTGCCGGGCGCGGCGAAGAACTGGATGCCGTGCTTGGCCGCGTAGTCGTCCAGCACCTTCTTCAGGCCGCGCATGTGCACGGGCTGGCCGTCGTCCGAGAAGTCGCCCGGCAGCGCGATGAGCTTCACGCCGCGCGCCACCGCGTCGTCGAGCGCGGTCATGAAGGCGAAGTAGTTTTCGTTGAACAGGCGCGTCGAGGTCATCTGCGCATGCATCAGGCGAATGGTCGCGTTGCGCCCCGACTTCGGGTTGAACACGCCGGGGAACGAGCCGTCCTGGAAGTTGGCGTAGACGTCGTGGAAGTGGATGTCGGGCATGAACGCCACCTGCACCGGCTTGCCGGCGTCGACGACGGGCGGTGCCTCGCCAGGGGCCGGCGCGGGCGTGGACGCCGCGGGCGGAAGAACGATGGCGCCAGGCTGGTTGTCGCTGCCGCCGCAGGCCGCGAGCACCGACAGCACGGCCACCGTGGCGAGCGCCGACGGCGCACGCGACGTGCGAAAAATGGAGAAGGTCATAAAAGGGGAAAAGAGAGTCCGCGAATGAGGGCGAAGCGCCTCGCCTCCCCTTCCCAGGGGTGGCGCAGCGCGGCCGAATCATGCGGGGGCTGTGTGACCTCCCCATGGCGAACGCATGACACGGCAGGCTGACCTGCGACTGACCATGCGAAGGCTTTACACCTTTGCGCCATTTCACCTTTGCACTTTCGCGCGCAAGCAAAACGGCCCGTGCACTGCACGGGCCGTTCGAACGAAATGAATGCCTGCGGCGGCTAGCGGGCGGGCGACTTTCGCCAGCCGAACCACGCGCAGACGATCACCGGGATGCCCAGCGTGATCCACGCCAGGATGTCGCCCAGCCCGCCGTCGCTGAACAGCGCGGAGACCAGCCCGAAGATCGTCAGCAGGCCCAGCACGATCGGCCAGCCCCACATGCGCCAGAAGCCTTGGTGCTGAGGGTGTTGGTGGCTGTGGTGTTGCTGCTTCATGCCTGTGCCTTCGCCGCGGCCGGCGTGGGTTGCGCGGCGCCGGGAACCTGGGGCGGTTCATGCGCCGGGTTTTTCTTGGCCGCGGGCACCGTGTTGCCGCGCTTGAGCCACAGGTACAGGCCGCTGCCCAGCACGATGATGGTCGCGATGTCGAGCAGCGCCCAGATGATCTGCATCGGCATGCCGCCGTAGTCGCCGAAGTGCAGCGGCTGCGACACCAGCAGCGCCGTGAGGTACCACGGCAACTTCGGCGACGCGGTGACCTGCGCGGTCTTGGCGTCCACCAGCACCGGCTGGAACAGCTTCGAGGTGAAGGGCTCGCTGCCGCGCACGAAGAAGGTGGTGTGGTGCGGGCTGGAGAACGAGGTGCCCGGGAAAGCGATGAACGACAGCTTCATGCCGGGCGCCTGCTGCAGCGCGGCGTCCATCGAGCGCTGCACCGAGGCACGCTCGTTGACCGCCACCACCGGCTCGTTCTTGTAGGGCGTGAGCAGCGCGCTGAGCTGGTCGTACTGCCAGTACTTGATGAGCAGGTCGGCCCAGGTGTTGATCATGCCGGTGGAGCCCACCACGAACAGCCACACCAGCGTGACCACGCCCAGCAGGTTGTGCAGGTCGAGCCACTTCAGGCGCGAGCGCTTCTCGCGGCGCACCGTGCCGAAGTCGAGCTTGCGCATGAAGGGCGAGTACAGCACCACGCCCGAGACGATGGCCACCAGCAACAGCAGCCCCATGAAGCCCAGGAAGAGCTTGCCCGGCAGGCCCGCGAACAGGTCGACGTGCAGCTTGAACATGACGTACATGAAGCCCTCGTCGAACTTGGGCTGCGCCAGGATCTGGCCGGTGCGCGCGTCGACCGCGATCGACTTGAAGTCGTCCGTGGGCGCCGGCGTGGGCGTGAGCGTGACGAACCACAGGCCGTCGTCGTCCTCGGGCTGCGAGGCGAACTGCACCACGCGGTCGGGGTGCTGCGCCTTGGCGATGTCGAGCACGCGGTCCAGGCTGATGCGCGGCGTGCCGGCCGGCATCTTCGGCGCCTCGACCTCGGTGCCCAGCAGGTGGCCGATCTCGTGGTGGAAGATGAGCGGCAGGCCGGTGAGGCACAGCAGCAGCATGAACACCGTGCACACCAGGCTGCTCCATTTGTGCACCCAGGCCCAGGTCTTGATCTTTCGGCTGTTCATGTCGTGGTGGCTGTTGGGTAAGGCTTATTCTAGAAACGGTACGTGGCGCTGGCGACTACGCTGCGGCGCGCGCCGTACCAGCAGTCGCCACGCGACAAGCAAGTGCTGAAGTAGGTCTTGTCGGTGGCGTTGTTGATGTTCAGCGCATAGCGCCACTTGGCCGACTCGTAGGCCAGCATCAGGTCGACCAGCGTCACCGACGGCACGCGCGGGCCCGCGCTGGTGCCGTCCAGGTCGGTGAAGTTGCTCATGTAGCGCACGCCGGCGCCGGCCGAGAAGCCCGGCACGCCCGCAATGGCGAAGCGGTACTTGCCCCATACCGAGACCTGGTTGCGCGGCTGCTCGGTGAGCTTGTGGTCGACGTCGATGTAGGTGTAGTTGGAAATCAGGTCCAGGTCGCGCGCCAGCGTGGTCTTGAGCTCGAGCTCGACGCCCTTGTTCTTCGTCGAGTCGACCTGGCGGCCGTAGTTGGGGTTGGTGCTGTCGGAGACGACGCGGTTCTTTTCCTTCAGCGAGAAGGCCGAGGCCGTGAAGCTCGTGGCCGAACCCGCGGGCTGGTACTTGACGCCGGCCTCCACCTGCTCGCCGCGCAGCGGCTTGAACAGGTTGCCCTCGACGTTCGTGCCCGCCTGCGGGGTGAACGACTCGGTGTAGCTCAGGTAGGGCGACCAGCCCGAGGGCAGCGTGTACATCACGCCCAGGCGCTTCGAGGTGGCGCTGGTCGTCTCCGAGTCGCTGCCCGCTGTGCCGGAGGTGCTGCGGTCATGGCGCAGCCCGGCCACGAAGATCCAGTTGTCCAGCTTCATCTGGTCCTGCACGTAGACGCCTGCGTTGCGCTGCGTGGTGCGGGGCCGGGCGGCCAGCTCGGTGACGGGCACGTAGCCGATGCCGTAGACGGGGGCATAGGCGTCGATGCTGCTGAACGTGGAGCCTTCGATCTTGTCCTGCCGCTGGCGCGAGTATTCGGCGCCCACCAGGAAGGTGTGGCGCAGCGCGCCGGTGTTGAAGTGACCCTCGACGTGGTTGTCGACGCCGGTCATGCGCGTCCAGGTCAGCGACTTGTCGTTGACACGGCCCAGCAGGCGCTGGCCGACGGGGTCGAGGCCCCAGCCGCCGGGCAGCGAGAAGAAGTCGCCGTAGTGGTAGTGCGAGTCGTTGAACGTGCGCGACATGCGGAAGTTCTGCCGGAACGTCCAGTCGTCGTTGAACTTGTGCTCGAACATCCAGCCGAAGGTCTTGCGTTCGGTGTCGTAGCCGTCGCCCGGCTCGCCGATGAACCGGCTCGACGGCAGCGGTCCGTTGACGTTCGGCAGGATGGTGCCCTGCCATGGGAAAAACTGCGAGGTGCTGCCGGTCTTGTCCTTCTGCCACAGGGCCTGCAATGTCAACGAGGTGGCGGCGCTGGGCCGCCAGGTGAGCGACGGCATGACGAGCGAGCGGTCGTCCGGCACATAGTCGACCTGCGTATCGGACTTGCGCTGCAGCGCGACCAGGCGGTACGACCAGTCGCCGTCGGCCGTCAGCGGGCCGGTGAAGTCGGCCTGCACCTGCTTGCGACCGAAGGAGCCGAGCTGCACGCCCACTTCGCGGTACGCCTGCTGCTGCGGCCGCTTGCTGACCATGTTGACCACGCCGCCGGCCGTGCCGGCGCCGAACAGCATGCCGGCCGGCCCGCGCAGCACCTCGAGGCGCTCCAGCGTGTAGGGATCGGGGCGTGCCGTGGCCGTGTACCAGCCGGAAGAAAAGGTCTGCAGGCCGTCGAGGTAGACCGAGGGATCGCTGCCGCGCACCGAGAAGCTGTCCGAACGCGAGTCCAGGCCGTAGGCGTCGGAGCGCACGCCCGCGGCGTACGTGAGCGCGTCCTGCAGGTTGGTGGCGCCTTGGTCGACCATCTGGTCGCGCGTGACCACGGTGACGGACTGGGGCGTTTCCGCCAGCGGCGTGTCGGTCTTGGTGGCGGTGACCGCGTTCTTCGCGCGGTACCCGATGACGGCGGAAGTGGCGGTCTCGGCTTCGGCATTGGCGTCGACCCGCACTTCAGGCAACGACCCGGAATTCGCCGTTTGCGCCAGCACTTGGTGCTGTGCGTAGATTGCCAGGCATCCGACCAGCACCGATGCGGCCTTGCGCCGCGCGACCAACTTGCTCATACCCGACATCTCTCCAAATACTATTAAGAACTATTCTCATTTTATTAGCCGGAAGTTAGCGGTTTGGCAATTTCCAACCTGGGCGAAGGGCGTTGCGTTGTGAAATTGCGTCTTTGGTTTGGAGGCGGAGCAGCTACCATGCCGCCCGCACGCCCCGTGCGCTGGCCGCCCTCATGCTCAAGCTCATTGCCTTCCTGTTTCCCGCGTTGCGCGGTCCGGCTCTGCGCCCGATGGCCCTGGCAGCAGTCTTTTTCGTGGCCTTCGCGCTGGTCGGCTGCGCCGGCCTGCCGCCGCGCGGCCTCACCGCCGAGGCGCCGACGCTCGCGATTCCGGCCTCCGCCGCCACCGAACTCGGCCGCGCGGCCACGAGCCTGAATTCCCCGCCCGACGGGCTCTCCAGCATGCGCCCGCTGATCGAGGCTTCTTTCGCGCTCGACGCGCGGCTGGAGCTCATGCGCCGCGCCACGTCGTCGCTCGACATCCAGACCTACCAGCTCGGCAACGACAAGACCGGCCGCCTGCTGCTGCGCGAAATGCGCAACGCCGCGCGCCGGGGCGTGCGCGTGCGGCTGCTGCTCGACGACTTCTACACCGCCGGCATGGACCGCCTGCTGCTCGGCCTGGCCGCCGAGCCCAACGCCGAGGTGCGGCTGTTCAACCCGTTCGTGAACGCGCGCGACCATTCGTCGGGTCGCTGGCTGGAGTTCTTCACCGACTTCCGCCGGCTCAACCACCGCATGCACAACAAGCTGTTCGTGGCCGACGGCGCCATGGTCATCGCGGGTGGGCGCAACCTGGCCGACGAATACTTCCTGCGCAGCGAGAGCGCGAACTTCATCGACTTCGAGCTGCTGCTTGCCGGCCCGGTGGTGCCGGAGTCGGCCGCCATCTTCGACACCTACTGGAACAGCGACGTGGTCTACCCGCTGCAGCGGGTGGCCAGCACCAGCCGCACGCCGGCCGAGCTCAAGGCCGATTTCGAGGAGGCCACCTCCCCCGCGCACGCCCCGCCGCCCGACCCGCTGCCCATCACCGACCTGCTGGGCGACCTGCCGCTGGGCGCGCAGCTGGCCAACGTCGGCGAGCTGAAGTGGATGCGCGCCGAGGCCAACGCCACGGCCGACAGCCCCAACAAGGCGCTGGGCGTCATGGCGCACCCCACCGAACCGCTGGCGCAGCGCTTTCATGAAATGGTGGCCACCGCGCAGTCGAACGTGGTGGTGATCTCGCCGTACTTCATTCCAGGCGACGAGGGCATGGAGCGCATCCGCATGGGCCGCGCGCACGGCGTGAACATCACCGTCATCACCAATTCGCTGGCCGACAGCGACGAGCCGCTGGTGAACATCAACTACAACCGCTACCGCGTCGACATGCTCAAGCTGGGCGTGAACCTGTACGAGGTGAGCACCCAGCAGCTGCGCCGCGCCGGGCAGTTTCGCGACCTGCTGAAGAAGGCGCGCGGCCGGCTGCACGCCAAGCTGGCGCTGGTCGACCGGCAGTGGGTGCTGCTGGGCTCCATGAACCTAGACCCGCGCTCCGCCCGGCTGAACACCGAGTTCGGCGTGCGCGTGCGCAGCTTCGACCTGACGCAGGCCCTGCTGTTCGCCTACCAGCTCGACGACATCGAGGGCGTGTACCGCGTGACCCTGAAGCCCGACGGCCAGAACGTGCAATGGGTGGGCACCGGCGACGTGCAGAACGAGGTGCTCGACAGCGAACCCGACTCGAGCATGCTCACGCGGCTGCAGCTGCTGCTGTTCTCTTGGTTCGTGCCGACGGACCAGCTGTAGCAACGGGCCGGCTGCTGCTCGAGCACTGCAGCCGGCCGGCTGCTATCCGGCCACCGCTGCCTCCCACAGCAGCTTGCCTCCCAGCAACAAGGTGAAGGCCAGGAACGCGGCCTTCATGCGCTTCGGGCTCGCGACGCGGCCCACCCATGCGCCGAGCCAGCCGCCCACCGCGCAACCGACCAGCAACGGAATGCCCAGCCCGAAGTCGACCGTGCCGCTCGAAATGAAGGTGGTCACCGAGGCCCCCACCACCAGCAGGTTGATGCGTGTCATGACCGCCGCGCTTTCGCTGAAGCTCAGGCCGTAGCAATGCATCAGCGCAAAGATCAGAAAGCTGCCGAAGCCCGCCCCGAAGAAGCCCGAGTACACGCACAGCCCGAAGATCACCGCGACACCCACCGGCGCGGGCGGCGGCCGCGCCTGTGCGTCGCGCGGGCGCCGCGAGAAGTCGGTGCGGTGCGTGACCCACAGAATGACGACCATCAGCAGCGCCACCACGATCTTCAACACCCGGTCGGCAATGCCCACCACCAGCAGCGAGCCCGACACCGACCCGACGACAGCCAGCGGCCAGACCACCCAAGGCATCTTCGTGCGCTCGGAGGCGTCGCCGCGGCGCGCGAGCGAACCGGTCGCGAACGAACCGAGCAGCGCGAACTTGACCGTGGCAATGCTCTGCGCCGCCGGGTGTCCCATGAGCAGCAACAGCGGCACCCCGGCGGTCGCTCCCCCGCCGATGGTGACCGCCACCACGCCGATGAAAAGGCCCAGGCCGACCAGCACCAGCGCCGTCAGCACGACCTGCCCGCCGCGGAGTTGCCGGAGCTCCTGCCTTTCCAATCGGTCATGCAGCGCAGCAGCGTGGCGCTTCGCACGGCCACGCCATGGCGGGCCTGCTGGAAGTACTTGTTCTGCGGGGTTTCGTCGATGTCCACATCGAGCTCGTCGGTGCGGGGCAGGCAATGCATGACAACCAGCCCCGGCGACGCGCGCGACAGCAGCGCGCGGTGCAAGCGGCATTTCTGCAATTGGCGCAGGTACACGGCCGGGTCGGTGAATTGTTCCTGCTGCACGCGCACCATGTAGACCAGGTCGACATGGCCGATCATTTCCTTCATGGACGAATACATTTGCGGCGCCACGCCGTGCAATTTGCCCAGTTGTGGCGGAAATTCGCTGCCTTCATCGCCGTCGAGGGCCGAATCGACGATATGCAGGCGGACGTTGCTGAATTTGCGCAACCCCGCAATCAGCGACCTTGCCGCGCGCGAATACCGGATGCCGCCGGCAATGCCGATGTGCAGGTTGTCGACGCCGCCGAAATGGTCGTGCAGCGTGTAGAGGTCGATCAGGGTCTGCGTCGGGTGCTGCACCCGGCCCTCGCCCGCGTTGATGAGCGGCACGCCCACCGTGCCCTTGATGCGGCGCATGACGTCGTCCTCCGCATGGCGGGCGACCACGGCGTCGCAGTAGAAGCCGGCCATGCGCGTGGTGTCGAGCAGGCTTTCGCCCAGTTCGACGCGAGTGTTGCGCACGTCGGAAACACTCAGCACGCGCGCGCCGAGCCGGTAGGCCGCCGCCTCGAAACTCAATCGGGTCCGCATGCTGGGCTCGAAGAAGAGCGTGCACACGACCTTGCCGGTCAGCGCGCGCCGGAAGTCTTCGGGCGAGCGCCGTATATGGTCAATGTTAGAAAACAATGTTTCTATTTCGGTCCTGGAAAGATCATCGATGGAAATAAGGTCCTGCATGCCAATCCCCCTGAGCAGTTCTTTTGTTTGAAAACGCGTTCTTGGGGGTCTTGGCATATAAACCGGCCATCTATTTGTTCGACTGGTGTTTTGCTCTTCGCCCCCTGCAAGTGATTCTGTATTCGTTCATGCTTAAAAAATTTCGTGCGCCGTTATGCAATCCATAAAAAACGATTTGGCTTTGTCCATTAATTTCGAACAACTGCGCACTTTTTCACTTGTTCTTGAATTGGGCAGTTTTTCGGCGGCGGCCGAACGGCTCGGCGTGACGCAGCCGGCGGTGAGCGTGCAGGTCAAGCAACTGGAGCGGCGTCTTGGCGTGCGCCTGATCGAACGGGTCGGTCGGCGCGTGGGGCCGACGCCTGCAGGCGCGGACCTGCTGGCCGAATTGCCGAACGTGGCGACGGCGCTGACGAACGCGATCAACGCCGCCACCTTCCATTCGGCCGGCGTGGCGGGCCGCGTGAGGCTGGGCACGGGCGGCACCGGCTGCCTCTACCTGCTGCCGCCGGTGCTGCGCGACCTGCGCGCGCGATACCCGCTGCTGGACATCATCGTCAGCACCGGCAACACCGAGGGCTACGTGCGGCGCGTGGAGGACAACACGGTCGACGTCGCGCTGGTCACGCTGCCTGTCGCTTCACGCGCGCTGGCGGTCACGCCCATCCTGCGGGACGAGTTCGTGGCCATCTGCCAGCGCGGCAGCGCCGATTGGCCGGCCGAGGTGTCGGCGGCCACGCTGGGGGCGCTCCCGCTCGTGAAGTTCGTGCCCGGCGCCAGCGCGCGGGGCCTCGTGGACGACTGGCTTCGCCGCGGCGGGCACGCGTCGCCGCCGGTGATGGAGTTCGACAGCGTCGAAGCCATCAAGGAAATGGTGGCGGCCGGGCTGGGCGTCGCCATCCTGCCGAAGATGGCGGTCACGGGGCGCGGCCATCACGCCGAGCTCGACCTGCGGCCGCTCCAGCCGCCGCTGCACCGCACGCTGGCGCTGGTCACGCGCAACGACAAGCCCGTGAGCAAGGGCCTGCGGCAGGTGATCGACGCGGTGGTCGCCGCGGGGCGCGCCGTGGAAGCGGCCAACGGCGAACCGGCGAAAGACGCTACGGCGCCGGCGCGTCGAGCTCCCTGAGCGTTTCGGCCAGCACGCGGGTGCCGGCGGCCACCTGCTCCTTGCTCGCCCACTCTTCCTGGCAGTGGCTGCGCCCGTCGAGGCAGGGAATGAAGATCATGCCCATGGGCCCGGTCGCCGCCACGTGCATGGCGTCGTGGCCGGCGCCGCTGGGGAGCGCCCTGTGGGGCAGCGCGAGGCGGTCGGCCGCGCGGGCCACGGCCTGCATGACGAGGTCGCTGCACTTCGTGGGCGGCGTGCGGGTCAGCGGCGCGGCGCTGCAGCTGACCCGCAACTGCCGCAGGTCGTCGCTGCACAGCGCGATGGCCCGCTCCGGAAATTCGTCGAGCACCGCCTGCGCGTTGCTGCGCACTTCGAGCACCATGTCGACCCGGCCGGGCACGGCGTTGGGCACGTTGGGGCTCATCGAAATGCGCCCGATGGTCGCCACCACATAGTGCGGCTGGCCGTCCATGGCGCTGGCCTCGCGGTGCACCGCGTCGATCAGCCGGGCCGCGCCCACCAGCGCATCGCGGCGGATGTCCATCGGCGTGGTGCCGGCGTGGTCGGGCTGGCCAGTCACGGTGAGGGCCACGCGGCGGATGCCCACGATGTCGGTGACCACGCCGATGGGCAGCCCCTCGCGCTCGAGCACTGGGCCCTGCTCGATGTGCAACTCGACAAAGGCGGCGACCCCACCGGGGCCCCTGGCCGCGCCGGCCAGCGCGTCGGGCCGGGCGCCGATGCGCTGCATGGCCTGGGCGAGGCTTTCGCCGGCCTCGTTGCATGCGGCGAGCATGGCGTCGTCCAGCGTGCCGGCAAAGGCGCGGCTGCCCACGCACGAGATGCCGTAGTCGCTGGGCTCCTCGGACAGGAAGTCGACCACTTCGAGCGGATGGCGCAGCACCACGCCCGATTCGTGCAGCGACTGCGCCACCTCGAGCCCCGCGAGCACGCCCAGGATGCCGTCGAAACGACCGCCGCCCACCACGGTGTCGCAGTGCGAGCCAGTCACCAGTGGTGCCAGCCCGGGCTGGCTGCCTTCGCGCCGGCCGGTCAGGTTGCCGGCGGCGTCGAGGTGCACGGCGAGCCCCGCTTCCTCGAATTGGCCGCGCAGCCACTGCCTGGCGCGTTCGAATTCGGGCGAGAAGGCGCGGCGGGTCCAGGGAACGTCGGGGCGGGTGAAGGAAGCGAGGGTTTCGAGCCGACGCCAAAGGCGCTCGGGCTGGATGGAGAGGATTGGAGGCATCCCCGTATGGTGGCCGGGCCGGCGCTTTCTTTGAAGCGTGGACGGGTAATGCAAGCCATAAAGCACTCTTTCAGACGCCCTGGCCGGCGCCCTTGAAGCCGCCGGGGCATTTCCCTGCCCTTGAAACGTCATCGATTGCCCTTATGATTAGCACTCGCTGTTGATGAGTGCTAACAGCCACTCGCTTCCAGTCGAATGGGCGCTCCGGCCTTGTCCGGTGCCCGACCACAAACCCGTTTCTTATCCATATCCAGGAGATGCAATGAAACTTCGTCCTTTGGCCGATCGCGTGATCGTCAAGCGTGTTGACAGCGAAACCAAGACCGCCTCCGGCATCGTCATTCCCGACGCAGCCGCCGAAAAGCCCGATCAGGGCGAAGTCCTGGCCGTGGGCCCGGGCAAGCGCAACGACAAGGGCGAACTGGCCGCACTGACCGTCAAGGTCGGCGACCGCGTCCTGTTCGGCAAGTACAGCGGCCAGACCGTCAAGGTCGATGGCGACGAACTGCTCGTGATGAAGGAAGACGACCTGTTCGCAGTCGTCGAGAAGTAAGCCTTCTCCCTTCCGATTCATTCAAATCCAATCCTTTCGGAGTTAATTCATCATGGCAGCAAAAGACGTAGTCTTCGGCGGAGAAGCCCGCGCACGCATGGTCGAGGGTGTGAACATCCTGGCCAACGCAGTCAAGGTCACCCTGGGCCCCAAGGGTCGCAACGTGGTGCTCGAACGCTCGTTCGGCGCCCCCACCGTGACCAAGGACGGCGTGTCGGTCGCCAAGGAAATCGAACTCAAGGACAAGCTGCAGAACATGGGCGCCCAGCTCGTGAAGGAAGTGGCCTCCAAGACTTCGGACAACGCCGGTGACGGCACCACCACCGCGACCGTGCTGGCACAAGCCATCGTTCGCGAAGGTTTCAAGCTGGTGGCTGCCGGCATGAACCCGATGGACCTGAAGCGCGGCATCGACAAGGCTGTCACGGCCCTGGTCGCCGAGCTGAAGAAGGCTTCCAAGCCCACCACCACCTCCAAGGAAATCGCGCAAGTCGGCTCCATCTCGGCCAACAGCGACGAAACCATCGGCAAGCTCATCGCTGACGCGATGGACAAGGTCGGCAAGGAAGGCGTGATCACCGTGGAAGACGGCAAGTCGCTGGACAGCGAACTCGACGTCGTCGAAGGCATGCAGTTCGACCGCGGCTACCTGTCGCCCTACTTCATCAACAACCCCGAGAAGCAATCGGCGCTGTTGGACAACCCCTTCGTGCTGCTGTTCGACAAGAAGATCAGCAACATCCGTGACCTGCTGCCGGTGCTGGAGCAAGTCGCCAAGGCTGGCCGTCCGCTGCTGATCATTGCCGAAGAAGTCGAAGGCGAAGCCCTGGCTACGCTGGTCGTGAACACGATCCGCGGCATCCTGAAGGTCGTGGCTGTGAAGGCTCCTGGCTTCGGCGACCGCCGCAAGGCCATGCTGGAAGACATCGCCATCCTGACGGGCGGCAAGGTCATCGCTGAAGAAGTGGGCCTGACGCTCGAAAAGGTGACGCTGGCCGACCTGGGTCAAGCCAAGCGCATCGAAGTGGGCAAGGAAAACACGATCATCATCGACGGCGCCGGCGCTGCTGGTGACATCGAAGCCCGCGTGAAGCAAGTGCGCGTTCAGATCGAAGAAGCGACCAGCGACTACGACCGTGAAAAGCTGCAAGAGCGCGTGGCCAAGCTGGCCGGCGGCGTGGCAGTGATCAAGGTCGGCGCTGCCACCGAAGTCGAAATGAAGGAAAAGAAGGCTCGCGTGGAAGACGCCCTGCACGCTACCCGCGCTGCAGTGGAAGAAGGCGTCGTGGCTGGCGGCGGCGTGGCTCTGCTGCGTGCCAAGCAAGCTGTGGGCACCTCGGTCAAGGGCGACAACGCCGACCAGGAAGCCGGCATCAAGCTCGTGCTGAAGGCCATCGAAGCGCCCCTGCGCGAAATCGTGAACAACGCCGGCGGCGAAGCCTCGGTGGTGGTGAACGCTGTGTTGGCCGGTTCGGGCAACTACGGCTTCAACGCTGCGAACGACACGTACGGCGACATGCTCGAGCTGGGCATCCTGGACCCGACGAAGGTCACCCGCACCGCACTGCAGAACGCCGCTTCGGTGTCCTCGCTGCTGCTGACGACCGAAGCCATGGTTGCTGACGCACCCAAGGACGAGTCGGGTGCTGGCGGCGGCGGCATGCCCGACATGGGTGGCATGGGCGGCATGGGCGGCATGGGCATGTAAATTCGCTCGCCCCCAGGCTGCGCGGCACTTCGTGTCCGCTACGCCAACCCCCTACCGGGGGCAACACCTGCGGCCCGGCAAAGCCGGTTCCGCGGTGTTTCGCGAAATAAAAAAACCCGTCTTGCGACGGGTTTTTTTATGGGCGCTCGGAATGTTGCTGGAGCCCGTCGGCTAATAGAACTGGTCTTTCAGCGCGGCGTAGAGCGCCTGGAACCGCGCATGGCGCGCCTTGTGGCCCTCGGCCCCGTCCCTCGACGGCACCAACGCCTGCTTCACCGGCGGCAGCGTGCACACCTCCGCCACGGCGCCACCATCGGCCAGCCACGCCAGGCGCGCCGCGCCCAGCGCACCGCCGGTCTCGCTGCCCGCGTACAGCGTGAGCGGCACCCCGAAGATGTCGGCCAGCAACTGTCCCCACCACACGCTGCGCGCACCGCCGCCCACCAGCGCGACTTCGCGCAGCGGCATGTCAGCCGGCAGGCGCAAGGTGTCGAAGCCGTCGCGCAAGCCGAAGCTCACGCCCTCGACCACCGCGTAGGCAATTTCCGCGGGGCCGTGCGCATGCGTCAGGCCGAACAGCACGCCCTGCGCATTCGCGTTGTTGTGCGGCGAGCGCTCGCCCGACAGGTACGGCAGGAACAACGGGCAACGCGCACGCTGGTCGGCCGCGACGGAAGCCGCCGCCTCGAGCAGCGCGGATTCGTCGGCGAACCTGAACGTCTTCGCGGCCCAGCTCACGGCGCTGGCGGCCGAGAGCATCACCGACATCTGGTGCCAGCGCCCGGGCAGCGCGTGGCAAAACGCATGCATGGCCTGCGCGGGGTTCGGCAGGAAGCGGTCAGTCGACACGAACACCACGCCCGAGGTACCCAGCGAGACAAAGCCCTGCCCCGGCTCCACCAGCCCCATGCCGACCGCGCTGGCGGCGTTGTCGCCCGCGCCGCCGGCAATCAGCACCTCGCTCTGGCCTTGGCCCGTCCCGAGGCCCCAGCGCGCGGCCAGCTCGGGCTTGAGCCGCGCCGACACCTCGCTGCCCTCGACCAGCCGCGGCATGTGCGCGCGCGTGAGGCCGGTCGCGGCCAGCAGCTCATCGGACCAGTCGCGCGCGCCCACGTCGAGCCACAGCGTGCCGGCCGCGTCCGACATCTCGCTGACCGCCTCGCCGCTGAGCATGAAGCGCAGCCAGTCCTTCGGCAGCAGCACGCGTGCCGTGCGCGCGAACACCTGCGGTTCGTGCTCGCGCACCCACATCAGCTTGGGCGCGGTGAAGCCCGGCATCGCGAGGTTGCCCGCGATGTCGCCGAGCCGCGGCACGGCGCGCGTGAGCGCCTCGCACTGGGCGGCGCTGCGGCCGTCGTTCCACAGGATGGCGGGGCGCAGCACCTCACCCGCCGCGTCGAGCAGCGTGGCGCCGTGCATCTGGCCCGACAGGCCGATGGCGCGCACCGCGGCGAGTTCTTCGGGGTGCGACTTGCCGAGCGCGCGCATCACCTCTTCCAGCGCCTGCCACCACTGCTGCGGCGCCTGCTCGGACCACAACGGTCGCGGCCGTTCGACCGTGAGCGGCGCGCGCGCCACGCCCACGATGCGGTGATCGTCGGCGAGCAGCAGCGCCTTGAGCTCGGACGTGCCGAGGTCGAGTCCCAGATACAAGATGAACCCCCTGGAAAACAGGAATGCTCAGGACGGCAGGCCGCTGCCGAAGCGCGTGTCGGCCTGCTTCCTGAACTCGCTGGGCGTCATTCCCTTGATCTCGAGAAAGCGCCGGTTGAAATTGGCCACGTTGTTGAAGCCCACCTGGTAGCAGATGTCCGTCACGTAGTGATCGGTCTGCATCAGCAGGTGGCAGGCGCTGTTGATGCGCACGCGGTTGACGAAGTCGGTGAAGCTGTTGCCGGTGGAACGCCTGAAGAAGCGGCTGAAGCGGCTCTCGCTCATGCCCAGCTCGGCGGCCACGTCCGACATGGAGATCGACTCCGCCATGTTGTTGGTGATGCGGTTGACGATGCCGTTGATCTGGTCGACCTGCGCGTCGCCGTCCGCGCCCTGTGCACCTTGCATCTGCACGCTCGACAGCAGCCGGTAGTCGGTGCAGTCGGCCAGGTCCGCCAGGAACTCGCAGAACAGGCCCAGCCGGCGCACGCCGCGCGCGGCCTTGATGTGGTCCCAGTGGCTCTGCGCCTGCTGCGACATGCCGAAGAACTCGATGCCGTGGCGCGCGCGCTCCAGCAGCTGCATCACCTCGCGCAGCTCCGGAATCTCGGCGGCGGCCCGCTCGATGGGCTCGTGGCGAAACTGGATCACCCGGTCGCGCCCGGCGGCGCCGCCTTCGGGCACGTCGAGCGAGATCCAGTTGTGCGGCAGCCGCGGTCCGCACAGCACCAGGTGCCCGGGCTGGAACGGCCCGATCCAGTCGCCGATGAAGGCCTTGCCCGAGGTCTCGGTGATCAGGTGCAGCTCGTAGTCTTCATGGAAGTGCCATCGCACCAGCGGGCTGGGAAAGCCGTGCGCCAGGCAGCGCACCAGGCCGGTTTCTTCGGGCGCTTCGTAGCCCAGCGAGGGGGAGCGCGCAAAGTCGCGCTCCAGCTCGGGCTGGCGTTGGCGGGGAATCGAACGCTTGCGTGTGGACGTCGTCATGGCAGCAACGGTTCAGGCCGCACGGCTCAGGGCCGGGAGGCAGGTTCGGCAGCGGAATTCTGTGCCTGCGCGAGCGCGGCGTGAACCGCGACCAGCGTCGGTGGGTCCGCACCCTCGCGGGTGCAGTTCAGGGCGGCGGCGGTGGCGGCAAAGCCCATCACCTCGCGCCAGGTCTCGTCGCTCAGCCCGGCGAGCTGCGCAGGCTGCTCCACGCCGTGCGCCAGCAACGACACCGACAGCCCGGCCGTGAAGGTGTCGCCCGCGCCGATGGTGTCCACCACCTGCACGCGCGGCGCGGCCACGGCAAGGGCTTCATGCCCGGTGCGCCACAGCGTCGCGCCGTCGCCGCCCCGCGTGACGATCACGGCGCGCGCGCCGGCCTGCAGGATCTGCGCGGCCAGCGCATCGACCGGTTGGCCCGGCGCCAGCAGCTCCGCGTCTTCGTCGCTGAGCTTCACCAGGTCGGCCAGCGCGAACCAGCCGGACACGCGCTCGCGGTAGGAGGCCATGTCCGGAATCAGGCTGGGCCGCACGTTGGGGTCGAACACGATCACGCAGCGGCCCCTGTTCGCCGCGATCAGGTCGGCGATGCGCGTGGCGGCCGGCTGCTGCAGCAGCGAGATCGAGCCGAAGTGCAGGAAGCGGCAGTCCGCCGGCAGCTGCGGCAGCGGCTCGGGCGCCCAGGTGGCGTCGGCGCTGCCGCTTGTGTAGAACGCGTAGCGGTTGGTCTGCGGCGTGCGTTCGACGAAAGCCAGCGTGGAGGGCGCGTTGCTGCGCAGCACGAAGCTCGTGTCCACGCCGTTGCGTTGAAGAAAACCCATCAGCCGCTCGCCGAACAGGTCGGTCGACAGCTGCGTGAAGAAGCCGGTGGGCTGCCCGAGCCGGGCGCAGGCCACTGCCGTGTTGAGCGGCGAGCCGCCCTCGTGCCCCAGGAAGGCCAGGGTGCCGGCCTCGCTGGCGGTGAAATCGATGAGGGCTTCGCCCGTGAGTGCTATGCGCATGGTGTCTGGATTCTGGGTCACTGTGTCATGGGCTCAAGGCAAGCTGCCCGCGTCGGCCAGGAAGCCGCGCTCGGCGGCCAGCGTGGGCGGGTGGTCGAGCAGCTCCGCGAACAGCCGCGGCGGAATGGTGATGGCACCCACGCCGAGCCCCAGCAGCGAAAGATACGCCTCGCGCGAACGAATGCTCGCCACCAGCAGCCGCGTGCCCGACGAAGGCCGCTGTGCGACCAGCGATTGCATCTGAGCAATCAGCGCCAGCCCGTTCACGCCCGAGTCTTCGAGCCGCCCGAGATACGGCGCCGCATAGGCCGCGCCCAGCTGCGCCGAGAAGTGCGCCTGCTCGGGCGCGTACACCGCCGTGAACGTCACGGGCACGCCCTGCGCGATGAGCTGCGCGCCGGCATCGAGGCCCTGGCGCGTGGCGGGAATCTTGACCACCAGCTGGCCGCGGTCGAACTGCGGCAGCAGCGCATGCGCGTCGTCGAGCATGCCGTCGACCTCGCTCGAATACACCTGGGCCTGCACTTGCCGAGCCCCGAGTTCGATGCAGCGCTTCAGCAGCCCCGGCAAGGCCGCACGCCCGATGCCCGCACGCAGCAGCAGCGTCGGGTTGGTGGTCACGCCGTGCACCACGGGGTGCGGCAGGCAGGCCTGCAGTTCTTGCAGGTCGGCGCTGTCCAGGTAAAGGTGGAAGTCTTCTGTCATGGCTTTTTTTGTGCCGAAAGTGCCGGTGCGTTCGGGGACGGGTGAACAGGCCGCCCCGAACCACGCACGCAAGAAACATCGCGAAGAAACAAAAAGCACCTCATCAACTCATGACGTTGCCGCCATCCACATTCAGAGTCTGCGCAGTGATGTAGCGCGCCTCGTCGCTCGCAAGAAACACCGCGGCCCCCGCGATGTCGCCAGGAAGCCCCATGCGCCCGAGCGGCACCGCCAGCCCGACCTGCCGCTTCTTCTCCCCGGGCTGCAGCCCCTCGGCCTTGGCGAACAGGCTGTCGACGTGGTCCCACATCGGCGTGTCGACCACACCCGGCGAGATGCCGTTCACCCGTATGCCGTGCGGCGCCATGGCCAGCGCGGCGCTCTGCGTGTAGCTGATGACGGCCGCCTTGGTCGCGCAGTAGTGCGACACCAGCGCCTCGCCGCGGCGCCCCGCCTGCGAGGCCATGTTGATCACCGACGCGCCCTGCGTGCCGGCCTCGACCATGTGGCGCAACACCGCCTGCATCACGAAGAACATGCCCTTCACGTTGACCGCGAACAGCCGGTCGAACGAGGCTTCGTCGCTGTCGAGCAGCGGCGCCAGGTCGAACACGGCCGCGTTGTTGAACAGCGTGTGCACCGGCCCGAAGGCGACCTGCGCCTCGGCCAGCATGTGCGTGATGGCCTGCGTATCGGTCACGTCGGCGGCGATGTAGGCGAGCGTGTCGGGGTGGCTCTGCTGCAGCACGCGCACGGCCTCCGGCGCGGCGGTGGCGCGGTCGATCACCGTGCAGCGCGCGCCCTCGGCCATGCAGGCCTCGGCCACGGCCAGGCCGATGCCGCCGCCCGCGCCGGTCAGCAGCACATGCTTGTCTTGCAGGCGGCCGCTCATGGCTTGCCCTGGGTGTCGACGAAGCGCGCCACGCGTTCGCTCGCACGGCGCACCGCATCGACCAGGCGCGCGTCGCCCGCGGTGTGGCCCCACAAGCCCGCATCCGAACACAGGGCCAGCACCGGGTCGGCCGCATCGCAGATCGCATGCGCCACCGCTTCGTCCATGCCCTGGTCCTGGTACGTATACGGCAGCGCACCCCGGTGCCAGCGCTGCAGGAAGGCGAGGAACAGCGCGGGCAGCATCGCCACGCTGTCGATGCTCGCGCCGGCCGCCAACCGCTCGCGCACGGTGGGGGCGATGAAGCCCGGAATCTTCGAGAAGCCGTCCGCCGCCACGCGCTGGTTGGTGTCGCGGATGGCAGGGTTGCCGAAGCGGTCGAGCACCACGTCGCGGTAGGCCGCCAGGTCGATCGGGCTCGGCGTCAGGCACGGAATGACATCGTCTGTGACGTAGTCGAAGGCCATCTTTCGGATGGCCGCGTCGTGCGTGCCCTCGTGGATGAAGTTCAACCCCACCAGCGTGCCCGCCCAGGCAATGCAGCTGTGCGTGGCGTTGAGGATGCGGATCTTGGCCTCTTCATACGGCTGCACCGACGCGACCAGCTCCGCGCCCACGCGCTCCCACTCGGGCCGGCCGGCCGCGAAGTTGTCTTCGACCACCCACTGGATGAAGCTCTCGCCGGTGATGGCGGCGGCATCGTCGCGGCCGGTGGCGGCCTGCACGCGCGCGCGCAGTTCGGGCGGCGGGCGCGGCGTGATGCGGTCGACCATGGCGTTGGGGCAGCGCGTATTCGCGTTCACCCAGGCCAGCAGGTCGGTGTCGCCCGCGAGCGCGATGAACTCCAGCAGCCCGGCGCGAAAGCGGTCGCCGTTGTGGCGCAGGTTGTCGCAGTTCAGCAGCGTGATGGCGCCGGCGTCGGCCGCCTTGCGCGCGCGAAGAATGGCGCACACCGCGCCGTAGACGGTCACGTTGTCGCCGCCGGACTCGCCCTTGCGCGCGCGCTCCACGTCGGCCGCCAGCTCGGCGAACGACAGGTCCAGCTTGTCCTTGTTGTCGAGGTAGTAGCCCGCTTCGGTCACGGTGAACGAGACGATGCGCGTGCCGGGTGCCGCGCCGCGCGCGACCACGCTGGCCAGCGAGGGCTCCCAGGCCAGCACCTCGCGGATGGCCGTGATTTCCTCGTAGCGGTACTCGCCCGCGGGCGACACGGTTTCCAGCGTGTAGCGCCCGCCCTGCGCCTGCAGCGCCGCGACGACGTCGGCCATGTCCGGGCGGATGTTGGCGCCCGACAGCGACCAGCGGGCGTCGCCCGCGTCGATCAGCCGCTGCAGGTACACCGCCTGGTGCGCGCGATGGAACGAGCCCAGGCCGAGATGAAGCACCGTGAACTCCGAGGGAGCCGGTGGAATGTGCGCGATGGTCACGGCAATGTCCGTTGAAATGGCGTTGAAAGATTCGGAGTCACGCGCCGACCGAACGGCCTTCGCGGTTGAACAGGTGGAGCACCGAGGGGTCGAGCTCCACCGCCACGTCGTCGCCCGCCTGCAGCGGCGTGCGGTCGTTCTGGCGCGCGATGAGCGGCACGCCGCCCACGTCGACGTGAATGAGCGTGTCGGCGCCCAGCGCCTCGATGAGCTCCACGCGGCCCTGCACGTCGCTCACCGGCGCGCCCTGCTTCGGATGCACGCGCAGGCCTTCAGGGCGCACGCCCAGGAAGCCGTCGGCGGGCAGCTTGCCGCCGGTGGCCGCCGAGAAGCTGGGAATGGCGGCGGCCGCCACCATGTTCATCGACGGCATGCCGATGAACTGCGCGACGAACTGGTTGGCCGGGTGGTCGTACAGCTCCAGCGGCGTTCCCACCTGCTCGATGAGCCCGTCCTTCAGCACCACCACGCGGTCGGCCAGCGTCATGGCCTCCACCTGGTCGTGCGTCACGTAGATGGTGGTGGCGCCCAGCGCGCGGTGCAGCTTGTGGATTTCCACGCGCGTGTTGCCGCGCAGCGCCGCGTCGAGGTTCGACAGCGGCTCGTCGAACAAGAACACCTTGGGCGCGCGCACGATGGCGCGCCCGATGGCCACGCGCTGGCGCTGGCCGCCCGACAGGTCCTTGGGCGTGCGGTCGAGGTACTGCGTCAGGTTGAGCGTCTTGGCCGCGTACTCGACCTTGGTCTTGATCTCGTCCTTGGGCACGCCCGCCAGCTTCAGCGCGAACGACATGTTGTCGTACACGCTCATGTGCGGGTAGAGCGCGTAGCTCTGGAACACCATGGCCAGGTCGCGCTTGCCCGACGGGGTCCAGGTGATGTCCTTGCTGTCCAGCAGCAGGTTGCCGCTGGTGATGGGCTCCAGCCCGGCAATGAGCCGCAGCAGCGTCGACTTGCCACAGCCCGAGGGCCCGACGAAGACGATGAACTCGCCCTTGGCGATCTGCAGGTCGACGCCCTTGATGATGTCGACGTCGCCGAAGCTTTTCTTGATGTTCTTGAGTTCGAGGTAGGCCATGAGATGTCTCCCTTTCTTTACTTGACGGCGCCGAAGGTCAGGCCCTGCACGAGCTGCTTCTGGCTGAACCAGCCGAACACGACGATGGGCGCGATGGCCATCAGCGACGCGGCCGACAACTTGGCCCAGAACAGGCCCTCGGGGCTGGAATACGAGGCGATGAGCGTGGCCAGCGTGCCGGCCTTGGCCGAGGTGAGGTTGAGCGCCCAGAAGGCCTCGTTCCAGCTCAGCACCAGGCACAGCAGGCCGGTCGATGCGAGCCCGCCCACCGACAGAGGCAGCACCACGTGGCGGAACTCCGTCCACAGGTTGGCGCCGTCCATGCGCGCGGCCTCCAGGATTTCGTTCGGAATGTCCTTGTAGGCGCTGTACAGCATCCACACCATGATCGGCAGGTTCGACAGCGTGAACACGATGGTCAGCGCGGTGAGCGAGTCGAGCATGCCCGCGGTCTGCGCGATCACGTAGA
This sequence comes from Variovorax sp. RCC_210, assembly GCF_041355175.1. NCBI lineage: Bacteria > Pseudomonadati > Pseudomonadota > Betaproteobacteria > Burkholderiales > Comamonadaceae > Variovorax > Variovorax sp. RCC_210. The sequence continues at coordinate 156,352 of NZ_JBFUPJ010000005.1, read as the reverse complement.
TGGGCACCAGCGCGCCCACGGCCGGCATCATCTTGGTGGAGAGCATCCACATGAGGATGTCGCGCGTTTTCTTCGTGCGGAAGAAGGCCATCGAGTACGCCGCGGGCGCCGCGATCAACAGGCCCAGGATGGTCGAGCCCAGGCTGGTGATGAGCGAGTTGCGCGCGTACAGCAGGTAGTCGCTGCGGCGCTGCACCTCGCCGAAGTTGTCGAGCGTGGGCTCGAAGATGAACAGCGGCGGCACGTGGATGGCCTGCAGCTCGGTCTTGAAGGCCGTGAGGAACAGCCAGCCGAGCGGAAAGAACAGCACGAGCGTGACGGCCCACGCACCCACGGTGCGAATGGCCTGCGGCAGGAAGTTGCTGGGAGCTTGTTGTTGCATGACGTGTGCGCCTCAGTCGAGGTTCTTGCCGATGATTCGGATGAGGAACACGGCCACGATGTTGGCCAGCACCACCGCGAAGAGCGCACCGGCCGAAGCCACGCCCACGTCGAAGTTCATGAGCGACTGCTTGAAGATCATGTAGGTCATGTTCGTGCTCTCGTTGCCCGGGCCGCCGTTGGTGGTGATGGCGATCTCGGCGAACACGCTGAGCAGGAAGATCATCTCGATCATGATCACCACGGCCATCGGGCGGCCCAGGTGCGGAATGGTGAGATAGAAGAAGCGCTGGAACGCGCTGGCGCCGTCCATGCGCGCGGCCTCCATCTGCTCGCGGTCCAGCGACTGCAGCGAGGTGATGAATATCAGGCAGGCGAAGGGCAGCCACTGCCAGGCCACCATGATGATCACCGACAGCAGCGGCACGTCAGTGAGCCAGTCCACCGGCTGCGCGCCGAAGAAGCGCCACAGGTCTGCCAGCACGCCGTAGATGGGGTTCATCATCATGTGCTTCCACAGCAGCGCGTTCACCGCGGGCATGACGAAGAACGGCGAGATGAGCAGCACCCGCACGATGCCGCGCCCCGGAAACGGCTCGTTCACCAGCAGCGCGAGCAGCACGCCGAACACCACCGTGATGACGATCACGCTGCCGATGAGCAGCAGCGTGTTCCAGGTGGCCGGCCAGAAGTCGGGGTCGGTGACGAAGTAGTGAAAGTTCTCGAGGCCCGCGAAGGTGCGCTCGCCGGGCTGCATGAGGTTGTAGTTGACGAACGAGAAGTACAACGTCATCAGCAGCGGCACGATCATCCACAGGAAGAGCGTGAGCACCGCGGGCGCCATGAGGGCGCGGGGCAGGAGTCTTTTCATTGTGTGTTCCTCTCTGGGGCTGTTGCCCCCTCTCCCGCGTGGCGGGAGAGGGTTGGGGTGAGGGCAAGCGACGCCGGCGGTGGGCGCGCTGCTGCCCCCTCACCCTGGCCCTCTCCCCGAGGGGAGAGGGGAAGGGACCGGGTTACTTGTAGTACCCGCCCTTTTTCATCTCACGCTCCGCGGCCGTCTGCGAAGTCTTCAGCGCCTGGTCGACCGTGACCTTGCCCGACAGCGCCGCGCTCATCTGCTGGCCCACCGCCACGCCGATGGCCTGGAACTCCGGAATGGCCGCGTACTGCACGCCCACGTACGGCGACTTGGGCAGCGTGCTGTCCGTGAGGTTGGCGCTGTCGATGGCCTTCTTCTCGGCTTCGGCGAACTTGGCGACCTTCTGGAACTCGGGGTTCGCGTAGGTCGACTTGCGCGTGCCGGTGGGCACCGAGGCCCAGCCGGTTTCCTTGGCCACCAGGTTGATGTAGTCCTTGGACGTGGCCCACTTGATGAACTTCTGCGCGGCCTCGTCCTTGGTCGAGCTGGCCGGGATGGCCAGGTTCCACGACCACAGCCAGTTGGCGCCCTTGGGCGTGCTGGCCGTCGGTGCCTGCGCGAAGGCGACCTTGTCGGCCACCTTCGACTGCTTCGGGTCGCTGATGAACGAGGCGGCGATGGTCGCGTCCACCCAGGCGGCGCACTTGCCTTCGTTGAACAGCGCCAGGTTCTCGTTGAAGCTGTTGGCCGAGGCGCCCGGGGGGCCGTCCTTCTTCATCATGTCGACGTAGAAGGTGATGGCGTCCTTCCAGGCCTTGGTGTCGATCTGCGGCTTCCACTGCATGTCGAACCACTGGCCGCCGTTGGTGTTGACCAGCGTGGTCAGGAAGGCCATGTTGTCGCCCCAGCCCGGCTTGCCGCGCAGGCACATGCCGTACACGCCGGCCTTGGGGTCGTTGGCCTTGTCGGCGAACTCCTTCACCTGGGCCCAGGTGGGCTGGTCGGAAAACTTCACGCCCACCTTGTCGGCCAGGTCCTTGCGGTACATGAGCATGGAGCTCTCGCCGTAGAACGGCGCGGCGTACAGCTTGCCGTCGGTCGACAGGCCGTTGCGAATGGCGGGCAGCAGGTCGTCGATGTCGTAGGCGGCGTCGGTGGCAATGGGCTTGAGCCAGCCCTTCTTCGACCAGATGGGCGCTTCGTACAGGCCGATGGTCATCACGTCGAACTGGCCGCCCTTGGTGGCGATGTCGGTGGTCACGCGCTGGCGCAGCGTGCCTTCCTCGAGCGTGACCCACTTCAGCTTGATGTCGGGGTTGGCTTTTTCGAAGAAGGGGGTGAGCTTCTGCATCTCGATCATGTGGCCGTTGTTCACGGTCGCGATCACGAGTTCGGTGGCGGCCTGGGACACGACGCCCGTACCGATGAGTGCGAGGACGAGGCCCGCTTTCAGAAAACGCTTCATGTTGTCTCCTAGAGGTGAGCGACGCCCTCTTGTCGGGTCGCCGTGCCGGGATTCTGAAGAAACGCGCTTGCGGCTTTGGTACTTCGAATGTCGACGATGGTACTTTCATGCACCACCTGACTGGTGGATTCCCTAGTTAACGCAATACAGCATGGATTCTGCGCAATCCAAAGCGCTACGTGAAGGCTCGGCGAGCTCCAGCGGGTTTCGAGCGGTTCAGGCGGTGTCGCCCAGCAGCTGCCGGCGGAATTGCGCCGCCGCCGGCGAGAGCGCCCGGTCTTCGCGCGTGATCAGGCAAATGGGCGGCACCCGCACCGGCAGCTCGAGCGCCACGGTGCGCAGCACGCCCAGCCGGGCGTAGTGGTTGGCCTGCGAGGCGGGCATGACGGCCGCCATGTCGGAGTTTTCCAGCAGCGCCGTGATGGCAATGGGCGATGCCGTTTCGATGATGTCCAGCCGCGCCTGGATGCCGGCCTCGCGCATGGCCGCCTCGAAGCGCCCGCGCTGCGGCGAGCCCGGCGGCTGCAGCACCCACGACCAGCCCGCCATGTCGGCCAGCGTGACGGCCGCGCGCTCGAACACCGGGTGCGCGGTGCGCACCACGACCACCTGCGACTCGCCCAGCAGCGGCACGCTGGCGTACTTCGCCTCGTCGTGGCCGTCGGTGAGGCGGCCCAGCACCAGGTCGACGTCGCCCTGTTCCAGCTGCGCCTGCATCACGTCGCTGGTCTCGACCACCACCGACACTGCCACCCGCGGATGGCGCCGGTGGTACTCGACCAGCGCCGGCGCCAGCAGCTCGGCCACGGCGCCGGGCACGCTGCCCACGCGCAACGCGCCGCTCAGGCCCGAGCGCAGCGCCAGCATTTCCTCGCGCGCGGTGCCGAAGTCGCTGAGCACACGGCGGGCGTAGCGGATCAGGATCTCGCCGTAGGGCGTGGGTTCCATGCCGCGCGCCAGCCGCTCGAAGAGCTTCTCGCCCAGCGAGTCTTCCAGCTGCTGCAGCAGCTTGGTGGCCGCGGGCTGGCTGATGTTCATGGCCTCGGCCGCGCGGCCCAGGTGCCGGTGCGCATGCAGCCGGGCCAGCAACAGCAGCTGGCGCGGGCGCACATGGAGCATCAGGGAGGTGTCGGCGGGCTCGTGTGTCATGCACAAAAGTATATGGAGTGCCGGCTTTTTTCGATTGGATCGGCCGGCCGTTGCTCCGTACGCTCGGGCTCACAACAAGTCGCAAGACACAAGCTGGAGACAAACCCGATGAAGCCTTTCTTCCTGGCCCGCGTGGGGTGGCTCGCCGCGATGGCGCTGTCAGCGCCCCTGGTCAGCGCCGAGCCCGCCTACCCCGACAAGCCGATGCGCATCATGGTGGGGGCTTCGCCCGGCGGCGGCACCGACATCCTGGCGCGCGTGCTGGCCGACAAGTTCGCGCCCTCGCTCAAGCAGACGGTGGTGGTCGAGAACCGGCCCGGCGCGTCCAACACCATCGCCGGCGAGCTCACCGCCCGCGCGCCGGCCGACGGCGCCACGCTGCTGCTGGCCACCAACACGGCGCAGGCGGTGGCGCCGCACATCCTCAAGCTCAAGTACGACCCGCTGAAAGACCTGCAGCCGGTGGGCCTGGTGGCCGTCATGCCCAATGTGCTGGTGGTGTCGGCCAGCTCGCCCTACCGGTCGGTGAAGGACCTGGTGGCCGCCATGGCGGCGCGGCCGGGCGGCTTCAAGTACGCCTCGTCGGGCATCGGCAGCACGCAGCACGTGGGCGGCGAGGCCTTCAACCTGGCCACGGGCATGAAGTCGATCCACGTGCCCTACAAGGGCAGCGCTCAGGCCCACGTGGACATCATGTCCGGCGAGGTCGACATGATGTTCGACAGCACCTCCTCGGCCATGGGCCAGATCAAGGCCGGCAAGTTCCGCGCGCTGGCCGTGAGCGCGCCGCAGCGCTCGCCCGAGCTGCCCGACGTGCCCACGCTGGCCGAGCAGGGCATCAAGGGCGCCGACGTGTCCACCTGGTACGGCCTGTACGTGACGGCCGGCACGCCGCGCCCCGCGGTCGAGCGGCTGAACGCCGAGCTCACGCGCACGCTGAAGATGGCCGACGTGCAGGCGCGCATCAAGGCCCTGGGCGGCGAACCCGGCGCGCTGACCGGCGAGCCCTTCGCGGCCATGAACCGGCAGGAGTTCGACCACTACGGCCAGCTGGTGCGCGACGCCAACATCAAGGCCGATTGACGCCGCGCGCACTCCCCCGAATTCAACCAGTTTCCCCACCGTCCACATCGCCCACATCGTCATGTCCACCCCATCCAAGACCCCGAGCGTGATCTCCGCCAAGCCCCGCCTCGTCGTGCTGCTCGGCGACCCCGGCGGCGTCGGCCCCGAGATGGCCGTGAAGCTGCTCGCGCGCCAGCGCAACCTGGACGCCGCGCGCGTGCTGCTCATTGCCGACCCGCTCGTGCTGGCCGCCGGCGAGCGCGTGGCGGGCGTGAAGCTCGATGCGCTTCGCATCGACAGCCTGGACAGCCTGCGCTTCGAAGACGGCCGGCCCAGCCTGCTCGCCTGCGACTGGATGGCGGGCAGCGAAGCGGTGCTCGGCGAATCGAACGAAGCCTCGGGCCGCGCCTCTTTCGAGGCGCTGGAGCTGGCCACGCTGGTGGTGCGCCGCGGACAGGCGGATGCCATCGTGTTCGCGCCGCTCAACAAGCATTCGCTGCGCCTGGGCGGGCTGGTGCACGAAGACGAGCTGCGCTACATGCAGGAGCGCTTCGCGGTGAAGGGCTTCGTCTGCGAGTTCAACCTCACGGGCTCGCTGTGGACCTCGCGCGTGACCTCGCACATTCCGCTGAAAGACGTGGCGAGCCACATCACGCTGGAGGGCGTGCAGGACGCGGTGAAGATCATCGCCTCGGCCCTGCGCCGCGCCGGCGTGGCGCACCCGCGCATCGCGGTGACGGGGCTCAACCCGCACGCGGGCGACGGCGGCTCCATCGGCATGGAAGAAATCGAGATCATCGCGCCGGCCATCGCGCAGCTGCGCGCCGAAGGCCATGACGCGCGCGGTCCGTTCTCGCCGGACACGGTGTTCATCGGCGCGCGGCGCGGCGATGTCGATGCGGTGGTGTCGATGTACCACGACCAGGGCCAGATCGCGATGAAGCTCATGGGCTTCGAGCAAGGCGTGACCTTGCACGGGGGGCTGCCGGTGCCGGTGGCCACCTCGGCCAGCGGCAGCGCCTTCGACATTGCCGGCCAGGGCGTCGCGCAGATCGAAGGGCTGCAGCAGGCCTTCGACCTGTGCGTGCGCATGGCCAGCGGCGCGCCGGCGGCGGCGGCAACGGCGCAGGGCGCCGGCGAAGCAGTTACGGCTGCTGCGGGCTGAGGCGCTGCAGCAGGCCGGCCGTCGAGGCGTCCAGCCCCATCACGTCGCCCGAGGCGAGGCGCGGCTCGATGTCCTTGGCCAGCACCTTGCCCAGCTCCACGCCCCACTGGTCGAAGCTGTTGATGCCCCACAGCGCACCGCTGGTGAACACGCGGTGCTCGTACAGCGCCAGGAAGGCGCCCAGCGTCTCGGGCGTGAGCTTCTCGAACACGAAGAAGGTGCTCGGCCGGTTGCCCGGAAAGTTCTTGTGGCCGCCCTCGTCGAGCTTGCCGACCATGAGCGCCTGCGCCTGCGCGAGCGCGTTGGCCAGCAGCTTGGCGTGGTGGCCTTCGAGGTCGTGCGCGGCGTCGCGCACCGCCACGAACTCGAGCGGAATCACGTCGGTGCCCTGGTGCAGCATCTGGAAGTAGGCGTGCTGGCCGTTGGTGCCGGGCTCGCCCCACAGCACCGGCGACGTGCCGAACGCCACGGGCTTGCCGCTCGCGTCCACCTGCTTGCCGTTGCTTTCCATTTCCAGCTGCTGCAGGTAGGCCGGCAGCCGCTTCAGCGCGCTGTGGTACGGCGCGATGCCGCGGCTGGTGAACTTGTGGAAGTTGCGGTACCAGACGTCGAGCAGCCCCAGGCGCACCGGCAGGTTCTGCGCGAGCGGCGCGGTGCGAAAGTGCTCGTCCATCGCATGCGCGCCCGCCAGCAGCCGGCGAAAGCCCTCGGGCCCGATGGCCAGCGCAATCGGCAGGCCGATGGCCGACCACAGGGAATAGCGGCCGCCCACCCAGTCCCAGAAGCCGAAGGTGGTGGTGATGCCGAACTTCTTCGCCGCTTCCACGTTGGTGGTGAGCGCCGCGAAGTGGCCCGCGATGTCGGTGCCGCCCGACTGCTCGTACCAGCGCTTGGCCGAGAGCGCGTTGGTCATCGTCTCGGTGGTGGTGAAGGTCTTGGAGGCGATGAGGAACAGCGTGTGCTCCGGCGCCAGCCCTTTCAGCACGCCGGCCAGTTCGTGCCCGTCGACGTTGGAGACGAAGTGAAAGCGCTTGCCCGGCGCGGCGAACTCGGCCAGCGCCAGCACCGCCATCTGCGGGCCCAGGTCGGAGCCGCCGATGCCGATGTTGACCACGTCGGTGATGGTGTGGTCGCCGCGCACCTGCTCGGCATAGGCCAGCATGGCGTCGAGCGTGGCGTGCACCTCGCGCAGTTCGTTGGCGGTCTTCGGGCCGGTGGGCGCATCGGCCGGGGCGCGCAGCAGCGTGTGCAGCACGGCGCGGTCTTCGGTGTTGTTGATGTGCTCGCCCGCGAACATGGCGTCGCGGTGCGCCTCCAGGCCGCATTCGCGCGCCAGCGTGAGCAGCAGCTCTTCGGTGCGCGCGTCGATCAGGTTCTTCGACAGGTCGGCGAAGACGTAGGGAGCCTCCTGGCTGAAGCGCGCGAAGCGGCCGGCGTCGTCGACGAAGGCGTGGCGCACATCGAACTGGCGCCCTGCGATGTCGAAGCTGGACTGCAGCTGCGCCCAGGCCGGTGCGCGGTCGCAGCGTTGGGTCATGACCATGGTTACTTGCCGCTTTCCTGCATGAGCTTCTCGAGCTTCACGGCGTCGGCCGCGAAGGCGCGGATGCCCTCGGCGAGCTTCTCGGTGGCCATGGCGTCTTCGTTGAGCGCGAAGCGGAAACCGGCCTCGTCGTAGCTCACCTTCTTCGCATCGTTCTGCTTTGCGGCGGCCTTGGCGTCGAGCGCGTGCTCGAGCGGCTCGTTGCTCGCGGCCAGCTCGGCCAGCAGCTCGGGGCTGATGGTCAGCAGGTCGCAGCCGGCCAGCGCCTTGATCTGGCCCACGTTGCGAAAGCTCGCGCCCATCACCTCGGTCTTGATGCCGTGCTGCTTGTAGTACTCGAAGATCTGGCGCACCGACTTCACGCCCGGGTCGTTGGCGCCGGCGCTGGCGGCCTCGTCCCACTTGGCGCCTGCCGACTTCTTGTACCAGTCGTAGATGCGGCCCACGAAGGGCGAGATGAGCTGCACGCCCGCGTCGCCGCAGGCCACGGCCTGCGCGAACGAGAACAGCAGCGTGAGGTTGGTGTGGATGCCGCGCTTCTGCAGCTCGCGCGCGGCCTCGATGCCTTCCCAGGTGGAAGCGACCTTGATGAGCAGGCGCTTCTCGGTGTCGATGCCTTCGGCCTTGTACAGCGCCACGATGCGCTCGCCGCGGGCGATGGTGGCAGCCGTGTCGAACGACAGGCGCGCATCGACTTCGGTGGACACGCGTCCCGGAATGATCTGCAGGATCTCGGTGCCGAAATTGACCAGCAGGCGGTCGATGACCTCGTCCAGCGGCTTGCCCGCGTGCTTCTTCACGGTGTCGTCGAGCAGGGGGCGGTACTCGGGCTTTTGAACGGCCTTCAGGATCAGCGACGGGTTGGTGGTCGCGTCCTGCGGCTTGGAAACGCTGAGCTGCTTGAAGTCACCGGTGTCTGCGACGACGGTGGTCCACTGGCGGAGGGCATCGAGTTGGTTCATGAAATCATTATCCTGTGCGGGTGGTGACAAGTCCTGCACGCAGTTGCGCGTCGGCCGATGTTTTCATGCGCACCGTAGCACGTGTTTTCGCACCGCTCCATCAGCCTGATGCCCGTGGGGTTGTCGGTGTGTTCCAGCCTTTCCGCCCTACAGGGGCTGTGGTCCGCGACTGACGGCCAAAGGGTCTGCCCCGGGGCTAGGCTGCAGGCAAGCGAACGTTTCCATCCCCTTTCAGGAGTGCCCCCATGACCCAACGCCCCCGCCGTATCGGCGCCCGCGCCGCGCCCGCCGTCCGGCCCCCGCCCTTCGACGACCGCCGCACCAGCCAGGCGATCGGTGTCATGGCCACGGCCTTCGTTGTCGGCGGCGTGGCCACTTGGCTGGCCCTGGGCGCGGCACGCACCGCGCGCGCCCAGCCCGCCGGCCCGGCCGACGGCGCTCCGCTGATGCGCGCGCCGCTGCAGGTGGTGGCGCCGGTCGACCTTCAGCGCTATGCGGGCATCTGGCACGAGCAGGCGCGCCTGCCGAACCGCTTCCAGAAGAACTGCGGCGGCCCCGTGACCGCCGAGTACACGCCCCAGCCCGATGGCACCGTGCAGGTGCTGAACCGCTGCGTGCGGCCCGACGGCAATTTCGACGAGGCCATCGGCAGCGCGCGCGTGGTGCCGGTGGCGGGCCAGCCGGGTGCCGGCCGGCTCGAGGTGCGCTTTGCGCCGTCGTGGCTCAGCTGGCTGCCGATGGTGTGGGGCGACTACTGGATCCTGAAGCTGGACCGCGAGTACCAGGTGTCGCTGGTGGGCACGCCCAACCGCGAGTACCTCTGGGTGCTGTCGCGCGCGCCGCGGGTGGACGCCGCGGTGCTGGAAGCCGAACTTGACTACGCCCGCAGCCTGGGGTTCGACACCGACAAGGTGGTGTTGACCGGCAGGTAACGCTGCAACTGCGACGGCAACGTGGCCGGCGCGGTGCAATGAATGGCGTGCCAGCCGAAGGCACGGGCCATTTCCACGTTGGCGGCGGAGTCGTCGATGAACACGGTCTGCTCGGGGTCCAGGCCGTGGCGCATGGCCAGCACCTCGTAGATCTCGCGCTCGGGCTTCAGGAACTTCACGTCCCCGGAGAACACGCCGCCGTCGAAGCGCCGCATGAACGCATGCCGGCGCTCGATGGCGCGGGCGTACGGCGCGGGCATGTTCGACAGGTAGTACAGCCGCAGCGGGTGGCCGGCGTCGCGGTGCGAAATCAGTTCCTCGAGCATGCCGACCGTCACGCCGATGGGCTCCAGCCGCTCGCCCAGCCCTTCGAGCATGGTGTGCAGCGCCTCGGCCGGCAGGGCCAGCCGGGCCGACATGCGGGCGATGGCGTCGTCCAGCGTGCGGGTGCCGCAGTCGAAGCTGGTCCAGTCGTCGTGATGGAACAGGGCCCGTCCCAAGGCAGCCGCGGCGGCTTCAGTGGGGGCGTGTGGCGCGAGATGCGTCTGTACCAGGCGGGTGGGCTCCCATGCGAACAGCACGGCGCCAAGATCGAAAACCACGTTCATGGCGCCATTGTTTCATGCGCCGGGCACCACGCTCACGCCATGGGCTCCCAGCGACAGCGTGGTCCGCGTGCCGGCGGCCAGCGGCCGCGACAGGTCGGTGGACATCACGAAGACCGGCCCCAGGGTGGTGTCGAAGCCATATTCGTAGAAGCTGCCCAGGTACGCCGCCTTGCGCAGCGTGGCCGGCAAGCCGTCGATGGCGCCGATCTGCCAGGCCTCGGGGCGCACTGCCACCTTCACGCTGCCGGGCGCCACCGCGTAGCGCGGCTGCACGCGCAGCGGGCCCAGCGACACGCTGCCGTCGGCCTGCGCCGTGGCGGGGAACACCATCGCCTCGCCCATGAAGCCCGCGACAAACTCGCTCTCGGGCCGCCCGTAGAGCTGCTCGGGCGTGCCGCGCTGGGCGATCACGCCGTGGTCCATCACGATGATCTGGTCGCTCACGGCCAGCGCCTCGCTCTGGTCGTGCGTCACGTAGGCCACCGTGAGCTTCAGCCGCTGCTGCAGCGTGCGGATTTCTTCCCGCATCTCGCGGCGCAGCCGGGCGTCGAGGTTGGACAGCGGCTCGTCGAACAGCAGCACTGCGGGCTCCAGCACCAGCGCGCGCGCCAGGGCCACGCGCTGCTGCTGGCCGCCGGAGAGCTCGCTGGGCAGCCGCTCGTCGAAGCCGACCAGGCCCACGCCGCGCAGCGCCTCGCGGGCGCGCGCCGTGGCCTCTTCCTTCTTCGCGCCGCTCATGCGCAGGCCGTAGCCCACGTTCTCGATCACGTTCATGTGCGGGAACAGCGCGTAGCTCTGGAACATCATGCTCACGTTGCGCTCGGCCGGCCCCAGCGTGGTCACGTCGCGCCCGCCCATGAAGATGGAACCCGAGGTCGGCGACTCCAGCCCCGCGATCATGCGCAGCGTGGTCGTCTTGCCGCAGCCCGAGGGGCCGAGGATGGTGGTGAGCGTCCCCACGGGCACCTCGAAGCTGATGCCCTTGACGGCCAGGGGCGCGTTCCTGTCGGTGCCGTAGCGCTTGGTGACGTTGCGGAATTCGATGCCGTTGCTCATGTCTTGTTCTCTCGTTTCAATGCACCGGCGCGGCCACCACGGGTGCCCCCGCCTTGCGCCGCCCCAGCTTGCGCTCGCCCACCACGAACTGCACCAGCGCGATGGCCAGCGACATCAGCACCATGAGCACCGTGCAGTACGCCAGCGCGATGCCGTAGTCGCCGTTGCCCACGCGCCCGATGATGTAGGTGGTGGCCAGCTCGTTCTCGGCGGTGACCAGGAAGATCACCGCGCTCACCGTCGTCATGGCGCGCACGAAGCTGTAGACCAGCGCGGCCACCAGCGCCGGCTTCAAGAGCGGCAGCACCACCTTGAAGAGCGTTTGCGAGGTCGATGCGCGCAGCATCAGCGAGGCCTCGTCGAGCGAGCGGTCCAGCTGCTTGAAGGCCGCCGTGCCCGCCCGCACGCCCACCGGCAGGTTGCGGAACATGAAGCACAGCACGATGATCAGCCCCGTGCCCGTGAGCTCGAACGGCGGCACGTTGAACGCCAGGATGTAGCTCACGCCCAGCACCGTGCCCGGAATGGCGAAGGCCAGCAGCGCGCCGAACTCGAAGAAGCCCTGCCCCTTGAATTCGTTGCGCGCCAGCAGCCACGCAATGAGCAGGCCCAGCGCCGCGGTGATGGGCGCCGAAATGCCCGCCAGCTTGAGCGTGGTGATCAGCGAGTTCCACGCCGTGCCCGCCCACACCAGCCCGAACTGCCCCCACTCGAGCGCGAAGGCGCTCTTGAAGTGGTTCAGCGTGAAGGTGTAGTCGCGCCCCCAGGTCTGCACGAAGCCGCCCGCGAAGGCGAACAGGTAGACCACGGCGGTGAATGCGATCCATGGCAGCGCCACGCAGTAGATGGTGCGGCGCACGCCGTCGGGCAGCGCCATGGCGATGCCGGCGTCGCCCTTGCCGCTCACGGTGGTGTAGTTCTGCTTGCCGAGCAGGCCGCGCTGCAGCGCGAACACGCCGAGCGCGAACAGCGTGAGCACCCAGGCCAGCGAGGCCGCGCGGCCCTGGTCGTACTGCGCGCCGACGATGGCGAAGAAGATGTCGGTCGACAGCACCGAAAACTGCCCGCCCACGACCACCGGGTTGCCGAAATCGGCAATGCTCTCGATGAAGCCCACCAGGAAGGCATTGGCCAGCCCCGGCTTCAGCAGCGGCAATGTCACGGTGAAGAAGGTGCGGCGCCGGTCGGCGCGCAGCATCTGCGCGGCTTCTTCCAGGCTGGGCGCAATGCCCTGCACCACGCCGCGCATGATCATGAAGGCGATGGGCGTGAACGCGAACAGCTGCGCCACCAGCACGCCCGGCATGCCATAGAACCAGCGCGTGGGCTCGATGCCGAACACGCTCTCCAGCACCTGGTTGACCACGCCGGCACGCCCGAACAACAGGATCAGCCCCAGCCCCACCACGAAAGGCGGCGTGATGATGGGCAGCAGCGCCAGCACGCGCAGGGCGCCCTGCCCGCGCTTGCTGCCGCGCTCGGCCATCAGCGCCATCAGCGTGCCGAGAAAGGTGGTGCCCGCGGCCGTGAGCAACGCCAGCACCAGCGTGTTCCAGGCCACGCCGCAGCGCACGCCGCCGGCCAGGCAGCCCACACCCCAGATGCGCTCGGTGAACACGCGCGCGATGAAGGCGCTGGCGGACCAGTGCCCGTCTTCGTTGAAGAACGCACCCGCCAGCGCCTTGCTCACCGGGTACGCGATGAACAGCGCCATCAGCACGCCGCAGCCGATGACGGCGGCGGACACGAACAGGTCGCCCTTGAACAGGCCGAGCCGCGCCATGCCGAAGGCCGCCAGCAGCACCAGCGCCGTGAGCGCCACGAAGCCGCCCGCGCCGATGCCGAACTGGTTGATGGCCAGCTCGCCGAACTGCGTGTTCAGCGCGGCAAGGCTCCAGCCCTTGGCGCCGATGGTGAAGCCCGCGACGGCCAGCCCGATGGCGCCCGCGGCGCCCCCGGCCAGCAGCCAGCGCCCCTGCGCCTTGCCGGCCGGCAGCCATGCACCGATGGCGCACAGCGCGAGCCCCGCCAGCCCGATGAAGAGCCAGCCACGCCCTTGCGTGGCCGCCTGCATCAGGCCGTTGGCGCCCTCGGCCTGGCCGAACACCTGGGGAACGGCTTCGTACCAGGTCGCATCCTGGATGGCATACCAGGGCAGCAGCAGGTACGCCGCAAAACCCAGCAGTACCCACGCCCGGATCCAGCGCTGCGAGCGCCGTGCCGCGGCCAGCGACGCCGGGTTGACCGGCGCGCCCTCGTTGGAACGCGCGCTCACTTAGCGGGGAAGCGAATTGACGTCTTTTTCCCAGCGCGCGATGAGGCGGCGGCGCTCGGCGCTGGCGCCGTACTTGGCGTAGTCGTAGTCGATGAACTTGATCTTCTTGAAATCAGGAATGCGCGGGTCGAGCTTGGCGGCGACGTTGCTCGGCAGCTGGAACTGCTTGTTGGCCGCGCCCAGTTCCTGCGCGCCGGGGGTGAGCGCCCATTCGTAGAACTTCTTGGCCGCGTCGAGGTTGCGCGCGCCCTTCACGATGCTCATGGAGCCGATTTCGGCACCGGTGCCGTCGCTCGGCGTGATGGTTTCCACCGGAAAGCCCTGCATCTTCTCGCCCGGGCCGTCGTGCACGAAGCTGATGGAAATCGCGGTCTCGCCGCGCGCCACCGCCTTGATGGGGCCGGTGCCCGAGCGGGTGTACTGGCCCACGTTCCTGTGCAGCGCCTTCAGGTAGTCGAAGGCCTTGTCCTCGCCCATCATCTGCACCAGCGTGGCGATCATGGTGTAGGCCGTGCCGCTGGATGCGGGGTTGGCCACCTGGATGTCGCCCTTGTATTCGGGCTTGAGCAGGTCGGCCCAGGTCTTGGGCACGGGCAGCTTCTTCTTGGCGAGCAGCTCGGGGTTGTAGCCGAAGCCCAGCGGGCCCGAGTAGATGCCCACCGTCTTGTAGCCCGACTGCCTGGCCTGCTGCTGCGCCCACGGATGCAGCTGCGACAGCGAGGGCGACTTGTATTCGAGCGTGAGGCCCTGCTCGGCCGCCTGCAGGTGCGGGTCGCCGGTGCCGCCGAACCACACGTCGGTCTTGGGGTTGTCCTTCTCGGCGATCAGCTGGGCCAGCGCCTCGCCCGAACCCTTGAGCGCCATGTTGATGCGAACACCCGTGGTGCGCGCGTACACGGTGGAGATCACGTTGCACCATTCGGCCTGCACCGAACAGATCACATTCACGGTCTGGGCCGAGGCCATGGCCGACAGGCCGAGCAGCGCGGCTGCGGTAAAAATCTTGCTCTTCATTGGGAATCTCCGCCTCATCAACAAAAAAAGGCCTTGCGGCCACGGGTCAGCATAGCTTTAGTACAGGTTTAGAAAATCGGTACAAGTACCATCGCGACTGCACCCGGCCCGCGGCCTGCCGGGCATCCAGACAAAGGAAAGTTTTTCATGAGCTTCGATCTCGTTCTGTTCGGCGGCACCGGCGACCTCGCATGGCGCAAGCTGATGCCCGCGCTGTTTCAGGCATTCAGGCACGGCAGCCTTCCGCAAGACGGCCGCATCATCGGCGTGGCGCGCGACGACCACTCCGACGACCAGTACCGCGAGCTCATCCAGTCGCGCTTCAGCGCGGTCGAGGGCTCCAAGCGGCCTTCTCCGGAAGAGTTCAAGAAGTTCGCGTCGATGCTGCACTACCTGCGCATGGACCTGTCCAAGCCCGACGACTACGCGCGGCTGTCCGAGCTGCTCAAGCAGCGCAACGCCGACACGGTCGTGATGTACGTGGCCACCGCGCCCGCCCTCTTCACGCAGGTGGTCGAGCAGATTGCCGCGGCCGGCCTGAACGGGCCGAGCACGCGCATCGTGCTGGAAAAGCCGCTGGGCCACGACCTGGCCTCCAACCGCGCCATCAACGCGGCGGTGAGCAAGGTGCTCGAGGAAAAGCAGGTCTTTCGCATCGACCACTACCTGGGCAAGCCCTCGGTGCAGAACCTGTTCGCGATGCGCTTCGGCAATGCGCTGTTCGAACCCATCTGGCGGCGCGAGCACATCGCCAACATCCAGATCACCATCGCCGAAGACCTGGGCGTGGAAAAGCGCGGCGCCTTCTACGACCAGACCGGCGCGCTGCGCGACATGGTGCAGAACCATGCGCTGCAACTGCTGTGCGCGGTGGCCATGGAGCCACCGATCAACGCGCACGCGGACGCCATTCGCGACGAAAAGCTCAAGGTGCTGCGCGCGCTGAAGCCCTGGACGCCGGAGAGCCTGAACCTGCACGCGGTGCGCGGCCAGTACACGGCCGGCACGGCCTACGGCGAGCGGGTGCAGGGCTACCGCGACGAGCCCGGCGTGCCGCCCGACAGCCGCACCGAGACCTTCGTGGCGCTGCGCACCGAAATCGCCAACTGGCGCTGGGCCGGCGTGCCCTTCTACATTCGCACCGGCAAGCGCCTGGGCTCGCGCGACGCGCGCATCGAGGTCAACTTCCGCCCCACCCCGCACGCCATCTACCGCGCGCCGGCCGGCAACGTGAACAAGCTGGTGATCAACCTGCAGCCCAAGGACGGGCTCGAGCTGCACATGCTCGCGCAGGCGCAGGACAACCGCCAGCGCAACAACGGCGCCAACAGCGCCGCCACCCAGCTGGCGCCGGTGCAGCTCGACCTGGACTTCGACAAGCGCTTCGGCTCCGAGCGCGTGGGCGCCTACGAGCGGCTGCTGCTCGACGTGATCGACGGACGGCTGAACCTGTTCGTGCGCAGCGACGAGCAGGAAGAGGCCTGGCGCTGGGTGGAGCCGCTGATCGAGAGCTGGGAATCCGACGGCGGCCCGCGCCCCTATGCGGCCGGCACCTGGGGCCCGAGCGCGTCGAGCGCGATGATTGCGCGCGACGGCTTCTCCTGGGGCGAAGAGCAGTAGTCAGCCCTTTCGGCCGACCTGACGGAAGGCCGCGCGTTCAGCCGAACTGCAGGCACCGCATGCTGAGCGTGCCCGACTGGAATCCCTCGTAGACCGTCTTCGCGCGCTCGCCGCTTCCTGCGGCACCGAGGGCGTAGAGGAAGGGGTAGTAGTGGTCGGGCGTCGCCACCGCGGTGCCCGCGCCCGCCAGCTTCTCGTAGTCGACCAGCGCGCGGTCGTCGCGCCCCGCCAAGGCGGACTTCACCGCATCGTCGAAGGACTGCGCCCAGGGCCGGCTCGCACTGGGTCCGTCGGGCGTGCCGCGGTCGGTGGCGCGCAGGTTGTGCACCACGTTGCCGCTGCCCATCACCAGCACGCCCCTGTCGCGCAACGCGGCCAGGTCGCGGCCCACGGCGTAGTGGAAGGCGGCGGGCTTGTCGTAGTCGATGCTCAGCTGGAACACAGGCACGTCGGCCTTGGGGTAGAGGTGCTTCAGCACCGACCAGGTGCCGTGGTCCAGGCCCCACTGGTCGGTGGCGATCACCGCGGATTGCTTCACGACGCCAGCAGTTTCGCGGGCCAGCGCGGGATGGCCCGGCGCCGGGTATTCGACGTCGAACAGCGCCTGCGGAAAGCCGCCGAAATCGTGGATCGTCTTCGGGTTGGCCTGCACGCCCACGCCGGTGGCGCCACGGCTCAACCAGTGCGCCGACACGCTGAGGATGGCCGTGGGCCGCGGCAGCTCGCGGCCCCAGGCCGACAGCCGACGGGTGAATGCGTTGTCGGCAATGGCGTTCATGGGCGTGCCGTGGCCGATGAACACGACCGGCATGCGCCGGGCCGGCACGGCGGCCTGCACGCTGCAGGCCAGCGAGGCCAGCACCGCGGTCGCGCCCAGGGCGGTGCCCATCAGGAAGCCGCGGCGGCCGAGTTCGGAAGTGGCGAGTGTCGTCGTCATTGGCATGGCGGCACTCTGCAACAGATTCCGGCGCAAGGCGGTGCCTTTGCGCACACTTTTTTTCAGTGCGCGCCCGGAAGCGGGTTCACTTTCTCGCGAGCACCGGCTCGCGCAGCGGCCCACCCTTCACCACCAGTTGCACCAGCACCGCCACCACGATATTGAGCACCAGCGCGGTCAGCCCGGTGTACAGCGTGTAGCTGCCGTCGCCGATGACGAAGGTGTGCACCGGCTTGATGCCGTCCGAAAACGCCAGCCAGCTGCCGCCCACCAGACCCACCGCCCAGCCGGCGAGCAGGGCCGGTGCGCGGAACCAGCCGAAGAACAGGCCGAACACCACCGACGGAAAGGTCTGCAATATCCACAGCCCGCCCAGCAGCTGCAGGTCGAGCGCGAACTGCGTGGGCAGGAACAGGATGAACACCAGCGCCCCCAGCTTCACCACCAGCGAGACGATCTTCGCGACCTTGGCCTCGCCCGCGGGTGTGACGTCGGGCTTGACGTAGGCCTTCCAGAAGTTGCGCGTGAACAGGTTGGCCGCGCCGATCGACATCACCGCCGCCGGCACCAGCGCGCCGATGGCGATGGCCGCGAACGCGAAGCCCGCGAACCACGACGGGAACAGCGCGTTGAACAGCGCGGGCACCACGTCGTTGTTGCTCTTCACCGTGAGCTTGGCCGCGTAGGCCATGTAGCCCAGCAGCGCGATCAGCCCGAGCAGCACCGTGTACGCCGGCAGGAACACGGCGTTCTTGCGGATGGTGTTGGCGCTTCTGGCTGCGAAGATGCCGGTGAGCGTGTGCGGGTACATGAAGGCCGCGAGCGCCGAGCCCAGCGCCAGGCTGGCGTACGGCAGGTACTGCGCGGGCTTCAGCGTGAGCCCGGTGGCGCCGCCCTTGGCCGCGAAGGCGTCGCCGGCCGCATGGAACACGCTGGCGTAGCCACCCAGCTTCATGGGCACCAGCACCACGGCGACCAGCACCACGATGTAGATCATCAGGTCCTTCACGAAGGCGATGAGCGCCGGCGCGCGCAGGCCCGCCGAGTAGGTGTACAGCGCCAGGATCACGAAGGCCGCCGCCAGCGGCAGCTCGCCCGTGAGCCCCAGGGCCTTGATGACCACTTCCATGCCCACCAGCTGCAGCGCGATGTACGGCATGGTGGCGACCACGCCCGTCACCGCGATGGCCAGTTCCAGCGCGCGCGAGCCGTAGCGCCCGTACACCACATCGGCGGCCGTGACGTGGCCGGCCTTGTGCGCCGCGTGCCACAGCTTGGGCATGATGACGAAGACGATGGGGTACACGAGGATGGTGTACGGCAGCGCGAAGAAGCCGTAGGCGCCCACGGCGTACACCAGCGCGGGCACGGCGATCACGGTGTACGCCGTGTAGAAGTCGCCGCCCACCAGGAACCAGGTGATCCAGGTGCCGAAGTTGCGCCCGCCCAGGCCCCATTCGTCGAGATGCGCGCCCTTGCTGCTGGCGCCGCCGCTCTGCCAGCGCGAGGCCCAGAAGCCCATCACGGTGACCAGCAGGAAGAAGAAGACGAAGACCGCGAGCGCGGTCCAGTTGACGTGGCCGTCCATCATTCGTCTCCCTCTTCATACCCGCTGCGGTACACAAACCAGATCAGCAGCGCGGTAATGGGCACCCACAGCAGCTGGTACCAGTAGAAGAAGGGAAAGCCGAACAGCTCGGGCAAGGGGCTGTTGTAGAACGGCAGCCACAGAAGCCCGATGAAGGGCAACAAGAGCAAGGCCCACATGTGCTGTTCTCCTTGGTGTGTTTATACGAAAGCACCGAGGAGTTATAGACCTTCCGCCGATCACGCGGCGCCGACCCGGAAATACGGGTCGGTGCTAGACGAGGCGCAGGGCGCGCCCCCGAACACACCCGCTAGATGCGCCCTTCTTCGGCCGCGTGGCACGCCACCTGCACGCCCCGGATGCTCAGCAGCTTCGGCCGCTCCGACGCGCAGCGCGCGTTGGCGTGCGGGCAGCGCGGATGAAAGGCGCACCCCGTGGGCGGGTTCAGCGGGTTGGGCACCTCGCCCTGCACCGGCGTGCGCTGGCGGCCGGTGTGCTTCATCTGCGGAATGGCGTCCAGCAGCATGCGCGTGTACGGGTGCTGCGGCGCCGCGAACAGCGTGTGCTTGTCGGCCACCTCGACCAGCCGCCCGAGGTACATCACGCCGACCTGGTCGGCCACGTGGCGCACCACCGCGAGGTTGTGCGAGATGAAGAGGTACGTCAGGCCCTGCTCGCGCTGCAGGTCCTTCATGATGTTGAGCACCTGCGCCTGCACGCTCACGTCCAGCGCCGAGGTGGGCTCGTCGCACACCAGGAACTCGGGCTGCGTGGCCAGCGCGCGCGCAATGGAAATGCGCTGGCGCTGCCCGCCGGAGAACTGGTGCGGGTACTTGCTCATGTCCAGCGGCGACAGGCCGACCGATTTCAGCAGCTCGCCCACGCGCTCGCGCAGCGCGGCCTTGTCGGTCAGGATGTCGTGCTCGCGCAGCGGCTCGCCGATGATGTCTTCCACGATCCAGCGCGGGTTCAGGCTCGCGTACGGGTCCTGGAAGATCATCTGGATGCGCCGGCGCAGCTTGCGGCCCTCGGGCGTCTTGAAGGCTGCGTGCGCGTCCTGCCCGTCGAACTGCAGGCCGCCGCGCGTGGGCGCGTACAGGCCCACCAGCAGCCGCGCCACGGTGCTCTTGCCGCAGCCCGACTCGCCCACCAGCGCCAGCGTCTTGCCGCGCTCGATGGAAAAGCTCACGCCGTCCACCGCATGCAGCAGCACGCGCGGCTTGCGTTCGAGCACGCGGTTGAGCCAGGGTGGCGACACGTCGAAGGTGCGGGCGAGGTCGTGCGCGACCACCAGCGGTTCGCCGGTGGAAGCGGTCGCGGCCGCGGCCGTGCCTGCGTTGTCACGGGGTTCGATCACGGCGCTCATCGCGTCACCTCCGCCAGGGGTTCGGACGCCTCGGGCGCGGCGCGTTCGCCGGCCGCGAGCGCGTCATGGTGCTGCGCCGCTATCTGCGCCTGCCCCGCGTGCGGGTCGGCGCCGTCGTGCAGCCAGCAGGCGGCGCGCGTGGCGCCGGCATGCATCAGCTCGGGCCGGTCGGTGAGGCAGCGCGCGAAGGTGCGCGGGCAGCGCGGGTTGTACGCGCAGCCGGTCGGAATGGCGTTGAGCCGCGGCATGGCGCCGTCGATCTGGTTGAGCCGTTCGCGGTCGCTCGTCATGTCGGGAATCGAGGCCATCAGGCCCGAGGTGTAGGGGTGCGCGGGCTGGTGGATCACCTCGTGCACCGGGCCGATTTCCGCGATGCGGCCCGCGTACATCACGGCCACGCGGTCGCAGGTCTCGGCGATCACGCCCATGTCGTGCGTGATGAGCATCACCGCGGCGCCGCGGTCTTTGCAGATGCGCTTGAGCAGCTGGATGATCTGCGCCTGGATCGACACGTCGAGCGCGGTGGTCGGCTCGTCGGCCACGATGAGCTTGGGCTCCGCCGCCAGCGCCAGGGCGATCACCACGCGCTGGCGCATGCCGCCGGAGAACTGGTGCGGAAAGTGGTCGATGCGCTGCTCGGCCGCTGGAATGCCGGTGTCCTGCAGCAGGCCGATGGCGCGCTTGCGGGCCTCGGACTCGGTCACGGGCAGGTGCGCGCGAATGGTCTCGACCAGTTGTCGGCCCACGGTGTACAGCGGGTTCAGCGAGGTCAGCGGGTCCTGGAAGATCGCACCGATCTTGCGGCCGCGAATGGGCCGCATCGCGTCGAAGCCGAGGTTGTCGATGCGCTGGCCGTCCAGCACGATCTCGCCGCCGGCCACGCGGCCCGGCGGCTCCAGCAGCCCGATGATGGCCGCGCCCGTGAGCGACTTGCCGGCACCCGACTCGCCCACCACGCCCAGGATTTCACCGGGCGCGATGTCGAAGGAAATGCGGTCGATGGCACGCAGCGTGCCGCGGCGGTGTGGAAACTCGACGACGAGGTCTTTGACCTGGAGCAGCGTCATGGTGGCGTTGTCCTTTTCTGTTCAGCGCAGGCGCGGGTTGAGCGCGTCGCGCAGCCAGTCGCCCAGCAGGTTCACGCTCAGCGCGATCAGCACCAGCATCAGCCCCGGGAACACCGTGATCCACCATTCGCCCGAGAACAGATACTGGTTGCCGATGCTGATGAGCGTGCCCAGCGAGGGCGAAGTGGGCGGCACGCCGACGCCAAGGAACGACAGCGTGGCCTCGGTGATGATCGCGGTCGCGACCTGGATGGTGGCCAGCACCATCACCGGCCCCATCACGTTGGGCAGCACGTGGCGCAGCATGATGCGCATGGGCGCCACGCCGGTGACGCGCGCGGCCTGCACGTATTCCTTGTTGCGCTCCACCAGCGTGGAGCCGCGCACCGTGCGCGCGTACTGCACCCAGCCCGTGAGCGAGATGGAAATGATCAGCACGCCGAAGGCCAGCGACTCGTTCGCGCCGGGAAACAGCGCGCGGCCGACGCCCGAGATGAGCAGCGCCACCAGAATGGGCGGAAACGACAGCATCACGTCGCACACGCGCATGAGGAAGGAGTCGAGCCAGCCGCCGAAGAAGCCGGCCAGCAGGCCCAGCACCACGCCGACCGCCACCGACAGCACCACCGACACCAGGCCGACGATGAGCGAAATGCGCGCGCCGTAGATCACGGCCGAGAGAATGTCGCGGCCCTGGTCGTCGGTGCCCAGCAGGTACTTGGAAGTGCCTTCGGCGCTCCACGCGGGCGGCAGCCGGGCGTCGCCGAGTTCGAGCACCGCGAGGTCGAACGGGTTGTGCGGGGAAACCCATCCGGCGAACAAGGCGCAGATGACGCAGACCAGCGCAATGAGCGCTGCCACGATCGCCACCGGCGAGGTGCGAAAGCTGTAGCCGACATCGCTGTCGAGCCAGCGGGCTAGTGTTTTTTTCATCGTGAGGCAAAAAGGAATGGGCCCGCAAGAAGCGGGCCCATGGTCGGGCCGCTCAGAGAGCGGCCCTGGGGATCACGGCTTGATGCTCATCCACTTGAACGGCATGTAGTTGTCGGCCATCTGCGTGAGCGAAACCTTCTTGCTCACGCCCCAGGCCAGCGTCTGCTGGTGCAGCGGCAGGTGGCCGATGTCGGCGGTGTGCAGGTCGAAGGCTTCCTTGATCATCGCGTCGCGCTTGGGCTTGTCGGTCTCGGACTGGATCTTCTTGGTCAGCTCGTCGACCTTCGGGTTGCAGTACGCGCCCAGGTTGAACTGGCCGGCGCCGGTCTTGTCGTCGGGGCAGGCCATCAGCGCGGTCAGCGCGTTGTGCGAGTCGTAGGTGGTCGGGGTCCAGCCCAGCATGTAGAAGCTGGTGTCGCGGCGCAGCACCTTCGGGAAGTAGGTGCCCTTGGTCTCGGCCACGAGGTTGATCTTGACGCCGATCTTCGCGAGGTTGGAGGCCACGCTCTGGCAGATCTGGCCGTCGTTCACGTAGCGGTCGTTCGGGCAGTTCAGCGACACCTCGAAGCCGTTGGGATAGCCGGCGTCGGCCAGCAGCTTCTTGGCGCCTTCGACGTCCAGCGGCAGGCGCTTGTCCTGCGCTTCGGTCCAGCCGTTGATGCCGGGGCCGACCATCAGGCCGGTCGGGCGCGAGGCGCCGCGCATCACGGTGCGCTGGATGCCGACGATGTCGATGGCCTGGTAGAAGGCCTGGCGCACGCGCTTGTCCTTGAACGGGTTCTTGCCCTTCACGCTGGAGTAGAGCAGCTCGTCGCGCTTCTGGTCCATGCCCAGGAAGATGGTGCGCAGCTCGGGGCCGGAGATCACGCGGGCCGTGGGGCTGGCGTTGACGCGGGCAATGTCCTGCACCGGCACCGGCTCCATCACGTCGACTTCGCCGGAGATGAGCGCGGCCACGCGCGTGGCGGGGTTGGCGATGGGCGTGAAGATGACTTCTTGCGCGTTGCCTTCGATCTTGCCCCAGTAGGTGGGGTTGCGCGTGAACACGGTGCGCACGTTCGGCTGGCGCTCGCGCACGCGGTACGGGCCGGTGCCGTTGGCCTTGAACGAGGCGGTGTTCTCGATGCCCTTGCGGCGGTCCACGGGCGTGACGGCCTTGTTCTCTTCGCACCACTTCTTGCTCATGATCATGAGCTGCGTGATGACGTCGGGCAGGATCGGGAACGGACCCTTGGTCTCGATCTCGATGGTGTACGGATCGACCTTGCGCACTTCCTTGATGTCGGTGGTGTTCGACTTCATGTCCGAACCGTCGCCGGAGGCACGGGCGAAGCTGAAGATGACGTCGTCGGCGTTGAACGGCGTGCCGTCGTGGAACTGCACGTTCTTGCGCAGCTCGAAGCGCCACACCGTGGGCGAGGTCTGCTTCCAGCTGGTGGCCAGCAGCGGCGCGACGCTCAGGTCCTTGTTGCGCCCGACCAGGGTTTCATACACGTTGGCGGTGGTGCTCAGCTGCAGCGACTCGTTGAGCGAGTGCGGATCGAGCGACAGCGCGTCGCCCTGGTTGGAAACGCGGATGGTCTGCGCGCCGGCGACCATGCTGATGGCGCCCAGGGCGCACAAAACGGCGGCCGCAGCCACACTCTTCTTGAAACTCATGGGGACACTCCTCGGGTTGAAATCGAACACATCACGTCGCCGCGGTGGCGGCTGCTTTTCCTGGCTGCGCACCGCGGGTAGCGGCAAGCGGCATGCCCTGCTCGATCAGGCCGGCATGCAGCGCGGCGCCGAGCGGCAGGATCTCGTCGTTGAAGTCGTAGCGGCTGTTGTGCAGGTATGCGCCGTTGTGCACGTTCTGGCCGATGCGCAGGTAGGCGCCGGCTTTTTTCTGCAGCATGAAGGAGAAGTCTTCGGCGCCCATGCTGGGCTCCATGTTGCGGTCCACGTTCTTGGCGCCCACCAGCGACTCGGCCACGTCGGCCGCGAACATGGCCTCGGGCGCGGTGTTGATGGTGGCGGGGTAGATGCGCTCGTACTCGATGCGGGCGGTGGCGCCGAAGCCCGCGGCAATAGCCGTGCACAGCTCGCCCAGGCGCTGCTCGACCTGCGCCTGCACGCGCGCGCTGAAGGTGCGCACCGTGCCCACCAGCGTGGCCTCGCCCGGGATCACGCTCATGGCGCCCAGGTCGCCGGCCTGCATCGCGCAGATGCTCAGCACGGCCGCGTCGATGGGGCGCACGTTGCGCGAGACGATGCTCTGCGCCGCGGTGATGATGTGCGCGGCGACGATGACCGGGTCGACCGTCTGGTACGCGTGCGCGCCGTGGCCGCCCTTGCCCTTGATGTGGATGGTGATGCGGTCGGCCGCGGCCATCATGGCGCCGCGGTTGATGCCCACGGTGCCGGCCGGCATGGCGGGCCAGTTGTGCATGGCGTAGACGGCGTTCACCGGAAAGCGGTCGAACAGGCCGTCCTCGATCATCACGCGCGCGCCGGCGAAGCCTTCCTCGCCGGGCTGGAAGATCAATACGGCGGTGCCGTCGAAGTCGCGCGTCTCGGCCAGGTAGCGCGCGGCGCCGACCAGCATGGTGGTGTGGCCGTCGTGGCCGCAGCCGTGCATGAGGCCGTCGTTGGCGGAGCGCCAGCCGAAGTCGTTGTCCTCGCGCATGGGCAGCGCGTCCATGTCGGCGCGCAGGCCGATCATGCGGCCGCTGGCCGTCGAGCGGCCGCGGATGATGCCCACCACGCCCGTCTTGCCGATGCCCTCGTGGATCTCGTCGACGCCGCAGGCGCGCAAGGCTTCGCGCACGCGGCCCGAGGTGTAGACCTCTTCGAAGCCGAGCTCGGGGTGCGCATGCAGGTCGCGGCGAAACGCCGCGATCTCGGGGTAGAAGCTGGCGATGTGCGCAAACGCGCGTCCCGACGCCTGCAGGCGCGGCGCCTCGGCTGTGGTTGCCGTCGTCATGTCAGTGCCCTCCCGCCTTGCCAACGCGCAACCGCGGATCGACCACGAAATACAGCAGGTCGACCACCAGGTTGATCACCACGAAGATCAAGGCAATGAGACAGAGGTAGGCCGCCATCACCGGGATGTCGGCGAAGGTCACGGCCTGGATGAACAGCAGCCCCATGCCCGGCCACTGGAACACCGACTCCGTGATGATGGCGAAGGCAATCAGCCCGCCGAGCTGCAGGCCGGTGATGGTCATGACCGGCACCAGCGTGTTCTTGAGCGCGTGGCCGAAATGGATGGCGCGGTTCGACAGGCCCCGCGCGCGCGCGAACTTGATGTAGTCGGTGCGCAGCACCTCGAGCATCTCGGCGCGCACCAGCCGCATGATCAGCGTGAGCTGGAAGATCGCCAGCGTCACCGCGGGCAGCACGATGTGGTGCCAGCCGTCGACGCGGAACAGGCCGCTGGTCCACCAGCCGAAGCTCACCGTCTCGCCGCGCCCGAAACTCGGGAACCAGCCCAGCGTGACCGCGAACACCAGGATCAGCAGGATGCCGATGAGAAAGGTGGGCAGCGACACGCCCAGCAGCGACACGGTCATGAACACCTGGCTCATGAAGGTGCCTCGGCGCAGCGCCGTGTACACGCCCATCGGGATGCCGATGAACAGCGCCAGCGCGGCGGCCACGAGCGCGAGCTCGAGCGTGGCGGGAAAGCGCTCGCCGATCAGGCGCGACACCTTTGCGCCCTGGCGCAGGCTGAGACCGAACTCTCCTTGTGCGGCATTCACCAGGAAATGCCAGAACTGCACGAAGAAGGGCTGGTCGAGCCCCAATGAGGCGCGCAATTCGCGGATCTGGTCAGGCTTGGCGTCTTGTCCCAGCAGGAACACGACGGGGTCGCCCACGTATTGGAAAAGGAGGAAGGCGATGAACGCGACCGCGACCATCACGATCACGGCCTGGATCAGGCGGCGCAGTACAAAGGCAATCATTCAGCAACAAAAGTGAACGGGCATGCTAGCAGTGCAAGGTGCGTGCCCGCACGGGGGTTCCCCGGGGGTGCACGCACTTGGTGCTGTTTGCCAACACTGCTTCGCGTGCCTGCGCCAGAACGAAAAAAGCCACTCGACTTTCGTCGAGTGGCTTCTTGAGCTTTTGAATTCGAAGCTGGCTTACGCCAGCGTCAAATTAGAAAGCGTGACGGATACCGAAGTCGTAGCCGGTGGAGGTCTTCGGGGTGAAGGCGCCAGCTGCGTTGTTGTAGAAGCCAGGGCCGCCAACGGTCAGAGCAGCACCGTTCTTGTTGCTGATACGAGCGATCGTTGCGTACAGAGCCGTGCGCTTCGACAGGTTGTGCACGTAGCCCAGAGCCAGCTTGTTAGCCTTGGGATCCGGCGTGTTCAGAGCGAACGGGTTGGTGTTGACCGTGTTGAAGTCGTACTTGACGTGCGACCACGAAGCGCGGATCAGGCCAGCACCGACCGGCACGGTAGCGCCGAGCAGGTAACCGGTCAGGTCGATGTCAGGACGGCCACCAGCGAACGGCGTCACTTCGTAGTCGATCTTGTTCTTGGCCTTCGACAGTTCACCGAACAGCTTCACGGGACCGAAGTCATACGAAGCGCCCAGGTTCAGGGTGTTGACCTTGGTGGTCGTGCCAGCGTAGTAGTTGTCGCCAACCGTGCTGCTGCCGTAAGCCAGTGCAACGTCCAGAGGACCGTTCGCGTAGCCGAAACGGCCACCGACGTAACGGCCTTGGCGTTGGCTGTTAGCAACGTCAGGCGTGAAGATGCCCGAGTCGTACTTGGTCTTCTCAGCGAAGCCGTACTGCAGCTGGCCGTAGAAGCCGCCCAGGTTCGGCGGCAGGAAGTAGCCGACGGTGTTGCTGGCGCGAACGTAGTTGCTCGAACCGACGTTAGCGAACGAACCAACGGTAGCTGCCGGCGAACCGAAAGCGCCGAAAGGCGTGTTAGCCGTCGAGATCAGGTTGGTGCCAACGCCGTTGGTGCCGAACGGATCGAACACGGTGTCGTTCCAGAACGTCGGGGTGTAGTCACGACCCAGGCGGATTTCACCGAAACCACCCGACAGGCTCACGGTCGAGCGACGTGCGAAGGTTGCGACACCTTGGCTGCCGTCGTCGTTGGAGATCGGGGCTTCGAGCCAGAAGCTGGCTGCCAGACCGCCACCCAGGTCTTCCGTACCACGGAAGCCCAGACGGCTGGAGTTGTAAGCCGAGTTAGCCAGTTCACGACGGCTGGTCTTGACCGAACCTTGGTTCAGGTAAACGGGGATGCCGAATTGGTTCGGGAAAACGGTCGCACGGTTGTCACGTGCGGTGTTCGAGTAGCCCGTTACCGAAGCGTCGACCACACCAAACAGGGTGACGGACGACTGAGCCGAGGCAACACCGGCAACAGCCAGGGCAGCCAGAGCAACTAGAGATTTTTTCATTGCAAGTTTCTCCAAGGTTAAACATAGGGCTCCGGTGCGAAGGGCTCACTGTGACTGGCACTTAGTGCTCCCACCGGACCCCGGGCCAACCTCCTTTTGGGAAGTTGATGCTATTGCACCAGAGCCGCTGCGGCAGGGCAAAACAATTCGCCCGAAAAGTGGACTGGTCCGCGCGTTTCGTTGCACGCCTGCAACAACAGACTTGGACCCCTCTTTGCACCACCATGTGAAATATGACGCAGCACAAGCAGGTCATTTCCGGCGTGGGTTCAAATAGACCCATGACGCTTCTGCTCGACCCTGTTTTGACTGCGGCGGACGCCGCGTTGCGCACCCTTTTCGCCCGGCCGCATGCCACCCGGGCCATGCCCACCCCGAGCCAGATGCCTGGCGAAATGACGGAGTCAGAACGCCGCGAGGCGGGCGCGCTGATGCGTGTGAACCACGTCGGAGAGGTCTGCGCGCAAGCGCTTTACACGGCGCAGGCGGCGGTAGCGCGCGATCCCGCCCTGCGCGCCCAGTTCATCGAGGCTTCCCACGAGGAAACCGATCATCTGGCCTGGACTCGCCAGCGCCTGGAAGACCTGGAAGCGCGTCCTTCATTGCTGAATCCGCTCTGGTATGCCGGTGCTTTCGGCCTCGGCCTCGTTGCCGGGCGACTGGGCGACCCATTGAGCTTGGGCTTTGTGGCCGAAACAGAACGGCAGGTAGAAGCCCATTTGGACAGCCATCTGGACCGCCTTCCGCCCGCGGACACCGCTTCCAGAGCCGTTGTAGAACAAATGAAAGCCGACGAGGCCCGCCACGCGGCGCAAGCCGTGGACGCCGGCGCGGCTGAGCTTCCCGCCCCCGCCAAGGCCTTGATGCGCGTGGCATCCCGCGTCATGACAACGCTGGCGCACCGCATCTAGCCGGCGTCGGCCGGCCCCTCAGGTTTCGATCAGTTCGAAACTTGTGGTGATCTCGGCCGTCTTCGCCAGCATGATGCTGGCGGAGCAATAGGTTTCGTGGCTCAGCGCAACCGCGCGCTCCACGGCGGAGGCCGGAATGCCTTTGCCAGCCACGGTGAAGTGCATGTGGATCTTGGTGAACACCTTGGGGTCCTTCTCGGCGCGCTCGCTGGTCAGCTTGACGCTGCAGCGCTCCACGCGATGGCGCCCGCGCTTCAAAATGAGCACGACGTCATACGCCGTGCAGCCACCGGTGCCTGCCAGCACCGTCTCCATCGGCCGCGCTGCCAGGTTCTGGCCGCCGTTCTCGGGCTTCGCGGCGTCAGGGGCGCCGTCCATCATCAAGACATGGCCACTGCCGGTCTCGGCAACGAAGCCCATGGCCGATCGCGTGCCGGCGTCACCGGTCCAACTTACTGTGCATTCCATGGTTTTTCGGGGTTCCAGTGAGGGATATCGGGCAAAAATGCACGCCGAGATCCGTTTATGTGTGGGAAAAGCGTCACTCGCTTGTTGCATCGCAACAAACAGTCGATATACTTTATTTCATTGCGCGCCCTGTTGTGCGCACCCAGTTGTCTCCTCCACCCTTCCAATTGGTGGATTTAGCCCCGAGCTGCAAAGCTCGGGGCTTTTTTCTTGCCTGAACGCGAGCAAAGGCCCTCGGCCACTCTAGTGCGCGTGCCGAAAAGGGCAGCTGCTCTGGCTGCCCTGGCTGTTGCCGGTGTTGCCTCGGCTCAGTCGTCCGTCACCCTGTTCGGTGTGGTCGACGCATCGATCAGCGGCTACTCGTCCAAGTCGCAAGACCTGAAGCCCACCGTACTGCGCAACGACTTCCGCGTTCCTACCTATACGAACCAAGGCAGCGTCAAGGTCAGCCGCACGGCCCTGGCCAGCTCCGCCTACAACTCTAGCCGCCTGGGTTTCCGCGGCACCGAAGACCTCGGCGGCGGCCTGGCGGCGAGCTTCTGGCTCGAAGCCCCGATCACCAACGACGACGGCGCCACCGGCATTTCGACCTTCGCTCGCCGCTCCACTGTGAGCCTGTCCGGCGGTTTCGGTGAAATCCGCCTCGGCCGCGACTACACGCCCACCTTCTGGAACGACACCGTGTTCGATCCGTTCGGCACGAACGGCGTCGGCACCAACTTGATCAGTTCGGCCAACGGCTTCAACGTCGCGACCAACAGCTCGGGCGGCTTCGCGGGCAATCAAAACTACGTGCGTGCCAGCAATTCGATCGGCTACTTCCTGCCACCGAACCTGGGCGGCTTCTATGGCCAGGTGATGTACGCGTTCCACGAGAACGACAAGTACAAGAATGGCGATTTCACCCCTGCAACGGGAAGCGGCTTCGTGCTCAACGCGAAGACGGGTGCCATCGAACAGGCCTCCGCAGCCAAGAGCCGCACAGGCCGCTACGTCGGTGGTCGCTTCGGCTACGCCAACGGCCCGCTGGACGTCGCTCTCGCCTACGGCAACAGCACGGTCGGCGACCAGTACTACCCCGGCACCACCGACGCCGTGAAGACCTTCAACCTGGGCGCTTCCTACGACTTCGGTCCGGCAAAGCTGTTCGGCGAGCTGTCCCGTGCCAAGAACTCGCGCGACTACGAAGTCACGCCCATCCTCGGCGGCCGCCCCGATGTCGATCTGAAAGGCTACCTGCTCGGCGTGACGGTGCCAGTCGGCGCGGGCCTCATCCGTGCTTCGTTCTCGAGCGTCAAGTACGACTACAACCTGCCGGTCGGCTCCACCCAGCGCGACCCGAAGGCCAACAAGCTGGCGCTCGGCTACGTGCACAACCTGTCGAAGCGCACCGCCCTGTACACCACGGTGGCTCGTGTGAGCAACAAGAATGGCGCTGCACTGACCGTGGGCGGCCCGGCCTTCACGATCACCGGCGGCTTCACTCCGAAGACCTCGACGGGCTACGACTTCGGTATCCGTCACGCGTTCTGATCTTCGCTTGACCCCGATGCTGGCTCGCGCCAGTTCGAATCTGCAAAGACCCAAGTCGCCCGGTGCAAGCCGGGCGGCTTTTTGTCCGTTGCGTTCAGCTCAACCGGCCGCGCCGGCTCTGCAGCAACCCCACATTCATTTCTCCGCTCAACACCGATGCGTAGAAACGTTCGACCATGTTGACGCTCGTGCGTGCGTTGCGCGCCAAGGTCAGCATGTCGATGCCCTGCCCGTACAGCAGCCGCAGCGTGATCGCGGTGTGCCGCAGGCAATAGAGCGTCCTCGCCTGGCCCAACGGCCCCTTGGCGAGCCCCGTCTTCTCGAGCACCCAATGAAAGAAGAAGTTGAGCACGGCCAGTGCGTGCTCTCGGTTCTTCAGGTGCGGCATGAAGATGTAGTCGTCCGGCGCGCCATGCCCGTGCTCGCGGCGGTAGTCGAGCAAACATTCATACACGCGCACGGCAGGACGAAGGCTCACGATGGGCTGGCTGTGGCGCTTGGTCTCCGGCAGGTTCATGCGCAGGTAGACGTGCTTGCTGCGCACCACCTCGATGTGCTTGTGCTTCATGAGCTTGATGTCGCTCGGCCGCACAAAGGTGTTGACCATCCAGCGAATCAGCCACGGCAACTCGTCGGGCATCACGAGCAGTTCCCGTGCAATCCAGAAGCGCTCGCCCGCGCTCAGTCGATCGAGCACCGGATGCGCGTGCCCACGCAAGCTGCGCGCGGTTCCGATGATCGTTCGGTACTCCGCCACGCTGAAGCTGCCGCGCGGTTGGCTGCGCACCTTCACTTTTGGAAATGTCGGCGCAACGAGCAACACACCGGTGTGCACGCCATGCATCACCACCTTGCGCAACAGCACCAGGTACTGCGCGATCGTCGTGCTGGTGAATCCCTGGTCGCCGAGGTGATCGATGAGGCGCTGCGCATCGGTCGTTGCGAACAACTGCGCCTGCACATCGCCGAGCAACGGAACGATGTGCGCACGCAGTCTGTTGCCCATCACTTGCCACGTCGGCCGCCCAATTTCTTTTCTCTGAACGCGCGCGGCCTCCGCTTGCATCAGGCCTTTGGAAAGATCACTGACAGAAATTGATAACAGTTTTTGCTCAATCGTAATTTGATTGGCAGGTTGAAGAACTGCGGGATAGACACGTTCCAAAAATCCCGAATCATTTGCAGCCGGGGTACTTTTAAATAGGTTTATGACATTTGTGTCCATGTCATACCCGCATGCAATCCCGATGCCTCTTATCATCGATGGTTAGCAACTGAAAACTCCCTTGGAAAAAATCGTGCGCAATGCACCTGTTACTCCGGCGCTGACGCCCGCCGACTATCTCAGAAAAATTCTCAACGCCCGGGTGTACGACGTCGCTGTCGAGTCCGCGCTGGAGAAGGCGCGCGCACTCAGCACCAGGCTCGGCAACACCGTTTTGCTGAAGCGCGAAGACCAGCAACCGGTGTTCAGCTTCAAGCTGCGTGGTGCCTATAACAAGATGGCGCATCTCAGCGCGGAGCAATTGGCGTGCGGCGTGATTTGCGCTTCGGCCGGCAATCACGCGCAAGGCGTTGCATTGGGTGCGCGCAAACTCGGCACGCGCGCGGTCATCGTGATGCCGGTGACCACGCCGCGATTGAAGATCGATGCCGTGCGCGGTTTTGGCGGCGAAATCGTGCTGCACGGCGACAGCTATTCAGACGCTTATGTGCATGCGCTCGAATTGCAGGCACAGCAGAACCTGACCTTCGTGCATCCCTTCGACGACCCCGACGTCATTGCGGGCCAGGGCACGATCGCGATGGAAATCCTGCGCCAGCACCAGGGCCCGCTCGATGCCGTGTTCGTCGCGATCGGCGGCGGCGGGCTCATCTCCGGCGTGGCCAACTACATCAAGGCCGTGCGTCCCGAGATCAAGGTCATCGGCGTGCAGATGAACGACTCCGACGCGATGATGCAATCGGTCGCGGCGCACCAGCGCGTGAACCTCAACGACGTCGGCCTGTTCTCGGACGGCACCGCGGTGAAGCTGGTGGGCGAGGAAACCTTCCGCATCGCCAGCGAGCTGGTGGACGACTACATCGCCGTCGACACCGATGCCGTGTGCGCCGCCATCAAGGACGTGTTCGTGGACACGCGCAGCATCGTCGAGCCGGCGGGCGCGCTGGCGGTCGCGGCCATCAAGCAGTACGTGGCGCAGCACGGCCGCCAGGGCGAGACCTACGCGGCCATCCTGTGCGGCGCGAACATGAACTTCGACCGGCTGCGCTTCGTGGCGGAGCGCGCCGAGGTCGGCGAGGAACGCGAGGCGCTGTTCGCCGTCACCATTCCCGAAGAGCGCGGCAGCTTTCGCCGCTTCTGCGAGCTGGTCAGCGAGATGCCCACGCGCGATGCCGAAGCCGCCGCAACCAGCGGTGCGACCGGCGTCATTGGCGGCGCGCTGCGCAACGTGACCGAATTCAACTACCGCATCAGCAACGCCGCCAAGGCGCACGTGTTCGTCGGCCTGACGACCTCGCAGCGCGGCGAGTCGGCCACCATTGCGCAGACCTTCAACGCGCACGGCTTCGACGCGCTCGACCTCACGCACGACGAGCTCGCCAAGGAGCACCTGCGCCATCTGGTCGGCGGGCGCACCGGCCTCGCGCACGACGAGCGCCTGCTGCGCTTCGTGTTCCCCGAGCGTCCGGGCGCGCTGCTCAAGTTCCTCAGCCTGATGAAGCCCAACTGGAACATCAGCCTGTTCCACTACCGCAACCAGGGCGCCGACTACGGCCGCATCCTGGTCGGCTTGCAGGTGCCGACCGGCGAGTCGGCGGCCTTCGACGCCTTCCTCGAAACGCTGGGCTACCCCTACGTCGAGGAAACCGCCAACCCCGCGTACCGGCTGTTCCTGCAGGCCTGAAAAGACAGAAGCCGGCGCAAGGCCGGCTTCTGTGGTGGTTCTTTTCGCCTACTGCGCGGGACCCGAAGTCCCCTGCGGCGGCGGTGCCACCACCGCCGGCATCATCGCCGGAGGCAAGCCCGCAGGCTGCGGCGCGCTCATCGACACGGGCGGCGGCGACGCCACGGTCGGCAAGGCCGGCGGCACGCTCGTCACGCTGATCGGCGCACGCACCGGCAGCTGCAGCGTGAAGGCTGCGGGCCCATCGACCTGCGCGCCCAGCGTCGCGGAGCGCAGCCCCACCGACTGCAGCACGTAGTTGTCGCCGACCCTGGAGCCGACGCGGAAGGGGCGCGGCGCCTTGCCGTCGATGGCGATCAGCGCGGCGCCCTGCTTCGACGGGTCCGCCACCACGCCCGACAGCGCGAAACGGCTGGCGGCCTCGGGCGTCAGCGGCGCCGTGCTGGACGCAGGCAGCACGCCCAGCAACCGCGCCACCGCATCCGAATCGGCCGACACCGACGGCGCAGGCATGGTCGCGGCGGCTGCGACCATGTCCGCCGGAGACGCCAGGCGCAACGCCCAGAACACCGCGGCACCGGCGGCCAGCGCCCAAAGCCCCGTCGTTGCAAGTGGGGCATGCCAGCGGGCGGCGGAGTAAGGACTTGTCATGGGCGCGGATTATCATGCAGCGCGCTTTCCGAATCATGTCCGTCGAACCTATGAACAAATTCCTTCGTGCCGCCACCCGCACCGCCCAACGCGGCTTCACGCTGATCGAACTGATGGTGGTGCTCGTCATCATCGGCGTGCTGGCGGCGCTGATCGTGCCGAACGTGATCGAACGCGCCGACGATGCCCGCGTGACGGCCGCGCGCACCGACATCAACAACCTCATGCAGGCGCTCAAGCTGTACCGCCTGGACAACCAGCGCTACCCCACCGCCGAGCAGGGCCTGCAGGCGCTGCTCACGCGCCCGAGCGCCGGCCCCGCCGCCCCCAACTGGAAGCCCTACGTCGAGAAGCTGCCCAACGACCCGTGGGGCCATCCCTACCAGTACATGAACCCGGGCATCAAGGGCGAGATCGACGTGCTCTCCTTCGGCGCCGACGGCCAGAGCGGCGGCGAGGGCAAGAATGCCGACATCGGCAGCTGGCAGTAGCGGCCCGGGCGCGCCGCGCCAGAACCCACACCCCCGGCATCTTCTTCTTAGCGCACGCGGCTTCACGCTGCTGGAGCTGATCGTGGTGATCGCCATCATCGCGATCGCCACCGCCGCGGTGAGCTTCGCCATGCGCGACACCAACGCCGCCAAGCTCGACCGCGAAGGCGACCGCCTGGCGGCGCTGCTCGAATCGGCCCGTGCGCAGTCGCGCGCCAGCGGCGTCGTGGTGCGATGGCGCCTGGTGGAAGGCGGCTTCGTGTTCGACGGCCTGCCGGCCGACGCGCTGCCCACCGGCTGGGCCGCAGAAGGCATCACCGCGCAGGCGCTGCTCGCCAGCGGCGCGCAAGTTCCGGGGCTGCAGCTCGGCCCCGACCCGATCATTGCGCCGCAACAGGTGCTGCTGTATTCCGCCGGCCCGCCCGCGCGCGTGCTGCGCGTGGCCACCGACGGGCTGCGCCCCTTCACCGTGTCCGCCGTGCAATGACCACGCGGCGCACTTCTGGTTTTGCTCTTACTGTCGCTGCGTCGTCGCGCGCGGCCCGCGGCCGCGGCTTCACGCTCATCGAGGTGCTGATCGCGCTGGGCATCGTCGCGCTGGCGCTGGCGGCCGGCTCTCAGGCCACCATGTCGCTCACCCGCAATGCACAGCGCCAGTCCGACCTGGTGCTGGCCGAGCTGTGCGCTGAAAACGAACTGGCCAAGGCCCGGCTCTCGCGGCAGATGCCGGCGGTGGGCGACTCGGGTTCGATCTGCCCGCAGGCGGGCGCGTCGTTCAACGTGACCACTTCGACCTTTCCCACGCTGAACCCGAACTTCCGCCGTGTCGACGTGCAGGTGCGCGACGAGACCGACGCGCCCATCCTGCGCATCTCGACCGTGGTGGGACGCTACTGATGCCGCGCGCCACGCCAGCCACTTCGCGCGGCTTCACGCTCATCGAGCTGCTGGTCGCCATCTCGGTGATGGCGCTGCTGTCGCTCGTGAGCTGGCGCGGGCTGGAGGCCATGTCGCGCGCCACCACGCAGAACCAGCAGCGCGCCGACGCCGTGCTGACGCTGCAGACCACGCTCGCGCAATGGGGCGCCGACCTCGACGCCGTGACCACGCTGGCGCAGACCCGCCCGATCGACTGGGACGGTCGCGTGCTGCGGCTCACGCGGCGCGGCAGCGACGCCAGCGCGCCCTCGGTGCTGGTGGTGGCCTGGACGTTGAAGCAAGGCCCCGACGGCGTGTACTGGCGGCGCTGGCAGTCGCTGCCCTTCACGACGCGCGGCGAATGGCAGCAGGCCTGGAACATGGCCGCCGCATGGTCGCAGGACGGCGGCGCAGGCCCGGCCGGCGGCTACAGCGACGTCACGCTGGTGCCCGCCAGCAGCTGGCAGCTCTACTTTTTCAGAGAGAACACCTGGGTGCCGGCGAGCCAGTTGCCCACTGTCGCCGCCACGCCCAACAACCCCTCCGGCCCGGTCGTGGCCATGCCCGACGGCGTGCGCCTCGTGATCACGCTGCCGCCCGGCGACGGGCTGTCGGGCACCCTCACGCGCGACTGGGTCCGCCCGACCGTCGGCGCGCCCCGAACCTCATGACGAAGACAAGCAAGCGCCAGTCCGGCGCCGCCCTGCTGGCCGCCATGCTGACGGTGATGCTGGTCGCCACCTTCTCGGCTGCCGCGCTCTGGCAGCAGTGGCGCGCCGCCGAGATCGAAAGCGCCGAGCGCGCGCGCGTGCAGGCCGCCTGGGTGCTGGTGGGCGCGCTCGACTGGTCGCGCCTCATCCTCGGGGAAGACGGCCGCGCCGGCGGCTCCGACAACCTGACCGAGCCCTGGGCCGTGCCGCTCGAGGAGGCCCGCCTCACCACCTTCCTGTCGGCCGAGAAGAACGTGGCCAGCGACAGCGTCGAGGGCCTGCCAGACGCGTTCCTGTCGGGCCGCATCATCGATGCGCAGTCCAAGCTCAACGTGCTGTCGCTGGTCGACGCGGGCAAGCCGATACCCGCCAGCGTGGCGACCTTCACCCGCTTGTTCAACACGCTGGGCCTGCCGGTGGCCGAACTCACCCGCATGACCGCCGGCCTGGCCAGCGCGCTCGCCACGGGCAGCGGCACCGACGGCGGTGGCGACGGCGACTCTGGCGCCGCGCCGCTGATGCCGCAGGAAGTCTCGCAGCTGGTGTGGCTGGGCCTGTCGCCCTCGACCGCCGCGGCGCTGGAGCCCTACGTGACGATCCTGCCCGTGCGCACCACGCTCAACCTGAACACCGCGAGCGCCGAGGCCATCAGCGCCAGCATGGAGTCGCTCAACATCGCCAGCGCGCGCCAGCTGGTGGCGCGGCGCACCAGCACCTTCTTCAAGGACATCGCCGCCGCCAACGCCGCGCTGCCCAGCGGCAGCGCGCCCTTCAACGCGGCGCAGCACGGCGTGGGAACCAACTACTTCGAGGTGTACGGCCGCCTGCGGCTGGACCGCACGTACGTGGAAGAACATTCGCTCCTACAGCGCAACGGTGTCACGGTGACGACGATCTGGCGCACCCGCGGCGCCGGCGCAACGAACTCTACGGTCAAACCCTGATTTCGGTGCACTGTTTGTAAACAAAAAGCCTTCCAACGCCCGTCACATCTGCGCTGTACGCTATCGAAAGAAGAGCGCCCGCCTGTAAGACGCCCACCTACAATCACCGGCTTTTCCCAGATCGACATGACCCCCCTGCTGCTCCTTGCCCCCCTCCCCCCGGCCGATGCCGCGGGCGAGTACGACTGGGCCCAGGCAGGCGACGACGGCATTGCGTTGCGCAACCAAGGCCGCGCGCTGCTGGCGCTCCTGCCATCGAGCACCGAAGTCATGCTCGGCATTCCCTCGGCGGCGCTTTCGTGGCACCGCGTCACGCTGCCCAAGGGCAGCATGGGCAGCGCCTCGAAGCTGCGCGCGGTGCTCGACGGCCTGCTCGAAGAGCACCTGCTCGACGAGCCCGAGAGCCTGCACTTCGCCCTCGAGCCCGACGCCAAGGCCGGCGTGCCGGTGTGGGTCGCGGCCTGCAACCGCATCTGGCTGCGCAGCGTGGTGCAGGGGCTGGAGGCCGCGGGCCGCCGGGTGGTGCGCATCGTTCCCGAGTTCGCGCCGCAACCGGCCGACGCGCCCCCGCTGCTGTTGGTCACGGGCGAGCCCGAACTGCCGGTGCTCACGGTGTGCGACGCCGACGGCGTGGTCTCGCTGCCGCTGGCCGGCGCGGGCTTGGCGCTGTCGGGCGGCCTGCCGCTGGACACCGCCGTCATCACCACCGAGCCAGCCGTGGCCGAGGCTGCCGAGCACCTGCTGGAGCGCCGCGTGCCCATCGTGCAGGCGCCGCAGCGTTGGCTCAACGCCGCGCGCACGCCGTGGGAGCTGGCGCAGTTCGACCTGGCCGCCACGGGCCGCGCGCGCGCCGGCAAGAAGTTCGCGTCCGTGTTGCAGACGCTGCGCTACGCCTCCGAGTGGCGCGCCGCGCGCTGGGGCGTGGTGGTGCTGTTGCTGACCCAGCTCGTCGGCCTGAACGCGTGGGCCTGGAAGGAGCGCAATGCGCTCGAGGCCAAGCGCCAGGCAGCCAAGGCCGTGCTGACCCAGACCTTTCCGGCGGTGAAGATCGTCATCGACGCGCCGCTGCAGATGCAGCGCGAGGTCGCGGCGCTGCAGCAGGCCGTGGGCGACGTGGCCGGCAGCGATTTCGAACCCATGGTCGGCGCGCTCGCCACCAACCTTCCGCCGGGCAAGGTGCCCAGCGCCGTCGACTACAGCGCCGGCCAGCTGCGCTTGCGCGGCCTGGGGCTGCAGCCTTCCGAGGTGTCGCAGATCACCGGTGCCATGGCGCCGCGCGGCTACAGCGTGCGCACCGAAGGCGACCTGCTCCTGGTGCAGGCACAGGCAGAGGCCGCCCGATGAACTTCAGCGAGCAACTCAAGGCCCGCTGGGCCGCCCTCGAGGCGCGCGAGCGCCGCCTGGTCATCGCCGCCGCCACGCTGGTGGCGCTCGCGCTGCTCTGGTGGATTGCGCTTGCGCCCGCGCTGCGCACGCTGAGCGCGGCGCCGGCCGAGCACGCGCAGCTCGACGCGCAGCTGCAGCAGATGGCCACCTTGCAGAACCGCGCGAAGGCGCTGCAGTCGCAGCCGCGGCTGAACCGCGACGACGCGCTGCGCGCCCTGGAAGCCTCGGTGCGCGACGGCCTCGGCGCCGGCAACGCCCAGCTCATGACGTCCGGCGGTGACGGTGCCGCCACGGTGTCGCTGCGCGCCGCGCCCGCGCCCTCGGTCGCCCAGTGGTTGGCACAGGCTCGCGGCAACGCGCACGCGGTGCCGCGCGAGGTGCACCTGACCCGCGCGCCCACCGCCGCACCGACGTCGCCGACCGTCCCCGGCAAGGACGCGTCGAAGCCCCCGGTGGTGCGCTGGGACGGCACTGTCGTCATGGCGCTGCCCGCCGCGCGATGAACGCCATCGCGATGAACGCCACCCCATGGTGACCCGCGCCCCCCTCTCCGAGCCCAAGCCGCGGCGCGGCTGGCGCTGGGCGCTGCTCGGCCTGGCCATCGGCGTGCTCGCGGCCGTGGTGCTGTTCGCGCCGGCGCGCTGGCTGTCGGCCGCGCTGTCGGGCTGGACGCAGGGCCGCCTCGTGCTGGCCAACCCGCGCGGCACCGTGTGGAACGGCACCGCCGCCGTGGTGTTCGCCAACGGTTCCGGTAGTTCAGCAGGCGTGAACGGCGCGCAGGCGGTGTCGCTGCCCGGCGTGCTGCACTGGCGCATGCGTCCGGGCTGGGGCGGCATCTCCGCCAGCCTCGACCTTGCCTGCTGCGCCGCGCAACCTATCGAGTTGCGCGCCAGCCCGCGCGCCGGCGGCCTGCTGCTCACCTGGCAGGACAGCCGCTCGCGCTGGCCCGCCACCATGCTCACCGGCCTGGGCGCGCCCTGGAACACGCTCAAGCTCGAAGGCGCGCTCGACCTCAGCACCAAGGCCTTCGCCATGCAATGGGACGGCCCCGCGCTGCGCATCGCCGGGCAGGCCACGCTCGACGCCACCGATGTTTCTTCCAGCCTTTCGACCCTGCGGCCGATGGGCAGCTACCGCCTCACGCTCGACGGCGGTCCCCGGCCCACGCTGCTGCTGAGCACGCGCGAGGGCAGCCTCGAGCTCAACGGCAGCGGCAGCTGGAACGGCACCTCGTTCCGCTTCAACGGCGAGGCCAGCGCCGCGCCCGGCCGCGAAGACGCACTTTCCAATTTGTTGAACATCATCGGGCGGCGCGACAACGCGCGCTCGATCATCACCCTGGGTTGATCCTCATGATGAAGCCACTGTTTTCGACCGGCACCGTCGCACTCGCCGTGCGCGTGCTGATCGCCGCCACCTTCCTGCAGGCCGCGCCCGCGGTGTTCGCGCAGACCGGCGACGCGCCGCGCCGCGGCGAGCCCATCACGCTGAACTTCGCCAATGCCGACATCGAGGCCGTGGCGCGCACCATGGCGGTGGTGACGGGGCGCGACGTGGTGGTCGACCCGCGCGTGAAGGGCACCATGAACCTGGTGACCGACCGCGCCATCCAGCCGGCGGCGGCGTTCAACCAGTTCGCCTCGGCGCTGCGGCTGCAGGGCTTCGCGGTGGTGGAGGCCGACGGCCTGTACAAGGTGGTGCCCGAGGCCGACGCCAAGCTGCAGAGCAGCACCGTCAACACCTCCATCGGCGCCGTGTCCTCCAGCGGCAGCAACCAGATCGTCACGCAGATCTTCAGGCTCAACTACGAGTCGCCCAACAGCCTGCTGCCGGTGCTGCGCCCGCTGATTCCGCCGAACAACACCATCAACGTGAACCCGGGCAACAACTCGCTCGTGATCACCGACTACGCCGACAACATGCGCCGGCTGGCGCGCATCATCGCGTCGCTCGACGTGCCCAACGCGTCCGACATCGAGGTCATCCAGCTCAAGCACTCGATCGCCACCGACATGGTGCCGCTGGTGCAGCGGCTCATCGACGGCGGCGGCGCGGGCGCGCCCGGTGCGGCGGCAGCCCCGGGCGCCAGCGACGCGTCGTTCCGCACCACGCTGATGGCCGACCCGCGCAGCAACTCGCTCATTCTTCGCGCGGCCAACCCGGCGCGCGTGAGCCTGGTGCGTTCGCTGGTCGACAAGCTCGACCGCCCCGCCGCCGAGAGCAGCAACGGCGCGGCCGGCAACATCTACGTGGTCTATCTGAAGAACGCCGACGCCGTGCGCCTGGCCGCCACGCTGCGCGCCGCCATGGCGGCCAACCAGATCAACACCACCCAGGGCGGCGCGGCCGGGGCCGGTGGCGCGGCGCAGCCGCAGGCACAGAACGCCTTCGCCCAGCAGGCGCAGCAAACGGCCTTCGGCGGCGGCCAGAACAGCGGTTCGCCGCAGGCCTCGGCGCCGCTGAACAACGCCAACCAGCCCTCCACCGGCGGCCAGATCCAGGCCGACCCGAGCACCAATTCGCTGATCATCACCGCGCCCGAGCCGCAATACCGGCAGATGCGCGCCGTGATCGACCGGCTCGACGGACGCCGCGCGCAGGTGATGATCGAGGCGCTGATCGTCGAGGTGAACGCCACCAAGGCGGCGAACTTCGGCGTGCAGTGGCAAAGCGCGCTGGGCAACAACGCGGTGATCGGCACCAACTCCAGCCTCACGGGGGCCAACATCCTGGCGCTCACGCAGGCCATCGCCACCCGCAACGCGGCCGGCATCAACCTTCCCACCGGCCTGAACCTCGGCATCGCGGGCAAGGTCGGCGGCCAGTACATCCTGGGCGCCATCGCCAACTTCTTCAGCAGCGACAACGACGCCAACGTGCTCTCGACGCCCAACCTGCTGACGCTGGACAACGAAGAGGCCAAGATCGTCATCGGCCAGAACGTGCCCTTCCCCACGGGCTCCTACGCCAGCACCTCGGGCTCGGTGGGCATCAACCCCTTCACCACCGTGGAGCGCAAGGACGTGGGCCTCACCCTGCGCGTGCGCCCCACCATCAACGAGAACGGCACCGTGAAGATGCAGATCTTCCAGGAGATCTCCAACGTGGCCGCCGGCACCACCACCGACCCGAACGGCCCCACCACCAACAAGCGCTCGCTCGAGTCCAGCGTGCTGGTGGAAGACGGCGGGCTCGTCATGCTGGGCGGGCTGCTGTCGGACACCTACGGCAACTCCATCGAGAAGGTGCCGCTGGCCGGCGACATCCCGGTGGTGGGCAACCTGTTCAAGAACGAGACCCGCAAGCGCGAGAAGAACAACCTGATGATGTTCCTGCGCCCGGTGGTCATGCGCGACGCGAACTCCACCGAAGCCTTCGCCTACGACCGCTACGACCAGATCCGCGGCCTGCAGCAGGCAACCCAGCCCAACACCGACAACGTGATGCTGCGCAACGTGAGCGCCGCGCCGGTGCTGCCCGCCACGCCGCCGCTGGGCGCCGCCAGCAACCGCACCGGCGGCCTGCGCGAGGAAGGCACCCAGCTGATCCCGCCGCCCGCGCTGCCCGCCGACAACCGCAAGCTGGCCCCCAGCCCCCTGCGCGGCGCCCTGCCGCCCACGGCCGACCCCGTGAGCGCACGCGAACTGCCCTGACCCCGCGAATTGCCTTGATACTGCCCTGATGTCCAGCCGCTACCCCCTGCCCTACGCGTTCGCACGCAGCCAGCAACTGCTGCTCGAGGAGACCGACGACGGCCGCTACACGCTGTGGATGTCCTCGCACCCCGCGCGCAGCGCCGTGGGCGAGGTGGCGCGCAAGTACGGCGTGCAGGCCTTCGAGGTGCTGGCCGACGCCGCGCTCGCGCAGCGCATCAGCGCGGCGTACTCGCAGGGCGAATCCAGCGCCGCCGCGGTGGTGAGCGAGGTGCAGAACGACGCCGACCTCTCTCGCATGATGCAGGAGCTACCTGCGGTCGAAGACCTGCTGGCCAGCGCGGGCGACGCGCCCATCATCCGCATGCTGAACGCGCTGCTCACGCAGGCCGCGCGCGACGGCGCCAGCGACATCCACATCGAGCCCTACGAGCGCACCTCGTCCGTGCGCTTTCGCATCGACGGCACGCTGCGCGAGGTGGTGCAGCCCAACCGGGCGCTGCACGCCGCGCTGATCTCGCGGCTGAAGATCATGGCCGACCTCGACATCTCCGAGAAGCGGCTGCCGCAGGACGGGCGCATCAGCCTGCGCATCGGCACGCGTGCGGTCGACGTGCGGGTATCGACGCTGCCCAGCGCGCACGGCGAACGCGCCGTGCTGCGCCTGCTGGACAAGAGCGAATCCAAGCTCACGCTCGAGTCGGTGGGCATGCAGGGCGACACGCTGGACCGGTTCGAGAAGCTCATCTCGCAGCCGCACGGCATCATCCTGGTGACCGGGCCCACGGGCTCGGGCAAGACCACCACGCTGTACGCCGCGCTGGCCCGGCTGGACGCCAGCCGCAGCAACATCATGACGGTGGAAGACCCCATCGAGTACGAGCTGCCGGGCGTGGGCCAGACGCAGATCAACGCCAAGATCGAGCTCACCTTCGCCAAGGCCCTGCGCGCCATCCTGCGCCAGGACCCGGACGTGATCATGATCGGCGAAATCCGCGACTTCGAAACCGCGCAGATCGCCATCCAGGCCTCGCTCACCGGCCACCTGGTGCTGGCCACGCTGCACACCAACGACTCGGTCAGCGCCGTCACGCGCCTGACCGACATGGGCGTGGAGCCCTTCCTGCTGAGCTCGTCGCTGCTGGGCGTGCTCGCGCAGCGCCTCGTGCGCAAGGTGTGCACGGTGTGCGCCGGCGCGGGCTGCGAGGTGTGCGGGCAAACCGGCTACCAGGGTCGCACCGGCATCTTCGAGCTGCTGGTGGCCGACGAGACCGTGCAGGGCCTCATCCACGGCAAGGCGGCCGAGAGCGAACTGCTGCAGGCCGGCGCACGCGGCGGCCTGCGGCTGATGCGCGAAGACGGCGAGCGGCTGGTGCAGGCCGGCGTCACCTCGCGCGCCGAGCTGCTGCGCGTCACGCGTGACTAGCGCCCCCCGCGCAAGACCGCCATGCCCGCCTATTCCTTCGAAGCCATCGATGCCACCGGCCAGTCGCGCGAAGGCGTGCTCGAGGCCGACACCGCGCGCAGCGCACGCAGCCTGCTGCGCGCGCAGGCGCTCATTCCGCTGTCGGTCAAGCCGGTCGGCAGCGACCACGTCAACGGCACCGGCCAGCGCAGCAGCCTGAGCCGCTGGCTGGGCGGCGGCAAGCGCGTCTTCAACTCCACCGGCCTGGCCGTGTGGACGCGCCAGCTCGCGGGCCTCGTGTCTTCGGGCCTGCCGCTGGAACGCGCGCTCACCGCGCTCACCGACGAAGCCGAGTCCGAGCCCCAGCGCAACCTCGTCGCCTCGCTGCGCGCCGAGGTCAACGCGGGCTCGCCCTTTGCGCGCGCGCTGTCGGCGCACTCGCGCGAGTTCTCGCCCATCTACACCGCCGTGATCGGCGCCGGCGAGCAAAGCGGCAACCTGGGCCTGGTGCTCGACCGCCTGGCCGACGACCT
Organism: Variovorax sp. RCC_210; assembly: GCF_041355175.1. Classification (NCBI taxonomy): domain Bacteria; kingdom Pseudomonadati; phylum Pseudomonadota; class Betaproteobacteria; order Burkholderiales; family Comamonadaceae; genus Variovorax; species Variovorax sp. RCC_210. Next base: position 112,446 of record NZ_JBFUPJ010000005.1, on the reverse strand, counting down.
CGAGGAGCGCCAGGCGCTGCAGCAGAAGCTGGTCGGCGCGGCGCTGTACCCGGCCATCGTCACGCTGGTGGCGATCGTGATCGTGATCTTTCTCGTGAGCTACGTGGTGCCGCAGGTGGCGCAGGTGTTCGCGGGCACCAAGCGCTCGCTGCCCTTCCTCACCACGGTGATGCTGTCGCTGAGCGCGGGCGTGCGCAACTACGGCTGGTGGATGCTGGGCGCGGTGGTGCTCGCCGCCGCCGGCGTGCGGCTCGCGCTGGCGCAGGAGGCCTTCCGCCTGAAGTTCGACGCCGCCTGGCTCAAGCTGCCGCTGGTGGGCAAGCTGGCGCGCGGCTACAACGCGGCGCGCTTCGCCAGCACGCTGGCCATGCTGGCCACGGCCGGCGTTCCCATTCTTCGCGCGCTGCAGGCTGCGGCCGAAACGCTCAGCAACCGCGCCATGCGCGCCGATGCGCTCGACGCGCTGGTGCTGGTGCGCGAAGGCGCGCCGCTGGCCTCGGCGCTGGCGCAGAAAAAGCGCTTTCCGGGGCTGGTGTCGATGTTCGCGCGCCTGGGCGAGCAGACCGGCACGCTGCCGCTGATGCTGCAGCGCGCGGCCAATCAGCTGGGCGCCGAAGTGCAGCGCCGCGCCATGCACCTGGCCACCATCCTCGAGCCGCTGCTGATCGTGGCGATGGGCGGCGTGGTGATGCTCATCGTGCTGGCGGTGATGCTGCCCATCATTCAACTGAATCAATTCGTCAAGTGAGGCACGGCCTCGCTTCACGCACCCTGGAGCACGCGACATGCCCGTGACGCTCGAAGACAAGCTGGTGGTCGCGATCTCCTCGCGCGCCCTGTTCAACCTCGAAGAAGAAAACAAGGTCTTCGACGCCGGCGACAACGAGGGCTACATGAAGCTGCAGCTCGACCGCATCGACGTGCCGGCGGCGCCGGGCATCGCCTACTCGCTGATCCGAAAGCTGCTGCGCTTCAACGACGACGGCGTGCAGCGCGTGGAGGTGGTGATCCTGTCGCGCAACGATCCGGTCTCGGGCATGCGCATCTTCCGCTCCAGCACGGCGGCCGACATCAAGCTGCAGCGCGGCGTGTTCACGCAGGGCCGCCCGCCCTTCGGCTACCTGCGCCCGCTGCGCGCGCACCTGTTCCTGTCGGCCAACGCGCAGGACGTGCGCGAGGCGCTGGGCGCGGGCTTTCCGGCCGCGCGCGTGCTGGTCGAGTCGGTGAAGGCCAGCGACGCGTGGCCCAACGAAGTGCGCATTGCCTTCGACGGCGACGCCGTGCTCTTCAGCGACGAGGCCGAGCGCGTGTTCCAGGCCGAGGGGCTCGACGCCTTCCAGGCGCACGAGCTCAGCAAGGCCGACCTGCCCCTGCCCGAAGGCCCGTTCAAGCCGTTGCTGATGGCGCTGCACCGCCTGCAGATGGCCGGCAACGCGCAGATGCGCATCCGCACCGCGCTGGTCACCGCGCGCAGCGCGCCGGCGCACGAGCGCGCCATCCGCACGCTGATGAAGTGGAACATTCGCGTCGACGAGGCCATGTTCCTCGGCGGCCTGCCCAAGGGCGAGTTCCTGCGCGAGTTCGAGCCCGACTTCTTCTTCGACGACCAGACCGGCCACGTCGACGCGGCCTCGCGGCACGTGCCCGCGGGGCACGTCAGCAGCGGCATCAGCAACGAGCCCTGAACTCGCGGCGCGGCGCCACGCCGCACCTGACCGGGCGCTTATGCACGCGCTCGCTCATGCGCCCGTTCATGCGCCTGTTCATGTGCAAGCGCATGTGACAGTTCCCTTGCATGTCATCGCCGCTTCATCGCAACGTCACGCGCTCTCCCTAGTCTTGCCTTCTGTCCGGTGCGCGGTGCCCTTCGCGGCGCCGTGGGTCGTGGGTGCGGATCGCCTGGTCCCGCACTGAACGACATCGCGCCGGACGGCCTCGGCGCGCGCGAATTTCCGTGCATGCCCTGGGAGCGACCACTCGCCCGGCGGCATCGACGCGGCGCGGCGGGTACCCGCGCTCTTCGAAGAAAACAACGACTCGAGAGGATCAGACCCCATGCATATTCCATTCACGGGCGCGCGCAGCGTGCCCACGCTCCTGCTGGCCTGTGCGCTGTCCGCCTGCGGCGGCGGCTCGGGCGGCGGCTTCTTCGGTGGCACGCCCACCGCGCCCGCGGCGCCTGCCGCACCCGCCACGCCGCCCGGCACCGGCGCGGCCCCCGTCAAGAGCTGCGCGCCATGACCAGGGGCCCCGCCATGAACTCCCGCCGCAAATTCCTCACTGGCACCGCCACCACGGGCGCCGCCGCGCTCGCGCTGACCGCGTTTCCGCCCAGCATCCGCCGCGCGCTCGCCATTCCGGCCAACAACAAGACCGGCACCATCAACGACGTGGAGCACATCGTCATCCTGATGCAGGAGAACCGCAGCTTCGACCACTACTTCGGCACGTTGCCCGGCGTGCGCGGCTTCGGCGACCGCTTCACCATTCCGCTGCCGGGCGGGCGCAACGTGTGGCAGCAAGCCGACGACGCCGGCAGGCTCGTCATGCCCTACCACCTCGACCAGTCCAAGGGCAACGCGCAACGCGTGAGCGGCACGCCGCACACCTGGAACGACAGCCAGGACGCATGGGACGGCGGGCGCATCTCGCAATGGCCGCGCTACAAGACCGACGCGGCCATGGGCTACTTCATGGAGGCGGAGCTGCCGTTCCAGTTCTCGCTGGCCAACGCCTTCACGCTGTGCGACAGCTACCACTGCGCCATGCACACGGGCACCGACGCCAACCGCTCCTTCCACCTCACCGGCACCAACGGCGCCACCGCCCAGGGCGTGGCCTACGTGAACAACGAGTGGGACTGGCTCGACGGCACCGCCGCCGCGGTGAACACCGGCTACACGTGGAAGACCTACGCCGAGCGGCTCGAAGACGCCGGCGTGCGCTGGATCTGCTACCAGAACATGCCCGACGAATGGGGCGACAACATGCTCGGCGCGTTCCGCCAGTTCAGGGCCGCCAACCGCGCGTCGCCGTTCCCCGTGTCCAGCGGGAACATGAACAAGCCGTACTCCAACAGCGGCCAAGCGGTGCCCTACCACGCGTACGACGCTGCCAGCGACAACCCCGGCAACCCGCTGTACAAGGGCATCGCCAACACCCTGCCAGGCAGCAAGCCCGAGGAATACCTCGACGCCTTCCGCAAGGACATTCGCGAGGGCCGCCTGCCGCAGGTGAGCTGGATCAACGCGCCTTCCATCTACTGCGAGCACCCGGACCCCTCCAGCCCCGTGCAGGGCGCGTGGTTCCTGCAGGAAATCCTGGACGCGCTCACCGCCGTGCCCGAGGTGTGGAGCAAGACCGTGCTGCTGGTCAACTTCGACGAGAACGACGGCTACTTCGACCACGTGCCCTCGCCCTCGGCGCCCTCGCTCGGCGCCGACGGCAAGCCCGCGGGCAAGACCACGCTGGCCGACGCCGACCTGGCGCACGAGTACTTCACGCAGCCGCCGCCCGCCGGCAGCAGCAAGCAGCCCAAGCCCGACGGCCGCGTGTTCGGCCCCGGCCCGCGCGTGCCGATGTACGTCATCTCGCCGTGGAGCCGCGGCGGCTGGGTCAACTCGCAGGTGTTCGACCACACCTCGGTGCTGCGCTTCATCGAGGCGCGCTTCGGGGTGAAGGAAACGAACATCTCGCCATTCCGCCGCGCGGTGGCCGGCGACCTGACCAGCGCCTTCAACTTCGCCACGCCCAACGGCGAGGCCCTGCCTTCGCTCGCCGGCCGCCAGAACCGCGGCCAGGCCGACCAGCTGCGCAAGGACCAGGAGGCCTTGACGGCCGTGCCGCTGCCGCTCGACCCGCAGCTGCCGCGCCAGGGCACCGGCACGCGGCCTTCGCGCGCACTGCCCTACGAGCTGCACACCAGCGCCAGGGCCGACGCCGTCGGCCGCACGGTGCAGCTGCTGTTCTCCAACACCGGCAAGGCCGCGGCCGTGTTCCATGTGTACGACCGGCTGCACCTGGAACTCAAGCCGCGCCGCTACATGGTGGAAGCAGGCAAGGGGCTGGACGACACGTGGACCCCGGCGGCCGGCGACAACGGCCTGCACGACCTGTGGGTGCTCGGGCCCAACGGCTTTCATCGCCACTTCAAGGGCAACCTCGACACGCTGCGCGCGGGCGACGCCGCAAGGCCGGAAGTGCGCGTGTGCTACGACATTGCCAACGGCAACGTGTACCTGAGCATGCGCAACGACGGCAAGGCGGCGTGCAAGTTCACCATGTCGGCCCAGGCCTACCGCACCGACGGCCCGTGGACCGCCAGCGTGAGCGGCGGCGCCAGCGTCGACCAGCACTGGGTGCTGGCCGACAGCGGCCAGTGGTACGACCTTGCCGTCACCTGCGACGCCGACCCGGCCTACTACCGCCGCTTCGCCGGCCGCGTGGAGACCGGCAGGCACACGGTCAGCGACCCGGCCATGGGCTTGCCCGCGCCCTGAGGCCGCATGCATGATCCCCCCGCGCTCCGCACCCTGCGGCGGCGCGGGGGAACTCATGCACGCCAAGGTCATTCGCTATTTCGTCGAGGTGGTTCGCGCGGGCTCAATCCGCAAGGCGGCCGAGCAGCTGCACGTGGTGCCCACGGCGGTCAACCGGCAGATCCTCAAGCTCGAGGAAGAACTGGGCGCGCCGCTGTTCGAGCGCATCCACAACACGCTCAAGCTCACGCCCGTGGGCGAAATCGTGCTGGCGCACGCGCGTGGCACGCTGCGCGAGTTCGACCTGGTGCGCCAGCGCATCGAGGCCGTGCGCGGCCTGCGCCAGGGCGAGGTCACGCTGGCCACCACCGCCGGGCTGGCCGATGCCTTCCTGCCCGGCGTGGTGCAGCGCTTTCGCGCGGCGCACCCAGGCATCCAGCTCAAGCTGCTGGGCCTGCCCATCGCGGCGGTGCTGCGCAGCGTGAGCGAGGGCGACGCCGACCTGGCGCTGGCCTACGACGTGCCCGCCACCGCGGGCTTTCGCACGCTGTTCGCCAGCGAGTGGCCGATCGGCGCGGTCGTGCCGCCGGGCCATCCGCTCACCGCGCACGCCAGCGCGGTGCTGGCGGAGTGCGTGGGCTACCCGCTGATCCTGCCGGCGCCGTCGCTGTCGATCCGACCCATCCTCGACGCGGCCTTCGGGCGCTCGGCCATCAGCGTGTCGCCGGTGGTGGAAACCACCTCCACCGCGCTCATGCGCCGGCTGGTGCGCGAGGGCGGCGGCATCACGCTGCTCAACCGGCTCGACGTGGACGAGGAGCGGCAAGACGGCTCGCTGGTCTTCGTGCCGCTGCGCGACGCCACGCTGCGCGCGCAGACGCTCACGCTGGAGACCCGCGCCGCGCAGCCGCCCAGCCCCGCGGCCGAGCTGTTCGCGAACCACGTGGTGGCCTGCCTCGACGACTTGCTGGCGCCGTAAGCAGGCCGTGCGCCTTGCAGAACCCCGTCCACTTTTTGTGCACACGGTGCGCCATTTATTGACTTTGCGCCGCCACCGGACCCGCTCCTAGACTCCCGTCGCGCCGGCTCACCGGCAGGAAAGGTCCCGATGACTTCGAACGACAAGACGGCCCCCGCAGGAGACGGCGAAGGGGTCGACCGGAAGCTTCCCCTGGGCCGCTGCGGCGCGCTCAGCCTGCAGCACGTGCTGGTGATGTACGCGGGCACGGTGGCGGTGCCGCTCATCGTGGGCGGCGCGCTGGGCCTGTCGAAGGCCGACATCGCCTTCCTCATCAACGCCGACCTGTTCGCCGCGGGCATCGCCACGCTGGTGCAGGCCATCGGCTTCTGGCGTTTCGGCATCCGCATGCCGGTGATGATGGGCGTGACCTTTGCCGCGGTGGGCCCGATGATCGCCATCGGCATCGACCCCGCGCTGGGGCTGCCCGCGATCTACGGCGCCACCATCGTGGCGGGCGTGTTCGGCATGCTGGTCGCGCCGCTGATGGGCCGCGTGCTGGGCGTGTTCCCGCCGCTGGTCACGGGCACGGTCATCACGCTGATCGGCGTGTCGCTCATGGGCGTGGCCATCCACTGGGCCGCGGGCGGGCAACCGACCACCACCCGCATGGTCGACGGCGTGGCGCACGCGGTGGCCAACCCGGCCTACGGCGAGCCGGTGAACCTGGCGATCGCGGCGGCGGTGCTGGCGGTGATCATCGCGATCACGCGCTTCGGCAAGGGGCTCGTCGCCAACATCGCGGTGCTGCTGGGCATCGTGTTCGGCGTGGGCCTGTCGCTGGCGCTCGGGCGCATGCACTTCGACGGGCTGGCCGAGGCCAGCTGGGTGGCAGTGACCACGCCCTTTCACTTCGGCATGCCGCGCTTCGAGCTCACGGCCATCGCCTCGATGTGCATCGTGATGCTGATCACGCTGGTCGAGTCGACCGGCATGTTCCTGGCGCTGGGCGAGATCACCGGGCGCAAGGTCGGCACCGAGGCGCTCACGCGCGGCCTGCGCGCCGACGGGCTGGGCACGGTGATCGGCGGCGTGTTCAACACCTTTCCGTACACCTCGTTCTCGCAGAACGTGGGGCTGGTCACGGTGACGGGCGTGCGCTCGCGCTACGTGGCCGCGGGCGGCGGGCTGCTGCTGATCGCGCTGGCGCTGTTCCCCAAGGTCGCGCACATCGTGGCGTCGGTGCCGCAGTTCGTGCTCGGGGGCGCGGGCATCGTGATGTTCGGCATGGTTGCGGCCACGGGCGTGCGCATCCTGGGCACCGTCGACCATTCGCGCGACCGCCACGCGCTGTACGTGATCGCGATTTCCATCGGCCTGGGGCTCGTTCCCACGCTGTCGCCCCAGTTCTTCCAGCACTTTCCGGCATGGACCCATCCGCTGACGCACAGCGGCATCGTGCTGGGCACCTGCGCGGCGGTGCTGCTCAATCTTTTCTACAACGGCGTGCTGTCGAAGGAGCGTTCCTTCACACTGGCGGCGCGCACCTCGCACGGAACCGAATGACGCCATGAACACAAACCACGCCACCCCCGCCGCGCCGCTGCGCATCGTCCGGCACGCCGACGTGCTGGTCACCATGGACGCCGCGCGGCGAGAGATCGCCGACGGCGCGGTGGTGATGCAGGGGCCGGCCATCGCCTGGGTCGGCGCCACGGCCGAGCTGCCGGCGCCGTACCTCGACGCCCTGCGCGACGGCCAGGCCGAGGCCATCGACATGCACGGCCACGTGGTGATGCCCGGCCTGGTGAACACGCACCACCACATGTACCAGAGCCTCACGCGCGCCGTGCCCGAGGCGCAGAACGCGGAGCTGTTCAGCTGGCTCACCAACCTGTACCTGCTGTGGGCGCGGCTCACGCCCGAGATGATCCGCGTGTCCACGCAGACCGCAATGGCCGAGCTGATGCTTTCGGGCTGCACCACCAGCAGCGACCATCTCTACCTGTTCCCCAACGGCGCGAAGCTCGACGACTCCATCGAGGCGGCCGACGCCATGGGCATGCGCTTTCATGCGGCGCGCGGCAGCATGAGCGTGGGCCGCAGCGCGGGCGGGCTGCCGCCCGACGAAGTGGTCGAGACCGAAGCGGCCATCCTGCGCGACAGCGAGCGCCTCATCGGCCGCTGGCACGACGCGTCCCGCCATTCGATGCGCCGCATCGTGCTGGCGCCCTGCTCGCCGTTCTCGGTGTCGCGCGACCTGATGCGGCTGTCGGCCGAGCTGGCGCGCGAGCGCGGCGTGTCGCTGCACACGCACCTGGCGGAGAACGACAACGACGTGGCCTATTCGCGCGAGAAGTTCGGCATGACGCCGGCCGAGTACGCCGAAGACCTGGGCTGGGTCGGGCGCGACGTGTGGCACGCGCACTGCGTGAAACTCGACGAGGCCGGCATCGCGCTGTTCGGGCGCACCGGCACCGGCGTGGCGCACTGCCCCTGCTCCAACATGCGGCTGGCCTCGGGCATCGCGCCCATCGGCGCCATGCGCCGCGCGGGCGTGGCCGTGGGGCTGGGCGTGGACGGCAGCGCGTCGAACGACGGCGCCCACATGCTGGGCGAGGCGCGCCAGGCGATGCTGCTGCAGCGCGTGGGCTACGGGCCCGCCGCGATGACCGCGCGCGAGGCGCTGGAGATCGCCACGCTGGGCGGCGCGCGCGTGCTGGGCCGCGACGACATCGGCGCGCTCGCGCCCGGCATGTCGGCCGACCTCGTGGGCTTCGACCTGCGCGGCGTGTCGCACGCGGGCGCCGGGCACGACCCGGTGGCGGCGCTGGTGTTCTGCACGCCCACGTCGGCCTCGCTGAGCGTGATCGATGGCGAAGTGCGCATTCGCGACGGGCAGTTCACGGGGCTGGAGCTGGCGCCGCTGCTGGCAAGGCACCGGGCGCTGGCGCGCTCGCTGTACGAGGGGGCGCGGCATCCGCACACGGCCTGACCGCACCGGTGCAGCCACGGCCGCGCTCAGCGCCGCATCGTGTCCAGCTGCGTGACCGGCGCGCTGTCGTTGCCCCACGAACCGCGCACGTGGGTGAGCACGGCTGCCACGTCGGCGGCGTCCAGCACCTGGCCGAACGGCGGCATGCCGTAGGGGCGCGGGTTGCCGGCGGTGGTGGGCAGGAAGCCGCCGTGCGAGATCACCTGGACCAGGTTGGTGGGCGGCGTCATGTTCACCGCGCGGTTGCCCGCCAGCGGCGGATACGCGCCCACCGCGCCCTGCCCCTGGTCGCCGTGGCAGTAGGCGCAGCGCTGGTCGTAGATCTTCGCGCCGCGCGCCATGGTGCCGGCGTCGCGGCGCACGGGGGCCTTGCTGCTCGCCGGGGCTTTCGACGCGGAGGCTTCGGACGCGGAGGCTTCGGGCAGGTCCTTCAGGTAGCTCGCCATGGCGCCCAGGTCGGCCTCGCTCAGGTACTGCGTGCTGCGGAACACCACATCGGCCATCGGGCCCATCACGGAGGCGCGCGGCGCCACGCCAGTCTTCAGCAGCGCCACCACGTCGGCCTGCGGCCAGTCGGCCACGCTGGCCTGGTGCGGGTCGGTGAGCGAAGGCGCATACCAGTTCTCCACCGCGATGAGCCCGCCCGAGAGGCCGAGCCGGGTGTCCGTCGCGCCCAGCGAGTTGCGCGGGCCGTGGCAGGCGATGCAATGCCCCAGCCCGTTGACCAGGTAGGCCCCGCGGTTCCACTCGGCGGGCTTGCCCGCGTTGGCCACGAAGGGCTCGGGCTTGAACGACAGCGCGCGCCACACGGCCAGCGCGGGCTGGGTGTCGTACGGAAAGCGCAGGCGGTGCGCCTTGTTGGGCTCCACCGCGGCGGGCACGCTGCGCAGGTAGGCGTAGAGGGCATCGGCGTCGTCGCGCGTCACCTGCGTGAAGTTGGGGTACGGGAACGCCGGGTACAGCAGCCGCCCGTCCTTGCTTCGCCCGTTGTGCATGGCGCGCCAGAAGTGCGCGCTGCTCCAGCTGCCGATGCCGGTGCCGACGTCGGGCGTGAGGTTGCTCGCATAGATGGTGCCGAAGGGCGTGTCGATGGGCAGGCCGCCGGCATAGGGCCGGCCGCCGCGCGTGGTGTGGCAACCCGCGCAGTTGCCGGCCAGCGCGAGGTAGCGGCCGCGCTCGACCAGTTGCGGCGTGGACTGGAAGGCCTCGGCCGTGTCGGGCAAGGGGTCTTCGCCGCGCAGGTTCAGCGCCACGACGGTACCGGTGGCCACGGCCAGCAGCACGAACAGGGTGAGCAGCGTCCAGCCCAGGTGTCGCAGCTTCATGCGCGCGGCTCCGTCACTTGGGCACCCCGCCGCAGGCGATCGGCATCGGCGCGGGCAGCGAGGCCGCCGGCTTGGCGTTGGCCGGCACGGGCTGCGTGGCGAGCCAGCTGGCCACGGCGTTCACGTCGGAGGTCCACATGCGCCGGCCGACCTCGGCCATGCAGTCGGGCGCCTGCGCATGCCGCTCGTTGGTGAGCCACGCGCCCAGCTGCGACGCGAGGTACAGCCGCGGCAGGCCCAGCAGCCCCGGCGTGGCGGGCTGCACGCCGGTGAGCGCCGCGCCGTGGCATTGCACGCACGCCGGCAGCCGGCGCTCGGCGTCGCCCTGCAGCGCCAGCATGCGGCCGCGCGCGAGCACCTCGGGCGTGGCGTCGCTCGTGGACGAGACGGGCGGGTACGGCAGGTCGAGCCCGGCGAAGTAGTCGGCAATCTCGCGCAGATAGTCGTCGGACATGTGCTGCACCATGTACGCCATGTCGGTGTTGAAACGGCGCCCGTCCCTGAAGCTCACGAGCTGGTTGAACAGGTAGCCCGCCGGCTTGCCCGCCAGGCGCGGAAAGTAGCCCGCGTTGGTGGTCGCGCCCTCGCGGCCGTGGCAGGCGATGCAGGCGGCCACGCGCTGCTCGATGGTGTCGGGAACGGTGGTGGCCGCGACGGCGCCCGCCATGCCCTGCAGGGCGAGCAGCAGCCCGAGCCCGAAAAAGCGCGCGACAACCCCCCCGAGAAAACGCCCGAGAAAGCGCAGGCCGCGCTTCATGTGCCGGCGGCGAAGCGCGCCAGCGCGATGAGCCCCGCGATCAGCAGCAGCACCACCACCAGCGCCACGGCGATCAGCGGCAGGATGCCGACCTGCGCGGTGCGCTTGTCGGCGTCGGCGCGGCGCCCGCCCAGGCCGATGAAACTCCAGAGAACGGCACGCAGCGCGCGCATGAGATTCGACATGGGCCCAGTGTGGCCCAGGCGGCGGCAAAAAAACAGATGCAGATTCCCCTCAATTGACCGGCGCAGATAAAGTGCTGCCGAATGACGGGCACCCCACCATGAAGCGATATGAAGCCCTGGCCGCCGACATCGAGGCCTCCATCCGCAACGGCACGCTGAAGACCGGCGACCGCCTGCCCTCGGTGCGCCACACCGGCGCCAGCCGCGGCGTGAGCGCCTCCACCGTGTTCCAGGCGTACTACTTGCTGGAGGCGCGCGGGCTGGTGCGCGCGCGCGACCGCTCGGGCTACTACGTGAGCGGCGGCGGCCTGCGCGACGCGCCGCCCGAATCCACCCACACCTCGCGCCCCGCCGACGGCCCGCTCTCGCTCGACGTGAGCGACCAGGTGTTCGACATCCTCGAGGCCAGCATGTCGCGCAAGGTGGTGCCCTTCGGCTCGGCGTTTCCGAGCCCGCTGCTGTTTCCGCTGGCGCGGCTGGGGCAGTTCATGGCGGCCAGCGCCAAGTCGCTGGACCCGTGGAGCACGGTGGACGACCTCACGCCCGGCAGCGCCGCGCTGCGCCGGCAGATCGCGCTGCGCTACCTGGGCGACGGCATGCCGGTGGCGGCCGACGAGATCGTGGTGACCAACGGCGCGCTCGAGGCGCTCAACCTCTGCCTGGCGGCCGTGACGCGGCCGGGGGACGCGGTGATCGTCGAGTCGCCCACCTTCTATGCCGCGCTGCAGGCGCTGCAGCGCATGGGGCTGCGCGCCATCGAGGTGCCCACGCACCCCGGCGAGGGCATCGACCTGGGCGCGCTGGAGCTGGCCATCGCCGCGCACAAGCCCAGCGCCTGCTGGCTCATGACCACCTTCCAGAACCCGCTGGGCAGCCTGATGCCCGATGCCAAGAAGAAGGCGCTGGTGGCCCTGCTGGCCAGCCACCGGCTCCCGCTGATCGAAGACGACGTGTACGCCGAGCTCTACTTCGGCGAGCGCCGCCCTGCGCCGGCCAAGGCCTTCGACACGCAGGGGCTGGTGCTGCACTGCGCGTCGTTCTCCAAGTGCCTGGCGCCGGGCTACCGCATCGGCTGGGCCTCGGCCGGGCGCTTCGCGCGGCAGGTGGCGCGCCAGAAGCTCACGACCACGCTCAGCACCTCGGCACCGGCGCAGCTGGCGCTGGCCGGCTACCTGGAAAAGGGCGGGCTCGACAAGCACCTGCGCAAGCTGCGCCAGACGCTGGCGCTGCAGCAGGCCACCTTCGCGCAGGCCGTGGGCCATTACTTTCCGGCGGGCACGCGGGCCACGCGGCCGCTGGGCGGGTATTTCCTGTGGGTGGAGCTGCCGTCACACGTGAACGCGCTGGACATCCACCGCAAGGCGCTCGAGCTCGGCATCAGCGTGGCGCCGGGGCCCATCTTCTCGGCCACGCGCGCCTTCACTCACTGCCTGCGGCTGAACTACGGCCACGCGTGGGACGCGCTCAGCGAACAGGCGATGCAGACACTCGGCCGCCTGGTCGCCGAAGCGTCCTGAACAGCAGGAAGGCCACGATGCTCATGTTGAGCAGGTTCCACGCAATGCCGTTGACAAAGGCCGCGTGGTAGCTGCCCGTGACGTCGAACACCTTGCCCGACATCCACCCGCCCAGCGCCATGCCGAACAGCGTGAACATCAGCACCGTGCCCACGCGCGCACCCGCCTCCTTCGGCGGAAAGTGCTCGCGGATGATGATCGCGTAAGAGGGCACGATGCCGCCCTGGAACAACCCGAACAGCGCCGAGATCACGTAGAGCGACACCAGCCCGTCGAACGGCAGGAACAGCAGCAGCGCCACGCACTGCAGCATGCCGCCGAGCATCAGCGTGCGCAGCCCGCCGATGCGGTCGCAGATGGCGCCCGACACCAGCCGGCTCACGATGCCGAAGCCCAGCATCAGCGACAGCATCAGCGCGCCCTGCGCCGGGCCGTAGCCCAGGTCGCCGCAGTACGCCACGATGTGCACCTGCGGCATCGCCATGGCCACGCAGCAGGCCACGCCGGCCACGCACAGCAGGCCCTGCGCCGTGCCCGGGTTCAGCCCGAAGGGCCGCGCCAGGTCGCGTGCCGCGCCAGCGCCGGCTGCGTTCGCGGGCACGGCCTCGGCCACCGCCGGCGGCCGTGCGCGAAACAACAGCGCCAGCAGCGCCATCGTCACGCCGCAGAAGATGCCCATGCCGATGTAGGTCTGGCGCCAGCCCACCGTTTCCACGAAGTGCTGCGCAATGGGCGGCCACACCGCGCCGGCCAGGTAGTTGCCGCTGGCGCACACCGCCACCGCGATGCCGCGCCGCTTGACGAACCACAGCGAGGTGTCGGCCACCAGCGGCGCGAAGGCCACCGAGCTGCCGAGCAGCCCCACCAGCAGCGCCTGCGCAATGGTGAACGACACGATGCCGCCCGACAGCCCCGTGGCGACATAGCCCACGCCCAGGAACACCGAGCCCATCAGCAGCGGCCACATCACGCCGACGCGGTCGGCCAGCTTGCCCATGAGCACGCCGCCGAAGCCGAAGCCCAGCATCAGCAGCGTGTAGGGCAGCGAGGCATCGGCGCGCGCCACGCCGAACTCGGCCTGCACCGCAGGCAGCATCACCGACACCACGTACATGCCGCTGCTGCCGACCGTCATGATCAGCAGCGTGAGGGCCAGGCGCAGCATCGCGTAGCGCGAGTCCGGCTGGTGGAGAGAGGGTGCAGGCGTTGTCTCCGCGCGGTTCATTGTTGTTGTCTCTCTTTTTTCTTCTTTTCGGACCAGGGCGTCAGGTGCGGCGCCGGGATGAAGAAGGTGAAGAAGGTGAAGAAGGCGGCGGATGCACGTCGTGCACCACCTGCCCCGCGGTGAGCGTGTTGATGGTCGCGCCGGCGATGTCCATCAGGATGCGGCTGCGTTCCGCCGTCAGCGACACGGTGAGGTGCTGCACCGGCTGGGCGTCCAGGTCGTGCAGCAGGCGCACCATCTTCAGCAGCGGCGCGCCGGTTTCCACCTGCAGCAGCCGCGCGCGCGCCGGGTCGGCCACCTCGGCCGTGATCTCCTGCACCACGCGGCCGAACTTCACGCCCTGCGCGAGCAATATTTCGTAGAGCGCGTGCTTGCGCAACGCAGTGGCCGACACGCGCTTGCCGAGCTGCGCGGGCACCCAGGCATCGGTCAGCATGACCGGCACGCCGTCGATGCTGCGCAGGCGCAGCGCATGCACGGCTTTTTCTTCAGGCGCCAGCTGCAGCAGCGCGGCCACGTCGGGCGGCGGCACCGACTGCGCCACCTCGAGCACCTCGACATCGGTTTCCAGCGCCGCCTTGCGCAGCCCGTCGATCAGGCCGAGGCTGGGCCGCGCGCGCACCTGCGGCAGGTCGGCGCGCACGAAGGTGCCCAGGCCGTGGCGCCGTTCGACAAGCCCCAGCGACGCCAGGTCGGCCAGCGCGCGGCGCACCGTGATGCGCGACACGCCGAAGCGCTCGCCCAGCGCTTCTTCCTTCGGCAGTGCGCCGGAGGCGTACACGCCGCGCGTGATTTCGTCGCGCAGCACGACGAAGAGCTGCCGGTGCAGCGAGGTACCGGGACCGCGTTCGAGCGAGGGAGCAGATGCGGGAGGACGTGCCATGACAGAAGGAAAAGCGAAGGTCGAGCATAGCAAGACACCCGGGCGCCGGCCGAACGCCGACCGAACACCGAGAGCGGGCGTGCTTGCGGATTTCCGCCAGTTGTATTTAGAATATAAACACATCAACTCAAACGCCACCGGACAAGGCCACGCCATGAACCCCACCTCGACGCCGACCTCCATGCCCAGCTCCACGCCCGCCTCCACGCCCATCCCACGGCCCACGCTTCGCCAGCTGCTCGACGCGCCCGGCATGGTCATCGCCCCCGGCGCCTACGACGCCATCGGCGCGCGCCTGATCGAGCAGGCGGGCTTCGCCGCCGTGTACATGACCGGCGCCGGCACCTCGGCCGCGCGCGGCTTCCCTGATTTCGGCCTGTTGACGATGAGCGAGATGGTCGACAACGCAGCGGTCATGGCGCGCTCGGTCGCCATTCCGCTCATCGCCGATGCCGACACCGGCTACGGCAACGAGCTGAACGTGACGCGCACCGTGCGCGAGTACGAGGCGCGCGGCGTGGCCGCCATCCACATCGAGGACCAGGTCTCGCCCAAGCGCTGCGGCCACCTCGACGGCAAGGAGGTGGTGTCGCGCGAGGAGTTCGTGTCCAAGGTCCGCGCCGCGGTGGAGGCGCGCCGCACCAAGGACTTCGTGGTCATCGCGCGCACCGACGCGCGCGCCATGCGGGGCCTGGACGAGGCCATAGACCGCGCCAACGCCGCGCTGCAGGCCGGCGCCGACCTGGCCTTCGTCGAGGCCACGCAAACACCCGAGGAGGCCGCCGCCGTGCCCCGGCGCGTGCACGGCCCCTGCCTACTGAACGTGGTGCCCGGCGGGCGCACGCCGGTGTTCGACCTGCGCGAGGCCGAAGCCATGGGCTACCGGCTCGCGATCCTGCCGGGGCTGATGCTCAAGGCCGCCATCGAAGCGGGCGACGCCGCGCTGGCCGAACTCAAGGCGACCTTCAAGGCCCCCACCGTGAACGCTAGCGTGGCGCAGACCTTCCGCCGCTTCGGTGCCGACGAGTGGGATGCCCTGCGCACGCGTTTCAACGCGGGCGCCTCCATGGACGGGACTCGCTTCAACGCCGGTGCCGCGATGGAAAGCCGCTGACATGCCCCGCACCCTGTTCGACAAGCTCTGGGACGCCCACGTGGTGCGCACGCTGGGCGACGGCTGGGCGCTGCTGCACATCGACCGCCACCTGCTGCACGACCTCTCCGGCCCGCCCGCGATGGCCGAGGTGGCCGCGCGCGGCCTGCCGCTGCACAACCCCGAGCTGGACTTCGCCACGCCCGACCACGCCGCGTCGAGCCAGCCCGGACGCACGCCCGGCACCTTTCCGCTCGGTGGCCGGCTGCACGGCGCGCTGCGCGACCTCAGCGCGAAATCGGGCGTGCGCTTCTACGACCTCGGCCAGCCGGGCCAGGGCATCGTGCACGTGATGGGGCCCGAGCTGGGCATCGTGCTGCCCGGCCTCACGGTGATCTGCGGCGACAGCCACACCTGCACCAACGGCGGCCTCGGCGCGCTGGCCTTCGGCGTGGGCTCGTCGGAAAGCACGCACGCCCTGGCCACGCAAACCCTGCGGCAGCAAAAGCCCCGGCGCATGCGCATCCGCTGCGACGGCGTGCTCGGCGCGGGCGTTACAGCGAAGGACCTGGCGCTGCACATCATCGGCCGGCTCGGCGCGGCAGCGGGCGTGGGCTATGCGATCGAATTCGCGGGCGAGGCGGTGCGCGCGCTCGATGTCGATGCGCGGCTCACGCTGTGCAACCTCACGGTCGAGCTCGGCGCGCGCTTCGGGCTGATCGCGCCCGACCAGCGCACCGTCGACTGGGTGCGCGGGCGCCCCTTCGCGCCGACCGGCAAGGCCTTCGACGAGGCCGCCGCGCACTGGCTGTCGCTCGCGTCCGACGACGGCGCGGTGTACGACCACGAGGAAGCCATCGACGCCGCCGCCGTGGCGCCCACCGTCACCTGGGGCACCAGCCCGGAAGACGCCATTGCCATCGACGGCCACGTGCCCGACCCGGCCGACCCGCTCGATGCGCCCGACGACGCGGCGCGCGGCGCCATCGAGGCCGCGCTGGCCTACATGGGCCTCGCGCCGCGCGCGGCCATCGCGGGCACGCCGGTCGACTGGGTCTTCATCGGCTCGTGCGCCAACTCGCGCCTGCCCGACCTGCGCGCGGCCGCCGACGTGGCACGCGGCCGGCACGTGGCGCAGGGCGTGACCGCGTGGGTGGTGCCCGGCTCGGAGAACGTGAAGCGCGCGGCCGAGGCCGAGGGCCTGCGCGAGGTGTTCGAGGCCGCGGGCTTCCAGTGGCGCGAGCCCGGCTGCAGCATGTGCGTGGCCGCCAACGGCGAGCAGGTGCCGCCGCAGGCGCGCTGCGTGTCCACCTCCAACCGCAACTTCGTCGGGCGGCAGGGACCGGGCGCGCGCACGCACCTGGCGAGCCCCGCCATGGCCGCCGCCGCCGCGGTCACCGGCCGCATCACCGACGTGAGGACCCTGGCATGACCATGACCCCCTTCACCACCGTCACCGGCGCCGCCGCGCCGCTGATGCGCGCCAACGTCGACACCGACGTCATCGTGCGCATCGAGCGCCTCACCGCGTTCCAGCGCGACCAGCTCGGCCCCTACGCATTCGAGGCCCTGCGCCTGCGGCCGGACGGCAGCGAAGACCCGCAGTGCGTGCTCAACCAGCCGGCCTTCAAGCGCGCGCCGATGCTGCTGGCGGCGGAGAACTTCGGCTGCGGCTCGTCGCGCGAAGGCGCGGTGTGGGCGCTGATGGGGCTGGGCATCCGCTGCGTGATCGCGCCCAGCTTCGGCGACATCTTCTTCAACAACTGCTTCCAGAACGGCGTGCTGCCGGTGCGCTGGCCCCTCGCGCAGGTCGAGGCGCTGGCCGCGCAGTGCGCGGGGGGCGCGCCGGTCACGGTCGACCTGCACGCCCGCACCATCACCGCGCCCGACGGCGGCGTGTCGGCCTTCGACATCGATCCGCTGCGCCGCGAGGCGCTGCTGCACGGCCTGGACGACATCGGCCTCACGCTGAAGGACGACGCGCTCATTCGCGAATGGCAACAGGCCGACCGCGTGCGCCGCCCCTGGGCCTGGCCCACCGCGGCGCAAGGAGCGCTCGCGTGAACACCACCGGGGCCACCGCGGCCAACGCGAGCACCTCGCTGCACCGCCACCCGTGGGTGCTTCGGTGGGCCGGCCTGCTCACGCGCGGCCGGCACGCGGGCGACGCGAGCCTGGCGTGCAGCGACGAGGTGCTCGCGCGCCTGCCGCTCACACTCGCGCTGCGCAGCGCGGACTTCGCGCACGGCGGCGCGATGGCGCTGCGGCATGCCGGCGAAGGCGTCGGCGACAACCGCTCGCCCGCGCTCGCATGGAACGCGCTGCCGTCCGAAGCCACGCACTGGCTGCTGCTGTGCGAGGACCCCGATGTGCCGATGGCACGCGCCATCACGCACCTGCTCGCATCGGGGCCGCGCTCGGTCGATGCCCTGCCAGAAGGCGCGCTGAACGCCGGCCACGCCCCCGCCGGCGTGACGCTGGCACCCAACGGCCTCGGCCGCGAAGGCTACGACGGGCCGCGCCCGCTGCCCGGCCACGGGCCGCACCGCTACGTGTTCCAGCTCTGGGCGCTCGATGCGCCGCCACCGGGCGGCCTGCTGCGCGAGACCACGCTGCTGCCCTGGCTGCGCGCGCATGCGCTGGCGCGCGGGCGTTGCGACGGGCTGTATCGCCGCGACTGGCGAGGCCGCCCGGTCGCGCCGCTGCCCTGACGCGCGCGACACCGCTTTCATTTCATTCAAAAAAACGGAGACGACATGCCCCTCGAACGCTTCAAGAAGCACAAGCCACCACCCGTCCTTTGCGCACTTGCCGCAGTCGCGCTCTGCGCACTCGCGCCGCCCGCGTTCGCGCAGGCCGCCTGGCACCCCGACCGCCCCGTGACCCTCGTCGTGCCCTACGCCGCCGGCGGCGGCACCGACGCCACGGCGCGCGCGGTGTCCAAGCAGCTCGGAATGATCTGGGGCCAGCCCGTGATCGTGGAGAACATGCCCGGCGCCGACGGCCTCATCGGCACGCGCCGCGTGATGGAGGCCAAGCCCGACGGCTACACGCTCGTGCTGCAGGTGCCGTCCATCGTCATCACCAAGTACACGCCGGGCCTGAAGGGCATCGACCCGCTCGCGCGGCTGGAGCCGGTGACGGCCGTGTCGATGTCGCCCGCGGCGGTGGTGGTGAGCGCCAAGCTGCCGGTGAAGACCTTCGGCGAGTTCGTGCAGTACTGCAAGACCGCCGCGCAGCCCTGCTCGCTGGCCACCGGCGAATCGCTGGCGCGCGTGTCGGCCAAGCAGCTGGCTGCGGAGGCAGGGCTGCCCAACCTCATCGTCGTGAACTACCGCGGCACCGGCGCCATCGTGACGGACATGATCGCCAACAACGTCAACATGGCGTTCACCGGCATCACCGCCGCGCTGCCGCACTACAAGGCCGGCACGCTGAAGATCCTGGCCACGCAAGGCCCCAGGCGCGCCGCCGCGCTGCCCGAGGTGCCGACCACCGCCGAGGCCGGCTACCCGCAGTTCCAGTCGGTGACGTGGTTCGGCCTGTTCGCGCCAAAGGGCACGCCGCCCAACGTCACCCAAGGCATCGTCGCGGCGCTGCACGAGGCGGTGAAGGACGCCGACGTGCGCAAGACCATCGCCTCTGCCGGCGCCGAACCGGTGGTGAACACGCCCGCCGCCTTCGCCGCACAGGTGCGCGAAGAAAGCGAGCGCATGGCGGCGCTCGTGAAGCTCTATCCGCTCGAATAGGGCAAGCCGCCCGCTTTCCTCGCTTCTCTTTTCCCCCTCTTTCCCTCTCTGTTTCCTGGCCCGGGCCCCGAACACCCGCACACCCGCTGCACCCGCCGCGCCCGCCGGCCTTTCATGCCCAAGGAGCAAGACCATGGCTTCCATTTCCGAGACCGAACAGGTCGGCGTTCGCTGCGTGCTGATGCGCGGCGGCACCAGCAAGGCACTGTTCTTCCACGAGCGCGACGTGCCTCCCGCGGGCCCCGCGCGCGACCGCCTGCTCAAGCGTGCGATGGGCACGCCCGACGTGCTGCAGATCGACGGCATGGGCGGCTCGCGGCTCGTGACCTCGAAGGTCGCGATCATCCAGCGCTCCGCGCGCGACGACGCCGACATCGACTACACCTTCGCGCAGGTCGACGTGGAGCGCGACGGCGTCGGCTACGACGCCAACTGCGGCAACATCTCCTCGGCCGTGGCGCCTTTCGCCATCGACGAAGGGTTGGTCGAGGCGGTCGAGCCCGTGACCACCGTGCGCATCTTCAACACCAACACCGGCAAGCTGCTGGTCTCGAAGGTGCAGGTGAAGCACGGCAAGGCCCGCGTGCACGGCGACTGCGCCATTCCCGGCGTGCCGGGCACGGGCGCGGAGATCCTCATGGACTACGCGGGCACCGTGGGCGCCAAGACCGGCCGGCTGCTGCCCACCGGCCAGGCGCTGGACACGGTGGTGCTGGAGGACGGCCGCCGCATCGAGGTCTCGCTGTGCGACACGGCCAACCCGTGCGTGTTCATCGCGGCGCCATCGCTGGGCATGAGCGGAAGCGAGCTGCCCGATGCCATCAGCGCCGACCGCGCGCTCATCGAGACACTGGGCGAGATCCAGTCGAAGATGGGCGAGCGCATCGGCCTGTACGCCGACTGGCGCGAGGTGCATCTGCCTGGCCTGCCGCTGGCGGTGATCGTCGCGCCGCCGGCCGACTACGTGGACGTCAACGGCCAGACGCAGGCAGCGGCCGCCATGGACCTGCGCGCGCGCCTCGTGTTCCTGGGCAAGTGCCACGACAGCATGGCCGGCACCGGCTCGATGTGCACGGCTGCCGCCTCGCGCGTGCCGGGCTCCACCGTGCACCAGGCCGTCGGCGCGGCGCGCGCGGCCACCGACACGCTGCGCATCGGCCATCCACTGGGCGTGATGGAAGTGAAAGTGGTGGCCGAAGCATCCGGCGACCCGGCGCACACCCGCTTCTCGGCGCTGGGCCTCACACGCACCGCACGCCGGCTGATGGCGGGCGAGGTCTACGTGCCCGTGGAGGAACACGCATGAACACGACGTTCTCGCGGCGCACGCTCGCCGCGTTCTGCCTCGCGGCGGCCGCGGCGGCTGCCACCACCACGGCCTTTGCGCAGGGCGCCCTTTCTGACAAGCCCGACAAGCCGCTCCGCATCGTGGTCGGCTACCCCGCCGGCCAGACGGTGGACATCATCGCGCGCAACTACGCCGCCGCGCTCACCAGGGAGCTGGGCCGGCCGGTGTACGTCGACAACCGCGCGGGCGCCAACGGCAGCCTCGGCGCGCAGGAGGTGAAGCGCAGCGCGCCCGACGGCAGCACCCTGCTGCTCGGCACGCTGGGGCAGATGGCCATCAACCCCACGCTGTACAAGAAGCTGCCCTACGACACGCTGAAGGACTTCGCGCCGGTGTCGATGGTCAGCATGGGCCCGCTGCTGCTGGTGGCCAACCCCTCATTCCCCGCGAACGACGTGAAGGAACTGGTCGCCTACGCCAAGGCGCGGCCCGGCAAGGTCGACTTCGGCTCGGGCGGCAACGGCATCACCGCGCACCTGTCGATGGAAATGTTCCAGGCGCAGGCCGGCATCCGGCTCAACCACATTCCCTACAAGGGTTCGCCCGCGGCGCTGAACGACCTGATGGGCGGCCAGGTGTCGCTCATGTTCGACGCCGTGCCCTCGGTGCTGCCGCACGTCAAGTCGGGCAAGCTGAAGGCGCTGGCCATCTCGGGGCTGAAGCGCAACCCGCAGTTGCCCGCGCTGCCGACACTGGACGAGCAAGGCCTCAAGGGCTTCGATGTGAACTCATGGGTCGGCTTTCTGGCGCCGGCCGGCACGCCGCCGGCCACGGTGGAGGCACTGAACGCGGCCATCCACCGCGCCGCGGCCAGCCCCGAACTGCAGGAGGCCACGCGCGCCATCGGCTCCGAGGTGTCGGTGGACTCGTCCGCCCACTTCGCGGCCTTCCTGCGGACCGAAGTGACGAAGTGGGGCAAGGCCGTGACGGACGGCCATGTCCAGATCGATTGACTGAACGGAGCCATTTCATGCAAAGCAAATCCCCGGCCCTGGCCAAGAACGGCACGAACACGTCCGACGGCGCCGACGGCCCCAACGCCACAGACGCCACAGACGCCACCGACCCCACGGGCCCCACCGGCCGCCTCGCCCACTGGCTCGCCGACTTCCGCCTCGACACCGCGCCCGCCTCCGCACGCGAACGCGCCAAGGCGCTCACGCTCGACGGCATTGCCTGCGCCATCGTGGGCGCGCAGCTGCCGTGGTCGCGCACGGCGGCGCAGATCGTGCAGAAGTTCGAAGGCCGCGGCGACCGCACCATCGTCGGCTGGGGGGCGCGCACCAGCGCACCGGGCGCGGCGCTGCTCAACGGCACCTTCATCCAGGGCTTCGAGCTGGACGACTACCACCCGCTGGGCCCGCTGCACAGCGCGTCGATCGTGCTGCCCGCGCTGTGGGCCGCCTCGGAAGGCGACCTGAAAGTCAGCGGCCGGCAGTTTCTGGAGGCCGCGCTCGCGGGCTACGAAGTCGGCCCGCGCGTGGGCATGGCGTTGCACGGCGCGCAGATGCTGTCGCGCGGCTGGCACTCGGGCTCGGTGTTCGGCACGCACGCGGCGGCCGCGGCGGTCGGCAAGCTGCTGGGGCTGGACCCGGCGCGCTTCGAAGACGCGCTGGGCCTCGCGGGCACGCAGTCGGCCGGGCTCATGGCCGCGCAGTACGAGGCCATGTGCAAGCGCATGCACCACGGCTTCTCGGCGCGCAACGGGCTCTACGCGGCGGTGCTGGCCGAAGGCGGCTACACGGGCATCAAGCGGGTGTTCGAGCGCGAGTACGGCGGCTTTCTTTCCACCTTCGGCGAGGGCCACGACCCCGACGCCTCGAAGATCACCGAGGCGCTGGGCGAGCGCTGGGAGGTGGAGCGCATCGTCATCAAGCCCTACGCGGCCATGGGCGGCATCCATTCGCCGCTCGATGCGCTCTTCGACGCGGGCGCGCAGCGCAAGCTGGTGCCCGGCGAAATCGCGCGCATCGAGGTCGAGGTGAGCCACGCGGTGTACCACCACGGCTGGTGGGTGCCCGAGCGGCCGCTGACGCCCATCGGCGCGCAGATGAACATCGGCTACGCGCTGGCCGTGGCGGTGCTCGACGGCGAAGCGATGGTGAAGCAGTTCGCGCCCGCGCGCATCGACGCCGACGACGTGTGGGCGCTGATTCCGCGCATCGAGGTGCGGCACCAGCCCGAGTTCGACGCGGGCGGGCCGCTCAAGCGCGGGCGCGTGCGGCTGGTGGTCACGTTCACCGACGGGCAGCGCATCCAGGTCGACCGCGACACCTCGCGCGCCATCGAGTCGCCGCAAGACAGCGACGAGGTCGCGGCCAAGTACCGCACGCTGACCGACGGATTGATCGAGCGCGGCCGGCAGCAAGCCATCGAGGACATGGTGCGCGGCATCGAGGACCTGCCCGACGTGCGCGAGCTGCTCGCGCTGCTGGCGCCGCCCGTGGCCGCGGCCTTCGACTGACGCCGACCTCGCAACGAACGAAGGAGACAAGACACCATGACGCACACATCAGCGCACCCATCAACCCGCGCATCCGCGTTCGCACCCGCATTCACATCGCTCGACCGCCGCGCCTTCTCGCTGGGCCTGCTCGCGCTCGCCGGCGCCACCGCCCTGCCCGCCCGCGCGCAAGACCCCTGGCCCGCGGCCAAGCCCATCCGGCTGGTGCTGCCGTTTTCCGCCGGTGGCCCCGGGGACACCAACGTGCGTGCGATGGCGCAGGCGCTGGGCAAGCGGTTGAACCAGAGCCTCATCGTGGACAACCGGCCCGGCGCCGGCGGCATCATCGGCAGCGAGTACGTGGCCAAGGCCGCGCCCGACGGCTACACCTGGCTGTCGGCCGGCAACGGCGCCATCGCCAATGCGCTGCTGCGCCCGAAGATGCCCTATGCCGAGACCGACCTGGTGCCCGTGGTGGGCACCAGCAGCGCGCCTTCGGTGCTGGTCACCAACGCGAGCGTGCCGGCCAGGAACCTGAAGGAGCTGCAGGCCTGGGCGCGCACGAAGGGGCGGCTGAACTTCGGCACCGCGGGCAGCGGCAGCACGGGGCACTTCGTGGCGGAAATGGTGGAAGCCGCGCTCGGCGTGCCGGTGACGCTGGTGCACTACAAGAGCGGCTCGCAGACGGTGAACGCCATCGTCGGCGGCGAGGTCGACCTGGCGTCCGAAGCGCCCATCGGTGTCTCCGCGTTCGTGCAGTCGGGCAGGTTGCACGCGCTGGCGCTCACCGCGCGCGAACGCACCGGCCCCATGAAGCAGGTGCCGACCACGGTGGAGCAAGGTTTTCCGACCATCCTCATGCAGCACTGGGGCGGCATCTTCGCGCCCAAGGGCACGCCGGCGGCCGTGCTCGACCGCATCGCGGACGTGACCGTGCGTGCCTACAAGGAAGACGCCGACCTGATCGCGACCACCGAGCGCGGCGGCGCGCAGCCCATGCTGCTGGCGCGCGCGGCGTTCGAGAAATTCCTGGTGGAAGAACGCGCGCGCATGGCGCAGATCGTCACCGCGTCGCACATGACGCTGGAGTAGCCAGCAAGCTCGCCATCACGCTCGCGACGAGGGTCAGTGCCCGAACGTCAGTGCTGCAACGCGGCAACGGCACCCGCCGCCAGCGCCTTGGGCACCGGCACGCCGGGCTTGGGCTTGTTGTCGCAGCCCGCGGTGACAAGGCCGAGGCAGAACAGGAGGACAAAGGCAGTGCTTCGCATGAGGCGAATTTATGCCGGCGCAGGCCCGCGTCAAGTCGGACGCCGCGCCGTCGCGGCGTGCAACACCCGCGCCCCTAAGTTCGATTCACCAGGCGTCGAGCACGTCGTGCGCAATGCCGAAGCCGGTGCTCGCGCCGCTGCCGCTGGTGACCAGCACCACGCGCGTGGCGTCGTCGGGCGCGTCGATCACGCAAGGCGTGGTCTTCGACGAGGGGTACACGCCGGTCCAGCGCTCGGTGATCTGCGCGGTCTCCAGGTTGAGCGTGCTGCGCAGGTGGCGCAGGATGAGCTGGTCGACCTCTTCCATGGCGAAGGGCTCGGGCGCGTCGGCGTAGTGGTGCGAATCGCCCACCACCAGCGAGCCGTCGGCGCTCTGCACCACGATGAGGTGGATGCCGTGCGCCAGCGAGGCGGCCTCTTCCTGCTGCAGCCGCGCGCGCAGGGCGGCGGCCTCGGGCAAGGTGCTGTAGCCCTCGTAGCGCACCAGGCTCAGGTCCATCATCACCGAGCCCGGCAGGCGAAAGCCGGCCTCGGGCTTCACGCGCAGCATCTGCAGGCGGCACAGCGTGAGTTCGTGCGCGGCAATGCGCTCGGCGAACAGGCCGTTCAGGTCGGTGTTGGTGCACACCACCACGCGTTCGGCATGCAGGGTGCCGCGCGAGGTGCGCACGCGCGGCGCCTGCACCTCGAGCACGGCCTCGCCGTAGCGGAAGGTCACGCCGTGCGCCTCGGCCAGCCACTTCGAAAGCAGGCCGATGGCGGTGCGCGACTCCACGCGCAACTCGTGCGGGCTGTACAGCACCGAGCACGCATCGGCCAGGCTCAGCGCGGGCGCCTTGGCCTGCGCGTCGGCCGCGTCGAGCAGCTCGCAGGCCTCGCCCATGGGCGTGCGCATGAAGGCCTCGAGCACGTCGTGCGCTTCGGGCCGGTAGGCCGCGAGCCAGAGGTTGCGGTGCACGATGTCGATGCCCGCGTACGGCGCAACCTGCTGCCACACCTCGCGCGCATGCATGGCGCGGCGCCAGGTGTCGCCCGGCGCCTGGCCGGTGATGGTGATGAAGCCGAAGTTTCGGATCGACGCGCCAATGGCGGCCGCGTCGCGCTCGACCACGCACACCTTCAGGCCGCGCAGCGCGGCGGTGTAGGCGTGGGCGAGGCCGACGATGCCGGCGCCGACGACGATGAGGTCGAAGCCGTGGTTGCTGTAGGGGGTTGCGGGCATTACCGGTGTCTCCAGGCCTGGGTGCGCGCCAGCGTCCAGTGCCCCGCCAGCGCGAACACGCCGCGGCCGGCGGCGGCGGTGAGCATGATGAGCGAGGCCATGGCCGCGGCGGGCGCGACGTCGCCGGCGTCGTCCATGTTCAGCACGGCAACGGCGGCCAGCGAGGTCTGCGGCGAATAGAGGAACACGACGGCCGACACGGTGGTCATCGCGTTGACGAAGAAGTAGCCGCCCACGTTGAGCACGGTGGGCAGCGCCACCGGCAGGTGCACGCGCCACAGCGTGCGCCAGAAGGGCACGCCCATCGACTCGGACACCAGCTCGTACTCGCGGTCGAGCTGGCGCAGCGCGGTGAGCGAGGTGAGGTGGGCCACCGAGAAGAAGTGCGCCACGGTGCACACCACCAGGATGGTCATGCTGCCGTAGATGGCGCGCAGCGGGTTCGCCGGCGAGATGAAGAAGAAGATGTAGCCCACGCCCAGCACCAGCCCCGGCACCGCCAGCGGCAGGTTGGCCAGCAGGTTGAGCAGCTCGCGCAGCAGGCCGAAGTGGCGCGGCTTTTCCACCAGGTAGGCCGACACGAAGGTCGCGAACGCGCCGGCCACCGCGGCGCACACGGCCAGGCGCAGCGAGTTGAAGTAGCTGCCCCAGCCGCCGCCGTCCATGTTGCTGAAGTCGTAGTTCTTCAGCGAGGGCGTGAGCTTGTAGGGCCAGTAGGTGGCCAGCGATGCGAACACGGCCATGCCGATCATCACGAGGATAGCGCAGGCCGTGAGCACGCAGAACGCGAGCAGCGCGCGGTCGCGCACGCGCACCGGCTCGGGCTGGTACGGCGTGGCGCGCGCCGACAGCGCGGCCG
Source organism: Variovorax sp. RCC_210 (assembly GCF_041355175.1). Lineage (NCBI taxonomy): Bacteria > Pseudomonadati > Pseudomonadota > Betaproteobacteria > Burkholderiales > Comamonadaceae > Variovorax > Variovorax sp. RCC_210. The sequence goes on along the minus strand of NZ_JBFUPJ010000005.1, from coordinate 86,138 downwards.
CCTGCTTGCTGCGCACGCGCCGCTCGACAAGGAACGACAGCACCGCGGGAATGAGCAGCACCAGCCCGACCACGGCGCCCATCTGGAAGTTCTGCTGCCCCACCACCTGCTTGTAGATGTCGGTGGCGAGCACGCCGGTCTGCCCGCCCACCACCTTGGGCACGCCGAAGTCGGTGATGACGAGCACGAACACCACCATCGCGGCCACGATGAGACCGTAGCGCGACGCGGGCAGCGTCACGGTGCGAAAGATGCGCCAGCGCGAGGCACCCAGCGTCTGCGCGGCCTCGTACAGCCGGCCGTCGGAGGTCGCCATGGCGGTGGTGAGAATGAGCAGCGCATGCGGCAGCGTCCAGAACACCGAGCCCAGCACGATGCCCAGCGGCCCGTAGATCGACACGTCGCCCAGCAGGCCCTTGAACAGGCCCTGGTTGCCGAAGAGGTACACGAGGCTGATGGCCGGCAGCAGCGAAGGCGCGAGCAGCGGCACCAGCGCCACGGCGCGCAGCAGGCCCTTGGCGGGCATGCAGGAGAGCGTGAGGCCGTAGGCGTACACGTAGGCGATGGCGGTGCAGATGACGGCACTGAGCGCCGCGAGCCCCAGGCTGTTGAAGGCCGACTGCACGAGCGCGGGGTTGTCGAGGTAGCGCGCGAAGTTGGCCAGGCCGACGAACGCACCCGCCTTGTCGAAGAAGCTCTGGCCGACCAGCGCGCCGACCGGCAGCGCGACGATCACGACCAGCAGCAGCACCATCAGCAAGACCGCGGCGCCGGTGAGCCAGCGTTCACGGTCGAACGCGCTGGTGCGCGTGAACGCCAGCGGCACGACGGCTGTTTGTTGAGAGCTGGTCATCTGGATTCCGGCTGCATTTGTTCGGGACGGCCGAACAGGCCGACCAACGACTGCCCTGGACCAGCGGAAAAAATCAAGAGGCAGCGTCCCATCTCAATGCGCCAACACAGACAGCGCATTCAAGGGCAACTGGATATGCACCATGCTGCTGGGCACCAAAGGCTCCCCGCCACCGCCACGCGCATCGGCCGGCAGTTCGGCTTCGATCTCGATGCCCAACGGTTCGCAAGCCAGGCGGGCCGAGGTGCGGTTGCCGAAGAACTCGGTGTCGAGCAGGCGCGCCGCGAAGCTGTTGGCGCCCAGCTCGGAGCCGAAGCGCGACACCACCACGTGCTCGGGCCGAATGCCCACGGTGGCCTGCGAACCCACGCTGAGATTGCCGGGCGCGCAGAACAGCTCGCTGTCGCGCACGCGCACCTTGCCGTCGGCGAGCACGGTGGCGGGCAGCATGTTCATGCGGCCGACAAAGCCGGCCACGAAACGGGTGCGCGGCTGGCGGTACAGCTCGTCGGGGGTGCCGGCCTGCTCGATGCGGCCGTTGTGCATCAGCACCACGCGGTCGGCCATCGACAGGGCTTCTTCCTGGTCGTGCGTGACCATGATGGTGACGATGCCCAGGCGCTTCTGCAGCGCGCGGATCTCGCTGCGCAGGCTGGCGCGCACCTGCGCGTCGAGCGCGGAGAGCGGCTCGTCGAGCAGCAGCAGGCGCGGGTTGGGCGCCAACGCGCGCGCGAGTGCGATGCGCTGCTGCTGGCCGCCCGAGAGCTGCACGGGGTACTTGTCGGCATGCGCGGTGAGACCGACCAGGTCGAGCATTTCGCGCGAGCGCTTGGCCATTTCGCGGGCCAGCGCCCCGGTGGGGTGCAGGCCGTAGGCGATGTTCTGCGCCGCCGTGAGGTTGGGAAACAGCGCGTACGACTGGAACACCACCCCGAAGCCGCGCGCCGCCGGCGGCAGCCCCGCGATGTCCTGGCCGCCCAGCAGGATCTGGCCGCTGTCGGCGCGCTCGATGCCGCACACGATGCGCAGCAACGTGGTCTTGCCGCAGCCCGAAGGGCCGAGCAGGCACACGAACTCGCCGGGCTCGATGTCCAGGTCGATGCCGTCGAGCACGCGGGTGGCGCCAAAGGACTTGCCGATGCCGCGAAGGGAAAGAAAGCTGCTGCTACTGCTCGTCATGGCCAGGGTCCGCTTCGTGTGAGTGTCGTACGCGTCGTTCTCGTCGAGCTCAGAGCGGCTTCTTTTCCGACTTCGACTCGTAGCGCTTGGACCACTCCGTCAGGATGCGGTCGCGGTTGGCGGCAGCCCAGGTGAAGTCGTTCTTGGCGAGCAGCTTCTCGACGTCGCCCGGCACGAACTCCAGCTTTTCCTGGATGCCCGGCAGCGCGAGCACGGCGAAGTTCTTCGCGTACAGCTCGTTGGCCTGCCTGGTGACGGCCCAGTCGGCCAGGGCCTTGGCGGCGTCCTGCTTCTTGCTGGTCTTGATGATGCCGGTGGCTTCCATGTCCCAGCCCAGGCCTTCCTTGGGCAGCACGATGTCGATGGGCGCGCCGTCGCGCTTGGTCTTGTTGGCACGGTATTCGAAGGACATGCCCAGCGCGAACTCGCCGGCGCCGGCCTGGCGGCAGGGCTTGCTGCCCGACTGGCTGTAGATGCCGATGTTCTGGTGCAGCGCGTCCATGTACTTCCAGGCGTTCTCCTCGCCCATCATCTGGATCCAGCCCGACACCATCAGGTAGCCGGTGCCAGAGGCAGCGGGGTTGGGCATGGTGATCTGGCCCTTGTAGACCGGGTTGGTCAGGTCGGCCCAGCTGGTGGGCTTGGGCAGGTTCTTCTTGGTCGCTTCGGCGGTGTTGAAGCAGATGGCCGACGACCACACGTCCATGCCGACCCACTTGGGCGGGCTGGCCGGGTCGCGCATGGTGGGCTTGATGGCGTCCAGGCCCTTGGGCGCGTAGGGCTGGAGCATGCCTTCCTTGTCCAGCAGCATCAGCGAGGTGGCGGCCAGGCCCCACACCACGTCGGCCTGCGGGTTGGCCTTTTCGGCCAGCAGCTTGGCGGTGACGATGCCGGTGGAGTCGCGCACGAACTTCAGCTCGATGCTCGGGTTTTCCTTTTCGAAGGCGGCCTTGTAGGCCTGCACCTGGTCGGCTTCGAGCGCGGTGTACACCAGCAGTTCGGTGCGGCCCTGGGCCGATGCGGCGAAAGCCAGCGAGAACAGGGCGGCCGGCACGAAGGCCCAGCGGAGTTGACGGTGCAGCATGGTGAGGGTTCCTTGGGGAGTCGAGGGAAAGCGAAAAAAGAACACGGTGCGAAGGCACACGAACAGTCAAGCCAAAGTACGCAAGCGGTCCGGTGCGGCGAATGCGGGCGATGCTGGCAGCGGCATGTGACAGGGATTTGTCAGATGCCTCAAAAATCCCCAAATACCCAAAACGGCGCTTGAAACGGGGGGTGGGTCGGCGATTTGCAGGCAGGCCGCAGCCGGCTTCGTCATGCGCCTGTCACCGTTTCGTCGCAGACTGCGCAGGCTGTCGCACGTGCTCCCGCCTCGCCTGCCTGTTCCTCTTTTCATGAAACTCGACCTTGCCGAGATTGCCCGCCTGTTCGCCGAACGGGGCGACGTGGCCTACGCGGGCGAAGCGGTGTCGCAGACCGAGCACGCGCTGCAATGCGCCTGGCTGGCCGAGCAGGCCGGCGCGACCGACGCGCTGGTCACGGCCGCGCTGCTGCACGACCTGGGCCACCTGCTGATCGCCGAGCACCAGACGCTGACCCGGTCGCCCACCGAACTGGGCATCGACGACCGCCACCAGTACATCGCCCTGCCCCTGCTGCGCGGCGCCTTCGACACCGACGTGCGCGAGCCGATTCGCCTGCACGTGGACGCCAAGCGCTACCTGTGCGCCACGCGGGCCGACTACTTCTCCAGGCTTTCGCCCGACTCGGTGCGCAGCCTGGCCCTGCAGGGCGGCCCGATGGACGACGAGGCGGCCCGGCGCTTCGCCGCGCTCGAATGGGCCGCGGACGCGGTGCGCCTGCGGCTGTGGGACGAGGAAGCGAAGGTCGAGGGGCTGAAGACGCCGCCGCTGGCGCACTTCCTCACGACGGCGGCGAGGGTGATGCTTCGCTGAGCGCGGTCTGTGGAATGACCGCTTGAATGCCCATGTGAACGCGGGCGCCGCATATCGATGCTCAGATTTCAGGCCGGTTTAAGAAACATTTGTCTACTATGTTTTCCTCACGATGATCGGCGCGCGAGCGCCTGCGAGGAAAAACCGAATGTCTTCATCCGTCACAGCGCGCGCGGGCTCCCTCATGCAGGTGCTGCGCCGCGTCTTCAGGCTCGCGGCGCCCTACTTCCAGTCCGAGGAAAAATGGCGCGCCCGCGCCATGCTGCTGACCATCGTCGCGCTGAACCTGTTCTACGTGTACGTGGCGGTGCTGGGCAACGAGTGGTACGGGCGCTTCTACGACGCGTTGCAGAACAAGAACGCGGTGGTGTTCTGGCACGAGGTGGGCGTGTTCGGCTGGATCGCCTTCGCCAACATCGCGGTGCAGGTGCTGAAGTTCTACGTGACGCAGCTGCTGCAGCTGCGCTGGCGCTCGTGGATGACGCGCAGCTACCTCACGCGCTGGATGAGCGACCGCACCTTCTATCACCTGGAACTGGCGCGCTATGCAGGCAAGGCGGGCAAGGACGGCAAGGAGAGCAACACGCCCGACAACCCCGACCAGCGCCTGCAGGAAGACATGCAGATCTTCACCAGCGCCACGATGACGCTGTCGATGGGCCTGCTGAACGCAGTGGTCACGCTGATGAGCTTCATCGGGCTGCTGTGGGCGCTGTCGGGCAACTTCTCGTTCAGCTTCCACGGCACCACGTACCAGGTGGTGGGCGCGATGGTGTGGGTGGCGCTGGGCTATTCGATTCTCGGCACGGTCATCACGCACTTCATCGGCCGCCCGCTGATCAAGCTGAACTTCACGCAGCAGCGCTTCGAGGCCGACTTTCGCCACCACCTGGTGCGGGTGCGCGAATACAGCGAGGCCATTGCGCTGGACAAGGGCGAGAAAGTGGAGCGCGAGCAGCTCGACCTGCGCTTCGGCGACGTGCTGCGCAACTACCTGCAGCTGATCAAGCAGCAGAAGAACCTGGTCACCTTCACCTCGTTCTTCGGCCAGGCGGCGGTGATCTTTCCGTTCCTGGTGGCGGGGCAGCAGTATTTCGGCGGCGCCTTCCAGCTGGGCCACCTGATGCAGATCGGCTCGGCCTTCGGCAAGGTGCAGGAGTCGCTGAGCTGGTTCGTCGACAACTACGACAGCGTGGCCGTGTGGCGCGCCACCACCGACCGGCTGACCAGCTTCGACGACGGCATGCGCGCCCATGCCGAGCGCGAAGACGGCCTGCAGCGCACCCCGGCGTCCGTGCTGCGCACCGACGACCTCGCGGTGGCGCTGCCCAACGGCACGCCGTTGCTCGCGGGCGCCGCGCTGGCGGTGAAGCCCGGCGACAGCGTGCTGCTGCAAGGCCCTTCGGGCAGCGGCAAGTCGACGCTGTTCCGCTCGTTCGCGGGCATCTGGCCGTTCTCCAAGGGGCGCATGGACGTGCCCGACAACGTCGCCTTCATGCCGCAACGCCCCTACGTGCCCGACGGCAAGCTGCGCGACGCGCTGACCTACCCCAACCCGGCCAGCAGCTTCAGCGACGAGCAACTGCGCCAGGCCCTGGCCGACGCCCTGCTGCCCGACCTGGCCGGCCGGCTGGACGACAGCGACGCCTGGAGCCAGAAGCTTTCGGGCGGCGAGCAGCAGCGCCTGGCCATCGCACGGGTGCTGCTGAAGAAGCCGGCATGGCTGTTCGCGGACGAGATCACCAGCGCGCTCGACGCGCAGGCCGAGAGCGTGCTCTACAAGCGCCTGGCGGACACGGTGCAGGCCGCGGGCGGGGCGATGGTGTCGATTGCGCACCGCGCGGCGGTGGGCGACTTTCACAACCAGCGGTGGACGCTGGTGCCGCAGGAAGAAGGCACGGCAAGCGCGGGAGGCACGGGCAAGGGCACAGCCAGCGGCGCGCGCTACCGGCTCAATACCGCCGCGGTCGCCCTGCCCGTCACCGCGGCAACCTAGGCTGCCGCGGCGTCACCCACGTAGCGCTCCCAACCCCGCTTGCGCAGGTCGCAGGCGGGGCAGGTGCCGCAGCCGTAGCCCCAGGCCTGGCGGTGCTCGCGGTCGCCCAGGTAGCAGGTGTGGGTTTCTTCCACGATCAGCTCGACCAGCGGCTCGCCGCCCAGGCGATGCGCCATCTGCCAGGTTTCGGCCTTGTCGATCCACATCAGCGGTGTCTCGATGACCAGGCGGCGCTCCAGCCCGAGCGACAGCGCCAGCTGCATGGCCTTCATGGTGTCGTCGCGGCAGTCGGGGTAGCCCGAGAAGTCGGTCTCGCACACGCCGGTGACGATCACCTGCAGCCCGCGCCGGTACGCCAGCGCGCCGGCCAGCGTGAGAAACAGCAGGTTGCGCCCCGGCACGAAGGTGTTGGGCAGGCCGTCGGCCTGCATGGCGAAGGCCACTTCTTCAGTGAGCGAGGAGCCGCCCAGCTGCGCCAGCGCGGCCAGCGTGAGCACGTGGTCTTCGCCCAGGCGCGGCGCCCAGTCGGGGAAGCGCTCGCGCATCTTCGAGAGGATGGTGCCGCGCACGTCGAGCTCCACCCGGTGGCGCTGCCCGTAGTCGAAGCCCAGGGTTTCGACGCGCTGGTACTTCGAGAGCGCGTCGGCCAGGCAGGTGGTGGAGTCCTGGCCGCCGGAGAACAGAACGAGGGCGGTGGTGTGCAGGGGCATATCCGCGAGCGGCGGGGCCGCTGTAGTCCAAAGGCGCAATTTTCGCAGGCTGCGTGCGGGCCACGGATACGATCCCGCGAATGAGCACTAAACACCTGGTTGCATGGGCGGTCACCTTCGTGGTGCTGCTGGTCATCGACATGATCTGGCTCGGCGTGATCGCCAAGGGCATGTACCAGGAGGCCATGGGCGACCTGATGTCGCCGAACCCGCGCCTGGCCTTCGCCGCGGTGTTCTACCTGGCCTACCCGATCGGGCTGCTGGTGTTCGCGATCGTGCCGGGCCTGGCGGCGCAGGGCGTGATGCGCGCCGCGCTGATGGGCGGGCTCTTCGGCCTGTTCTGCTACGCCACCTACGACCTGACCAACCTGGCGGTGATCCGCAACTGGCCGCTGGCGCTGTCGTTCATCGACATCGCGTGGGGCACGGTGGTGAGCGGCGTGGCGGCGGCGGCCGGCGCGGCCACGCTGCGGTGGTTCGAGGGGCGCTGAGCGCCGCCTTCATTTCATCATTCCCTACTAAGAAATGAAAGATGGTTCTCTGATATAGAGCGACGTCACGGCCGAGTCATTTGCAATCTTTAGATTGCACCCGGACGCAGCGCGCACCAGGCGCGCCGCACGAACAACCATCCGAGGGAGTTGCATGACTCGACGCTTTATCGCCCCCGCGCTGCTGGGCGCTTCATTGGTGCTGACAGCCTGCGGCGGCAGCAACAACACCGCCCCCGGCCTGCCGTTCATTCCGCCCACGACCACGCCGCCGGCCACGCAGCCGCCGGCGCAGAAGAACGTGCTGTTCTTCCTGGGCGACGGCATGGGCATCACCACCATGACCGCGGCGCGCATCTACAAGGTCGGCGAAGACGGCGACCTCACGATGGACACGCTGCCCGAGACCGCCTTCGTGCACACCTATTCGAACGACGCCCAGGTGACCGACAGCGCCCCCTCGATGTCGGCCTACATGACCGGCGTGAAGATGAACAACGAAGTCATCTCCATGAGCGCGGACACCAAGGCCACCGATGCGTCGGGCAAGGCCTACCACGTCGCCTTCGACAGCACCTGCCCCTCGGGCAACGGCCAGGCCGTGGAAACGCTGCTGGAGCAGAGCAAGGCCGAGGGCTACGCCACCGGCGTGGTGACCACCACGCGCATCACGCACGCCACGCCCGCGGCCACCTACTCGCACGTGTGCCACCGCGACGCCGAGAACACCATCGCCGCGGCGCTGGTGCCGGGCGGCGCGGGCTACAACGCCAAGCTGGGCGACGGCGTGGACGTGTTCTTCGGCGGCGGCAGCGACTACTTCACCACCAAGGAAGACGGCGGCAAGCGCAACGACAAGCGCAACCTGGTCGCCGAGTTGAAGACGGCCAAGTACAGCTACGCCGCCACCCGCGGTGAGTTCGACAAGCTGCCGGTGGACGGCACCACCAAGATCGCCGGCCTCTTCACCAAGAGCCACATGGCCTACGACCTGGACCGCGATGCCGCCAAGGAGCCGAGCCTGGCCGAGATGACCGGCAAGGCCATCGACGCGCTGGCCGCGCGCAAGAAGGGCTTCTTCCTGATGGTGGAAGGCGGGCGCATCGACCACGCGCTGCACGCCACCAACGCACGCCGCGCGCTGCAGGACACCGGCGCCTTCGACGACGCCATCAAGCTGGCGCTGGAGAAGATGCAGGCCATCGACCCCGGCCTGAAGAACACGCTGGTGGTGGTCACGGCCGACCACGACCACACGCTGCAGCTCAACGGCTATGCCGCGCGCACCGGCAAGACCGAAGTCGGCAAGCCCGGCGTGCTGGGCCTGGTGAAGGACTACGTGGACACCAGCAAGACCAGCAAGGACGTCGACGGCAACCCGTACACCATCATCGGCTTCGGCAACGGCCCGCGGCGCCTGGCCACGCGCGCCGCCATCGACAGCACCGAGCTGGAAAGCAAGGACTACCGGCAGGAGGCCGTGGTGCCGACGGACGCCGCGAGCGACTCCGAGACCCACGGCGGCGCCGACGTGTTCCTGGGCGCGCAGGGCATGGGCGCGGAGAACTTCTCGGGCGTCATCACCAACACCGACGTGTTCGGGCTGATCAGGAAGGCGGTCGGCCTGTGAGGGGCGGCGAGCACCCACGGACGAACACAACCATGAACACGACCATGAACCGCACCATCCGCAACCTCGATGCCGGAAACGTCCGCAATGCCCGCAACGCGCGTGCGGTCCGCCTGGCGGCCGCGCTCGTCTGCGCCGCCGCCGGCACGCTGGCCACGGGCGCCCACGCCGCCGGCGAGGCCAAGAACGTCATCTTCTTCCTCGGCGACGGCATGGGCCCCGTCACCGTCACCGCCGCGCGCATCTACAAGGGCGAGAAGCAGCTGGCCGCCAAGCCCGGCTCGCTGGTGAGCCCGGAGCGCGCCAACCTCGTGATGCAGTCGCTGCCCTTCGCGGCGCGCGTGAAGACCTTCTCGCTCGACGGCCAGACCACCGACAGCGCGCCCTCCATGGCCGCCTACATGACCGGCGTGAAGATGCGCAACGAGGTGATCTCGATGTCCAGCGACACCGTGGCCGTCGACAGCACCGGCAAGCAGTACATCAACGGCGAGAACACCACCTGCCAGCCGACCAACGGCAAGGCCGCCGACACGCTGCTGGAGCTGGCCAAGGCCAAGGGGCGCGCGGTGGGCGCGGTGTCGACCACGCGCGTGGGCCACGCCACGCCGGCCACCACCTACGCGCACATCTGCAACCGCAACGGCTACAACACCATCGCCGAGCAGAGCGTACCGGGCCATGCCAACTACAACCCGAAGCTGCTCGACGGCATCGACGTGCTGATGGGCGGCGGCCAGCGCAACTACCTGGCCGGCGCCGGCACCAAGCGCACCGACGGCGTCGACCTGGTGGCCGCGATGACGGCCAAGGGCTACACCTACGTGGACAACGGCACCAGGCTCAAGGCCGTGGACACCGCCGCCACCGGCAAGCTGCTGGGCCTGTTCTCTTCGAGCGAGATGGCCTACGAGCTGGATCGCGTGAAGCAGAACCTCGACCAGCCCAGCCTGTCGGACATGACCGAGAAGGCGCTCGGCGTGCTCAGCAAGAACGACAAGGGCTTCTTCCTGATGGTGGAGGGCGGGCGCATCGACCACGCGCTGCACGGCACCAACGCCAAGCGCGCGCTGGAAGACACGCTGGCCTTCGACGCGGCCATCCAGACCGCGCTGGACTACATGAACAAGAAGGACCCGGGCCTGAAGAACACGCTGGTGGTGGTCACGGCCGACCACGACCACGCGGTGGCGTTCAACGGCTATCCGAAGATCGGCAACCCGATCCTGGGGCTGGTCAACGGCTATGCCGACGGCAAGCCCACGAAGGCGGCCGACGGCAAGCCGTACACCACGCTGGTGTTCGGCAACGGCGGCCGGCCCAACGCGACCGCCGGCAGCGACATCAACGCCGAAGACGGCAACAAGAAATGGATCGCCCCGGCCCGCGCCGCAAGCCGCGACGACCAGAGCGCGATGGACACCACCGACGACAACTTCCTGCAGGAAGTCGGCATCAACCTGGGCGCCCCCGGCACGGAAACGCACGGCGGCGGCGACGTGATGCTGTTCGCGGGCGGCGCGGGCTCGAAGATCTTCAAGGGCACCATGGAGAACATCAAGGTGTTCAACAAGGTCAAGGAAGCGGCTGGCCTGTGACCGCCTCCCCGACCCTCAAGGCGCTGCTGGCCGCCACGGGCCTCGCGGCCTTTTCCATCGCGGCCGGCGCGGCGGGTGTGGCGAGCGATGCTGCCGCTCCCGACCAGAACCTGCGCATCAGCCACCACGTGCTGACCCTCGGCAAGGACGGCGTGCAGCGCGAGAGCCGCTACGCCGACCTGATGTTCCGCCGCGCCGGCACGGTGTGGATCGAGCGCGAGCTGCCGCCGGTGCTGCGCGCCGACCACGACCACGAGGCGCGCGAAGGCAAGGTGCACATCGGCCACTCGCACGCCGACAACACGGCCGCGCCGCTGTGGCTGCGCCGCGATGCGGCCGGCGTGGTGCAGGTGGGCATGGTGCTGCGCGAGCAGAGCAAGGTGATCGAGGTCGACAAGGCCAACTACGGCAACGTGGGCTACGGCGGCTCGTGGGCCAACGCGTACTGGCTGGTCGACCCGGCGAGCCTGCCGCGCATGAAGGCGCTGGGCGCCGGCGCCAAGGGCGTGCAGCGCTACGAGCTCCCGCAGGGCGACAGCACGCTGCGCATCGACTGGGACGTGGCGGGCCGCTACGCCCGCAAGATCGAGCAGCGCAACGCCAACGGCACCTCGGTCAACACCATGACCGCCTCGGCCATCGCGGCGCCGAAGACACTGCCCTGGCAGACGGCCGACGCGTACGAGCGCGGCGAGTATTCCGACCTGCTCGATTGAGCAACTGAGCGACTGAGCGACTGAGCCGGCCTCGACGGTTCAGCCCGGCCAGCCCCGCCAGCCCAAACCGCAGCGGCTCAAAGAAAGCGTTCGAGCAGCTTGCGCGACGCGCGGTCCAGGTCCTTCACGTCGGGAATCCTGAACTGCACGCCGTGCGCGCTGGCAATGAGCAGCGCGCCGCCTTCGAGCCGGCGAATGTCTTCCTCGGCCTTGAGCACGAACGTGGTGTCGCCGCGGTCGGTGCTCACGGTCCAGGTGCTGGGCACGCCGAAGCTGGACACCTTGTGCAGCTGCCGCAGCGTGGGCGCGAAGTCGCGCACCGCGAGTTCTTCCTGCAGCAACGCCCTGGCCGGCGCGGGCAGCAGGGCGACCTCGTCGATCCACACCAGCTCGCGGCCTTCCGCGCCGACCAGCGACACGCCGTGGTCGGGCGCGCTCAGCGGAAAGGCGCGCACGGGCGTGATGCCCACGTGGCGCTCGCCCTGGGCGTCGGTCAGCACGAGGCGGCCGAAGCTGTCACGCGCGAGTTCGAAGCCGGGTCGGGTGTCGTTGGAATTGGTGGCGTTGATGGCGTTGGTGTTCATGCGTCCCCCGCTGGATGGGCTGCGTGGGTGACCGGCAGCGGCGCCTGCGCGCCGGCGCGCTCGTTGGCCGCGCCTTCGCTGGCGTCGTCGTCGGCCTGGCGCAGTTGCGCCTGGTACAGCCGCCAGTAGGCGCCCTGCCGGGCCATCAGCTCGTCGTGCGGCCCGACCTCCACCACCTCGCCGCGGTCCATCACCACGAGGCGGTCGGCCTTGCGCAGCGTCGACAAGCGGTGCGCAATGGCGATGGTGGTGCGGCCCTGCACGAGGTTGTCGAGCGCCTTCTGGATTTCTTTCTCGGTCTCGGTGTCCACCGCCGAGGTGGCTTCGTCCAGGATCAGGATGCGCGGGTCGATCAGCAGCGCCCGCGCGATGCTGATGCGCTGGCGCTCGCCGCCCGACAGGCCCTGCCCGCGCTCGCCCACCAGCGAGTCGTAGCCGTGCGGCAGGCGCAGGATGAAGTCGTGCGCGTGCGCCGCGCGGGCGGCGGCCACCACCTCTTCGCGCGTGGCGTCGGGCTTGCCGTAGGCGATGTTCTGCGCGATGGTGCCGAAGAACAGGAACGGCTCCTGCAGCACCAGCCCCACGTGGCGGCGGTAGTCGGCCACGGCGAAGCGGCGGATGTCGGTGCCGTCGACCTTGATGGCGCCGTCGGTCACGTCGTAGAAGCGGCAGATCAAATTGACCAGCGTGCTCTTGCCCGAACCGCTGTGGCCGACCAGGCCGATCATTTCGCCGGGCTCGATCACCAGGTCCAGGTCGTGGATGACCGCGCGCGAGCCGTAGCGAAAGCCCAGCCCGCTCATCTCGATGCGGCCCTGCACGCGCTCCACCTTCACCGGGTTGGCCGGCTCGGGCACGTTGCTCACGTGGTCGAGGATGTCGAAGATGCGCTTGGCGCCCGCCGCCGCCTTCTGCGTGACCGAGACGATGCGGCTCATGGAGTCGAGCCGCGTGTAGAAGCGCCCGATGTACGCGATGAACGCCGTGAGCACGCCCACCGTGATGCTGCCGCGCGCCACCTGCCAGATGCCGAAGGCCCAGACCACCAGCAGGCCGATTTCGGTGAGCAGCGACACGGTCGGCGTGAACAGCGACCAGGTGCGGTTGAGCTTGTCGTTCACCTGCAGGTTGTAGGCGTTGGCCACGCGAAAGCGCTCGGCCTCGCGGCGTTCCTGCGCAAAGGCCTTGACCACGCGGATGCCGGGAATGGTGTCGGCCAGCACGTTGGTCACCTCGGACCAGACGCGGTCGATCTTCTCGAAGCCGGTGCGCAGGCGGTCGCGCACCACGTGGATCATCCAGGCGATGAACGGCAGCGGCACCAGCGTGACCACGGCCAGCAGCGGGTTGATGGAAAACAGGATGACCGCGGTCATCACGATCATCAGCACGTCGTTGGCGAAATCGAGCGCGTGCAGCGACAGGAAGACGTTGATGCGGTCGGTTTCGGAGCCGATGCGCGACATCAGGTCGCCGGTGCGCTTGCCGCCGAAATAGTCCAGCGGCAGGGTCAGCAGGTGCTCGTAGGTGGTGGTGCGCAGGTCGGCGCCGATGCGCTCCGACACCAGCGCCAGCAGGTAGGTGCGCGCCCAGCCCAGGCCCCAGCCGACCAGCGCCGCGATCAGCAGCCCGCCCAGGTACAGGCCCACGCGCAGGGTGTCGATCTTCTGGCCGTTCTGGAACGGGATCAGGATGTCGTCCATCAGCGGGATGGTCAGGTACGGCGGCACCAGCGTGGCGGCGGTCGAAATCAGGGTCAGGATAAAACCGAGGATCAACTGCTTGCGGTACGGCCCGGCAAAACGGCCCAAACGTAACAGCACCCAGGTCGACGGGGGCGTTTGTATCTCGGTGTCGATGGCGCCTTCTTCAGCGTCGGCGCCGTCGATGGCGTCAGCGGCTGCCGGCGTCTCCTTGGCGACACCCTGCGTTCGCTGTCCGAACAACTTGAGCAGTCGCAGCGCCGCGACCTGGTGGCCCAGCGTGTAGCGCCAGCGGCCCAGACGGCCCGCGGGCCCCGTCAAATCAAGGGTTCCGACGCCCGAATGGTCGGAAAGACGCAGCTCCAGCGCCGCGTCGGTCAGTGGCCACTCACGCCACTTTTCGCCGCCCTGGGTGTCCGGTTCGAGCGCAATCAGCCTGCGGTCAGTCAGCGCGACTAGGCCGCTGGCGAAGCGAAGTTGGTCGTCGAGGTCAACCGTCAGTGTTACCAGAACGTTTTCCGCGACTGCGAGACGGTTTTTCAGCGCCGCTGAAGCCGCCTCTGTTTCGCCCTCCCGGGTGCCGACTGGATCGTGATGTTGCATTGTGTTTCTTTGACTCTTGCCCGTCGCGGACCGCATGGACCGCGTCATGGCGCCCTTGGTCGGGCGCCGATTCTGACTGATCACCATGGGCGCGCTTGAAGGCGCCGCGGTGCTCGGCCAAAGCACATCGAACGTTTGCATGACCCGTTTCGACGACATCCAATTGCTGCGCATCAACTATTTGCGCGGTCCCAACCTCTGGACCTACCGTCCGGTGCTCGAAGTCTGGCTCGACCTGGGCTCGCTGGAGGACTTTCCCTCCAACAAGATCGACGGCTTCACCGACCGCCTGACCGGGCTGCTGCCGGCGCTCATCGAGCACCACTGCGGCGTGGGCGAGCGCGGCGGCTTCATCCAGCGCCTGACCGAAGGCACCTGGTCGGGCCACGTGCTCGAGCACGTGGTCATCGAGCTGCTGAACCTGGCCGGCATGCCCACGGGCTTCGGCCAGACGCGCAGCACCTCGGAGCACGGCGTGTACCGCATGGTGTTCCGCGCGCGCGACGAGCAGGTGGCCCGCGTGGCGCTGGCCGAGGGCCACCGCCTGCTGATGGCGGCCATCAACAACGACCCGTTCAGCGCCGCCGACGTGCAAAAGGCGGTCGACGCGGTCAAGGCCAAGGTGGAAGACTGCTACCTCGGCCCGAGCACCGCGGCCATCGTGTCCGCCGCCACCGACCGCGGCATTCCGCACATGCGCCTGAACAGCGGCAACCTGGTGCAGCTGGGCTACGGCGCCAACCAGCAACGCATCTGGACGGCCGAGACCGACTACACCAGCGCCATCGGCGAATCGATCGCCAGCGACAAGGAACTCACCAAGTCCCTGCTGGCGAGCTGCGGCGTGCCCGTGCCTGAAGGCCAGGTGGTCGACAGCGCCGAAGAAGCCTGGGAAGCCGCCGAGGACATCGGCCTGCCGGTGGTGGTGAAGCCCTCGGACGCCAACCACGGCCGCGGCGTGTCGCTCGAGCTCACCACGCGCGAAGAAGTGATGGCCGCCTATGCCGTGGCCGAGCCCGAAGGCAGCGACGTGATGGTCGAGCGCTTCATCCGCGGCCACGAGCACCGCCTGCTGGTGGTGGGCGGCGAGGTGGTGGCGGCCGCGCGCGGCGAGATCATCACCGTGACCGGCGACGGCCAGGCCACGGTGCGCGAGCTGATCGAAAAGCAGCTCAACAGCGACCCGCGCCGCGGCGCCGAAGAAGAGTTTCCGCTCGACGTGATCGTGCTGGACACCGACGCCAAGCTGCAGCTGGAGCTCAAGCGCCAGGAGCTGGACGGCAACGCCGTGCCGGCCGCCGGCCGCGTGGTGACCATCCAGCGCAACGGCAACATGGCCAACGACTGCACCGACCAGGTCCACCCCGAAGTCGCGCACGCCGCCGTGCTGGCCGCGCGCGTGGTGGGCCTCGACATCGCGGGCATCGACTTGGTGGCGCAAGACATCTCCAAGCCGCTGGGCCCGCAACGTGGCGCCATCGTCGAAGTCAACGCCGGCCCCGGCCTGCTGATGCACCTGAAGCCGGCCGTCGGTTCGCCGCGCCCGGTGGGCCGCGCCATTTGCGACCACCTGTTCCCCAACGACGCGCCCGGCCGCATTCCCGTGATCGGCGTGGCCGGTTCGCGCGACACCGCCGTGCTGGCGCGGCTGGTGGCCTGGCTCATCAACCTGGGCGGGCGCCATACCGGCCTGGCCTGCCGCGACGGGCTGTTCCTGGAACGCCGCCGCGTCGACGCGCGCGACAGTGCCAACTGGGACGCCGGCCACCGCCTGCTGGTCAACCGTGCCGTGCAGGCCGTGGTGATCGAGAACGGCGCCGAGACCATCCTGCGCGACGGCCTCTCCTACGACCGCTGCGAAGTCGGCATCGTCACCGACCTGGAAGGCTTCGAAGCCCTGGCCGACTACGACGTGACCGAGAGCGACCAGATGGTCAAGGTGCTGCGCACTCAGGTCGACGTGGTGCTCTCCGAAGGCACCGCCGTCCTGAACGCTGCCGACGCGCGCGTGGCCGGCCTGGCGCCGCTGTGCGACGGCGCCGTCATCCTGTATGCGGCCGACCCGCAGGCCGCCGCCCTCACCGCGCACCAGAGCGCCGGCGGCAAGGCCGTGCTGGTGCGGCAAGACCGCGTGGTGCTGGCCAACGGCAGCAGCGAATCGTTCCTGCCCGGCCTGGGCCGCCTCACCGTGTGGCGCGCCACCCATGCCGGCGTGAGCCTTGAAAGCCTGCTGGCCGCCGTGGCCGCGGCCTGGGCGCTGGGCATTCCGCTGAACCTGATCGGCGCCGGCGTGGAAGCCTTCGAGGCCGACCTGCAGGCCGCGCTGGCCTCGCTGCAGCTGTCGCAAACACAGCCGCAACCGCAACCGCAGATGCATCCCCAGCCGCTGCACCCCCAGTTCATCTGACGCGTTCGCGCGCCGCCAACTCAAGCCCGCAAGCTCCTACGCTCTCGCCGCCCCATGAAAGTCACCCGCATCCGAGCCCTTCGCGGGCCCAATCTCTGGAGCCGCCACACCGCCATCGAGGCGGTCGTGGCCTGCGAAGGCGATGAGAACGCCATCACCCGCCTGGCCGGTTTCGAAGACCGCCTGCGCGCGCGCTTCCCGACCATCGGCGAGCTGCACCCGATGGTGCTGGGCCAGCCGCTGGCCCTGGCCCACGTGCTGGAAAACGCCGCCGTCGCGCTGCAGTCGCAGGCCGGCTGCGCCGTCAACTTCGGCCACACCTCGCCCACGCTGGAAGAAGGCGTCTACCAGGTCGTGTTCCAGTACAGCGAAGAGGCCGTGGGCCGCCGCGCCATCGAGCTGGCCGACCAGCTCATCGCGGCCGCGCAGGCCGACACCCCCTTCGACGCCGACGCCGCCATCACCGAGCTGCGCGACCTCGACGAATCGGAGCGCCTGGGCCCGAGCACCGGCTCCATCGTCGATGCGGCCGTGGCACGCGGCATTCCGTATCGCCGCCTCACCAGCGGCAGCCTGGTGCAGTTCGGCTGGGGCTCCAAGCAGCGCCGCATCCAGGCCGCCGAGGTCGACAGCACCAGCGGCGTGGCCGAATCGATCGCGCAGGACAAGGAACTGACCAAGCAGCTGCTCAACGCCGCCGGCGTGCCGGTGCCGCTGGGCCGCCCCGTGAGCAGTGCCGAAGACGGCTGGGCCGCGGCCCACGAAATCGGCCTGCCGGTGGTGGTGAAACCGCAGGACGGCAACCAGGGCAAGGGCGTGACGGTGAACATCACCACGCGCGAGGAACTGTTCTCGGCCTACGCCTCGGCCGCCGTGTACGGCGAGGTGATGGTCGAGAAGTTCCTGCCCGGCTTCGACTTCCGCCTGCTGGTGGTGGGCGACCGGCTCGTGGCCGCGGCGCGCCGCGACCCGCCGCAGGTGATCGGCGACGGCGCCCTCACCGTGCGCCAGCTGGTGGACACCGTGAACCTCGACCCGCGCCGCGGCGAGGGCCACGCCACCTCGCTCACCAAGATCCGGCTGGACGACATCGCCATCGGCCGGCTCGAATCGCAGGGCCTCACGCCCGACAGCGTGCCCGCGCGCGGCCAGCGCGTGGTGCTGCGCAACAACGCCAACCTGTCGACCGGCGGCACCGCCACCGACGTGACCGACACCGTGCACCCCGAAGTGGCGGCGCGCGCGGTGGACGCCGCGCAAATGGTCGGCCTGCACATCTGCGGCGTGGACATGGTCTGCGAGAACGTGCTGCGCCCGCTCGAGGAGCAGCACGGCGGCGTGGTCGAGGTCAATGCCGCGCCCGGCCTGCGCATGCACATCTCGCCTTCGTTCGGCCGCGGCCGCGCGGTCGGCGAGGCGGTAATGGACACGCTGTACGCGCACGGCGACGACGGCCGCATTCCGGTGGTGGCCGTCACCGGCACCAACGGCAAGACCACCACCGCGCGGCTGATCAACCACCTGCTCGCCTCCAGCGGCCTGCGCACCGGCATGACCAACACCGACGGCGTGTACGTCGATGGCCGCCAGACCGACAGCGGCGAC
Source organism: Variovorax sp. RCC_210 (assembly GCF_041355175.1). NCBI lineage: Bacteria > Pseudomonadati > Pseudomonadota > Betaproteobacteria > Burkholderiales > Comamonadaceae > Variovorax > Variovorax sp. RCC_210. Next base: position 68,108 of record NZ_JBFUPJ010000005.1, on the reverse strand, counting down.
TGCAGCGGCCCCAAGAGCGCGCGCAACGTGCTGATGCATCCCGACGTGGACGCGGCCGTGTTCGAGGTGGCCCGCGGCGGCGTGCTGCGCGAGGGCCTGGGCTTCGACCGCTGCCAGGTGGCCGTGGTCACCAACATCGGCAGCGGCGACCACCTGGGGCTGAACTACATCACCACCGTGGAAGACCTGGCGGTGCTCAAGCGCGTGATCGTGCGCAACGTGTCCGCCGACGGCTACGCGGTGCTCAACGCCGCCGACCCGAACGTCGCGGCCATGGCCGCGGGCTGCCCCGGCCACGTGATCTTCTTCACCGCCGACCGCATGCACCCGGTGATGGCCACGCACCGCGCGCAGGGCAAGCGCACCGTGTACGTCGACCAGGACACGCTGGTGGCCGCCGAAGGCTCGTGGCGCGAACGCATCGCGCTGCGCGACGTGCCCATCACGCGCGGCGGCACCATCGGCTTCCAGGTCGACAACGTGATGGCCTCGGTGGCCGCGGCCTGGGCCGTGGGGCTGGACTGGGACACCATCCGCAGCGGCCTGGCCAGCTTCATGAACGACGCGGCCGGCGTGCCCGGTCGCTTCAACGTCATGGACTACCGCGGCGCCACCGTGATCGCCGACTACGGCCACAACACCGACGCCATGCGCGCGCTGGTGTCGGCGGTGGACACCATGCCGGCGAAGAAGCGCTCGGTGGTCATCAGCGGCGCGGGCGACCGGCGCGACTCCGACATTCGCGACCAGACCGCCATCCTGGGCCAGGCCTTCGACGACGTGATCCTGTACCAGGACGCGGCGCAGCGCGGCCGCGCCGACGGCGAGGTGATGGCGCTGCTGCGCCAGGGCCTGCAGGGCGCGGCGCGCACGCGCTACATCGACGAGATCCGCGGCGAGTTCGTCGCCATCGACACCGCGCTGGCGCGCCTGCAGCCCGGGGACCTGTCGCTGATCCTGGTCGACCAGGTGGAAGAAGCGCTGGCTCACCTCGCGAGCCGCATCGCGGCCGGCTGAAGGCTTCGCTGACGGACGTGTCCCACATGCAGGGGCGCGTCCGGCCCGGTCGAACGGTGCGGCTGTCCCACAGACCCGCCACCTTCGCCGACACCACACTGTGGCTCCGGTCACGCAACTGAAAGCAGGTGCGTGCCCCAACCAAGGAGCCCGCATGACAACAACAGTACGTTCCATCCTTTCCGCCACGGCACTCTTCGCCGCCAGTGGCTTCATGGTCTTCGGCGCGCAGACCGCCGGCGCACAGGCGCCCGGCACCGAAGCCCGCATGCAGAAAGAACGCGCCACCTGCGACGGCGTGCAGCAAGACCGCGCCGCCTGCCTGCGCGAAGCCGGAGCCGCCCGCCAGGAAGCCGGCCGCGCCGGCCTGACCACGCCCAGCCCGGCGCGCGGCGAAGTGAATTCGCTGGCACGCTGCAGCGAGCAGCCGGGCCCGGACCAGCCCGAGTGCGAAGCGCGCATCAAGGGCGGTGCCCGCACCACCACCGAAGGCAGCGTGATGGGCGGCGGCGTGATTCGCGAAACCGTTACCCCCCTGCCGGCGCAGACCGTGCCGTCGCGCTGAATCGCGCGTTGAGTCCCCGCAGCAATTCCCTGAAAACCAAGGAGCACCTCATGCAAAGCAAGACCTCGCGTTCGATGATCTTCGCGCTGCTCGCCCTGGGCGGCGTGGCCAGCGCCACCGTGGCTTCTGCCGCCGGCCCGCGCCGCGGCGAATCCGACAGCACCTACCAGCGCGAGCTGGCGGTGTGCGGCCACAACCAGCAGGACCGTGCCGCCTGCATCCGCGAAGCCGGCGCCGCACGCCAGGCCGCGGCCCGTGGCGGCCTGACCAGCGCGCCCGACTACCGCGCCAACGCCCTCGCACGCTGCGGCCTGCAGCAGCCGGCCGACCGCGCCGACTGCGAGGCCCGCGTGCTGGGCGGTGCCGGCAACACCAGCGCCGCCGTGGAAGGCAGCGTGATGGGGGGCGGCGTGATCCGCGAATCGGTCACGACCACCGTGCGCACCGTGCCCGCGCCGGGCATGCGCCCGATGCCGATGGACCGCGCGCCCGAGCCCGTGATGGCGCCCCGCCCGGCGCCGATGCCGATGCGCTGAGCATTCCCGACGCTTTTTCGACCTGCCTGCCATAGCCCGCGGCCCGGTGTTTCCGGCCCGCGGGCTATGTCCTTGGTTGTCACAGAACCGTCATAAAGGGCCGGCGCACGCTAGCTATAGTTCTAGCTCCCTGCCACCCGAGGAATCCCTTCCCATGAATGCCATCAAGGTCGCTCGCCGATTCATCGAAACGGACCCGGCCAACGAATCGGCCAAGATCCTGGCCCAGCTCGTGTTGGCCCTGGAGTCCGAACGCAGCTTCGAGCTGATCACGCTGTACAACCTCGACTACAAGAGCTTCGAGCTCGCCATGGACATCCTGAAAGAGTGGCGCCTGGACCGCTACTACGCCAGCAAGTCGAAGCTGTTCGACCTGTCGCTGCAGCTCACCGAGCTCGAGAAGAGCTGATCGTTCTGTCCTGAGCGTCCGGGCACGCCGCGTGCTCAGACCAGCATCCCGCCCGACACCTCGATGCGTTGGGCGTTGACCCAGCCGTTCCCCTCCCTCAGCAAGCTCGCGATGGCGCCGCCCACGTCGTCGGGCAGGCCCGCGCGTCCCAGCGCGGTGAAGCCGGCGACCATTGCGTTCACCTGCGGGTTGTCGCGCACCATGCCGCCGCTGAAGTCGGTGGCGATGGCGCCCGGCGCAATGGTGTTCACCGAGATGCCGCGCGCGCCCAGCTCCTTGGCGAGGTAGCGCGTCAGCGTCTCGACCCCGCCCTTCATCGCCGCGTAGGCCGAGGCACCGGGCATCGAGAAGCGCGTGAGCCCCGACGACAGGTTCACGATGCGCCCGCCGTCGTTGAGCAGCGGCAGCAGCTTCTGCGTGAGGAAGTACGTGCCCTTGAAGTGGATGTTGAAGAGCATGTCGAACTGCGCTTCGGTCGTTTCCTCGAAGCTCGCGTGCAGGCCGACGCCGGCGTTGTTCACCAGGAAGTCGAAGCGCTCGCGCTGCCATGTGGCGGCCAGCGCCGCCTTCACCGCATCGGCGAAGGCCGCGAAGGTCTTGCTGTCGCCCACGTCGAGCGGCAGCGCCACGGCGCGGCGGCCCTTCGCCTCGATCTCGGACACCACCGCCCGCGCGCTGGCTTCGTTCGACACATAGGTCAGGATCACATCGACGCCGTCGGCGGCCAGCGCCAGCGCGGCGCTGCGGCCCAGGCCACGGCTGCCGCCGGTGATGAGTGCGATGCGGGAGAGAGTGGAACCGGTCATTTCAAAGTCCTCTGGTGGTTGATGGGGGTGGTTGATGAACCGACTTTAAAAATTACCGCCCACAAGATAAATCCCGTGCATGGGAGCACACTGTTATCAGCCAACAGGACAATCCGACGCCATGAACACCGACGAATTGCGCATCTTCTCGCGGGTTGCCGAGCTCGCCAGCTTCAGCCGCGCCGCCGACCAGCTCGGGCTGACCCGTGCGCGCACCTCGGTGGCCGTGCAGCAGCTCGAAGAGCGGCTGGGCACGCGGCTGTTGCAGCGCACCACGCGCAGCGTGCGCCTCACCGAGGACGGCGAGCGCTTCCTGGAGCGTTGCAAGGACTACCTGGCCGAAGGCGAGCAGCTGGCCGGCATGTTCCGCTCGGACGCCAGCGGCCTCACCGGTCGCCTGCGCATCGACCTGCCGGCCACCGTGGCGCGCGACCTCGTCATTCCGCGCCTGCCCGAATTTCTCGCGCTGCATCCCGCGCTGGAAATCGGCATCAGCACCACCGACCGCCGCGTCGACCTGGTAAACGAAGGCTTCGACTGCGTGCTGCGCGTGGGCGTGCTGGGCGACTCCGAGCTGGTCGCGCGGCCGCTCGGTTTCATGCGCATGGCCAACGCCGCGAGCCCGGCCTACCTGCAGGCGCACGGCACGCCGCGCACCCTGGCCGACCTGGCGCACCACCGCATCGTGCATTTCGCGCAGACGCTGTCGCCGAACGACGCGGGCTGGGAGTACTTCGACGCGGTACAGGGCCGCTACCGCATGCAGCCGGTGCGCTCCCTGGTCACGGTGAACGGCACCGACGCGTACAACGCCGCGGCGGTGGCGGGCCTGGGGCTGATCCAGGCGCCGGTCGGCGGCCTGCAGCCCTGCTTCGATTCCGGCTCGCTGGTGCAGGTGATGCCGGGCTTTGCCGCGCGCCCGATGCCGGTGTCGCTGGTGTATGTCAACCGCCGCCAGCTCGCGCCGCGCGTGCTCGCCGTGATGAACTGGCTGACCGAGCTGCTCGCGCCCTACTTCGCCGAGGGGAGCGACGTGGCGTTCACCGCCGCGGCAGCGGCTCGTGACCCTAGCGCCCCCAGCGACCCTAGCGCCCCCAGCGCAGCACCAGCGGGTCGAGCCGCTTCGCCGTCTCGATCAGGCCGGCACGGGTTTCAGGGTGCATCGCCGGCAGCGGATGCCGCGGCGCCTCGCAAGCGATCACGCCGCCCTCCTTCATGAGCGACTTGCAGGCCAGCAGGCCCGCCTGCCGGTTCTCGTAGTTGATGAGCGGCAGCCACTGCTGGTACCGCGCGAATGCGGTGTCGCGGTCGCCCGCGCGGTGCGCCTCGATGATCGGGCGAATCCCGTCGGGGTAGCCACCGCCGGTCATCGAGCCGGTGGCGCCGGCGTCGAGGTCGGGCATCAGCGTGATGGCTTCCTCGCCGTCCCACGGGCCCTCGATGGCGTCGCCGCCCAGGCGGATCAGCTCGCGCAGCTTGGCGGCCGCGCCCGGCGTCTCGATCTTGAAGTACGCCACGTGCTCGATCTCCTTCGCCATGCGCGCGAGGAAGGGCGCCGACAGCACGGTGCCGCTCGCCGGCGCGTCCTGCACCATGACGGGAATGCCCACCGCGTCCGACAGCCGCGCATAGAACTCGAAGATCTGCGGCTCCGGCACGCGGAAGGTGGCGCCGTGGTACGGCGGCATCACCATCAGCATGGCCGCGCCCATGTCCTGCGCGCGGCGGCTGCGCTCGGCGCAGACCTTGGTGCTGTAGTGCGTGGTGGTCACGATGACCGGCACGCGCCCCTTCACGTGCTCGAGGATCGCGCGCGTGAGCACCTCGCGTTCGTCGTCGGACAGCACGAACTGCTCTGAGAAGTTCGCCAGGATGCACAGCCCGTCGGAGCCCGCGTCGATCATGAAGTCGACGCAGCGCTTCTGGCTCTCGAGGTCGAGCGCGCCCTGTTCGGTGAAGGTGGTCGGCACCACCGGGAAGATGCCGCGGTATCTGGGGGTCATGGGTGTTCGTGTGGTCAATGCGAGTGGCGGGGAACGGCCGCGCCGCGGCAGCCGACGAGAAAGTCGAAGTCGCAGCCCTCGTCGGCCTGCAGCACGTGGTTGACGTAGAGCTTCTGGTAGCCGCCGCCGCGCGTGCTCATCGGTTGCGCGTCGGTGCCCGACAGCGATGCCAGCCGCGTGGCGAGTTCTTCGTCGCTGATGTCCAGGTGCAGCCGGCCCGCGTCGCAGTCGAGCTCGATCCAGTCGCCGTCGCGCACCGCCGCCAGCGGCCCGCCGTCGGCGGCTTCGGGCGCCACGTGCAGCACCACCGTGCCGTAGGCGGTGCCGCTCATGCGCGCGTCCGAGATGCGCACCATGTCCTTCACGCCCTGGCGCAGCAGCTTGGGCGGCAGGCCCATGTTGCCGACCTCGGCCATGCCGGGGTAGCCCTTGGGGCCGCAGTTCTTCAGCACCATCACCGAGCTGGCGTCGATGTCGAGGTCTTCGTCGACGATGCGCTCCTTGTAGTGCTCCAGGTTCTCGAACACCACCGCCCGGCCGCGGTGCTTCAGCAGCTCCGGCGTGGCGGCCGAGGGCTTCAGCACCGCGCCGCGCGGCGACAGGTTGCCGCGCAGGATGCGGATGCCGCCGTCGGCGATCAGCGGGTTGCTCAGCGGGCGGATCACCTCGTCGTCCAGGCTGGGCGCCTCGCGCACGTTGTCCCAGAGCGAGCGGCCGTTCACGGTGAGCGCGCCGGGGTGCGGCAGCAGCCCGTTCTCGCCGAGGCGCCGCAGCACGGCGGGCAGGCCGCCGGCGTAATAGAACTCCTCCATCAGGAAGCGGCCCGAGGGCATCAGGTCGACGATGGTGGGCGTGTGGCTGCCGATGCGCGTCCAGTCTTCCAGCTCCAGCTCGACGCCGATGCGCCCCGCGATGGCCTTCAGGTGGATCACCGCGTTGGTCGAGCCGCCGATGGCCGCGTTCACGCGAATGGCGTTCTCGAAGGCCTCGCGCGTGAGGATCTTCGACAGCGTGAGCCCTTCTCTCGCCATCTGTACCGCGCGCATGCCCGACATCTGCGCCAGCACGTAGCGCCGCGCGTCGACCGCCGGAATGGCCGCGTTGTGCGGCAGCGAGGTGCCCAGCGCCTCGGCCATGCAGGCCATGGTCGACGCCGTGCCCATGGTGTTGCAGGTGCCCGCCGAGCGCGACATGCCGCCTTCGGCCGAGAGGAACTGGTGCAGGTCGATTTCACCGGCCTTCAGCGATTCGTGCAGCTGCCACACCGCCGTGCCCGAGCCGATGTTCTTGCCGTCGAGCTTGCCGTTGAGCATGGGCCCGCCCGTGACCACGATGGCCGGAATGTCGCAGCTGGCAGCACCCATCAGCAGCGCGGGCGTGGTCTTGTCGCAGCCCGTGAGCAGCACCACCGCATCGACCGGGTTGCCGCGAATGGCCTCCTCCACGTCCATGCTCGCGAGGTTGCGCGTGAGCATGGCCGTGGGCCGCAGGTTCGATTCGCCGTTGGAGAACACCGGGAACTCCACCGGGAAGCCGCCCGCCTCGGAGATGCCGCGCTTCACGTGCTCGGCGATCTTGCGGAAGTGCGCGTTGCACGGCGTGAGCTCCGACCAGGTGTTGCAGATGCCGACGATGGGGCGGCCGTCGAACTCGTGGTCGGGAATGCCCTGGTTCTTCATCCAGCTGCGGTACATGAAGCCGTTCTTGTCGGCCGAGCCGAACCATTCGGTCGAGCGCAGTTTCTTCGGAGGGGTGTCCGGCATGCGAGGTGTCCTGAGGGAGAGAGGTGAAGGGTCAGCGCCGGGGTGCGCGCGAGGTGAAGAAGCGCTGCAGCAGGCAGAACACGAACAGCAGCGCGCCGACCACGATGCGCGTCCACCACGAGCTGAGCGTGCCGTCGAAGGAGATCAGCGTCTGGATGATCCCGAGCATCAGCACGCCGAACAGCGTGCCCGCCACATAGCCCACGCCGCCGGTGAGCAGCGTGCCGCCGATGACCACCGCGGCGATGGCGTCCAGCTCCAGCCCCACCGCGTGCAGCCCGTAGCCCGAGAGCATGTAGAAGGTGAAGATCACGCCCGCCAGCGCCGAGCAGAAGCCCGACAGCGTGTACACGCCGATGAGCGTGCGCCGCACCGGCAGGCCCATGAGCATGGCCGAATGCTCGCTGCCGCCAATGGCGTACACCGCGCGGCCGAAAGGCGTGCAGTGCGCGATGAACACCGCCGCCAGCAGCACCACGATGGCGATGACCGCGCTGATCGACACCGAGGCCTCGCCCCAGATCGGAATGCGGACCTGCGACACCTCGGAATAGAACGCGTTGGTGATGCTGATCGAGTCGATGCTGATGAGGTAGCACAGCCCGCGCGCCAGGAACATGCCCGCCAGCGTGACGATGAAGGGCTGCAGCCTGAAGCGCTCGATGAGCAGCCCCATGAACGCGCCGAAGGCCGTGCCCATCGCGAGCACCAGCGGAATGACGATGCCCGGGCTCCAGCCGTGCTTTTCCACCAGCGAGGCCGACACCATGGTGGTCAGCGCGATGACCGAGCCCACCGACAGGTCGATGCCGCCCGAAAGAATGACGAAGGTCATGCCCACGGCGACGACGATGAGGAAGGCGTTGTCGATCAGCAGGTTGAGGAACACCTGCGCCGAGAAGAAGCCGTCGTAGAACACCGAGCCCAGCGTGGCCACCAGCAGGAACAGCGAGATGGTCGCGGTCAGCGGCAGGTACTTCGGGTTGAGCCCTTTCTTCTTGTTCCCCGCATGGCCCCCTCTCCCGCCCCCTTTCCCGCTGAGCGTAGAGGGCTGGGGTGAGGTTGTTGTATCGATCACCGCGCTCATGCCGCGTCCCCTTCCTGCACGGGTCGTTGCACGGGCCGTTGCACCAGCACCCGCACCTGCGCCCTGAACTCCGGCGACTGCAGCAGCATCACCGCGAACACCACCCCCGCCTTCACCACCAGGTTGATTTCCGGCGGCACCCCCAGCGAATAGATCGCATAGGTCAGCGTCTGGATGATGAGCGCGCCGATCACGCTGCCCACCAGGCTGAAGCGCCCGCCGGTGAGCGCCGTGCCGCCCAGCGTCACCGCCAGGATCGCGTCGAGCTCGATGAGCTGGCCCGCGTTGTTGCCGTCCGCGCTCTTCACGTTGGAGCTGATCAGCAGGCCCGCCACGCCCGCGCAGGCGCCGCAGAAGGCGTAGGCCCCCACGACGAGCCGCCGCGCCTGGATGCCCGCCACGCGCGCCGCCGTCGGGTTGATGCCCACCGCCTGGATGAACAGCCCCAGCGCCGTGCGCGTGATGGCCAGGTACAGCAGCACGAACACCGCCGCCACGATGAACAGCGAGAACGGCAGGCCCAGCAGGTAGCCGCTGCCGAGGAAGAAGAAGGGCTTGTAGTAGATGGTGATGATCTGGCCGTCGGCAATCAGCTGCGCGATGCCGCGGCCCGCCACCATGAGGATCAGCGTGGCGATGATCGGCTGCATGCCCACCTTGGCGACCAGCAGGCCGTTCCACAGGCCGCACAGCAAGGCGATGCCGATGGCCGCAAGGATGGCGAGCGACATCGGAAAGCGGCTCACGTCGCTGGCGACCGAGCCGCCGATCATCCAGGCCGCGAGCGACGCCGCAATGGCCACCACCGCGCCGACCGAGATGTCGATGCCGCGCGTGGCGATCACCAGGGTCATGCCGAGGGACACCAGCACCAGGGGGGCGGCGCGGTTGAGGATGTCGATGAGGCTGCCGTAGAGATGGCCGTCGCGCCATTCGAGGTGGAGGAAGCTGGCGTTGAAGGCGGTGTTCACCGCGAGCAGGAGCACGAGCGTGACGAGGGGCCAGGCGAGGCGGTGGCTCATAAGGGATGAAAGGCGGTTCATGTGTTCTGCCTTGCTCCTTCCCCTTCCGGGGGAAGGCGGGGATGGGGGCACGCGGCCTTGAACATTGCGCGGCGGTGAAGGCCGCGCGCCCCCACCCCTGCCCTCCCCCGGAAGGGGAGGGAGAAATACCCGGGGCCAGCGCAAGCCGCGCGCGGTTTGTCTTGCTCCTTCCCCTCTCGGGGGAAGGCCGGGATGGGGGCACGCGGCGTTCGCCGCACGACAGCGCCCGATCGAAGGCCGCTTGCCCCCACCCCTGCCCTCCCCCAGCGGGGGAGGGAGACATGCAATGGTTGGTTCATGCGGCGGCAATCATTTCGTAAACCTCATCCTCCGAAGCCCCACCCGGCAGCTCCCCCACCTTCTTCCTGTCCCGCAGCACGACGATGCGATGCGCCACGCGCACCACCTCGCTCATCTCCGACGAGATGAACACCACGGCCATGCCCGCGCGCGCCAACCGCAAGATCTCTTCCATGATTTCCTGCTTCGCCGCCACGTCGATGCCGCGCGTCGGCTCGTCCAGGATCAGCAGGCGCGGCTCGGTCGCGAGCCAGCGCGCGATCATGGCCTTCTGCTGGTTGCCGCCCGACAGCAAGCCGATGGGCGTCTCCACGCTCGCGGTCTTGATGCCCAGCGACTTCACGAAGCGCTCGGCCATCTCCGTCTGCTCGGCATGCGACAGAAAACGCCGGGTGCCCAGACGCGCCTGCAAGGCCAGCGCGATGTTCTCCCGCACCGACAGCTCCGCGACGATGCCGTCGGTCTTGCGTTCTTCAGGGCACAGCGCCAACCCTTCGCGAATCGCATCGGCGGGGTTCGAGAAGCTGACGGAGCGCCCATCGACCTTCAGCACCCCGCGGTCCGGCATTTCCAGCCCGAACAGCAGCCGCGCCAGCTCCGTGCGCCCCGCGCCCAGCAGCCCGGCAATGCCGACCACCTCGCCCGCGCGCACACGCAGATCCGTCGCCTGCAGCTGCCCCGCCTGCCCCAGCCCTTCGGCCTGCAGCAGCGCAGGCGCTGCCTCGTCGAACGCAGGCAACGCCGCCGGCCGCGCCGACTGCGCCGCCAGCTCGCGCCCCAGCATCGCGGCGATCAGGGCCTGCGGCCCCAGGTCCGCCGCGCGCCACTCGCCGATCCACGCCCCGTTGCGCAGCACGGTGATGCGGTCCGACACCGCGTACATCTGGTTGAGAAAGTGCGTGACGAACACGATGGCCAGCCCCTCGCCGCGCAAACGCCGCAGCACCTCGAACAGCTTCTCCACCTCGTCGTCGTCCAGGCTCGATGTCGGCTCGTCGAGGATCAGCACCTTCGACGACACGCCCAGCGCCCGCGCGATGGCCACCATCTGCTGCACCGCCACCGAGTAGCTCGACAGCAGCCGCGTCACGTCGATGTCCAGCCCGATGCGCGCGAGCAGCTCCTCGGCGCGCCGGTTCACCGATGCCCAGTCGATGCGAAAGCCCTGCGCCATGCCGCAGCGCGGATAGCGGCCCGCGAACACGTTCTCGGCCACCGACAGGTTGGGGCACAGGTTCACCTCCTGGTAGACCGTGCTGATGCCCAGCTTCTGCGCGTCCAGCGGCGACGCGGGGCGAATCGGCCGGCCGTCCAGGAACATCTCGCCGCCGCTGGACGGCAACACGCCCGTCAGCACCTTGATGAGCGTGGACTTGCCCGCGCCGTTCTGCCCCATCAGCGCATGGATTTCGCCGGGGTACAGGTTCAGCCGCACGTCGCGCAGCACGTGGATGCCGCCGAACTGCTTGTGGATGCCCTTCAGTTCGAGCACGGGCGATGGAGTGCTGTCAGCCATGCGCGCTCACTTGTTCTTGTTGTAGACGTCGATGAACACCGCCGCCAGCAGCACCAGGCCCTTGATGACCTGCTGGTAGTCGATGCCGATGCCCAATATCGACATGCCGTTGTTCATCACGCCCATGATGAAGGCACCGATGACCGCGCCCATCACGCGGCCCACGCCGCCCGAGGCCGAGGCGCCGCCGATGAAGCAGGCCGCGATCACGTCGAGCTCGAAACCCAGGCCCGCCTTGGGCGTGGCCGTGTTCAGCCGCGCCGCGAACACCAGCCCGGCCAGCGCCGCGAGCGCGCCCATGTTCACGAAGGTGAGAAAGGCCAGGCGCTGCGTCTTCACGCCCGACAGCCGGGCCGCCTTCTCGTTGCCGCCCAGCGCGTAGATGCGCCGGCCCAGCGTGGTGCGGTTGGTGACGAAGTCGTACACCACGATCAGCACCGCCATCACGATGAGCACGTTGGGCAGGCCCTTGTAGGTCGACAGCAGGTAGCTGAAGAACAGGATGATGGCCGCGAAGCACAGGTTCTTCACCAGGAAGAAGGCGTAGGGCTCCTGCTCCATGCCGTGCGCCGCCAGCCGGGCGCGCCCGCGCAGCTTGAAGAACACCAGCGCGAAGGCCGCCAGCGCGCCGACCACCAGTGAGGTGGTGCGCAAGGCGCCGCCCCCCAGTGGATCGGGAATGAAGCCCGAGCTCAGCCGCTGGAACGCCTCGGGAAACGGCCCCACCGACTGCCCCGCGAGCAAGGCCAGCGTGAGCCCCTTGAACACCAGCATGCCCGCCAGCGTGACGATGAACGACGGGATCTTGCGAAACGCCACGAACCAGCCCTGCGCCGCGCCGATGAGCGCGCCCGCCGCGATGCTCACGAGGGCGGTGGGCACGAAGTGCCACTCGTACTCCACCATCAGCACCGCCGCCAGCGCGCCGATGAAGCCGCACACCGAGCCCACCGACAGGTCGATGTGCCCCGCCACGATCACCAGCAGCATGCCCAGCGCCATGATGACCACGTAGCTGTTCTGCAGCAGCAGGTTGGTGAGGTTGAGCGGGCGCAGCAAGGTGCCGTCGGTCAGCACCTGGAACAGCACCATGATCGCGACCAGCGAGATCAGCATGCCGTACTCGCGCAGGTTGTTCTTCAGGAAGCCGGCATGCAGCTTCGGCCCGTCGGCCAGGGGCATGGCGGGCTTCGCGGCATTCACCGCATTCGCTTCAGGCTGCGACATGGACCGAGCTCCCCGCGCTCACGATGGCGTGCATGATGCGTTCCTGCGAGGCCTCGGCCGCCGTGAACTCGGCCACGAAGCGCCCCTCGTTCATCACGTAGATGCGGTCGCACATGCCGAGCAGTTCCGGCAGTTCCGAAGAGATCATGAGAATGCCTTTGCCCTCGCTCGCGAGCTGGTCGATGATGGTGTAGATCTCGTACTTGGCGCCCACGTCGATGCCGCGCGTGGGCTCGTCGAGCATCAGCAGCTCGGGCTTCGTGAAGAGCCACTTGCTCAGCACCACCTTCTGCTGGTTGCCGCCCGACAGGTTCACCACCAGCTGCTCGACGCCCGAGCAGCGGATGTTCAGCGCCTTGCGGTAGTCGTTGGCCACCTTGAATTCGCGCCCGGTGTCGATCACCGCGCCCTGCGAAACCGCGTCGAGGTTCGCCAGGCTGATGTTCTTGCGGATGTCTTCCTCCAGCACCAGCCCCAGGCCCTTGCGGTCTTCGGTGACGTAGGCGATGCCGTGGTCGATGGCCTTGCGCACCGTGCCTACGTCCACCGGCTTGCCGTGCATCAGCACCTGGCCGCTGATGCGCTGGCCGTACGACCTGCCGAACACGCTCATCGCCAGCTCGGTGCGGCCCGCGCCCATGAGGCCGGCGATGCCCACGATCTCGCCCTGGCGCACGTGCAGGCTCACGCCCTTGATCTGCTCGCGGTCGGCGTGCAGCGCGTGGTGCACGCGCCAGTCGCGCACCTCGAGCACCGTTGCTCCGATCTTCGGCGTGCGCTGCGGGTAGCGGTGTTCCATGTCGCGGCCCACCATGCCGCGGATGATGCGGTCCTCGCTGATGGGCTGCGTGCGGCAGTCGATGGTTTCCACGGTGGCGCCGTCGCGCAGCACCGTCACCGCGTCGGCCACCTTGGCGATCTCGTTGAGCTTGTGCGAGATGAGGATCGACGCGATGCCCTGGCGCTTGAGCGCCAGCAGCAGCTCCAGCAGCGCGTCGCTGTCCTTTTCGTTCAGGCTGGCGGTGGGCTCGTCGAGGATCAGCAGCTTCACCTCCTTCGCCAGCGCCTTGGCAATTTCGACCAGCTGCTGCTTGCCCACGCCCAGGTCGGTCACCAGCGTGGTGGCCGGCTCCTTCAGGCCCACCTTGGCCAGCAGCTCGCGCGTTTTCGCGTACGCGGCGAACCAGTCGATCACGCCGCCGCGGGCCATCTCGTTGCCCAGGAAGATGTTCTCTGCAATCGACAGCAGCGGCACCAGCGCCAGCTCCTGGTGGATGATGATGATGCCGAGCTTCTCGCTGTCGGCAATGCCCTTGAAGCGGCGCTCCTCGCCCTCGAAATGCACGGCGCCGGTGTACGAGTCGCACGGGTACACGCCGCTCAGCACCTTCATGAGCGTCGACTTGCCCGCGCCGTTCTCGCCCACCACCGCGTGGATCTCGCCCGCGCGCACCGCCAGGTTGACGTTGCTCAGCGCCTTCACGCCGGGAAACGTCTTGGTGATGCCACGCATCTCGAGGATGGTGCCGCGCATCTCGCGGGTGGTGCGTTCGCCTTCGTGGCTCACTTGATCTGGCTTTCCTTGTAGTAGCCGCTGTCGACCAGCACCGTCTTCCAGTTCGACGCGTCCACGCTCACCGGCTTCAGCAGGTACGAGGGCACCACCTTGAGGCCGTTGTTGTAGGTCTTGGTGTCGTTCACCTCGGGCGTCTTGCCCGAGAGCATCGCGTCGACCATGGCCACCGTCACCTTGGCGAGCTCGCGCGTGTCCTTGAACACGGTCGAGGTCTGCTCCTTGCGCAGGATGGACTTCACCGAAGGCACCTCCGCGTCCTGCCCCGACACGATGGGCATCGGCTGCGAACCCGAGCCGTAGCCCACGCCCTTCAGCGACGAGAGAATGCCGATGGAAAGCCCGTCGTACGGCGACAGCACCGCGTCCACGCGGTCCTTGGTGTAGTAGGCCGACAGCAGGTTGTCCATGCGCGCCTGCGCCACCGCGCCGTCCCAGCGCAGCGTGCCGACCTTGTCCATGCCCATCTGCTTGCTGCGCACCACCAGCTTGCCGCTGTCGATGTAGGGCTTGAGCACCGAGAGCGCGCCGTTGTAGAAGAAGAAGGCGTTGTTGTCGTCGGGCGAGCCGCCGAACAGCTCGATGTTGAAAGGCCCCTTGCCGCCCTTCAGGTCGAGCGCCTTCTCTATCGACTGCGCCTGCAGCACGCCCACCTGGAAGTTGTCGAAGGTGGCGTAGTAGTCGACGTTCTTCGAGCCCTTGATGAGCCGGTCGTACGCGATCACCTTCACGCCCTTGTCGGCGGCCTTCTGCAGCACGTCGGACAAGGTGGTGCCGTCGATGGCCGCGATGACCAGCACCTTCGAGCCCTTGGTCACCATGTTCTCGATCTGCGCGAGCTGGTTGGGAATGTCGTCGTCCGCGTACTGCAGGTCGGTCTTGTAGCCCTTGTCCTTGAAGTACTTCTGCATGTTGGCGCCGTCGGCGATCCAGCGCGCCGACGACTTGGTGGGCATCGAGATGGCGATCAGGCCCTTGTCCTGGGCGTTGGCCATCGGCGTGAAGCCGACGACGGCCAGCGCCATGCCCGCGAGCGTGGCCTTGAGAAAGTGGCGTTTCATGTCCGTGCTTCCTCAGTACTTGCGGTTCGGAAACTCTTTGGCCGCGACTTCCATCGGGAAGATGCTTTCCACGGTCACGATGCGCTTGGGCAGCGTCTTGCCGTCCTTGATGTCCTTCACCGCCTGCATCAGCTGCGGCCCGAGCAGCGGGCTGCATTCGACCGACACGTTCAGCTTGCCGGCGATCATGGCCTCGAAGGCGCCCTTCACCCCATCGATGGAGATGATGGTGATGTCCTTGGCCGGCTTCAGGCCCGCTTCCTCGATGGCCTGGATCGCGCCGATGGCCATGTCGTCGTTGTGCGCGTAGAGCACGTTGATCTTCTTGCCGTCGGCCTTTAGGAAGGCTTCCATCACCTCCTTGCCCTTGGCGCGCGTGAAGTCGCCGGTCTGCGAGCGGATGATCTTGAACTTGGGGTCGGCCTTGATGATTTCCTCGAAGCCCTTCTTGCGGTCGATGGCCGGCGCCGAGCCCACGGTGCCCTGCAGCTCGACGATGTTCACGTCGCCCTTCTGGTCCTTCATCTTCTCCACCAGCCAGCGGCCGGCCTTGCGGCCCTCTTCGATGAAGTCGGAGCCCATGAAGGTCACGTAGAGCGTGTCGTCCTTGGTGTTGACGGAACGGTCGGTCAGCACCACCGGGATCTTCGCGGCCTTGGCCTCGCGCAGCACGGTTTCCCAGCCCGACTCGACCACCGGCGAGAACGCGATCACGTCCACCTTCTGCGCGATGTACGAGCGAATGGCCTTGATCTGGTTTTCCTGCTTCTGCTGCGCGTCGGAGAACTTCAGCTCGATGCCGGCGTCCTTCGCGGACGACTTGATCGACTCGGTGTTGGCGGTGCGCCATTCGCTCTCGGCGCCCACCTGCGCGAAGCCCAGCACGAGCTTCTTCTGCGCGAAGACGGACACGGGCAGCATGCTGCCCAGGGCTGCGGCGGCGAGCGCGGTGTTCAGGGTGCGGCGATTCATGGTCATGGGATGTCTCCTTCTTGATGTCTCGAGGACTTTGCTGTTGGCTGTTGGTGTGGTGAACGAAACCCCGTCCGGTCAGGCCAGCATGTAGCCGGTCTTCACCGTCGTGTAGAACTCCGCGGCGTGGCGCCCTTGTTCGCGCGGCCCGTAGCCCGACCCCTTGCGGCCGCCGAAGGGCACGTGAAAGTCCACCCCCGCGGTCGGCAGATTGACCATCGTCATGCCGACCACGGCATGGCGCCTGAAATGCATGGCGTGCTTCAGCGAGTTGGTGCAGATGCCCGCGCACAGGCCGAAGGGCGTGTCGTTGCACAGGGCCAGCGCCTCGTCGTAGTCGGCGGCGCGCAGCACGCAGGCCAGCGGCCCGAAGATTTCCTCGCGCGCGATGCGGTGCGCGGGCCTGGCCAGGAACAGCGCGGGGCTCATGTAGTGGCCGGCGGTGGCGCGCTGCAGCGCCTCGCCGCCCCACACGTGCTCGGCGCCCTCTTCGCGCGCAATGCCCACCCAGGCCAGGTTCTGCGCCAGGCGCTCCTCGTCGGCCACCGGGCCGATGTCGACGCCGCGCTCCAGCGCGTGGCCGATCTTCAAGTCTTTCAGGCGCTGGCGCAGCTTCGCGACGAAGGCGTCGTGCACCGGCGCCTCCACGATCAGCCGGCTCGACGCCGTGCAGCGCTGGCCCGCGGAAAAGTAGGCGCCCTGCACCGCGCAGTCGACCGCGCGGTCGAGGTCGGCATCGGCCAGCACCACCAGCGCGTTCTTGCCGCCGGTTTCCAGCTGCACCTTGGCGCGCCGCGTGGCCGCCGCCTGCAGCACGCGCTCGCCGTTGGCGGCCGAGCCGGTGAAGCTCAGCGCATCGACCAGCGGGCTGTCGACCAGCGCCTGCCCCACCTCGCGGCCGCTGCCCATCACGAGGTTGAAGGCGCCGGCCGGCAAGGCCGCGCGGCTGATGATCTCGGCCAGCGCCCAGCCGCAGGCCGGCACCAGCTCCGCGGGCTTGAACACCACGCTGTTGCCGTGCGCCAGCGCGGGCGCGATCTTCCACGCGGGAATGACGAAGGGCGAGTTCCACGGCGTGATGAGCCCGACCACGCCCACCGGCTCGCGCGTGACATCGACCTGCACGCCCGCGCGCACCGAGGCCACGTTCTCGCCGCCGCCCCCGCGCAGGGCTTCACCCGCGAAGAACTTGAAGACCTGGCCGGCACGCGCCACCTCCGCCACCGCCTCGGGCAGCGTCTTGCCCTCTTCACGCGCCAGCAGCAGGCCCAGGTCGTCCTTGCGGGCGAGCAGCTCGGCGCCGATGCGGTCGAGCACGTCGGCGCGGCGCTGCGGCGTGCTGTGGCTCCAATGGGGAAAGGCCTCGGTGGCCGCGCGAATGGCGAGTTCGGCCTGGCGGCGGTCCGCACGTGCGTACTCGGCCACCACTTCGGTGGTGTCCGAGGGGTTGGCGCTCATCCCCGTGGTCGCGCTGGTTTCCCAGCGGCCGTTGATGTACTGCCGCACGTTCTGATGGATCTCGCCGTGAATCACCGTGGCGTGGACCTTGTCTCTGTTGTTCTGGATGTGCGGCCAGTCTAGGAACAGAATTGATATCGATCCAATCGTTTTTTACGCAAAATGCATATCAATCGCCGGATTCTGGAAAACCCGGTCAGACCTTCGTTTCCACAGAAATGACCAACTACAACCACTGGTTCATCCGCGCCCGGCTGAAGACCCGGCAACTGCTCCTGCTGGTGGCGCTCGCCGAGGAAGGCAACATCCACCGCGCCGCGCAGGTGCTCAACATGACGCAGCCCGCGGCCTCCAAGCTGCTGAAGGACCTGGAAGACGTGCTGGAGGTGCCGCTGTTCGAGCGCCTGCCGCGCGGCATGCGCCCCACCTGGTATGGCGAGACCATGATCCGTCACGCCCGCGTGGCGCTCGCCAGCCTCAACCAGGCGCACGACGAGCTCACCGCGCTGAAGGCCGGGCGCTTCGGCCATGTGAGCGTGGGCGCCATCACCGCGCCCGGCCTCACGCTGATGCCGCCGGCCGTGGCCATGGTCAAGCGCGAGCAGCCCGACCTGCGCGTGTCGCTGGAGATAGAGACCAGCCCCGTGCTCATCGAGCGGCTCGAGCAGGGCAAGCTCGACATCCTGGTGGCGCGGCTGTTCGCCGAGCACGACAAGTCGCAGCTGCGCTACGAGGCGCTCACCGAGGAGCCCGTGTGCGCGCTGGTGCGCCCCGGCCATCCGCTGCTGGGCGTGAGCGGCCTCACCCTGCGCGACGTGGTGAGCGCCGGCTGGATCGTGCCGCCCGCGGGCAGCGTGCTGCGCCACCGCTTCGAGCTGATGTTCCAGGAAGAAGGGCTGGCGCCGCCGACCAACACCATCGAGAGCTCGGCCCTGCTCTTCATCACGCGCATGCTGCAGCAGAGCGACATGGTGGCCGTGCTGGCGACCGACGTGGCGCGCTACTACGCATCGCACGGCATCGTGTCGCTGCTGCCGCTGGACATGCCCTGCCACATGGACGCCTTCGGCATCATCACGCGCACGGACCGACTGCTGTCGCCGGCGGCGAAGGTGATGATGAAGGCGTTGAAGACGGCGAGCGTGAGCGTGTACGGGCGCAAGCTGGAGCTGGACTGACCCTGTCTTTGCGTACCTTGCGCACCTTGCGCACTTCGCGCAATTTGTGTCGCTTCGCTCACCCCCTTGCGGGGGGCAACGCCGTCAGGTCCACCCGGCATCCACCGTGAACTCCTGCGCCGTGCACATCTTCGCGTCGTCCGACGCCAGGAACAGCACCATGCGCGCGATGTCTTCCGGCATCAGCTTGTCGGGCAGGCACTGGTTGCGCTGCAGCGACTTCTCGCCTTCCTCGTCGAGCCAGAGCGCAACCTGCCGCTCCGTCATCACCCAGCCGGGCGACACGGTGTTGATGCGGATGCGGTCGCGGCCCAGCTCTACCGCCAGCCCGCGCGTGAGCCCGTTGACCGACGACTTGGCGATCGCATAGCAAGGGTAGCCCGAGCCCTTGGTCTGCCAGCCCGTGGAGCCCAGGTTGACCACCGAGCCGAAGCCCAGGCGCTTCATGCCCGGCACCACCGACTGGATGGCGAACAGCGCCGGTCGCTCGTTGATGGCCATGCGGTTGTCGTAGTACGCGGGCGTGACCGACTCGAGCGTGTGGCGGTCGTCGCTCGCCACGTTGTTGACCAGCACAGCGAAGTCGCCGAGTTCGGCCGCCGCGTCGGCCACGGCCTGCTGCAGCGCGGCGATGTCGCGCACGTCGCAGGCGCGCCACCAGGGCGCGGCGTGGCCGGCCTCGGTGATCTGCGTCGACAGTGCCGCGCTGGCCGCTTCGGCAATGTCGACGAAGGCCACGCGCGCGCCCTGCGCGGCGAAGGCGCCGACGATGGCCGCGCCGATGCCGCTGCCGCCGCCGGTGACGAACACGGTGCGGCCCTTCAAGCTGGGGTAGACGGAAAGCTGCGGAGTGGAAAGCTGAGGAGTGGAAAGCTGGGGGGAGTTCAAGAAAAAGTCTCCAGGTGCGCATGTCATGACATTGCAAAACGCATATCGATCGATGCCAGTATTTTTGATTTCGGTTATCAATATGCCTTGATACGATCCGCCGCGTCAAGGAGACAAAGGAAGAACAAATGAACAAGCAAGAGACAAACACCCCCACCGTGCTCGGCGCGCCCGAATGCATCTGGCCCGCGGCCGCCAACCTCGGCGAGGGCACGCTGTGGTCGGTGCGCGAGCAGGCGCTGTACTGGATCGACATCCTCACGCCGCGCCTGTTCCGCCACGACCCGGCCACCGGCGCGCAACGCAGCTGGCACTTCGACGAAGAAATCACCGCCATCGCCGAGCGCGCCTCGGCACCGGGCCTGTTCATCACGCTGCGCCGCGGCTTCGCGCTGTTCGACACCACCGCGCCGGGCGACGAAGCGAAGCCGCGCTACCTGCACCAGCCCGAGACCGAGCGCACCGGCAACCGCTTCAACGACGGCAAGTGCGACAGCCGCGGCCGCTTCTGGGCCGGCAGCATGGACTTCGACTGCAAGGCGCCCACCGGCGCGCTGTACCGCTACGACGCCGACGGCCGCTGCACGCGGCACGACGACGGCTTCGAGGTGACCAACGGGCCGACGTGGTCGGGCGACGGCCGCACCATGTACTTCAACAACACGGTGCTCAACAGGCTCTACGCCTACGACTTCGACATGGAAGCGGGCACGGTCGCCAACCGCCGCACGTGGCACCGCTTTCCCAAGGGCGACGGCCTGCCCGACGGCATGACCACCGACGCCGCCGGCCGCCTGTGGATCGCGCACTGGGACGGCGCCTGCGTCACCTGCCACGACCCCGTGAGCGCGCAGGAGCTGTGCCGCATCGACCTGCCGGCCAGCAACGTGACCGACTGCGCCTTCGGCGACGCCGACCTGCGCACGCTGTACATCACGACCGCGCGCAACGGCCGCACCGACGCGCAACTGCAGGAAGAGCCGCTGGCCGGTGGGCTCTTCAAGGTGCGCATCGACAGCCCGGGCGTGCCCGCGCCGCTGTTCGCGGGCTAGCCAGCCGCGCGGTTTTCAAGCCTCAGCCGAGGATGCCGAAGCGGTGCTCCGTCGCGCTGTGAAAGCGCTCCCCCGGGCGCAGCACCGTCGACGGAAAGGCCGGCTGGTTGGGCGAATCGGGGAAGTGCTGCGTTTCCAGGCACAGCCCGTCGCCCTGCCGCAGGCTGGCGCCCGCGCTGCCGAACAGGCTGCCGTCGAGGAAGTTGCCCGAATAGAACTGCACGCCGGGCTCGCTGGTGTGCACCTCCATCACGCGGCCGGTGGCCTCGTGCTCGAGCCGTGCCGCCAGCGCGAGGCCGTCGCGCTCTTGCGCGCGGTCGAGCACCCAGTTGTGGTCGTAGCCGTGCGCGCGCAGCAGCTGCGCATGCCCCTGGCGCACGCGCTCGCCGATGCGCGTCGGCTCGCGAAAGTCGAAGGGCGTGCCCGCCACGTCGGCCAGCCCGAGCGGAATGAGCGTGTCGTCCACCGGGCAGTAGCGGCTGGCCGGCAGCGTGAGCCGGTGGTCCATCACCGAGCCGCCGCCGGCCAGGTTGAAGTAGTCGTGGTGGCTGAGGTTGAGCACCGTGGGCTTGTCGGTGACGGCGCTGTAGTCGATGCGCCAGGTGTCGGCCTGCGCAGCCAGCGTGTAGCGCACGGTGAGCTGCAGCTCGCCGGGGTAGCCCTCTTCGCCGTCGGCGCTGGTGTAGCGCAGCTCGATGGCCACGTCGCCGCCCGACGCCTGCGCTGACGACGGGGCGATTTCCCTGATGTCCCAGTAGCGCTTGCCGAAACCGGTCGCGCCGCCATGCAGCGAGTTCGGCCCGTTGTTCAGCCCCAGCTGGTGCGTGGTGCCGTCGAGCGTGAAGCGCCCCGCGGCGATGCGGTTGGCGTGGCGCCCCACGATGCTGCCCAGGTGCGGATGGGGTGCGAGGTACTCGGCCAGCGTCGGCAGGCCCAGCACCACGTTCGCGGACTGCCCGTGGCGGTCGGGCACGCGCAGCGCGGTGACGATGCCGCCGAGGTTCATGGCGCTTAGGCTCAGGCCGCGGCCGTTGTCCAGGGTGTACTCGGTGACGAGGCGGCCGTCGGGCATGTGGCCGAGCTTGCGCGAAGTGATGCTGCTGCTCATGGGGTTCCTGTGAAAGAGGTCTGCGGCTGCTGGGGCTGTAGGGACTGTGAAAAGCGCGACTGTGAAAAGCGCTACTGCAACATCGCCTCGCGCGCGCACTGCGAGGCCGTGAGCAGCGCCACGCGGTCCGTGAGGTCGTGGTACTCGGGCGGCTCGGCCGCGTGCGTGCGCAGCTCGGCGCGGTGGCCGGCCTTGGCCAGCGCATCGGCGAAGCGCTGTTGCAGCGCGAAAGGCGTGTTGTGGTCTTCGCGGTTGCCGATCAGCACGATGCGCCGCGCCGGGTCGCGCACCACGCCGCCCACATGGTCCAGCGGGTCGTAGAACTGGGTGCTGCCGGTGGTGTCGGTGCGCCCGCCGTTCGAGCGGCCCAGCAGCTTCGCGCGCTCCAGCAGCCCGTAGGCGCCCGAGGTGAGCACCGCGCAGGCCACGCGCGTGCGCCCCAGCGTGAGCAGCGCGGCACCCGCGGTGGCGCCGCCGCTGTGGCCGACGATGATCAGGCGCTGCAGCCGGTGGCGCTGCATGAGCGCGTCGAGCGCGGCGTCCAGCGCATGGAACTCCACCAGCTGCCGGCGCTTGCGGTGGTCGCCCGACGAGCCGTAGGTGCCCGGGCGCGCCACGAACACCCAGGGCACGCCGGCGCGGTCGCGGCTGCGTTGCGCGTCCAGCGTGCGCAGCGCCTCGGTGTTGCCGGGAATGCGCTCGGGCGCCTGGTCCATCACGCCGTCACGGTCGCCCGAGAACTGCACGATGGCCAGGCGCGCGCCGTCGAGGTCGGCGCTCGCGAAGTAGCGGATGCAGGCCGGCCCTTCCACCGGCTGCACCCACAGGAAGCCGGGACGATCGGGGCAGCTCGCGCGGTCGGCGGGCTGGTTCCAGTGCAGCACCTGCTCGTTGCCGGCGGCGAGCGCGCGCGGCACGTCGGGGCCGGTGCGCTGCGCGCAGGCGGCCTGCACCAGCGCCAGCAGCACGAGGGCGCCGCGCGCATGCCGCCGCACCAATGCCACCGCGCTCACAGGCCCGCCCTCATAGCCGCTGCAGCAGGCCGGGAATGTGGCCGAAGTCGGAGCGGTCACGGTCGCCCTTCACCAGCACCAGGTCGCCGCTGCGCAGGAAGCCGCCGAGGTAGTGCGCGAGCTGCGCGGCGTCGTCGAAGTGCGGGCCCAGCAGCGCGCTGGGCACCTCCTCGCGCAGCCAGCGCATCTCGGGGCCGTGCGTGACCAGGTGCGCGATGCCCGAGGCCAGCAGCGGCGCGGCCAGGCTGCGGTGCATGGCCTCGGCGTCGTCGTCGAGGTTGACGATGCGCCCCAGCACGCCGATCTTGCGCACCACCGGCCCGTGCTGCGCGCGCTCGCAGGTGCGCACGAACTCCATGGCGTTGCGCATGGACATGACCTCGGCGTTCCAGCTGTCGTCGATCAGCGTGGCCTCCACGCCGGCCTGCGTGCGCAGCGCGTGCACCTGCATCACCGAGGCCGGCAGGCGCACCCGCGGCATGCGCGCGCAGGCGGCCTCGGCGTCGAAGCCCATGGCCACCAGCGCGGCGAAGGCCAGCGTCGAGTTGCGCACCAGACCCGCGCTGTCGACCGGAAACAGGTACGTGTGCGTGCGCCCCGCCACCGCGATGCGCACGCGGCAGCCGCCGCCGGGCTCGCTGGCGGTGTCGACCACGCGCACGTCCGCACCCGGCCCGGAGCCCACCACCCAGATGGCGCCGGCCGTGCGGGCGGCGGCGCGCAGCACCTGCGGCAGGCAGGCGATGTGCTCGGGCACGATGGCCACGCCGCCGGGCTCCAGCCCCAGGAAGATGCGCGACTTGTACTTGGCCGTGAGTTCCAGCGTGGAGGCCTGCCGGGTCTGCGACAGCCCGATCTCGGTGATGAGCGCCACGTGCGGGCGCGCCACCAGCGAGATGGGCCCGCGGTCCATCCACAGGCCGCTTTGCGCCATCTCGAGGATGCACACGTCGGCGTCGGGCGCGAGGTTGGCCAGCATGGCCGGCACGCCCACGCGCGAGTTGTAGTTGTCGATGGTGGTGTGCACGCGCGCGCGCTCGGGCAGCAGGTCGCGCAGCATGGCGATGGTGGACGACTTGCCCACCGTGCCCGTCACGCCCACCACGAAGCCCCGGTAGCGCTCGCGCGCGGCGGCGCCCAGCGCCAGCATCGCGGCGATGGGGTCGGCCACCTGCAGCAGCGGAAAGCCCGCGTCCAGCCCCTCGACCGGGTGCGCGACCACCGCGCCGGCCAGCGCGCCCTGCAGCGCGGGCAGCTCCCGGTGGCGGTCCCAGTTGTCGGGGCGCGGCTTGCTGTAGTTCTCGTGCGCGGCCAGCGTGCGGAAGTCCGAGGCGATGAACAGCGCCGGCTTCGGCAGCAGGCCCATGTGCGTCGGCCCGCGCACCACGGCATTGGCGAACCAGCCCGGCGGCGGTGCCACCAGCCACTTGCCACCGGTGACCTGCTGCAGCTGCGCGGCGGTCCACACCGGTTCGGGCGCCGGGCCCGCACCGGGCCGGTCGACGGCCAGCACCGGCGCGCCGCGCTGCGGCAAGGGTGTAGGCAGCGCCGGCACGCGCAGGCCGCACCACAGCGCGAGGCGGCGCGGGGGTGGCTCGGCCGTGTCCGGCGCACCGCCGCGCACGCGCACTTCGAGTTGCAGCACGTCGCTGGTCATCAGGCCGGCGCGCGGCGGGCGCAGGCCGTAGCGGTCGCGGTAGATGCGGCCCGGCGCCCAGCGCGTGGTGGGCCACATCCAGTCGCAGGGGTCGTGGTCCATGCTCGCGCCCCAGGCCGGCATGCGGGTGCTGCGCATCGGCAGCGCGCGGAACTGCACGCGCAGGTCGTGCGCGACGGGTTCGTCGGCGGTCCAGAACGACTCGACCCACAGCAGCTGGCGCCCGGCGATCTGCTGCGGCGCGCAGCGCAGGCCCACCAGCCGCAGCGGGCCCAGTTGCAGCGGCGCGATGCGCGCGTCTTCGGGCACCGCATCGACCATCCACTCGGGACGCGGCGCGCGCACCGGGCCGACAGCGGGAGCAATGCGCGAGGTCGGCGCAGCCCGCGTACCGCGCATGCGAGGCGCAACACGCCCCGGCAGCGGCCCCGTCGGCAGCTCAGGGGGTGAGAGCTTCAGCACGCAGCGCCCGTCCGGCAGCGGCGTCATCTCGGTGCCTAGCGCGCGGCATTGCGCGGCAAAGCGCCCGCTGAGCGCCGCCGCGTCGTCACCTTCGCGCTGCCGCGAAAAACCGAAGCCCACGCCGATGGGCGTGAACAGCACCTCTTGC
Source organism: Variovorax sp. RCC_210 (assembly GCF_041355175.1). Taxonomy (NCBI): domain Bacteria; kingdom Pseudomonadati; phylum Pseudomonadota; class Betaproteobacteria; order Burkholderiales; family Comamonadaceae; genus Variovorax; species Variovorax sp. RCC_210. The sequence continues at coordinate 43,266 of NZ_JBFUPJ010000005.1, read as the reverse complement.
ACGCCGCGCACACCCAGCGTGAGCGTGAACACGCCCGAGTCGCCGAGGTCGTCGCGCACCGCGTCGAACAGCAGGTCGCCCGCGTCGTGCAGGATGGGCCGGTCGCGGTAGACCTCGATGCCCTGCAGCACGTGCGCCGAGGTGCCGAGCACGGCATCGGCGCCCGCATCGACGATGGCGTGGCCGACCGCGATTTCGGCCTGCGAGGGTTCCGTTTCCAGGTTGTCGCCCCAGTGCACCGCCACCAGCACCACGTCGGCCTCGCGGCGCGCGGCCTCGATGCGCGGCGCCAGCGTGGCGCGCCATGCGGCCGGGTCGTCCAGCGGCAGCCAGGCCGTGCCCGGGCGCTCGGCGCTGGCCGCGAAGCGCGGCTGCGTGGCGTCGAGCGAGAACAGCGCCACGCGCACGCCGCCTGCGCGAGCGAAGGCCGGGCGCAGCGCGGCCTCCCGCGTGGCGCCGCTGCCCGCGTGCGCGATGCCGGCCGCGTCGAGCAGGCCCTGCTGCTCCATGAGCGCGCCGGGGCCGTAGTCGCCACTGTGGTTGTTGGCGGTGGCCACCATGCCGATGCCGGCCGCGGTGAGCACGGCCAGCATCTCGGGCCGCGCGCGGTAGTAGTACGGCGCGGTCTCGTCCTTGTCCACGCCCTGCTCGCCGGTGGTGGCGACCACGCATTCGAGGTTGGCGATGCGCAGGTCGGCCTCGCGCAGCGCGGGAATGTCGCAGAGCATCCTGTCGGCGCCGCCCAGCTCGTGCAGCCGGTAGTGCTGGCGGCGCGAGAGGTTGACGTCCCCGCCCCAGGCGACCAGGCCGGTGGTGCGGGCGAGGTCGCTCGCGTGCGCGCTATCGACTCCCTGGGCTTCCTGGGCTTCCCGGCTTTCCTCTTGCTCCTTCAGCATGCGGTGGTACGCCACGTAGCCCGACAGGTAGTGCTCCACGTCGTCGATGCGCACGCGAAACCCGTGGTGCTTGATGAAGAACGAGCCCGCGATGCGCGCCGGGTTGCGAAAGAACATCGCCAGCTCGGGCCAGAAGTGGCCGTTGGCAAGGTAGCGCGCACGGAACTCCAGCGCGCGGTCGAACTTGTCGCGGTCGAGTCCGGCCAGCAGCGGCAGCAGCGCGGGGTCGGCCTCCATGCGCAGCACCATCTCGCGCGCCGCCATCATCAGCTCCAGCAGCGTGGGAAAGGTGGTGACGCGCTCGAGCACGAAGTCGAGGTAGCCCGCCACGTTCTGCAGGCCGAACGCGTAGTAGCGCGTTTCGGGCCGGTAGCGCGTGAGCTCGTTCACGCAGTAGCTCAGCCAGTGGTCGTGCGCGCGCCAGTGCTCAGCGGCGATGAAGTGCTCGAAGGCCTTTTCCACCATCGCGAGCCAGCGCGGGTCGCGCGTGAGGCCGTACAGCCGCATCAGCCCGAACGCCGCCTCGCCGTCGTAGTAGATGACGCGAAACGTGTCCTTCACGTCGAGCGCGGGCGCGTTCAGCACGTGCACGAAGCTGCCGGTCTGCGCGTCCTGCATGTGGCGCATGCCCAGCGCCAGCTGCTCCATGAGCGGTAGGTGCTGCCGGTCGCCGGTGAGCTCGGTGTACTTCACCAGCGCCAGCAGGCACACGGCGTTGCCGCCGAGCTTGATCTCGCTGCCCACGTCCAGCAGGTACGCGGCGCGGGTGCCGTCGGGCAGGTTGGCGGGGCGGATGAGGCTGCGCGTGAGCAGCGCCAGCGAGCGGTCGATGGCGGCCTTGAGCGTGTCGCCAGCCCCATCGCCACCACCCTGCGCCGCGTTGCCCCGCATGAGCTCCCACGCTTCCAGCATCGCGTAGGTCGAGCTCGCGTGCCGCAGCGTGTTGTAGGTCGGAATGGCGCGGTCGAAGCAGGGAAACCAGCCGTAGTGGAACTCGCCGTTGGCCTGCACCTGCGCGGCCAGGTAGGCGCTGGCGTGGTCGACCAGCGCATGGATCTGCGGCGCGTGCCAGTCGCGCAGCTCGTGCAGTTCGCGGTATCCCGCGGCCTGCCCTTCGGCGGTGATCGGCCAGGCGCGCCTGGCGTCGACCCCCTCTACATACACGGCGCGCGTGGTGAAGGTCCACACCGGCGTCGCGTCGTCCTTCGGAAAGTCGATCTCGCGGCCGAAGCGGCGCTTGCTGTGCAGGCGCAGGTTGCCGGTGTTGGGCTCGGCGTGGTCGATGTCGCCGTTGTACAGAATCGCGCCGCCATGCATTTCCTGCGCGAGCAGCGCCACCTCGAACGTCGCGTCCAGCGCGATGCCGAGGTTGAAGTAGTTGCGCCGGCAGTCGGCCAGCTGCCCCTTCAGCGCGCCCCATGTCAGCGGCACGACCTGGTCGACCAGCTCCGCGCGCAGCCGCTGCGGCCACAGCGACGCGCGCTTGACCAGCGCCGCGGCGGCCTCGGCGGCGTTGCGCCAGGCGATGCTCACGTCGGCCCCGCGCCCCGACACCACGCGCGCGCGGCTGCCGTCTTCGCCCAGCGCCAGCAACACCACGCAGCCGGCCGCCTCGGTGGCATGCGGCATCGCGGGCAGCGCCCCGCCCGGTTCGGCCAGGGCTTGCCTGGCGCGGTTCAACAGGTCGTCGAGAGAGGAAGGGCGAGGGTCGAGGTTCATGCAGCCGCGAATGATGACAGCGCACACAGGGCCCTGTCACCCCGGAAACCCAGGGTTCGCGGGGCTCGGGGCTCGATGTCCGTGATCTGCAACGGGTGTCTTGCGGTGGCTGGACGAGTCAGGACCGGGTCAGTTTTTTGGTTCTTTGTCGAGGCTGCTGTTCGGGGCGTGTGAACAGGCCGCCCTACGCCCAAGCCTCCATCACGGCACTGCGCACAGCCTCCACCGCCACAGGCCGGGCCCGGCCTTCAGCAGGCGCGACCCAGCACAGCCACGTGTGCGAGCGCCAACCCTTCCAGATGACCAGCTCCCCATTGCGCTCGCCCTGCTCCGCGTAGTCGCTGCGCAGCAGGCCCGCGCCCATGCCGCTGGCGACCATGCTTCGGATGGCGCTCTCGCCGTCGGCCGTGCGGCCGGGGCGGTACTCGCGGCCCGCGCCGGCGAACAGTTTTTCCAGGTGCACGCGCAGGATGCACGAAGGCGGCGTACCCACCCACGGCATGTCGGTGATCTGCGCGAGCGACAGCTCGGGCTGCGCATCGGCCACCGCCTGCGGCACGGTCACCACCAGGTCGACCGCGCCCAGGCGCACCACCTCCAGCCCCTCGATCTGCGGGCTGTCGCTGAGCACGTAGGCGCAATCGAGCTCGCCGCGCTGCACGCCCGCGAGCGTCTCGTACGACAGCCCCTGCTTCAGCTGCAGCGTCACCTGCGGATGGCGTTCGGCCAGCTTCACCAGCACCTCGCCCAGGCGCAGCGCCACCGGGTCGACCACCGTGCCGAAACGCACCACGCCCTGCGCCGCGCCGCGCAGCTGCTCGGCCGCCGAGCGCATGCGCATCGCCGAGGCCAGGGTGCGCTCGGCCTCTTCCAGCAGGCTCACGCCGGCCTCGGTGGGCGACATGCCGCGCGGGGTGCGCTCGAACAGCTTCACGCCCAGCTCGTCTTCCAGCGCCTTGAGCTGCGCGCTGACCGCGGGCGCGCTGGTGAACACGCGCTCCGCCGCGCGCGTGAGGCTGCCTTCGCGGGCGATGGCGACAAAGGTCTTGAGTTGGTAGAGCTCCATGGGGCGGATTGTGAGCGCCCTGGCCCGTTCGGTCTGTTCGCTTTTTTGGAGGCCCCCGTCCAAAGATGCGAATGGCATTCGGGGGCTTGCGCGCCGATTCTTGGGGCATCGAATCACCGCAAGAGGTTTCCCAATGTCAGCCATTTCAGCTGTATCCCATCGCCAACGCCTGCTCGGCATCGCCGCGCTGCTGCTCGCCACCTCCGGGTGGGGTGGCATGTTTTTGGTCAGCAAGGGCGTGCTGCACCACGTCGAGCCGGCGTGGTTCACGCTCATTCGCTACAGCATGTCCGCCGTGCTGTTCGCGCTGCTCATTGTTCCGCGCGGCGCCGCGCCCTGGCGCAAGCTGCGCCAGCATGCCGGGCCGCTGGCGCTGCGCGGGTTCGCGGGCTTCGGCATCTTCAGCATCATGCTGCTGGCCGGGCTGGCGCACTCGGTGCCCTCGCACGGCGCGGTCATCATGGCCACCACGCCCATGACCACGCAGCTGCTGCGCTGGGCGCTCGACGGCGTGCGGCCGACGCGCGCCACGCTGCTGGTCACGGCCCTGTCGCTGCTGGGCGTGGCGATCGTGTCGGGGCTGCTGTTCGGCACGGCGCAGGCCGGCGAGTCGACGCTGGTGGGGGATGCGGTGGCCTTCGTCGGCACGCTGGGCTGGGTCTGGTACACGCGCGGCACCACGAAGTTTCCCGAGCTCGACGTGATCGAGTACACCGCGCTCACGGTGCTGGCCTCGTGGCCGCTGCTGCTGGCCGTGGCGGTGGCCGGCACGCTGCTGGGCTGGACGCACGCGCCCAGCATGGAGGGCCTGCGCCTGTCGTGGCAGGCGCTGCTGTACGTGGGGCTGGTGTCTTCGGCCATCGCGGTGCTGGCTTTCAACTTCGGGGTGCGCACGCTGGGCGCCGTCACGGGCACGGCCTTCATCAACTTCGTGCCGGTGTCGGCGCTGCTGATGAGCGCGGCCATGGGCCGGCTGCCCACGGTGAACGAGGCGGTGGGCATGGCGATGGTGGTGGGCGCGCTGCTCGTTCATACCGCCCTGAGCCGCAAGGCTTCCGCGCCGGCGCCGGCACGGATCGCGCCCAACCCGCAGAATTCGCGCAACTACAGCACCTGCACAGCCGCATCGTCATGAGCAACAACGACACCACCCCCCAGCCCGGTTCCAGGCCCCTGCTTTTCGAGCCGCTGGTGCTCGGCAACCTGCAGGCCGACAACCGCATCGTCATCGCGCCGATGTGCCAGTACTCCGCCACCGACGGCACGCCGGGCGACTGGCACATGATCCACCTCGGTTCGCTGGCGCTCTCGGGCGCGGGGCTGCTGATCATCGAGGCGACGGCGGTGGAGGCCGAAGGGCGCATCTCGCCCGGCGACCTGGGCCTGTATTCCGACGAGAACGAGCAGGGCCTGGCGCGCGTGCTGCACGCCATGCGCGCGCACTCGCCCATCAAGATCGCCATGCAGCTGGGCCACGCGGGGCGCAAGGCTTCCAGCCGCGCGCCGTGGGACGGCGGCAAGCAGATTCCGTTGACCGAGGCGGGCAGCTGGCAGTCGTTCGCGCCCTCCGCCGTGCCGCACGCGCCCGGCGAAGACCCGCCCACCGCGCTCGACGCGGCCGGCCTCGCCCGCGTGCGCGACGCCTTCGTGGCGGCCGCCAGGCGCGCGCAGCGGCTGGGCCTGGACGGCCTGGAGATCCATGCGGCGCACGGCTACCTGCTGCACCAGTTCCTCTCGCCCATCGCCAACAAGCGCACCGACGACTACGGCGGCAGCCTGGAAAACCGCATGCGCTTTCCGCTGGAGGTGTTCGACGCGGTGCGCGCGGTGTTCCCGGCCGACAAGCCGGTGTGGGTGCGCGTGTCGGCCAGCGACTGGGTGCCGGGCGGCTGGGACCTCGACGGCACGGTGGCTTTCGGGCTGGCGCTCAAGGCGCGCGGCTGCGCGGCCATTCATGTGTCCAGCGGCGGCGTGTCGCCGCAGCAGGCCATTCCGCTGGGCGCTGGCTACCAGGTGCCGTTCGCCGAACGCGTGAAGGCCGAGGTGGGGCTGCCGACCATCGCAGTCGGGCTCATCACCGAGGCCGCGCATGCCGAAGCCATTCTTGCCGACGGCCAGGCCGACGCGGTGTCGCTGGCCCGCGCGATGCTGTACGACCCGCGCTGGCCGTGGCACGCCGCGGCCGAACTGGGCGCGCACGTGACGGCCCCGCCGCAGTACTGGCGCTCGCAGCCGCGCGAGTTCAAGGACCTGTTCACGCACGCGAGCTTCGGGGCGCGCTGACCCGCAACGCACGGCTCGGCCGCCCGGTGGCCCCACGGCCCGGCCGCTCGACAGTTCAGCCGGCCACGGCCAGCTCGCGATAGAAGTAGGTGGTGGCGCAGGGCGCGCCTTCGGGCAGCAGCGCGAAGCCCGGCACGGTGCCCACGCGCGTCCACCCGCTGCGCTCGTAGAGCCGCTCGGCCTCCGCGCTGGAGGTGTCGAGCACCAGCAGCGTCTTGCCATGCTCGCGCGCGGCCGCCTCGGCCGCCTGCATCAGCAGCGCGCCGATGCCCTGGCGCCGCGCGCGGCGGTGCACCAGCATCTTGGACAGGTCGGCGCGGCGCGGCTGGTTCTCGGGTTGCGCGAGCACCAGCTGCACGGTGCCGACGATGCCTTCGTCGTCTTCCGCCACCAGCAGCGCGCGCTCGCCGCGCGCCACGCCCGCGGCCACCTGGCGCCAGAACGCGAGCGCGCGCTCCGGCGCCAGCGGCAGCATGAAGCTCACCGAGGCGCCGCCTTCGACGCAGTCCTGGAGCACATCGGCCAGGCCTTGCAGCTGCGCGTCGGTGATGTCGTGGAGCACACGAATGGAGGGGATGGAAGGAATGGCGGAGGTCCGGGCGGTTGTCGTCATGGTCATCTCGCTGAAGAAGAAAGCCCGGTCGCGATCACGACGGCGTAGCGCGTGGTCTTGCGGGTGGGGTTGTGGTAGCTCATGGGGCGGTCCAGCACCATCGCCAGGCAGTCGCCGGTCTCCAGGTGGTGGTGCTCGTCGCCCAAGGTGATGTCGATGACGCCGTCGAGCACCCACACCTGCTGGTGCACCACGGGCTCGCGCGCGGCGCTTTCGTAGGCCACGCGGGCCTTGGGCGGAAACAGCACCTCGACCACCTGGATCGGCGACGGAAACCCGCCCGGCGACACGTTGCGCCGCACGTAGCCCGAATGCGGGTCGCGCCACTGCGGCTGGTCGGCCGCGCGGGCGACCGGCTCGGGCTCGGCCACGGGGGCCGGCGCATCGAACAGCGAGGCCAGCGACACGCCCAGGCCGGTGGCGAGCTTTTCGAGCAGCACGGCGGTGGGGCTGCTCTCGCCGCGCTCGATCAGCGAGATCATCGAGCGGCTCACGCCGCAGTGCGTGGCCAGCGCGTCGAGTGACAGGCCGCGCGTGGCGCGCAGTTCGCGCACGCGCTGGGCGATGCGATCGTTCAGGGAAGGGGCTGCTTCTGTTTCCGTCATATTGGATGAAATATCCAATAAAACAGAAACAAGGTCAACCCCTTCGACCTTGGATCAACTCATCCACCAACCCATCGATCAGCGCCCGAGCAGTGCCGCGCGCGCCGCCTCCGACGGAAACACGCACGCCACGTCGTGCGCGCAGCCCGGCACCACCACGACCTCGCGCCGCTTGTCGGGCGCGAGCAGCGTGCGGTCGTACTGCGCGTAGGCCAGGCCGCGCTGCATGCGGTACGGGCCCTGCGCCAGGGCCGCGCACGACTTGTCGAGGATGCCGTAGTACGTGCCCTTGGCATCGCTGCTGTCGAGCGCGCCCTCCAGGTAGCTGATGTCGGCGGCGGCGTAGCGATGGCGCGCCTGCGCGGCGGTGCGCCCCAGGCTGGCCGGCAGGCCGTCGGTGCCGTACTTCCAGCGGTTCACGCCCGGGCACGCGCCGTCGGCCGCGGGCTGCGGGCGCCAGGCGTCGAAGTAGAGCCAGGTGCCGGGGTCGGCCACCACGTAGCGCACCGCGACGGAGGCCGCACCGGCATGTTCTTGGTCCGCGAAGCCGATGTAGTGCTGCACCATCTGCGCCCCCGCGGAGAAGCCCGCGATGGTCACCGTGCGCAGGCTGGGCCATCGCCGCGCGAGCTCGGCCACCAGCGCGTCCATGGCCGCGAACGAGGTGATGCGCGCGCCGCTCTCCGCGCGGCCGCCTTCGAGCCACGAGCCGCAGGTCCACAGCAGGTCGCCGGCCTGCGCTGCGGGCACGCCCGGCGCGCTGCATTTGGCGGCCTTGTCCGCGGCGACCTGGAACACGGGCGCGACGACCAGCGTGTCGGCAAGCGCGTCGGCATTGCGCACGGCCAGCAGCGCGGCGTTGAAGGTCTTGTCGGCATCGCGCGGATGGCCGTGCATGGCGATGAGCGCTTTCGTCGGCGCCGATGCGGCGGCTGGTGTACCTGCCGACGCATCCCCCGGGCCCAGCGACGCGTAGTAGTTCAGCGTGCCCTCGGCGCCGGGCGGCTGGAAGGCGCGGTAGCAGCCGGGGCCTGCGGCCGTCGTGCAACCGGCAGGCTGGGCGGCGGCATTCGCCGCCCACAACACCGTCATCGCCGCCAGCGCCACGGACGCGGCCGCCAGGCATTGCCATCTGTTCATGGGGTGACTCCCTTGCAGTCCCGCTCGCGCGGTGGAAGCTGGATTCTCCCGCGCCTTGCGCACTGGTTTTTTATCCTGTGATGAGCCGATTCTTCGAACACATATTCATCGACAGGCGCCGGATCATTCAGCATCTCACCAGCATCGACCCCGTTCATGAACACATCCAGCGCCGCCCCCCTGCCCTCTTCTTCCGCCGGGTTCACGGCTTTCGCCGATGGCCTGGCCGAGCCATCGGCATTGCGCGCGGCAGTCACCGCTGCGTACCGGCGCCCCGAGCCCGAGGCGCTGCCTCCGCTGCTCGAAGAGGCCCGCCTGCCCACCGACCAGGCCAGCCAGGCGCACGCCCTCGCCCACCGCATCGCGCAGCAACTGCGCCACCGCAAGAACGCGAGCGGCCGCGCCGGCCTCGTGCAGGGGCTGCTGCAGGAGTACGCGCTGTCGTCGCAAGAAGGCGTGGCGCTCATGTGCCTGGCCGAGGCGCTGCTGCGCATACCCGATGCCGACACGCGCAACGCGCTCATCCGCGACAAGATCGCGCACGGCCAGTGGCAGCAGCACGCGGGGCGCAGCCCCTCGGTGTTCGTCAACGCCGCCACCTGGGGCCTGCTGCTGACCGGCAAGCTGGTGGCCACGCACAGCGAAACGGGCCTGTCGAGCGTGCTCACGCGGCTCATCGGCAAGGGCGGCGAGCCGCTGATCCGCAAGGGCGTGGACATGGCGATGCGCATGATGGGCGAGCAGTTCGTCACCGGAGAAACCATCGCGCAGGCGCTGATGCATGCGCGTGAACTCGAGGCGCAGGGCTTTCGCTATTCGTACGACATGCTGGGCGAAGCGGCGCTCTCGGCCGACGACGCACAGCGCTACCGCGCGGCGTACGAAGACGCCATCCACGCCATCGGCAAGGCATCGGCCGGGCGCGGCGTGTACGAGGGGCCGGGCATTTCCATCAAGCTCTCGGCGCTGCACCCGCGCTACAGCCGCGCGCAGCACGCGCGCGTGATGGCCGAGCTGTACCCGGTGCTGCGCGGGCTCACGCTGCTGGCGCGGCAGTACGACATCGGCCTGAACATCGACGCGGAAGAAGCCGACCGGCTCGAACTTTCGCTGGACCTGCTGGAGCGCCTGTGCTTCGAGCCCGCGCTGGCGGGCTGGAACGGCATCGGCTTCGTCATTCAGGCGTACCAGAAGCGCTGCGCGCAGGTGATCGACTTCGTGGTCGACCTGGCGCGGCGCAGCGAACACCGGCTGATGGTACGGCTGGTGAAGGGCGCCTACTGGGACAGCGAGATCAAGCGCGCGCAAATCGACGGGCTCGACGGCTACCCCGTGTACACGCGCAAGGCCTACACCGACGTGTCGTACCTGGCCTGCGCGCGCCGGCTGCTCGCCGCGCCCGCGCAGGTGTACCCGCAGTTCGCCACGCACAACGCGCACACGCTGGCCGCCATCCACACCCTGGCCGACCCTTCGCGCTACACGCCCGGGCAGTACGAGTTCCAGTGCCTGCACGGCATGGGCGAGCCGCTGTACGAGCAGGTGGTGGGGCCGCTGGGCAGGCCGTGCCGCATCTACGCGCCCGTGGGCACGCACGAGACGCTGCTGGCCTACCTGGTGCGCCGGTTGCTCGAGAACGGCGCCAACACCTCGTTCGTGAACCGCATCGCCGACCCGGGCATTTCGCTCGACGTGCTGGTGGAAGACCCGGTCGCCACCGTGGAGCGCATGGGCGCGCAGGAAGGCACCGTGGGCCTGCCGCACCCGGCCATCGCGCTGCCCACGGCGCTGTACGGCGCGCAGCGTGCCAACTCGCGCGGGCTCGACCTGGCCAACGACGACAGCCTGCGTGCGCTGGGCCACGCGTTGCAGGACAGTGCGCATGCCGAGTGGCATGCATCGCCCCTGCTCGCCGAGGCAGACATCAGCTCGCACAGCGCATTCGACAGCGTTGACGTGCTGAACCCCGCCGACCATCGCGACGTGGTGGGCCGCGTGCGCGAGGCGACGCTGGCCGACGTCGAACAGGCCGTCGCGCAGGCACAAGCCATCGCCGCCCCCTGGGCCGCCACGCCGCCCGCCGAGCGCGCCGCCCTGCTCGAACGCGCGGCCGAACTTCTGGAGGAACGCATGCCGCGCCTGCTCGGCCTGCTGGCGCGCGAAGCCGGAAAAACCTGCGCCAACGCCATCGCCGAAGTGCGCGAGGCGGTGGACTTCCTGCGCTTCTACGCGGCGCAGGCGCGCGACGATTTCTCCAACGACACGCACCGCGCGCTCGGGCCGATGGTGTGCATCAGCCCGTGGAACTTTCCGCTCGCGATCTTCATGGGCCAGGTGGCCGCCGCGCTGGCCGCCGGCAACCCGGTGCTGGCCAAGCCCGCCGAGCAGACGCCGCTGGTGGCCGCCGAGGCGGTGCGCGTGCTTTGGCAGGCCGGCGTGCCGCGTGCCGCCGTGCAACTGCTGCCTGGCCAGGGCGAGACCGTGGGCGCCGCGCTGGTGGCCGATGCGCGCGTGCAGGGCGTGATGTTCACCGGCTCGACAGAGGTGGCGCGGCTGCTGCAGCACACGCTCGCGCAGCGCCTGGGCGCGCACGGTGCGCCGGTGCCGCTCATCGCGGAAACCGGCGGGCAGAACGCGATGATCGTGGACTCTTCCGCGCTGGTGGAACAGGTGGTGGCCGACGTGATGGCCTCCGCCTTCGACAGCGCGGGCCAGCGCTGCTCGGCGCTGCGCGTGCTGTGCGTGCAGGAGGAAGCGGCCGACCGGCTGGTCCGGATGCTGCAGGGCGCCATGGCCGAGGCCTGCATCGGCAACCCCGCGCGGCTGGCGGTGGACGTGGGGCCGGTCATCGACGCGCAGGCGCGCGACGGCATCGAGCGCCACATCGCCGCGCTGAGCGCCAAGGGCCGCAAGGTCTTCCGCCAGGGCCGCGAGCATGCGAGCGACATGCGCCACGGCACCTTCGTGATGCCCACGCTGATCGAACTCGACGGCATTGCCGAGCTGCAGCGCGAGGTGTTCGGCCCGGTGCTGCACCTGGTGCGCTACCGCCGCCGCGAGCTGGGCGCGCTGGTGGCGCAGATCAACGCCACGGGCTACGGGCTCACGCTGGGCGTGCACACGCGCATCGACGAGACCATCGCGCAGGTGGTGGCGCAGGCGAAGGCGGGCAACGTCTACGTGAACCGCAACATCGTCGGCGCGGTGGTGGGCGTGCAGCCCTTCGGCGGCGAAGGGCTGTCGGGCACGGGGCCGAAGGCGGGCGGGCCGCTGTACATGCTGCGCATGCTGTCGAAGCGGCCGGACGATGCGATGGCGCGTGCCATGGCAGGTGCCGTGGCAGGTGCCGTGTCGAACGAAGCGCCTGCACAGCAAGCCGGCCTCTCGGCGCTGTCGCGCTGGGCCCAGGCCAACGGCCGCACCGCGCTGGCCACGCAATGCGCGCGCTTCGCCGGCGAATCGCGCGCGGGCGTTTCGCGCACGCTGGCCGGCCCGACCGGCGAGCGCAACGTCTACACGCTGGTGCCGCGCGAGGCCGTGCTGTGCCTGGCCCCGGACGACGTGGACAGCGTGGACAACGTGGACGCCACGGACCGGCTGGTGCAGCTGGCGGCCGTGCTGTCGGTGGGCAGCAGCGCCATCTGGCCCGCCGACGCGCGCACGCAGGCGCTCTTGGCCGCGCTGCCGGCCGAGGTGCGCCAGCACGTGGCCATCGCCAACGACTGGACGGCCGCCACGGTGGTGTTCGACGCCGCGCTGCACCACGGCGACGCGCAAGGCCTGTCGGAGGTGATGCGGCGCCTGGCCGCGCGGCCGGGGCCCATCGTCGGGGTGCGCGCCTTCGCACCCGGCGACACCGGCATCCCGCTCGAAAGCCTGGTGGTGGAACGCGCGTTGAGCGTCAACACGGCGGCCGCGGGCGGCAACGCGAGCCTGATGACGATCGGCTGAACACGCTCGACCACCAGGCAACGCCGCCGTGACGCGCTACTTGTCGAACGCCGGGTCGATGGGCACGCGGTAGCCGTTCACCAGCCGGTTGGTTTCGTTGGCCATGCCGACCACGCCCATCAGCTCGGCGAACATGGCCGGCGTCATGCCGGCCTTCTCGGCGCCCGCGTGGTGGCTGGCGATGCAGTAGCCGCAGCCGTTGGTGACGCTCACCGCGAGGTAGACCATTTCCTTCACCACCGGGTCGAGCGCGCCGGGCGCCATCACTTCCTTCAGGCTGGCCCAGGTGCGCTTGAGCGTGGCCGGGTCGTTGGCCAGGTACTTCCAGAAGTTGTTGACGTCGGGCACGTTGCGCGAGGTCTTGATGTCGTCGAAGACGGCCTTGACCTCGTCGGAAGCGTCGGCGTAGTCGATGGGTTGGGGTTTCATTGAGGGTCTCCTGAGGGGCTGCGTGTTGCCGTGAATGTTCGATGCATCGCCGAAGCGCGGGCGGCAGCCATCGTCGCAGGTTTGGGCTGAACGGGCCCCGGGCGCCCGTTGTCCGCGGGTGGGGTCGACACCCTGTTTCCGGCACGATAGAAATTGAATCGCCGATAGATTCCGAAGGCCCGCGACCCCCTCCCCATTGGCGGCGACGCCGGCTTCATTTCTATCGTTGCAACGCACTTTCGCGCGGCCTATGGTGGCCACCATCGGCGACGCGGTTCCCAGGCAGCGCCAGCGGTTTGATCGACCCCCCATGCGCCATCGGCTGCATCCAGGCAGGTTCGCGCCGCGGCAAGACCCGCAGTGCACGAGCTTGCGAACGTCGGGCGAGCGTGCCGTCGCCACGCTCGCCCTCACCTCCTGCGCACTCTTGTCCCCGGCGGTCGCGGGCGCCTCATTGAACGACGTGGACCAGGCGGCGCCCAGCGTCCATCGCATCAAGCTCTTCGTCGACCCGGCGGCGGTCGGCGATATGGGCACCGCCGAGGGCGGCCGGCGCCTGGCGCAGTACACCGCCGACGTGAACACGGTGTTCCGCCGCGAGACGGTCCGGCGCTTCGTGTTCGATCCGGCCACCGACCTGCAAAGGAGCTCGAGGCGCGGCTGCATGTGCGCCTGCTGGTCCGCACCACGCGCCAGGTGCGCACCACCGTCGACGGACAAGGCTTGCTACGAACGCTGCCGCCACCTGCTGCGCGAGCTCGAGGACGCAGAGTCGTCGCTGGCCGAGCTGTCCGTCAACCCGCGCGGGCGGCTGCGCATCGACATCCACGGCGCGCCGGCAACGAGCTGGGGCTGCCGCGCATCGGCGAGTTCCATGCGCGCTACCCGCACATCGAGCTGGCCGTCGGCAGCGGCGACCGGCTGGTCGACCTCGTGCGCGAGGGTGTGGACTGCGTGGTGCGCGCGGGCAAGCCGAAAGACTCTTCACTCGTCACGCGGCGGCTGGCGCTCATTCCCCAGGTGACGGTGGCGAGCCCCGCGTACCTCGCCGCGAACGGCACCCCGTTGCAGCCGGCGGACCTGGCCCGGCACTGGGCGGTCAATTTCTTCTCGGCATCGCGCACGGACTTCTTTCCGTTCGACTTCGAAGTCGAAGCCGTGCGGAGACGCACATGCTGCGCAGCTGGATCAGCGTGAACAGCGCCGACAGCTACAAGACCTGCGCGGAGCAGGGGTGCGGAATCATCCAGGTGCCGCGCTTCCATGTCGAGCGGCAGCTGCGCGCGGGAACGCTGGTGGAGATCCTCGCCCACACGCCCTGCCCGCCGATGGTGTATTCGGTGCTCTATCCGCACCACCGGCCTGTCACCGCAGGTGCGTGTGTTCATCGACTGGGTGACCCAGCTCAACGACGAGTGTTTCGGCCCGCATTGAGCGAGCCGCCACCCTCACTCCACCGTCACGCTCTTCGCCAGGTTGCGCGGCTTGTCCACATCGGTTCCGCGCGCGCACGCCGTGTGGTACGCCAGCAGCTGCAGCGGCACCACGTGCAGGATGGGCGACAGCGCGCCGTAGTGCTCGGGCATGCGGATCACGTGCAGGCCTTCGCCGCTCTTGATCTGGGTGTCGCCGTCGGCCAGCACGTAGAGCACGCCGCCGCGCGCGCGCACTTCCTGCAGGTTGCTCTTGAGCTTTTCGAGCAGCGTGTCGTTGGGGGCCACGGCCACCACCGGCATTTCGCTGGTCACCAGCGCGAGCGGGCCGTGCTTGAGCTCGCCGGCGGCGTAGGCCTCGGCGTGGATGTAGGTCACTTCCTTGAGCTTGAGCGCGCCTTCCAGCGCGATCGGGTAGTGCAGCCCGCGGCCCAGGAACAGGGCGTTGTCCTTGCGCGCGAAGTCTTCGGCCCAGCCGATGATCTGCGGCTCTAGCGCCAGCACCGACTGCAGCGCGACGGGCAGGTGGCGCATCTCCTTCAGGTAGCGCGCCTCGTCCTCGTCGCTCAGGCGGCCCTTGGCCTGCGCGAGCGCCAGCGTGAGCAGGAACAGGCCCGCCAGCTGCGTGGTGAAGGCCTTGGTCGACGCCACGCCGATCTCCACGCCCGCGCGCGTGATGTACGCCAGCTTGCACTCGCGTACCATCGCGCTGGTGGCCACGTTGCAGATGGTCAGCGTCTGTTCCATGCCGAGCGAGCGCGCGTGCTTCAGCGCGGCCAGCGTGTCGGCCGTTTCGCCCGACTGGCTGATGGTGACGACCAGCGTCCGCGGGTCGGGCACGGAGTCGCGGTAGCGGTACTCGCTGGCGATCTCGACCTGCGTGGAAATCTTCGCGATGCCCTCGAGCCAGTACTTGGCCGCGCAGCCGCTGTAGTAGCTGGTGCCGCAGGCGAGGATGAGGACCTTGTCGATCTCCTGGAACACGCGGTGCGCGCTGGCCCCGGTGCCGCCGTTTTGCCCGATGCCGTCGAACAGCTCGGGCACGATGCCTTCCACGCCCTCGAGGGTGTCGCCGATGGCGCGCGGCTGCTCGAAGATTTCCTTCTGCATGTAGTGACGGTACGGGCCCAGCTCGGCCGCGCCGCTGTGCGCGTGCACGGTGCGCACCGGGCGCTGCTCGGCGGACAGGGGCTTGTGGTTCTTGTCGACGATCCAGTACTTGCCCGGCTGCAGGTCGACCACGTCGCCCTCTTCGAGGTACACGATCTGGTCGGTCACGCCGGCCAGGGCCATGGCGTCGCTGGCCAGGAAGTTCTCGGTGCCGTCCTTGCCCGCGCCCAGGATCAGCGGCGAGCCGGCCCGCGCACCGACCACGCGCTGCGGCTCGTCGCGGCAGATCACGGCAATGGCGTAGGCGCCGTGCAGCTGCAGCACGGCGGCCTTCACGGCCTCGAACAGGTCGCCGTCGTAGAGGCTGTCGACCAGGTGGGCGATGACCTCGGTGTCGGTCTGGCTCTCGAACACGTAGCCCTTGGCCTCGAGCGCGGCGCGCAGGGGTTCGTGGTTTTCGATGATGCCGTTGTGCACGAGCGCGATGCGCCCGGGCCGCGCGCCCTGCGCGCCGGCACCAGGGCCGTGGCTGAAGTGCGGGTGCGCGTTGTGCACCACCGGCGCGCCGTGCGTGGCCCAGCGCGTGTGGGCGATGCCGGTGAGGCCTTCGACCTTGTCGTCGTGCACCTGCGTCATCAGGTCCGCCACGCGCGAGGTGGTGCGCGCGCGCGTCAGCCCGCCCGCGTGCACCGCCACGCCGCACGAGTCATAGCCGCGGTATTCGAGCCGCTGGAGGCCCTGGACCAGGACCGGAACGATGTTGCGATGGGACGCTGCCCCGACGATGCCGCACATGGTGAGCTGCCTTTGATGAAGAAGAGGATGGAGGGAAGGCCTCATGGTAGGGAGACGTGGAAGAAATATGTTTTCCAATTTCTTATGATTTCGGACTTTTATTTCTTCATATCAACTGTTTGGATTTTTATTCCATAATTTCAACCAATATGGAATCAATATCGCTGGATTCAACCGATCTTCGCCTGCTAGACGCCTTGCAGCGCGACGCCTCGCACACCAACCAGCGCCTGGCCGCCGACATCGGCATCTCGCCTCCCACCTGCCTGCGCCGTGTGCAGCGGCTGCGCGAGGTCGGCCTGATCGAGCGGCAGGTGGCGTTGCTGTCCCCCGACCGGCTCGCAGCAGTGCTTGGCCATGGCCTTCAGGCGGTGGTGGAGGTTTCGCTGGACCGGCAGGACGCCGGCTCGCTTGACGCCTTCGAGGCGCGCGTGATTGAGGACGACGCGGTGCAGCAGTGCTGGCGCGTCTCACCGGGTCCGGACTTCGTGCTGGTGGTCGCCGCGCGCGACATGCCGGACTACGGCGCCCTCACGCAGCGGCTGTTCACCGCCGATGCGAACGTGCGCAACGTGAAGGCTTTCTTCAGCCTGAAGCGCGCGAAGTTCGAGCCCAGGATTCCGTTGGGCTGAAGCCTGTACGGCCCCGAACGGGATTCAAGCCTTGGGCGCCTTCTGAGGCCGCTTCCAGTTGGCGAAGCTCACCTGCTTGCCCCGCGCCACCGTCAGCGCGCCCGGCTCCGTCGACTTGTTGAGCGTCGACCCGCCGCCGATGGTGCCACCCGCCCCGATGGTGATCGGCGCCACCAGCACGCAATTGCTGCCCACGTGCACGTCGTCGCCGATCACGGTGCGGTGCTTGTTGGCGCCGTCGTAGTTGGCCGTGATGCTGCCCGCGCCGTAGTTCACCCGCTCGCCGACCGTCGCGTCGCCCAGGTAGGCCAGGTGGTTGGCCTTGGCGCCCGCGGCCAGCGTCGAGTTCTTCACCTCGACGAAATTGCCGATGTGCACCTCCGCCCCCAGTTGCGCCCCCGGGCGCAGCCGCGCGAATGGGCCCACCAGCGCCCCCGCGCCCACGCGCACCCCGGCCTTCTCGCCGTCGATGTGCGTGAACGGGTGAATCACCGCGCCCGCCTCGATGCGCGCGTTGGCAATCACGCAGTTCGCGCCGATGCGCACGCCCTCGCCCAGCCATACCTCGCCTTCGAACACGCAGTTGACGTCGATTTCCACGTCCGCCTCGCATTCCAGCGTGCCCCGCAGGTCGAAGCGCGCCGGGTCGGCCAGGCGCACGCCCTGCGTCATCAGCGCGTCGGCCTGGCGCAGCTGCCAGGCCCGCTCCAGCGCCGCCAGCTGCGCCGGGCTGTTGATGCCGGCCACCTGCAGCGCATCGGTGGTGATGTGCGCCACCACCGGCACGCCGTCGGCCGCCGCGAACTTCACCACGTCCGTGAGGTAGTACTCGCCCTGCGCGTTCTGGTTGTCCAGCCGCGCCAGCCAGCCCTTGAGCAGGCGCGCCGGCACCGCCATCACGCCGCTGTAGATCTCCTGAACCGCGCGCTGCGCCTCGCTGGCGTCCTTGTGTTCGACGATGGCGGTCACCTCGCCGCCCGCGCTCGAGCGGATCACGCGGCCGTAGCCGCTTGGGTCGTCGAATTCGATGGTCAGCAGCGCCAGGCGCTCGCCGGCGCTGGCCGCGATGAGCGCGCGCAGCGTGTCCTCGCCGATCAGCGGCACGTCGCCCGACAGCACCACCACCGTGCCGTCGTCCGCCAGCAACGGCGCGGCCTGCTGCACGGCGTGGCCGGTGCCCAGCTGCGGCTCCTGGCGCGCAAAGCGCTGCGTGGCGCCGGGCGTGGTGGCCGACGACGCGGCCATGGCCGTCATCGCAGCCTCGACCTGCGCCGCGCCGTGCCCCGTGACGAACACCACATTGCGCGCGCCGATGCGCGCGGCCGTGCCGGCCACATGGGCCAGCAGTGCGCGCCCGCCCAATCGATGCAACACTTTGGGCAGCTTGCTCTTCATGCGCGTGCCCTTGCCGGCCGCCATGATGACGACGTCGATCGGCCCCTGGTTGTGTTGTTGCGGAGTCTGGTTCATGCGTTTTTCTTCCCGAATTCGTTGCGCTGCGGTGGCGCGGATTATCGGCGTGCTGTGCCTCGCGGCCGCCCTGGGGGCTTGCAGCGCGATCAAGCTCGCCTACAACAACCTGCCCACGGTGAGCTACTGGTGGCTGGACGGCTACCTCGACTTCGACAGCGAGCAAAGCCCCAAGGTGCGCGACGAACTGGCGCAGCTGCTGGCCTGGCACCGCCAGAACGAGCTGCCCCGCCTGAGCGCGATGCTGCAGGACGCGCAGGCGCTGGCCCCCGCCGAGGTGACGCCCGAGCAGGTCTGCGCCATGGCCGACCGCATCCGCGAGCGCCTGCTGGCAGTGAGCGAGCGCGCCGAGCCCGCCGGCACCGAGCTGGCGCTGAGCCTCACCGACGCGCAGCTGCAGCAGCTGGAGCGCAAGTACGCCAAGAACAACGCCACCTACCGCAAAGACTGGCTGGACCGCACGCCGGCGCAGGTGCAGGAAAAGCGCTACGACCAGTTCCTGGACCGCGCGGAAGATTTCTACGGGCGGCTGAGCACGGAACAGCGCGATCTGCTGAAGCAGCAGGTCGCGCAGTCGGTGTTCGATCCGCGGCTGGCCGACGCCGAGCGCCGCAAGCGCCAGCAAGAGGCGCTGGTGCTGCTGCGCGGCTTCGTCGCCGGCAAGCCTTCGCCGGCCGAGGCGCGCGCCGCGCTGCACGGGTACATCCAGCGCATCGCCGAGCCGCCGCCCGGCCCCTGGCACGACCAGCAGCAGGCGCTTTTGCAGGAAGGATGCCGCAACACGGCCGCGCTGCACAACAACACCACCGCGAGCCAGCGCGCCCAGGCGGTGCGCCGGTTGCAGGCCTACCAGGACGACCTGCGGCAGCTGGTGGCCGCGCGCTGAGTTGTTCCGGGCAGCGAGCCGAAGGCACTCAGACCGACGGCACTAGATCAACGGCGTGGGGCGCATCGGGCGCTCGAAGTAGTCGCCCAGCGTTTCCAGCGCATGCGGCTCCAGGATGCGCAGCCAGCCGGCGTCGATCTTGTAGAGCCCCAGGCGCTGCAGGCGCCGCAAGGTCTTGTTGGTGTGCACCAGCGACAGCCCCAGCGCGTCGGCGATGTGCTGCTGGTTGAACGGAAATTCCACCCAGCCGTCACGCACCAGGCCCACGCGCTCGGCGCGGCGGTACAGGTGCATCAGCAGCATGGCCACGCGCTCGCTGGCGTTGCGCCGGCCGGCGGTGACGAGGTTGTCGTCGACCATCTTCTCCTCGCGCGCGGCCAGCCAGGTGATGTCGTAGCCCAGCTTGGGCTGGGCATGGAACAGGCCCCAGAGCCGGTCGCGCGAAAAGGCGCACAGCGTGACGTCGGTGACCGCCTCCACGCCGTGGCTCTGCCCGTCCGCGAATTCGTCTTGCAGGCCGATGAAGTCGCCGGGCAGCAGAAAGCTCAGTATTTGCCGGCGGCCGTCGCTCAGCGTCTTGTAGCGAAAAGCCCAGCCCGAGTAGAGGGTGAAAAGCTGCGGGCTGCGGCGATGCTCCTCGATGACCGCGCCACCCGGGGCGATGCGCCGGGCACCGACGCGAAACGACTGGATGGTCTTGAGTTCTTCCTCGGAAGCCGGAAGAAAAGCCTCCAGCCTGCGCAGCGCGCAGTCGTCACACGGGTTGACGCCTTGGGGGGGAGGCGCGGCGGCGGGGTAGTCCTCGAATTTCACGCTTCACTATAGGCGCTCGGGCTGTGTCTTTTGACATTTCGCGACGTCCGGTGGGTACCTACACTGCGCTCGCCCTTCGCTTCCACGCCCCATGACAGACGCAAGACCAGACGCCAGACAGCCGCTTTTCGAAGTCCTTTACTGCAGCACGCTCGCGCCCGACCTGCCCCCGACCACCGTGGGTTCGATCACTTCAAGGGCCCGCGCACGCAACCTGGAACGCGGCATCACCGGCCTGCTGGTGTTCGACGGCCAGCGCTTCTGCCAGCACCTGGAAGGTCCGCGCGACGCGGTCGACGAACTGATGTCGCGGATCGAGAAAGACCCGCGCCACACGGACATCCGCGTGGTTCACGCCGCGCCGCTCGCGGTGCGCCGCTACACGGGCTTCGGCATGGGCCTGGCCGAAAGCGAGGGGCCCGACCTGATGGCGGGGGTGCATGTGCTGAATGGGGAGGTGGCGCTGCGGCACTTTCTGGCGCTGCTGCCGAGTTTCGACATCAACGGCTGAAGCCCGGCCAAGGTCCGGGGTCGAAAGAAGCTTCAAAAAGAAAAAGGCGGCCGAGGCCGCCTTTCGAGCTCCTGGAGGCCGAACAATCAGGCGTTGTCCCAGCTATAGGTCGCGCCGTAGCCGTCCCACGCCTCCATCACGATGCGCTGGCCCGCGGCCACCGTCAGCGATTCGCCCGGGGCGAGCACCAGGTCTTCGCTGGGGCTGGCGAGGGTGGCGTCGGGCGTGATCCACACCCGGCCCTGCTTCACCCGCAACACGCTGGCCGTGCGCGCCTTCAGGCTCATTGCCTCGCCTGGGGCGATTTGCCAGGCACCGCGGCGAACGGCCGGCGGAACGGCGGCGGTGGTGCGGGTGGCGGACAGGGGCGAGAGCGATTCGGTGGTGCAGACGGCGGTGGACATGTTGAAACTCCTTGGGGCTTCCGAGGCGCCGGCCGGTCAGACAGAGAGGGGCAATGGCGCAGTTCGGAAGTGAATGATCGTTTCCGGCGCGCGAATGGTCCAATGAAAACGAGGTAGGCTACTGATGCGGGTTTCGCATCAATCGGTTTGGACATCCCCCGCACTCCTGAACTTACATTCATGCAGCATTCGCAAACCCACCTGCGTTCCCGCCCGATTTCCGCCGGCCACCTGCGCGCCTTCGAGGCCGTGGCCCGGCACCTGAATTTTCGCGCCGCCGCCGAGGAAATGGCCCTGACCCAGTCGGCCGTGAGCCGACAGATCCAGTCGCTGGAAGAAGAGGTGGGCGTGGCCCTGTTCCTGCGCCACACACGGGCCGTGGAGCTCACCAGCGCCGGGGCGCTGCTGTTGCTGGCGGTGCAGCAGTCGCTGCCGCGCATCGACACGGCCGTGCGCCAGATTCGCCAGAGCGCGGGGCGCCAGAGCGTGTCGCTGACCACCTTCGCGTCGTTCGCGTCGATGTGGCTCATTCCGCGGCTGGAGGCCTTCCAGCGCGACAACCCCGAGATCGACATCCGCATCGACGCCAGCGACGTGGCGGTCGACCTCGAGGTGGCCGACGTGGACATCGCCCTGCGCTACGGCCCGCGCGAGACCATGCCGGCCACGGCCGTGCGCCTGTTCGGCGAAACGCTGACGCCGGTGGCCAGCCCCTGGCTGCTGAAGAGCAACCCGCCCATCAAGACGCCGGCCGACATCACGCGCTTCACGCTCATCGAGGCGGGCGACGCGCACCGCACGCACCTGGAATGGCTGACCTGGCGGCGCTGGTTCGAGGTGAACGGGCTGGAGCGCGCGAGCCCCAAGCGCTGGCTCTACTTCAACTACGCCTACCAGATGGTGCAGGCCGCGCTCACGGGCCAGGGCATCACGCTGGCGCGCAGCTCGCTGATTGCCGAGAGCCTGGCCAACGGCGACCTGGTCGAGGTGCTGCCGCAGCACCGCATGGATTCACCGATGGCCTACTGGCTGATTGCCGGGCCGCGCAACGCGCTGCGGCCCGAAATTCGCGCCTTCTGGGACTGGCTGCAGCTGCAGGCCGCGACCACGCGCGAAACGATCGGCGAGGTGCCGGACCCGGACACCGTCGACGACATCGACTGAACTGAGCCGGTTCGGCTCAGCCCGGTCCGGCTCAACTCAGCTCATCGGCCAGACGACCCCGTTGTCGTTCAGGATGGCGTCCAGCGGCAGGTCGTGCGCCTCGGGCTCGAAGTCTTCGAGAAAGCCGTGCGTGAAGCCCAGCCCCACGGTGAACGGCCGGGGTTCCAGCGCCGCCAGCGTGCGGTCGTAGAAACCGCCGCCGTAGCCCAGCCGGTAGCCGCCCGCGCTGTAGCCCACGCAGGGCACGAACAGCAGCGTCGGCACGATGAGCTCGGTGTCCTTGGGCTTGGGAATGCCGTAGGCGTCTTCTTCCATCTGGCAGCCCGGGTACCAGGCATGGAAGGTCAGCGTCTTGTGAACTTTGTCGATCACCGGCAGTCCGATGCGGCGGCGCTGGGACTCTTCCATGAGCTCGCCGTCTTCCTTCCAACGATGCAACGCAGGCAACGGATCGAACTCGCCCTTGATCGGCCAGTAGGCGCCGATGACGGTGTCGGGCCGCCCGACCAGCCAGATGCGCATCACGCGCTGCAGCAGGTCCGCGCGTGTCAGCCGGTCCGGCATGGCCAGGCGTTGTTCGATCAATGCCTTGCGCAGTTGATCCTTCAGAAAACTCGCCGTCGCCGAGGTGTCGGCATCCTTTGACTTGTCCATAATCCCCCGATGCAGTTCCCAAGCATTTTGGCACCCCAGCGCTACCGCCCGCGCCCCTCATTGCGCAGCACGGCACCGGCACTGGTCTTTTCCGCTGTCCTGGCCCTCGCGGCGTTGCTTTCCCATCGACCCGCCGCGGCCCAGGCCAACACCAACGACGACGTGCTGGTGCAGATGAAGCAGGCCTTCCAGCGCGGCGACAAGGCCCGCCTGACCGGCCTGCTGCCGCAGGCACGCGGCCATGCCCTGGAACCTTGGGCCGCCTACTGGGAACTCAAGGCGCGGCTGCAGGAAGCCGCCCCCAACGAGGTGCAGGACTTCTTCGCGCGCTACCCAGGCACCTACCAGGAAGACCGCCTGCGCAACGACTGGCTGCTGCTCACGGGCCAGCGCCGCGACTGGGACAACTTCTCCGCCGCCGTCGCCGGCTTCCGCATGGGCGACGACCCGCAGGTGCGCTGCTACGCCGTGCTGGTCGACGCTCTGCGCAGCGGCACCGCCACGCAGGCCCAGGCCGACGAGGTGCGCCGCAACTGGTTCAGCCAGAAGGAAGCCGACGACGGCTGCCTCACCGCGGCCGACCGCATGTTCGCCGCCCGCCTGCTCGCGCCCAACGACTTATGGAAGAAGGCGCGCCTGGCCATGGAAGCCAACCGGCCCCAGGCCGCGCGCGCCGCCGTCACCATGGCCGCACCCGATGCGCTGCCGCTGTTCGAGGAGCTGAACGCCAGCGCGGCCAAGTTCCTGACCGGCCGCGCCTTCGTGGCCGCCAAGTCGCGCAAGGAGCTGGTGGTGCTGGCGCTCGTCAAGGTCGCCATCGCCGACCCCGAGCAGGCCGCCACGCAGCTCGACAGCAAGTGGGGCCCCATGCTTTCGGCCGAGGAGCGCAACTGGCTCTGGGGCACCATCGGCCGCGCCGCGGCGCTGAAGCTCTGGCCGCAGGCCGGCACCTACTTCGCCAACGTCACGAAAAACGCCGACCTGTCCGACGACATGCTGGGCTGGCGCGTGCGCGCCGCCCTGCGCGCAGGCCAGTGGAAAGAGGTGGCGCCCGCCATCAACGCCATGAGCGAAACCGCCCAGCTCGACCCGACCTGGGTCTACTGGAAGGCCCGCGCACTGGCCACCGAGCGCAGCGAAGAGCGTCGCGCCCAGGCCCGCGAGCTCTACCAGAGCATTGCCGGCTCGCGCGGGTTCTATGAAATGCTGGCGCTCGAGGAGCTGGGCCAGCGCACCGTGGCCGCCACCCGCCCCGCCCCGCTCACGCCCGAAGAAAGAGCCGCCGCACGCGCCAACCCGGCGCTGGCCCGCGGCCTCTACGCCATCGCGATCGGCCTGCGCCCCGAAGGCACGCGCGAGTGGAACTACGCCACCAACCTGCACGACAAGGGCGGCATGGACGACCGCGCGCTGCTGGCCGCGGCCGACTTCGCCTGCCAGCGCGAGGTGTGGGACCGCTGCATCAACACCAGCGAGCGCACCAAGGGCGTGGTCGACGTCGAGCAGCGCTTTCCCATGCCCTTCCACGACACGGTGC
Source organism: Variovorax sp. RCC_210 (assembly GCF_041355175.1). Classification (NCBI taxonomy): domain Bacteria; kingdom Pseudomonadati; phylum Pseudomonadota; class Betaproteobacteria; order Burkholderiales; family Comamonadaceae; genus Variovorax; species Variovorax sp. RCC_210. The sequence goes on along the minus strand of NZ_JBFUPJ010000005.1, from coordinate 19,155 downwards.
TGCGCAAGGCGCAGGACATCGGCCTGGACCCGGCCTACGTGTACGGCCTGATCCGCCAGGAAAGCCGCTTCATCATGGACGCGCGCTCCGGCGTGGGCGCCTCGGGCCTGATGCAGGTCATGCCCGCCACCGCGCGCTGGACGGCCCGCAAGATCGGCCTGACCGATTTCTCGCCCGGCCAGATCAACGACCGCGAGACCAACATCACCATCGGCACCAACTACCTGAAACTGGCGCTGGACGACTTCGATGGCTCCATGGCGCTGGCCGCCGCCGCGTACAACGCCGGCCCGGGGCGTCCGCGCAGCTGGCGCAACGGCCCGGTCGTCGAGGCCGCCATCTGGGCCGAGAACGTGCCCTTCAACGAGACGCGCGACTACGTGAAGAAGGTGCTGGCCAACACCACCAACTACGCCGCCATCATCAGCGGCCGCCCGCAGTCGCTGAAGGAACGCCTGGGCCGCGTGGGGCCGCGCGACGCGGCCGAGCCCGAACCGAACAAGGACCTGCCCTGAGGTCGCGACATGAGCTCCGCGACATGAGGTCCGCGCCATGAGCTGGCACGACGAAGTGCTGGCCACCATCGCGTCCGAATTCTCGGACGTGACCGACGTGGCGCAGCTCACGCGCATCGTGCTGCGCCTGACGCTGGCGGCGGTGCTGGGCTTCGTGCTCGGCTTCGAGCGCGAGCAGCAGGGCAAGGCGGCCGGCGTGCGCACGCACATGCTGGTGGCCATCGGCTCGGCGATGTTCGTGCTGATTCCGCAGCAGACCGGCATCGTGCCGGCCGACATGAGCCGCGTGATCCAGGGGCTGGTGGCGGGCGTGGGCTTCCTGTGCGCGGGCACCATCCTGAAGCAGGGCAAGGACGAATCGCATGTGCAGGGCCTGACCACCGCCGCCGGCCTGTGGATGACCGCCGCCATCGGCATGGCCTGCGGGCTGGGGCGCGAGGCCACCGCCGTGCTGAGCGCGCTGCTGGCGCTGGCCGTGCTGTCGCTGGTGCCGCGCCTGGTGGGCCTGCTGGAGCGCGCCTTCGGCAACGCGAACGAAGCCGGCGCGCAGGCGCGGGTGATCGCCTCGCCGGAAGACACGCCGCGCCGCTGAGCGCCGGCGCACGTCCAGCCCCTAGCCCAGGCCCGGGCATCAATTCGCGCCGCGTTCGGCATCAATGCCGCGGCAGCGCGCCGCTAGCATCGAAGGCTTTGTTCTCGCATCGCAACATACCGGAGGCCCCTCATGCGCAAGCTCTATATCGGCAACAAGAACTACTCGTCGTGGTCCATGCGTCCCTGGGTGCTGATGAAGCAGGCCGGCATCGCGTTCGACGAGGTCATGGTGCGCTTCGACTCCTTCGACGCCGACTCGGCCTTCAAGAACGCCATGGCCGCCCTCAACCCCGTGGCCAAGGTGCCGGTGCTGGTCGACGGCGACCTGGTGGTGTGGGACACGCTGGCCATCGCCGAGTACCTGGCCGAGACCTTCCCCGAGAAGCAGCTGTGGCCCGCCGCCGCGGCCGACCGCGCACGCGCGCGCAGCGTGTGCGCCGAGATGCACTCGGGCTTCGGCGGCCTGCGCGGCCACTGCGGCATGAACATCGAGGCCTCGCTGCCCGAAGTGGGCGCGCGGCTGCTGAAGGAACAGCCCGAGGTCGCCAGCGACCTTGCGCGCATCGTGCAGATGTGGAGCGGCCTGCTCGACGCGCACGGCGGGCCGATGCTGTTCGGCGGCTTCGGCATTGCCGACGCCTATTTCGCGCCCATCGGCACGCGCATCAAGACCTACGGGCTGCCGGTGCCGGCGCAGATCTCTGACTACATCGAGCGCGTGCAGGCGTTGCCGGGCATCAAGGCCTGGATCGACGACGCACTGGCGGAAAAGGATTTCCTGCAGTTCGAAGAGCCCTACCGCACGGGGCGGTAAGGCTGTCGAACAGAGAGAGGGAACGAGGCGGTCAGAACCGGTAGGTGGCCGCCACGTACGTGACGATCGGGTTCAACTTCAGGCTGGCTTCGCTCGTGGCCACGGGCGTGCCGTAGATCGAGGTGGTCGTCAGCTTGGCCTTCGTCTTCAGCGGGATGTAGGACACCGAGAACGACACGCCCCAGTGCTTGTCGAACTGGTAGGCCGCGCCCACGTTGATGACCGGTGCGAACGAGCTGTCGAGCTTGGCCGTGGTGTTCACCGCCAGCGGCGACTGGCGGAACTGGCTGGCCAGCGCGCCCTGCAGGTTGGAGGTCAGCTTGACGTCGCTGTACCAGACATAGGTCGCGCCCAGCCCGACGAACGGACGGAAGGCGTCGGTGCCTTCGTTGAAGAAATACTTGCCCAGGATGGTCGGGCTCCACTGGCGCGCCTGGCCCAGCTCGCCCACGCGGCCCAGCGTGCCGGTGCCGTTGAGCTTGAACTTGGGCGGCACGCCGAACACGCCTTCCACGGCCCAGTGGCTGTCCAGGAAGTACGTGGCGTTCAGGCCCAGGGTGTCGGAGTCGCTCACGCTCGCGCCGGAACCGGCCAGCACCGCCGGGAACGGCGAGGTCACGGTCAGCGGCTTGCTGGAATCCTGCGGTGACAGATGGAACCAGCCTGCGCCCACGACCCAGTCGCCGGCCTGTTGCGCCATGGCGCTCCCGGACGCGAGCGCGCCCAGAGCCGCCAGCGCAATCATTGTTTTCTTCATGATGTGAATTGCTCCTTTGGTTGAAAGATCCCTCTGCGGATTCGGGCGACGGCTTGTGATTGCCGCTTGAAACCGCTCGTTCGACGAAAGATTGCCCGGTCCGCGGGGCGATTATCGAACGACCGTTCTTTTTTACGAGTGAGGAGAATCCCTACACTGCGCCGATGCATATTTTTCTCGTCGGCGGCGCCCTGCGCGACCGCCTGCTCGGGCGCCCCGTGTCCGACCACGACTGGCTGGTGGTGGGCGCCACGCCCGAAGAAATGACGGCCCGCGGCTACCTGCCGGTGGGGCGCGACTTTCCGGTGTTCCTGCATCCGCGCACGCGCGAGGAGTACGCGCTGGCCCGCACCGAGCGCAAGAGCGCGCCCGGCTACCGCGGCTTCACGGTGCACGCCGCGCCCGACGTCACGCTCGAGCAGGACCTGGCCCGCCGCGACCTCACCGTCAACGCCATTGCGCTGCCGGCCGAACACGTGAGCGCCGACGGCCGCTTCGACCCCACGCCCGATCACCTGGCCGACCCCTTCCACGGCCAGCGCGACCTGCGCGACAAGGTGCTGCGCCACGTGACCGACGCGTTTCGCGAAGACCCGGTGCGCATCCTGCGCGTGGCGCGTTTCGCGGCGCGCTTCGACGACTTTTCCGTCGCGCCCGAGACCATGGCATTGATGCGCGAGATGGTCGCCGCCGGCGAGGCCGACGCGCTCGTGGCCGAGCGCGTGTGGCAGGAGCTGTCGCGCGGGCTGATGGAGGTGCGCCCCTCGCGCATGTTCGAGGTGCTGCGCGACTGCGGCGCGCTGGCCGTGCTGCTGCCCGAGGTCGATCTGGCGGGCCGGTTGATGAACGTCGTGGACACCAGCGCGCGGCTGCGCGCGTCGCTGGCCGTGCGCTTCACGTGCCTGGTGAACGACTTCGGCAAGGTGGCCACACCCATCACACCCGCCACGCCCGACCTTGCGCCGTTGCACGCGCTCTGCGACCGCTGGCGCGTGCCCGTGGACATCCGCGAGCTGGCCGAGGTGGTGGCGCGCGAGCGGGGCCACCTGCACGACAGCGACGCGCTGGACGCCACGGGCCTGGTGCGCCTGCTGGAGCGCTGCGACGCCTTCCGCAAGCCTGCGCGCTTCACCGAGGCGCTGCTGGCCTGCGAGTGCGACGCGCGCGGCCGGCTCGGGCTGGCGGAAGACGCCGCGTACGCACCAGGGCAGCGGCTGCTCGCGGTGCTGGCGACGGCCGCCGCCGTGCCCACCGACGTGGTGGCGCGCGCCGCGCAGCAGGCCGGAGCGACCGGGCCGAAGATCGGCGAGGCGATCCACCGGGCACGCGTGGAGGCGGTGGCCGCGTCGCTGGCCTGATCCGCAGGAGTTTCGGGTCTTGCTCCTTCCCCTTCTGGGGGAAGGCTGGGATGGGGGCAGGCCTTCGATGAGGCGCAGCGCTTGCTCGGAAGCCGTCGTGCCCCCACCCCAACCCTCCCCCAGAGGGGGAGGGAGCCAATACCGCCCGCCACTCACCTTCCGGCTTTGGCCGACACGCGCCGCCGAACTCGCGTGTTATGGTTTTTCCCAATGCCAAAGTCCTCCAGCAGCAACGAACAGTTGCCTCCTCCGTTGGGCCGTGATGCAGCCCTTTTTCTCGACTTCGACGGAACGCTCGTCGGCCTTGCGCCTACGCCCGAAGCCATCGAGATTCCCCCTGCACTCGTCTCCCTGCTCGGCGACCTGAGCGACCAGCTCGGCGGCGCGCTCGCCGTCGTGTCGGGCCGCCAGATCGACTCCATCGACCGCTTCCTGGCACCGCTTCGCCTGCCCGCCGCCGGCGAGCACGGCGTGCAGCGGCGCGACGCCAAGGGCCACATGCAGGAGCAGCGCGCGCCCGACCTCGTGCCCATCCTCGAGGTGGCCAACGAACTCGCGCGCGTGCACGAAGGCCTGCTGGTGGAGCGCAAGCACGCCGCCATCGCCCTGCACTACCGGCTCGCGCCGCAGCTGGAAGCCGTGTGCCGCGACGCCATGTCGCGCGCCATCGCCCACGACCCGCAGTTCGAGCTGATGCACGGCAAGTTCGTGTTCGAGGTGAAGCCCGCGGGCATCAACAAGGGCATCGCCATCGACGCCTTCATGACCGAGGCTCCGTTCGCGGGCCGCACACCGGTCTTCCTGGGCGACGACACCACCGACGAGAGCGGCTTTGCCGTGGTGCAGCCGCGCGGCGGCATCGCCGTGAAGGTGGGCTCGGGCCCCAGCTTGGCGCTGCACCGCCTCGAATCGCCGCGCGCCGTCTATGAATGGCTGGTGCAGGCGCGCGACCAGCTCGCGGGGCCGAAGAAGGCACCGACCCCGGAGGCCCCGGATACCCCGGAGACCCAGGAATCACCGAGGAGCCCCGAATGAGCGAACCCCAACTGGCAACGGCCCCCGAAGAGCGCGCCGGCCAGGCGCTGGCGGGTGCCGCCGGCCCCGACGATCGCGCCCCCGTCGACGCACACGCCGCCGCGACCCCGGGCCCGCGCGGCTTCGGGCCGCCGGCCGAGCCCTCGCTCAATGTCGGCGTGATCGGCAACTGCGCGTACAGCGCGCTCATCGATTCGCGCGGCCGCGCCGTGTGGTGCTGCCTGCCGCGCTTCGACGGCGACCCGGTCTTCAACGCGCTGCTGCACCCCGGCACGCCCGATGAAGGCGCCGGCGCCTGGGCCATCGAGATCGAAGACTTCGCGCAGGCCAGGCAGTGGTACGAGCCGAACACGGCCGTGCTGCGCACGCAGCTGTTCGACAGCGCGGGCCAGGGCATCGAGATCACCGACTTCGCGCCGCGCTTCTACAGCCGCTCGCGCTACTTTCGCCCGCTGATGATGGTGCGCCGCGTGCGCCCGATTGCCGGCGCGCCGCGCATCCGCGTGTCGCTGGACCCGCGCTTCCAGTGGGGCGCCACGGCGCCGGTGGAGGTCACGCGCGGCAGCAACCACATTCGCTACGTGGGCCCCGACGTGACGCTGCGGCTGAACACCGACGCATCGATCTCCCACATCCTCTCGCGCCAGCCCTTCGTGCTCTCGCGCGAGTACAACTTCATGTTCGGCGTGGACGAGACGCTGACCGACGGCATTGCCGACACCGCGCGCAAGTTCGAGCAGGAAACCATCGCCTACTGGCGCACCTGGACCAAGCGGCTGGCCATTCCCTTCGAGTACCAGGAGGCGGTGATCCGCGCGGCCATCACGCTGAAGCTCTCGCTGTACGAAGACACCGGCGCCATCGTCGCGGCCATGACCACCAGCATTCCCGAGGCGCCTGGCAGCCAGCGCAACTGGGACTACCGCTACTGCTGGCTGCGCGACGCCTTCTTCGTGGTGCGCGCGCTCAACTCGCTGAGCGAGGTGGGCACCATGGAAGACTATCTGCGCTGGCTCGGCAACGTGGTGATCGGCTCGCACGGCGAGCACATCCAGCCGCTGTACGGCATCGGGCTGGAGCGCGAGCTGCCCGAGTCTTTTGTCGACGGGCTGCCCGGCTACCGCGGCATGGGGCCGGTGCGCGTGGGCAACCAGGCGCAGGAGCACTTTCAGCACGACGTGTACGGCAACATCGTGCTCGGCGCGGCGCAGGCCTTTCACGACCACCGGCTCCTGAGCCGCGCGGGCCTGGCGGAGTTTCCGCACCTGGAGGCCGTGGGGGAGCAGGCGGTACGCGTCTACGGCACGCCCGACGCCGGCATGTGGGAGCTGCGCACGCGCGCCCGCGTGCACACCAGCTCGGCGCTGATGAGCTGGGCCGCCTGCGACCGGCTCGCCAAGATCGCGCACGCGCTGGCGCTGCCCGAGCGCGCCGCGTACTGGGGCGACCATGCCGCGCGCATGAAGGAAGAAATTCTCGAGAAGTCGTGGTGCGAGGAGCGCCAGGCTTTCGCGGAAAGCTTCGGCGGGCACGAGCTCGACGCGAGCATCCTGCTGATGGTGGAGGTGGGCCTGATCGACGCGCGCGACCCGCGCTTCATCTCCACGGTCGACGCCATGGAAAAGTCGCTGTGCGACGGACCGTACATGCGCCGCTACGAGGCCGCCGACGACTTCGGCAAGCCCGAGACGGCGTTCAACATCTGCACCTTCTGGCGCATCGACGCGCTCGCCAAGATCGGCCGCAAGGCCGAGGCGCGCCAGATCTTCGAGACCATGCTCGCGGCGCGCAACCCGCTGGGCCTGCTGTCCGAAGACACCCACCCGGTCACGGGCGAGATGTGGGGCAACTTTCCGCAGACCTATTCGATGGTCGGCATCATCAACGCGGCCGTGCGCCTGTCCGCTCCCTGGGATTCGTGCATATGAGCCGTCTCGTCGTCATTTCCAACCGCGTGGCCGATCCACGCAAGCCCGCGGCCGGCGGCCTGGCCGTGGCGCTGGGCGAGAGCCTGCAGCAAAGCGGCGGCCTGTGGTTCGGCTGGAGCGGCCAGATCGTCGAGGGCGGACCGACCGGCGAAGGCGAGCTGCACAAGCACCAGGCCGGCAAGGTGACGCTGGCCACCATCGACCTGAGCCGCGAGGACCACGACAGCTACTACCTGGGCTACAGCAACGACGTGCTGTGGCCGGTGTTCCACAACCGGCTCGACCTGGCGCATTTCGACGCCGGCTTCATCGGCGGCTACCGGCGCGTGAACCAGCTGTTCGCGCGCAAGGTGCTGCCGATGCTGCAGGACGACGACATCATCTGGATCCACGACTACCACCTGATTCCGCTGGCGGCCGAGCTTCGCGCGATGGGCTGCAAGCAGCGCATCGGCTTCTTCCTGCACATTCCGCTGCCGCCGCAGATCATCACCGCGGCCATTCCGCAGCACGAGTGGCTGATGCGCTCGCTGTTCTCCTACGACCTGATCGGCTTCCAGGCGCAGCAGGACGTGCAGCACTTCGAGCACTACGTGCGCAACGAGGCGCGCGGCGAATACCTGGGCAACGACATGTACCGCGCCTACGGGCAGACGGTGCGCTGCAGCGCGTTCCCCATCGGCATCGACGTGGACGAGTTCCTGGCGCTCACGCACGCGAAGGAAGCGCGCGACATGTACGAGACCATGAAGCGCGAGTACTCCAGCCGCAGGCTGCTGCTGGGCATCGACCGGCTCGACTATTCCAAGGGCATTCCGCAGCGGGTGCGCGCCTTTCGCGAGCTGCTGGCCAACTACCCGGAGAACCGGCGCAGCGCCACGCTGATACAGATCGCCTCGCCCACGCGCGAGACGGTGGACGCCTACGGCGACATCCGGCGCGAGCTCGAGTCGCTGTGCGGCGCCATCAACGGCGACTACGGCGAGCTCGACTGGATGCCGGTGCGCTACATCCACCGCATGGTCGCCCGCAAGCGCGTGCCGGGGCTATGCCGCGCGGCGGCCGTGGGGTTGGTGACGCCACTGCGCGACGGCATGAACCTGGTGGCCAAGGAATACATCGCGGCCCAGGACCCGGCCGACCCGGGCGTGCTGGTGCTGTCGCGCTTCGCGGGTGCGGCCGAGCAGTTGAAGGAAGCGCTGCTGGTGAACCCGTACGACACCCACGGCACCGCGGAAACCGTTCAGCAAGCGCTGCACATGCCACTGGAAGAGCGGCGCGAACGTCACCAGAAGCTGCTGTCACGCATTCGCGAGCAGGACATTCATTGGTGGCGGACCAGCTTCCTGGATGCGTTGCGCGAGGCTGCGAGCGAGCGCTGAGCTGTTGTCGGGTGGGGGCTGTTGTTCAGGGCGCGATCACGCCGGCGGGGCATCCGTTTTCTCGGATGTCCCCCTGACCACACAAGCTCACCATCCAGTGAGCAACCGCACGAACCGCATCACAGGCCGCGCCTCTTCGGCAACCACGGCCCGGGAAGGCAAAGCCACCGGCGCATGCACCCGCAAGTGCACGGCAGTGAGCGCGGTCACCTCGATCCAGCCCCCCTGCGGCATCCGGTGCACGTCGCCCTCGGCGAGCAGCGTCTCGGTCATGAACACCGTTTCGCCGAACCAGCCCGGCGGCGACACCACGCGGGCGCGGCCTTCGGCCAGCTGAAGCCAGGCGCCCGCGTCGACCGACGTGCGCAGGGACTGGCCGGGTGCGAGAACGATGGAATCTGGCGCTTGGGAAAGGGTGGTGATCATGACGGACCTCGGGTGAATCGAGGCTCCATCGTAGGAATTGCACCGCTGTAAAAACAGGCACACGCCATGGCTATTGCGACCGGAACAGCCGCTGTCAAAAGCCATCTGTTATGGTCTTTTTCCCGGGCAACTGCATCTGTTTTCCGACGCCCGATGCGGGGAACATCGAACCCATGGACTCGCTACCGCTCTACCGCCAGCTCTCCGCGCACTACGTGGATGCGATCCACACCGGCTCGCTCAAGCAGGGCGACAAGATGCCCTCGCTGCGCAGCCTCATGCGGCTGCACGACATCAGCCTGTCGACCGCGCTGCAGGTCTGCCGCGCGATGGAAAGCGACGGCTGGGTCGAGGCGCGCGACCGCTCGGGCTACTTCGTGCGCCGCCCCCAGCGCATGGCCATCGCGCCCATGGAAGAACCCGTGGCCGACGTGCCGCCCGACCCGGCGCAGTTCGTCAGCATGCGCGCGCGCATGGCCAACTTCATGGCGCGCGGCCGGCACACGGGCGTGAAGCTCAACTTTGCGATTGCCCGCGCCGCGCCCGAGCTGTACCCCGCCGAGGCGCTGCGCAATTCGATGACCCGCGCGCTGCGCCAGCGGCCCGAGCTGCTGACCACCTCGTCGTCGCAACGCGGCCACGAGCAGTTTCGCGAGGCCCTGGCGCAGCGCAACCTGCGCATCGGCATGACGGTCGCGCCCGACGAGGTGCTGGTGACCAACGGCTGCATCGAGGCGCTCAACCTCGCGCTGCGCGCCATCGCCAAGCCCGGCGACACCGTGGCCGTGGAGTCGCCCACGTTCTACGGGCTGCTGCAGGTGCTCGAGAGCCTGGGGCTGCGCGCGCTGGAGATTCCCACCAGCCCGCAGACCGGCATCTCGCTGGAGGCGCTGGACCTGGCCATCCACACCTACGACGACATCAAGGCCGTGGTGGTGGTGCCGCACCTGCAGAACCCGATCGGCAGCGTGATGCCCGACAGCCACAAGCAGCGGCTGGTGCACCTGTGCGAAAGCCACGGCATCGCGCTCGTCGAGGACGACACCTACAGCGACCTGGTGGAAAGCGACACGCCGCTGCGCGCCATGAAATCGTGGGACCGCACGGGCAACGTGATCTATTGTGCGTCGCTGCACAAGGTGCTCGCACCCGGGCTGCGGCTGGGCTGGATCACGGCCGGGCGTTGGCATGCGCAGGTGGAAATGCTCAAGTACGCGCAAACCCGCAACAACGAGGCGCTGGCGCAGATCGCCGCCGGCGAGTTCATTGCCAGCGGCGCCTACGACCGCCACCTGCGCCGGCTGCGCGAGCGGCTGCACGTGCAGCGCGACCAGACGGCGGACGCCATCGCCAAGTACTTTCCGCCGGGCACGCGGCTCAACCTGCCGCGCGGCGGGCTGCAGCTGTGGGTGGAGCTGCCGGAGCAGCGCTCGTCGGTGACCGTGTTCGAGACGGCGCTGCGCGAGCACATGCTGGTGGCGCCGGGCGCGCAGTTCTCGAACTCGGGGCGCTTCGACAACTACCTGCGGCTGAACTGCGGCTGGCCATATTCGAAGGCGGTGGACGCGGGACTGCAGCGGCTCGGGCAGATCGTCGCGGCGGTGCGGCCGCCGGGCTGACGCTGTCGGCCTGTCGGCTTGCTGCGTGCCTGCGTGCCTGCGTGCTCGCCGGTTAAGCGATGTAGAACACGACCGCGTCGCGCCGCCCCGCCGCCGCGGCGAAGAAGCGCTTCACGCCTTCCAGGAACGCCGCGAGCTCTGTCGTCGCGCCCTGCCACAACGTCGCCCGGTAGAGCTCGGCGAACTTCGCCGGCTCGCCGGTGAACTTCGCCACCAGCCCGCGCACCTCGCAGGCGGCGAGCCGCGCCGCGGCGCGCTCCACGTGCGCGGCCGTGAAGTAGATGCAGCCCAGCCCGTCGGTGCCTTCCAGCATCTCGCCGTCCACGGCCTCCGGCAGCAGCGCGCGCACCACGTCCCAGGCCTGCTCCACCGTCTGGCTGTCGTGCGGCCCACCCAATTCGGCGGGCGAGTGCAGGAAGCCCGACACCGTCGACGGGTCGATCACCAGCGCGCGCAGCCGGTACCGGTCGAGCGCGTAGAAGCCCGCGCCGATGCTCATGTGCTGGGCTCCATGCGCGCGGCATGCGCGACGGCGGCCAGCACCATGCTCACGCTGTCGATGTTGCGCTGCGCGCTGTCGATGTTCTTGAAGTGGTCGGGCGTGCAGATCTGGTTGAGCAGCAGCGTGCGCTTGAAGTGCATCAGCGCCTGGCGCAGGTCGCCCTCGTCCTGCGCGATCAGGCCCAGGTCGTTGTGGGCGTTGGCGGCGGCGATGGAAATGCCGCGGCAGCTGCGCTGCTGGATGGCCAGCGAGCGCTCGTACAACGGCCGGGCGCGCGCGAAGTCGCGGCGGCCCATGAGCAGGCTGGCGAAGTTGTTCAGCATGTGCGAGTGCAGCTCGGCGTCGCCGTCGCCGTCGCCCGATGCCGTGCCGGCCTCGGCAGCTTCATTCGCCGTGCTTGCCGCACTGTCCAGCTTGTCGAGGTGCACCAGCGCGCGCGCGTAGCAAAGCTCGGCCTTGTCCTCCTGGCCCGACTCGGCGTACAGAAAGGCCAGGTTGTTGAAGGCCCGCAGCACGCTGTCGCTGGAGCCGCCCTTGGCTTCCGCGATGGCCATGGCGATGGTCTTCTTGTAGAGCGCCTCCGCCTCGTCGGCGCGACCGGCCGCGGCATGCAGCAGGGCCAGCGTGTTGGTCGGCCCGCGGCGCCAGCCGTCGTCCAGGCCGAGCTGGCCGATCATCGCGAGCGCCTCGTGGGCCGAGGCCTCGGCCTTGTCGTTCCACTGCAGCCGGCGGCACAGCTCCGCATAGCCGGCCAGCTGCCGCACCACGGCCTTGCCCGGCCCGCCGCACAGTTCGCGGCTGGCGGCGACGGCCTCGGCGCCGAAGCGCTCGGCGCGCGGCAGGTCGCCCTGGGCCAGCGCCTCGTGGCAGCGCATTTCGCGGTCTTCGAGCAGGTTGGTCAGCAGGGCGGCCCGGTCGGAGGCGGCACCGCGCGCAAGGCGCGCGCTCTCACGCTCGTCGATGCCGGCCTGCGTGAGGGACAGCGCCTTGCGCGCGATGTCCATGTCTTCGGCGGACATGCCGACCTTGCGGCCGATGGCCAGGCTTTCCTCGATGGCGGCCTTGGCCTTGTCGAAGGCCTTGAGCTGGCAGCAGGCCTGCCCGAGCATGCACAGCGACATCGAAAGGTTGGGGTGCGGCCCCTTGAAGACGCGGCGCGCGGTGGCCACGATCTGCTCGCCGATGGCCACGGCGCGGGCCCAGTCCTGCGCCTCGGCGGCGGCGACGAACTGCGCCTGCAGCCGGTTGGCCTCGGCAAGATCGGCGAGGTCGGCGGGGTCGTAGCGCCGGGGTTCGGACCCGCTCGCACGCAGGCCGCCGCCCTGGCGCACGCGCCGGTGCACCCAGTAGATGTCGAACAGCAGCCACACCAGCAGCACGGCCAGGGCGAGCCGGGGAATGCGCACATCGACCGCCCCGACGACCTTGCCGATGCCGCCCACGCCGAACAGCAGCAGCGCCAGTTGCGCCGCGCCGCCCACGTAGCTGCGCAGGTAGAAGCGGTGCGCGCCCAGGAAGCCGCCCACGGCCAGCAGCAGGTAGGCAAGACCGGGGCGGCGAGGCGACGCGGTCATGGTGCGCCGGTTCGGGTGAGTTGCTCAGTCGAGCAGCGCAAGCGCCGCGTAGTCGCCGACCTTGTCGCCAAGGCCGGCGGGCACCAGCCGCACGCCGCGCGTGAGCGGCACCAGCTTGCCGTCGATCTGCGCCTGCAGGCGCGGCAGCACGAAGTCGCGGTGGTGCCAGAACACGCTGCCGCCCAGGCTGATGCATTGCAGGTCGAGCGTGATGACCAGGTTGTAGAGCAAGCGGCCCATCACGCGGCACAGCGCGTCGACGGTTTCGAGCGCCTTCGGCTCGCCGGCCGCCGCCGCGGTGAAAAGTTCGGCCGCGTCCTGGTCGAAGCGCCGCGCAATGGAGTTGCCGGCAATGAGGCCTTCGACGTCGCCCACGTTGCCGCAGCCGCACAGCGCGTGGCTGTCGTCGTCCACCACGAAGCTGTGGCCCGCATGGCCGGCGTTGCCGTTCTTGCCGCGCAACGCCCGGCCTCCCACGCACAGGCCCACGCCCACGCCGGTGCTCCAGGTGACGTAGGCGCAATCGTCGATGCCCTTGAGCGCGCCCCAGTGGCGCTCGGCCTCCAGCGCGGCCACGGCGTCGTTCTCGACGCGCACGCTGCCGAAGCGCTCGGCCAGCGGGGCTTCGATGATGGCGGTCATCCATGTGTTGGGCAGGCCGCGCGAGGGGCCGGCAATGCCGCCGCAGATGTTGGGCGTGGCCAGCTCGACCTTGCCGTCGCGCAGCTCGAACGGGCCGGTGGACGACACGCCCACGCGGTCGATGGTGGCCGGGTCGACGCCCTGCTCCGCGCAGACCTCGTCGATCATGCGGATGATCTGCACCGCCACGGCGTCGTTGTCGCCGGTCTTGGCGGTCGGCTCGCTGCGGCGGCCGATGAGCGGCGCGTCGCTCGAGGCGGAAAGGCTCACGGCCACCTTGGTGCCACCGATGTCTACGCAGGCTCTCATTGCGGTTTGTCTCTTCTCTTCAAAGCAGGCGCGCGACCAGCGCCGCGATCATGCTCAGCACCACGGTGCTGGCGATCGGCAGTTGCCACTCGCGGCCGAAGGCGCGGAATTCGAAATCGCCGGGCAGCCGTCCGAAGCCGAAGCGGCGCAGCCAGGCGGTCAGGCCGCTCATGAGCACCAGGGCAAGGACAACGACGATCAGCCAGCGGAACATGAACGACAGTCTAGGCCGACAGAATACCCATCGCTTGTCGGTGAAGTTCGGGCGTTGCGGCCGCGATGACCCTGCCGTCGGACTTCAGGCCCAGCGGCCGGCCCTGCCAGTCGGTGACCACGCCGCCGGCCGCCTCGATCAGCCCGGCCGGGCCGAGGTAGTCGTAGGGCTGCAGGCCGGTTTCCACCACCAGGTCGATGGTGCCTCCTGCGAGCTGCGCGTAGCCGTAGCAGTCGCCGCCGAAGCGGCGCATGGCGCACTGGCGGCTCAGCGTGTCGAAGGCCTGCCAGTCGGCGGGCGAGAAGATGTCGGGCGAGGTGGTGACGATGCGGGCCTTGGCCACCTCGGTGCAGTTGCTCACGCGCACGGGCTGGCCGTCGCGGGTGGCGCCGTGGCCGGCCAGGCCGATCCAGCGCTCCTTGAGCACCGGCATGTCGACCATGCCCAGCACCACGCGCCCGCCCTGCAGCACGCCGATGAGCGTGCCCCACAGCGGCGAGCCGGTGATGAAGCTGCGCGTGCCGTCGATGGGGTCGAGCACCCACACGCGCTCGGCTTCCAGCCGCTCGGGGCCGTGCTCTTCGCCGTAGATGCCGTCGGTGGGCACGCGGGCGCCCAGGATCTCGCGCATGGCGGTCTCGGCGGCGCGGTCGGCCAGCGTGACGGGGCTTTCGTCGGCCTTGGTGATGATGTCCAGCGGCGTGCGGAAGTAGTGCATCGACTGCGCGGCGGCGGCGTCGGCCAGGGCCTGGGCAATCGAGGAGAGGTCGGGGGTCGCTGGAGTCACTGGATTCACTGGGTTCGCGGAAGTGGAAGAGCTCATGAGACGGGGGAGAACGCGTGCCAAAACCTGCGATTAGACCCGAGCCGGCGCGCGTTTGACACGGGGGCCGCCCCGGGCCTAGCATGGCCCGGAAATTGCCAGCGAACACGACCCATGGCCCATTCCGAACCTTTCGCGCACTTCAAACGCCTGCGCGCCGTGCTGCTCACGCTGCTGCTCGGTGCGTCGGCCCTGCTGGCGCACGCCACGCCTTCCGCCACAGAGGAGCAGCTGATCGACTCGCTGATCCAGCGCGTGGGAAAGATGTCTTCGATGATCTTCCTGCGCAACGGCAGCGAGTACCGGGCCGCCGACGCCGCCAAGCACATGCAGGCAAAGTACGACTACTTCAAAAAGGAGCTGGTCACGGCCGAAGACTTCATCCAGCGCTGCGCGTCGCGCTCGGAAATGACGGGGCAGGCCTACAAGGTGAAGCTGCAGGACGGCGCGGTGCACGACGCCGGCGAGTTCCTCAACGGCGAGCTGCGCGCGCTGCGCCAGGGCGCGAAGAAATCCAGCGGGTGAATACGAACACGCTGTAGCACCGGCGTTCGCTTCAGCGCTGCTGGCCCCAGCGGCGCACCGTGAGCCGCTCCAGCGTCTTGAAGCCCAGGCTCTCGACCAGCAGGCCGATGAGCACCACCATGGCCAGCCCCGCGAACACGCGGTCGGTGTAGAGCTCGTTGCGGTTCTGGAAGATGTACCAGCCCAGCCCGCCCTTGCCCGACGAGGCACCGAACACCAGCTCGGCCGCGATCAGCGTGCGCCACGCGAAGGCCCAGCCGATCTTCAGCCCCGACAGGATCGACGGCAGCGCGGCCGGCACCAATATCTGCAACACGTAGCGCAGGCCCTTGAGCCCGTAGTTGCGTCCCGCCATGCGCAGCGTTTCGGGCACGCCCTGGAAGCCCGCGTAGGTGTTGAGCGCCAGCGGCCACAGCACCGAGTGGATCAGCACGAACACCAGGCTGCCGCGGCCCAGGCCGAACCACAGCAGCGCCAGCGGCAGCAGCGCAATGGCGGGCAGCGGGTTGAACATGGAAGTAAGCGTGTCCAGCAGGTCGCGCCCGATCTGCGTGGACACCGCGAGCGTGGTGAGCGCAAAGGCCAGCAGCACGCCCGCCAGGTAGCCCTGCAGCAGCACGGCCAGCGAGATGCGCACCTTCTCGATCAGCTCGCCGCTGGCCAGCCCCTCGACCAGCGCGCGGGCGGTGGCGGTGAAGGTGGGCAACAGCAGATCGTTGTCCTGCCAGCGCGCGGCCAGCTCCCACAGCACGGCGATGACGACCAGGATCAGGCCCTTGCGCAGCCAGGCCTGCGACCAGATGCGCGTGCCCAGCGGCAGGGTGCGTTCGACGGGCAGCTCGGTGAAGGGCTGGAGCGTGCGTTCGTATTCGGGGCGGATGGGTGGGGTGAGAGTGCTCATCGTGTGTTGCTCCTTCCCCCTTTGGGGGAAGGTTGGGATGGGGCGGCGCTTCGATCAGGCGTGACGTTGGACTGAAGGCCGCGTGCCCCCACCCCTGCCCTCCCCCGGCGGGGGAGGGAGAAAGACCGGGGTCACGGGGCGGCCGGCTCGTGCTCTTCCTCGAACAGCATGTCGTGGATGCGCTGCGCCGTGCCCTGGAACTCGACGCCGCCGATGCTCGCCATCGAGAAGCCGTGGCTGTTGATTTCCGCGCGCATGCGCCCCGGGTGCGGCGACAGCAGCGCGATGCGGTTGCCCACCACCAGCGCCTCTTCGATGGAGTGCGTGACGAACAGCAGCGTGAAGCGCACCTCGTCCCACAGCTCGAGCAGCTCCTGCTGCATCTTGCGGCGCGTGAGCGCGTCGAGCGCGGCGAAGGGCTCGTCCATCAGCAGCACGCGCGGCTGCATGGCGAGGGCACGCGCGATGGCCACGCGCTGCTTCATGCCGCCCGAGAGCTGGTGCGGATGCACGTCGGCGAACTTGGCCAGGCCGACCTTGTCGAGGTAGTGCAGCGCGCGTTCGTCGGCCTCTTTCCTTCCCAGCGTGCGCGAGGCGAGCAGCGGGAACATGACGTTCTGCTTGACCGTCTTCCACGGCGGCAGCTGGTCGAACTCCTGGAACACGACGATGCGGTCGGGGCCGGGCTGCGTCACGCGCCGGCCGTCGAGGCGGATCTCGCCTTCCACCGGCGGAATGAAGCCGGCCACCGCCTTCAGCAACGTCGACTTGCCGCAGCCCGAGGGGCCGAGCAGCACGAAGCGGTCGGCGGCGTGCACGTCGAAGCTCACGCGGTGCGTGGCGCGCACGACGCGCTCGGGGGTGCGGTATTCGAGGCTGACGCCATCCACTTGCAGCAGCGGCGCGGTGTGTTGCCCCTGTGCTTGCCCCCTCTCCCGCTCGCGGGAGAGGGTTGGGGTTGGGGTGAGGGCCGGTGACGATGCCGAAGGCTCCCCCCTCACCCCCGCCCTCTCCCGATGGGAGAGGGAGTCACCCCGGGATGGCAAGGCCGCTGCGGTGCCCATCAGTTCCCCGAAACGTTCTGCGCGTCGTCGAAGAAGTAGTCCTTCACCGAAGCCGGCTTGTTCTTGATCGCGCCCACCCGGTGCATGAACTCGGCCAGCGGATAGGTGTTCTGCGGCGTGGTCTTGAACTGCACCTCGGGGTTCTTGATGATCTTCAGCAGCAGCTCGCGGTCGAGCTTGGCGTTGCTCACCTTCAGGTAGATGTCCGCGGCCTTCTCGGGGTTGGCCGTGACGAACTTGGCTGCTTCGTCGAGCGCGTCGACGAAGGCCTTGTACGTCTTCGGGTTCTCGCTGCGGAATTTCTCGGTGGCGTAGAGCACCGTGGCCGACGAAGGTCCGCCCAGCACCTGGTACGAATTGAGCACGATGTGCGCGTTGGGATTGCCCGCGAGCTCCTGCTCCTGGAACGGCGGGTTGCCGAAGTGGCCGGTGATCTCGGTGCCGCCCTTGATGATGGCGGCCGCCGCGTCGGGGTGCGGCACCGCCACGCTGATCTTGTCGAGGCGGTTGAACTCCTTGTCGCCCCACAGCTTGGCCGAGGCGAACTGCAGCACGCGCGACTGCACCGACACGCCCACCGCGGGCAGCGCGATGCGGTCCTTGTCGGTGAAGTCGGCGATGGTCTTCACGTTCGGGTTGTTGCTCACCAGGTAGTAAGGAAAGTTGCCCAGCGAGGCCACGCCCTTCACGTTCTGCTTGCCCTTGGTGCGGTCCCACAGCGTGAGCAGCGGGCCCACGCCGGCGCCCGCGATCTCGATGTTGCCGGACAGCAGCGCGTCGTTCACCGCCGAGCCGCCCGAGAGCTTGACCCACTCGACCTTGGCGTCCACGCCCGCGGCCTTCGCGTGCTTTTCGATGAGCTTCTGCTCCTGCGCCACGTTGAGCAGCAGGTAGACGATGCCGAACTGTTCGGCGATGCGGATCTGGCCTTCGGCATGCGCGGAAGCCGAAAAGGAAAGGCTGCCGGCGAGAAGGCCGAGGCCGGTGACGAGGGCGGCGGCTTTGCGGGTGAAACGGTTCATGAGGGGTCCGGAAGAAAGATCAGAAAGGCGTGTCGCCGACGATGGTGGTGCGGTTGAGCCGGCGGCGCAGGTGGTCGGGCGTGCCGGCCGCCAGGTGCATGAGCGAGCGGTTGTCCCAGAACACCAGGTCGTGCGGTGCCCACGTGTGGCGGTACACGAACTCGGGCTTCACGCTGTGCGCGAACAGCTCGGCCAGCAGCGCGTCGCTTTCGTCCTGAGGCAGGCCGACGATGCGGGTGGTGAAGTGCTCGCTGACAAACAGCGCCTCGCGGCCCGTTTCGGGGTGCGTGCGCACCACGGGCTGCACCGCGGGCGCGACCTGGTCGATCTGCGCCTGCGAGAGCTTGGGCCGCCACGGGTTCTTCGCGCGCAGCTCCTCGTACTTGGCCAGGTAGCTGTGCTCGGCCTTCAGCGGCAGCACGCGCTGCTGCAACTCGGGGCTCAGCGCGTCCCAGGCCAGGTGCTGGTCGGCGAACAGCGTGTCGCCGCCTTCGCTGGGCAGCTCTTGCGCATGCAGCAGCGAGCCGAGGCTGGGCTTGGGCTTGTACGAGATGTCGGAGTGCCAGTAGACGCCGGCGTCGCCCAGGCCGATGGGTTCGCCGTTCTCCTTGATGTTGGAGACGATCAGGATCTCGGGGTGG
Source organism: Variovorax sp. RCC_210 (assembly GCF_041355175.1). Lineage (NCBI taxonomy): Bacteria > Pseudomonadati > Pseudomonadota > Betaproteobacteria > Burkholderiales > Comamonadaceae > Variovorax > Variovorax sp. RCC_210. The sequence goes on along the minus strand of NZ_JBFUPJ010000005.1, from coordinate 510 downwards.
TTCTTCAGCTGGAACTGGTGCAGCACGTGGATCTCGAGCGGGCCGAAGCGGCGGCTGAAATCGATGTGGGCCTGGGGGCTGACCTGCTGGTTGCGGAAGACGACGACGTGGTGGTCGAGGTGCGCCTTGTGGATGCGCTGGAAGTCTTCGGCGTTGATGGGTTTCGAAATGTCGAGGCCGACGATTTCGGCGCCTACGGGAGCGTCGAAGGGGCGCACTTCGAAGTGCTGGGATGCGGCTTTGGCCTCTGGCTCGTGGGGAAGAACGGCTGTCATGCCGGGAATGTAGGGGCGGGACTGCGGTTCCCCAACGAACTCTTAGTTGCTAGCTTATGACTTTGGCTTTTTGGGTTTGTTGGCCGTTTTTACTTCCGGGGCCGGGTCTCGCCCCGGCGGGCGATCTACTTTCTTTTGCTTCGCCAAAAGAAAGTAGCGGCGGCCTCAAATCCCAAGTGCAACGATGGGTTGGATATCGACATTCTGGTTGAAACAGTCTTCGAAGAGGACTTGC
>NZ_JBFUPJ010000051.1:0-544 GCF_041355175.1 Variovorax sp. RCC_210 | reverse complement strand
GGCCGAGTTGACCAGCGCCGGCCCGCCGCCGTACAGCACCTGCGTGATGTGGCTGTCGTTGCCCGCGCCTGTGATGGAGCGGTATGCCTCGGCTTGCGCGTCCATACCCTCGGCCAGTCTGCCCTTCGCACCCTTGTTAAGCATGGCGACCATGGTGCCGATCACTTCGAGGTGGCTGAGCTCCTCGGTCGCGATGTCGAAGAGCATGTCCTTGCGGCCCGGGTCGTCTTCGCCGATGGCTTGGGTGAAGTAGCGGCACGCTGCTGCGAGTTCGCCTTGTGGACCCCCGAACTGTTCGAGCATCAGGTTTGCCAGGCCGGGGTTGGTTTCGTTCACCCGGAGGGTGTATTGCAGGCGCTTGTTGTGAGAAAACATGGGATCTCCTGTAAGTGGTTGAGCGGGCTGCAGGTGCCCGAGCAGACAAAGAGCCTTCAAGCTGCGCATGGTTTTGAGACCTTCGTGTAGTCCTAGGGAACGTCTGATCAAGTCGTAAATTGGCTTGTCGGCGATGGTGCGTGTTTGGCCTGTTGCGCTCGCAGGCTCG
>NZ_JBFUPJ010000050.1:0-605 GCF_041355175.1 Variovorax sp. RCC_210 | reverse complement strand
GGCGCCTCGAACATCCAGGACATCTATCCGCTGGCCCCATTGCAAGAGGGCATGCTGTTCCATCACCTGCTGCAGACCGAAGGCGATGCATACATCACCTCGCATTCACTGAGCTTCGACAGCAAGGAGCGGCTGGAGCGATTCATCGGCAGCTTCAATCAGGTCATCGCCCGTCACGACATCCTGCGCACCGCTGTGCTGTGGGAAGGCTTGAAAGAGCCGGTGCAGGTGGTGCATCGCCATGCCGAGCTGAAGCTGCAGTGGCTTGACGTCGAGCCTTCCAAGGCGGCTGAACAGATGAATGCCCATGTCGATCCGGCGCACTACCGCATCGACGTGCAACAGGCGCCGATGATCCGCGCCGTCGCGGCCTATGAACCGGTGCAGGGACGCTGGTTGCTGCAGTTGCCCAGCCACCACATGGTGCTGGACCACACGACGCTGGACTTTTTAATTGAAGAGATCTCGTTGATCCAGCAAGGCAAGCATTCGGAACTCCAGCAACCCGTTCCCTTCCGGAACTACGTCGCCCAGGCGCGCCTCGGCGTAAGCCAGGCAGAGCATGAAGCCTTCTTCACCCAGATGCTGGGCGACGTGGACGAGCC
>NZ_JBFUPJ010000004.1:0-393620 GCF_041355175.1 Variovorax sp. RCC_210 | reverse complement strand
TGAAAGTAGGTCATCGTCAGGCTCTTACAGCCCAGAAAACCCCAGTCAGAATTGACTGGGGTTTTTTGCTTTGCGCGAACGAATTCGAAGCAGCAAAGAAACAGAGCCCGCAAAGCACGCAGACAATAAAAAGCCCGGAAGGATCAACCTCCGGGCTTTTGTTATTTAGAACAGCTGAATATCAAGCAGCCAAGCGCTGCTCAATCGCAGCCTTCGTCTCCGGCAATTCCTTCGGCAGATGATGTTCCAGCTGCTTGAAAAGCTCTTCATGCAGCTTCAACTCGGCTTCCCACGCCGCCTTGTCGATGCTGGTCACCGTTGCGAATTGCTCCGCGCTGAAATTCAGACCCGTCCAATTCAGGTCTTCATAACGCGGGCTCACTCCTGTGATGTGCTCGATGCCTTCCGTCTGGTTGCCTTCGACGCGGTCGATCATCCACTTCAGCACACGCATGTTCTCGCCATAACCAGGCCAGACGAACTTGCCGTCGGCGCCTTTGCGGAACCAGTTGGTCGTATAGATCTTCGGCAGCTTGGCGCCCGACGCCTCGAGCTTCTTGCCCAGGTCGAGCCAGTGCTGGAAATAGTCGCTCATGTTGTAGCCCATGAACGGCAGCATGGCGAACGGGTCGCGGCGCACCACGCCTTGTTGGCCAGCCGCTGCCGCGGTGGTCTCCGAACCCATGGTCGCCGCCATGTAGACGCCTTCGACCCAGTTACGGGCCTCGGTCACCAGCGGCACGGTTGTCGAGCGGCGGCCGCCGAAGATGAACGCGTCGATGGACACGCCCTTCGGATCGTCCCAGGCCTCGTCGAGCGCCGGGTTGTTGGTCGCGGCAACGGTGAAGCGCGCGTTCGGGTGCGCCGCCTTCGCGCCGGTTTCCTTGGCGATCTGCGGCGTCCAGTCCTTGCCTTGCCAGTCGATCAGGTGCGCCGGCAGCGCCTTGCCCGGTGCGTCTTGCTCCATACCTTCCCACCACACGTCGCCGTCGTCCGTCAGCGCGACGTTGGTGAAGATCACGCCGTCGTCCAGGCTGCGCATGCAGTTCGGGTTGGTCAGCATGTTGGTGCCGGGGGCCACGCCGAAGTAGCCGGCCTCGGGGTTGATGGCGCGCAGCGAGCCATCGGCTTGCGGTTTGATCCAGGCGATGTCGTCGCCGATGGTCGTTACCTTCCAGCCCTCGAAGCCTGCCGGCGGCACCAGCATCGAGAAGTTGGTCTTGCCGCAGGCGCTCGGGAACGCCGCAGCCACGTGGTATTTCTTGCCCTCGGGATTCGTCACGCCCAGGATGAGCATGTGCTCGGCCAGCCAGCCTTCGTCGCGGCCCATGTTCGATGCGATGCGCAGCGCGAAGCACTTCTTGCCCAGCAGCGCGTTGCCGCCGTAGCCCGAACCGTAGCTCCAGATCTCGCGCGTCTCGGGGTAGTGAACGATGTACTTGGTCTTGTTGCAGGGCCAGGACACGTCCTTCTGGCCGGCTTCCAGCGGCGCGCCCACGGTGTGCACGCACGGCACGAAGTCGCCGTCGGCGCCCAGCACCTCGTACACGGCCTTGCCCATGCGCGTCATGATGCGCATGTTGACCGCCACATAGGGCGAGTCCGACAGCTCGATGCCGATGTGCGCAATGGGCGAGCCCAGCGGGCCCATGCTGAACGGCACGACATACATGGTGCGGCCCTTCATGCAGCCGTCGAACAGCGGTTGCAGCGTGGCGCGCATTTCGGCCGGTGCCATCCAGTTGTTGGTGGGGCCTGCGTTTTCCTTCTGCTGCGAGCAGATGAAGGTGCGGTCTTCAACGCGTGCCACGTCGGTCGGGTCGGACACCGCCAGGAACGAGTTGGGGCGCTTGGCCGGGTTGAGCTTCTTGAACGTTCCGGCGTCCACCAGCTGCTGGCAGAGGCGGTCGTATTCTTCCTTGCTGCCGTCGCACCAGTGAATGGCTTCAGGCTTGCACAGTGCGGCCATGTCGGCCACCCAGGCGATCAGTTTCGCGTTCTTGACGTATGAGGGCGCCTGAATGGTGAGGCCCTGCATCGTGGGTGCGTTCATCGGAAAAACTCCTAAGTTGAAAAATCGTCTTTCCGAACGGGGCGCCATGCCTGCGGCGGCATGGAGGTCCGTTTGAGAAAACGTTTCGCCTTGGGGAGACTGCGTCAACGCGGGCTGCACTGCCCGCGGACAAGGTCGCCAATGCCTGTCAGCGTCAGGCCATGTAGACCGCGATGGATGCCAGCAGCAGCATCAGCACGCCACCCGCCAGGGGCAGCACGATGGGCATCAGGTGAACGACCGACTCGACGGCGTCTTTTTCGACGGCAGCGCCGTGGCTCGGTTCGACGGGTGTGGGGTTGGACATCGGGAAGTACCTCGAATACACAAATTGACAGACTCGGGCCATTTTACCGGCGGGTAGCCTCCGACCGGTCTAGGGGGTTGCGAGCCCCCCGATCGGGTTAGCCCGCTACCCATGCATGCCGGTGCTCGCAGCTCAGTGCTGCTCCTCCGCCTCGAAGCCCGCATCCTTCAGCGCGACCAGCACGCTGGCCAGGTGCGCCCGTCCGCGGGTCTGCAGCACCAGCTCGATGTCGACGTTCTGCGCCGCCAGCATGGTGAAGGCGCGCTGGTGGTGCACCTCGTCGACGTTAGCGCCTGCTTCGGCCACGGTCGCGGTGATCTGGGCCAGCGAGCCCGGCACGTCGCGCGCACTCACGCGCACCCGGGCCAGACGGCCGGCGCGCACCATGCCGCGCTCGATGATGGCCGCGAGCAGCAGCGGATCGATGTTGCCGCCCGACAGCACCAGCCCCACGCGCTTGCCTTTGAAGCGTTCCGGGTGCCGTATCAGCGCCGCGAGCCCGGCCGCGCCGGCGCCCTCGACCAGCGTCTTCTCGATTTCGAGCAGCATCAGCACGCCTTGCTCGATGTCGCCTTCGTCCACCAGCAGCAGGTCGTCGACCTTGCTCGCGATGATGGCCTGCGTCAGCACGCCGGGCGTTCCGACCGCGATGCCTTCGGCGATCGTGCTCTTGCCCTGCACGTGGTGCGTGCCCTTCACAGCGTTCACCATGGCCGGGAAGCGCGTGGTCTGCACGCCGACGATCTCGATGTCGGGCCTGCGCTCGCGCGCCGCCACCGCCATGCCCGCGATGAGCCCGCCGCCGCCGACCGCCACCACCAGCGTGTCGAGGTCGGGCACCGCGTCGAGCATTTCCAGCGCCACCGTGCCCTGGCCCGCGATGATGGCTTCGTCGTCGTACGGATGCACGAAGGTCAGGCCCTCGCGCTGCGCAAGCTCCAGGGCGTGCGCGCGTGCGGCATCGAGCGAGTCGCCGTGCAGCACCACCTCGGCGCCGAAGCCCCTCGTGCGTTCGATCTTCACGCCGGGCGTGAAGCGCGGCATGACGATCAGCGCGCGCAGGCCGAGGCGTTGCGCGTGATAGGCCACACCCTGCGCATGGTTGCCCGCAGACATGGCGATCACTCCGCGTGTACCGTTCTCGGAAAGATCGACCAGCTTGTTGCACGCACCCCGTTCCTTGAACGAGGATGTGAACTGCAGGTTCTCGAATTTCAGGAACACCTGGGCTCCGACGATCTCCGACAGGGTGCGCGATTCCACGCACGGCGTGTTGAGCACCTGACCTTGCAGGCGCGCCGCGGCGCGCTGTATTTCATCGATTCCGACCATGGCGCGCATTGTGGCTGGAATCGCACCATCAGGGTTTTTACCGTTTGCGAGTCTTCCCGAAGCCAAAAGTCTGCGTTATGGTCTCTCCGAGATTTTCCTCGTTGGAGGTTGCCTGATGGCCAAGCGTGCGGGTGTCGATGTGGTGGCTGCTGCGGTACGCGGGCAGGCATTGCCGTCGCCCGGCCTCAAGGAAGCACCGGTGCTGGAGCTCATGTGCTCGCACTTCGTGCTCACGCTCGCGGCCAAGCAGGGGCCGCGCTTCAATGTGCGGCGCGACATCAACGGCCTGCTCTCTCTCACCGGCCGGCACCTGGTGTGGCCCGCGGCGGTGCTGCAGCGGCTGCGCGAGTTTCTCGGACGGCGGTGCGCCGGCAACGAAGCATGGAAGGGCGTCGAGAACTTCGACGGCCGCACGCTGCTGGAGCGTCACGGCGTGTGGCGCGGCCCGTATGAGGAGGGCACGCTCTTCTTCTACCTCGACGAATACGCCAAGGACCAGCCGAAGGATCTGCTCTCGGTGCTGGCCGTCACGCGCGACTGGCTCACGCATGCATTGCGCAAGCAGTCGACGCTGGTCGAGAAGAACATCGAGGCCCTCGCCGGCCTGCTGCAACTGAACAAGGCCGAGCGCGCGTTGCTCCTGTACGGCACGCTCGCGCGCTACCAGCGCGACCTGCGTTCGCTGCTGGTCGAGTTCAAGGTCAACAACGCGCCCGAGGCCTACGCGGCCATCGCCGACATCGCCGGCGTGAACGCGAGCGAAGTGGGCGAGGCGCTGCGCGCGGGCTCTCGGCTGGAGCGCATCGGCCTGGTCGAGAACCTCATCTCCGAGCACAACATCACCGACCTCGCCGACCTCATGAAGGTCAGCGAGAAGCTGCCGCCCGTGCTCATGCGCGAGTACCGCGACCACAACGAGCTGATGGCCGTGTTCACGCGGCCCTCGGCCAAGAGCGCGCTCACGCCGCACGACTTCTCGTTCGTGCAGGAAGACGCGCAGATGCTCGTCACCTTGCTGCGCGCGGCGGTCGCGCGCAAGGAGCCGGGCGTCAACGTGCTGCTGTACGGCCCGCCGGGCACCGGCAAGACCGAGCTGGCGAAGGTCGTGGCGCAGGCCGCGGGGCTGGAACTCTTCGAGGTCGAGTACGCCGACCGCGACGGCAATTCTTTGAGCGGGCGCGACCGCTACCGCTCGCTGCAGATCGCGCAGGTGTTCCTCAAGGGCAGCGCGCAGGCTGCGTTGCTGTTCGACGAGGTCGAGGACGTGTTCCCGCCCATCAGCACCGAGGCCGCGCAGTTCATGGCGCGCGCCGAGCAGATTCCCGCGCCCACCAGCGGCAGCGTGAGCGGCAAGGCCTGGGTCAACCAGATCCTCGAGGCCAACCCCGTGCCCACGCTGTGGGTCACCAACCGCATCGAGCAGATCGACCCGGCCTTTCGCCGCCGCTTTGCGTACCACCTGGAGCTGAAGTCGCCGCCGCCCGGTGCGCGCGAGCAGCTCGTGAAGAAGACGCTCGAAGGCGTGGTCGTGTCCGAGGCCTTCACCGCCAAGCTGGCCGAGCGCAAGGGCCTCACGCCCGCGCAGATCCGCACCGCGGTGCGATTCGCGGGACTGGCGCGCACCGACGATGCATCTGTCGAGGCCCTCATCGAACGCCAGCTGCGCAACGCCGACCTGGCGCTCGGCACGCTGGACACCGGCCGCGGCGAGCGCCGCAGCGTGACAACCTACGACCTCGACATGCTCAACGTGGAGACCCGCTTCGAGCTCCCGCGCATCGTGGAGGCGCTGAAAGCGCGTGGCCACGGCACGCTGTGCTTCTACGGCGCGCCCGGCACCGGCAAGACGGCGCTGGCCGAGCACATCGCCAAGGCCATCGGCCGCCCGCTCATCGTCAAGCAGGCCAGCGACCTCATGAGCAAGTACGTGGGCGAGACCGAGCAGAACATGGCCGCCATGTTCCGCGAGGCCGAGAGCGAAAAGGCGGTGCTGCTGCTCGACGAGGCCGACAGCTTCCTTCAGGACCGGCGCGGCGCGCAGCGCACCTACGAGGTCACCGAGGTCAACGAGATGCTGCAGGGCATGGAGCGCTTCAACGGCATCTTCGTGTGCACCACCAACCTGCTCGACCGGCTCGACCAGGCGGCGCTCAGGCGCTTCACCTTCAAGATCAAGTTCATGCCGCTCACCGCGGCGCAGCGTGAGCACATGTTCGTCACCGAGGCGCTGGCTGGCGACGCGGCGCTGATGGCCGGCGCGCTGCGCACCCGGCTCGCGCAGCTGACCCAGCTGTGCCCGGGGGATTTCGCGGCCGTGAAGCGGCAGACCGATATCCTGGCCACCGAGTTCTCGGCCGCCGAGTTCATGGACCAGCTCGAGGCCGAGCACCGCATCAAGCCCGAAGTGCGCGAGTCGCGCGGCATGGGCTTCGTGCAGTAGCCGCAGAGCACAAGAGAAGAAGAGCACAGCGCCGGGCGGGATGCCCGGGGGAGCGCAGCGCGGGCAAGGCCGTTGCACGCTGCGAAACATCCGTCCGCCACCGTGGACATCAGGAGGAGCACATGGGTTTTCGCAAGATCGACGCGCGGCGGTTGCCGCGTGCGGGTGCCTGGGCCTCGGGCGCAGCTTTCGCCGCGCTCGCCGCGACCTGCCTGCTGGCGGGCTGCGGGGGCGGTGGGGGAGGCGGCGGCGGCGGCGGCTTGCCGATCGGCCTGCTCCCCGGCGTGACCCCGCCGCCCGCCGCGGGCGACAACAACACAGGCGGCTCCGGCATCGTGGCGTCGGCCACCGTGGCCGCCCAGTGCGCCGCGCCGCGCACCGGCATCAACCCCGCCACCAACCGCGCCTACCCCGACACCGCCGGCTCGCTCGACACCGAAAAGAGCTGGGTGCGCGGCTGGATCGACGAAACCTACCTCTGGTACAGCGAAGTGCCCGCCGCCCTGAAGGCGGCCGACTACGCCACCCCGGTGGCCTGGTTCAACGTGCTGAAGACGCCGGCCACCACCAGCTCGGGCCGCGCCAAGGACCGCTTCCACTTCACCTACGACACCGAGGTGTACCGCCAGCTCAACCTGGGCGGCGTGTCGGCGGGCTACGGCATGGAGACGGCGTCGGTGCGCAGCTCGCCGCCGCGCGACATCCGCATCGCGCTGGTCGAGCCCGGGCCAACCTCGCCCGCCGCCAAGGCCGGCATCCAGCGCGGCGCGAAGATCCTCACCATCGACGGCGTGAACGTCGTCAGCGCCACGGGCACCGCCAACGTGAACGTGATCAACGGCGCCCTTTCGCCGAAGGCCCGGGGCGAATCGCACACCTTCACCTTCGACATGAACGGCACGCAGTCGACGGTGGTACTCACCGCAGATAAGGTCACCAGCACGCCGGTGCAGAACGTGAAGGTCATCGACCCGGCCGGCGCCAACGTGGGCTACCTGCTGTTCAACGACCACATCACGACCTCGGAGCCCTTGCTCATCAGCGCGGTCAACACCTTCAAGGGCGCCGCCATCAAGGACCTGGTGCTCGACATGCGCTACAACGGCGGCGGCCAGCTCGCCATCGCGAGCCGGCTGGCGTACATGATCTCGTCGCCCGGGGTCACGGCCGGCAAGACCTTCGAGCAACTGGTCTACAACGACAAGAACCCGTTCCGCCAGACGGCGGCGCAAACCCTCACGCCCTTTCTCGGCACCAGCAACAGCGGCCAGCCGCTGCCCACGCTCGGCCTGTCGCGCGTGACGGTGCTTACCGGCCCCGACACCTGCTCGGCCAGCGAGTCGGTCATCAACAGCCTGCGCGGCGTGGGCGTGGCGGTCAACCTGGTGGGCGGCACCACCTGCGGCAAGCCCTACGGCTTCATTCCGCAGGACAACTGCGGCACCACCTACTTCGCGATCCAGTTCAAGGGCGCCAACCAGCAGGGCTACGGCGACTACAGCGACGGCTTCGCACCCGACGCCAACTGCACCGTGGCCGACGACTTCGGCCACGAGCTGGGCGACCCCGCCGAGGCCCGCCTTGCCGCCGCGCTCAACCTGCGCAGCGCGGGCGCGTGCCCGGCGCCCAGCTCGACCAAGACCCTGGCCGACGCGGCGCTCAACAAGTCGCAGCCGGCGCCCCAGGCCGAACAGCCCTACCTGCTCGACCGCTCGCCGCTGCGCGAGAACCGCCTGATCGACACCCTGTCGAACCCGGGCTGAAGCCCTCGAACCCCTCCCGCGCTTTCCCCGGGGCGGCAGGCGGCGTCCCGCGGAAAACCCCTAGGCCACGGCGCTTGCCACCCCCGTGGCAAGCGCCGTAGAGTTTGTGAAACGTTTGCGCAAAGGTTTGCGCAAACGTTTGTATTTCATTGCTGTCGAGTGAAGCAGCACTGAGAACCTAACTCTTAGCTCCAGGAGAAGCAGATGCGCAAATGGCTTGTGGCGACCTTGGTCGTCGTCAGCACGGTGCTGGCGGGTTGTGGCGGTGGCGGCAACGGGGGAGGCGCAGGGGCCGGAGGCATCGGCCTCGGCCCGGGCTTCGGCGGACAGCCCGGCTCCTCGGGCGGCACGGCCCAGAAGATCATCATCGACAGCGACTACAACACCATGAGCGACGACGGCCAGCTCGGCGTCATGGCCGCGCAGCTGCAGGCCGACGGCAAGGTGCAGGTCATGGGCATCAGCGTGGTCTCGGGCAACCAGTGGCTCCGGCAGGGCGTGGCCGACGCGCTGATGTCGGTGGAGCGGCTGGGCGTGGGCGACCGCATCGGCGTGTACGTGGGAGCGAACTACGCGCTCAACCACACGCTGGCCGACGTCGACGCCGAGATGGCCGCCGGCGCGGGTGGCGACGGCTACCTGGGCGCCTGGGGCGGCCCCGAGCCCAAGACCGACGCCGACCTGAAGCCTTCGCCCGACGGCTTCGCCAGGCACACCGTGGTGCAGCGCAAGAGCGCGGTCGACTTCATCGTCGACACCGTGAAGGCCAACCCCGGCGAGGTGACCATCCTGGCCATCGGCCCGCTCACCAACATCGCGCTGGCCGTGAAGCAGAACCCCGAGATCGTCCCGCTCATCAGGAAGATCATCTACATGGGCGGCGCCGTCGACGTGCCGGGCAACACCACCAAGGCGGCCGAGTTCAACTGGTGGTTCGACCCCGACGCCGCGCAGTTCGTGGTGCGCCTGCCCATCCCGCAGGTGGTGGTGCCGCTGGACGTGACCGACACCGTGTTCCTCACCAAGCCGGTGTACGACCGCATCGCCCACCCGGCCAAGCCCACGGCCGTGACCGACGTGTTCCAGAAGCTCAACGGCTACGGCTTCGACGGCAAGAACGGCTTCGAGACCAACGCCAGCTACACGCAGAACATCTGGGACACGCTGACGCTCGCCTACCTCATCGACCCGAGCTACGCCACGCAGACCGCGCAGCGCTACGTCGATGTGGTCGCCAAGCCCGGCGCGCCCGACAACGGCCGCTCCATCGGCTACAGCGCGCAGCCGGCCGGCCCCACGCTGCAGAAGATGACGGTGGTGCAGAGGTTCGACAACGCGCGCTTCTTCGACCTGTACGTCGACCTGCTCACGCGGCCGGTGCCGGTCGTGCTGCCGGCGTCGAACTGAGCCGCAGGCTCGCAGGTGAGCAGGCTCGCAGGTGAGCCGGGCCTTCGGCTCAGAAAGCCTCGCACACCCGCAGCACTTCGGACCCGTAGGCCTCCAGCTTCTTGGTGCCGATGCCGCTGATGCCCTGCAGGTCTTCGAGCGTCGCCGGCGCGCGCTCGGCAATGGCGGCCAGCGTGGCGTCGTGAAAGATCACGTAGGCCGGCAGGTTGTGCTCCTTGGCCACTTCGGCGCGCCACGCCTTCAGCGCCTCGAAGCGCTTCTTGCCGGTGTCGTCCAGCGAGGCGGCGGCCGGCGACGGCGCGCCCTTGGCCACCTTCTCGCGCCGGGGCTTGCGGTCCGCTGGCGACGAGACCGACTCGCGCAGCGACACCACGGCCTCGCCCTTGAGCACCGCGCGCGAGCCCTCGGTGAGCTTCAGCGTGTTGAACGCTTCCGCGTCCACCGCCAGCGCGCCGGTGGCGATCAGCTGACGCAGCACGCCGCGCAGCGCCACCTCGCTGAACTCCGCGCCAATGCCGAAGGTGCTCACGCGCTCGTGGCCGAACTGCTTCACCTTCTCGGTCGACTTGCCGCGCAGGATGTCCATGATGTGCCCCGCGCCGAAGCTGATGCCGCTCAGCTGCTGCACGCGGTAGATGGTGCTCAGCAGCTTGCGCGCGGCGTCGGTGCCGTCCCACACCTGCGGCGGGTTCAGGCAGTTGTCGCAGTTGCCGCAGGGCGTGCTCTGCTCGCCGAAGTAGCCCAGCAGCCGCACGCGCCGGCAGTCGCTGGCCTCGGCCAGCGAGAGCAGGGCGTCGAGCTTGCCGCGCATCACCTGCTTGAATTCTTCGCCGGCCGGGCTCTCGTCGATCATGCGGCGCTGGTTCACCACGTCGTTCAGGCCGTAGGCCATCCAGGCGTCGGCGGGGCCGCCGTCGCGGCCGGCGCGGCCGGTTTCCTGGTAATAGCCCTCGATGTTCTTGGGCATGTCCAGGTGGCCGACAAAGCGCACGTCGGGCTTGTCGATGCCCATGCCGAAAGCGATGGTCGCGACCATCACGATGCCTTCCTCGCGCAGGAAGCGGTCCTGGTGCTTCTGGCGCACCGCGGCGTCCAGGCCCGCGTGGTACGGCAGCGCGTTCACGCCCGCGTCGCGCAGCGTGCTCGCCAGGTCTTCCACCCGCTTGCGCGACTGGCAATACACCACGCCCGCGTCGCCCTCGTGCTCGCGCTCGATGAAGCGCAGCAGCTGCGTGGTGGCGTCTTTCTTTTCGACGATGGTGTAGCGGATGTTCGGCCGGTCGAAGCTGGAGACGAACTGGCGCGCCTCCTCGAGCTGCAGCCGTTCGACGATGTCGGCGCGTGTGAGCGCGTCGGCCGTGGCCGTGAGCGCGATGCGCGGCACGCCCGCGTAACGCTCGTGCAGCACCGTGAGCGCGCGGTACTCAGGACGAAAGTCGTGGCCCCACTGGCTCACGCAATGGGCCTCGTCGATGGCGAAGAGCGAGAGCTTGCCGCGCTCCTTCAGCGAATCGAGCTGCGACAGAAAGCGCGGTGTGTTCACGCGCTCGGGCGCCGCGTACAGGAGCGTGATCTCGCCGCGCAGCATGCGGCGCTCCACGTCCTGCGTCTGTTCCCAGTCGAGCGTGGAATTCAGAAAGGCCGCGTTCACGCCGGCCTCGTGCAGCGCGCCCACCTGGTCGTGCATCAGCGCGATCAGCGGCGACACCACGATCGACACGCCGCGCCCCGCGCGCTGCCGCGCGATGGCCGGGATCTGGTAGCACAGCGACTTGCCGCCGCCCGTGGGCATCAGCACCAGCGCGTCGCCGCCGCCCACCACGTGGTCGACGATGTCCTGCTGGGCCCCGCGGAACTGCGAATAGCCGAAGACCTCGTGGAGGATGTCGGCGGGAGCGCTGCTGCCGGAGGCGTCGATGGGGCGGGGAGCGAGAGAGGACACAGGCAACGTGGGGAAGGCCAGGAGGCCGAATGGCGAAAGGGCGGTGAAGGCGGGGGCCGCCGATTGTCCCCCAGCAGCACGGAAATGACTGTGGCACGAGGTTTGCGATGGTCACCCCCGTCCCGCAGCCTTTCTTGTCTAGACAGCAAACCGGTGCATTTCCCTCAGCGATGCACCAAAAAAGACCTTTCGGGTTATCCTGTATATACAAGCTGGGGCGCTTGGCAACAATGCGAGGCGCGTGCAGCCCGGCCCCGGGCGCATCGCCGAGCCATCTCTCAAGAAACGGAACCAGGAGTACCCATGGTCAAGACGACGGTAGTTGTGAAAGTCGCTTCGCTGCTGGCAGCAGGTGCATGTGCAGCGGGCATGGCCCAAACGGCCGCCGCCCAGGAAACGAAGATCGCGCTCGGCATGTCCGGCTGGACCGGCTTCGCGCCGCTCTCGCTGGCCGACAAGGCCGGCATCTTCAAGAAGAACGGGCTCGACGTCGAACTCAAGATGATCCCGCAGAAGGACCGCCACCTGGCGCTGGCCTCCGGCGCCATCCAGTGCGCGGCCACCACGGTGGAAACGCACGTGGCCTGGAACGCCAACGGCGTGCCCATCGTGCAGATCTTCCAGATGGACAAGTCCTACGGCGCCGACGGCCTCGCGGTGCGCGGCGACGTGGCCAAGTTCTCCGACCTCAAGGGCAAGACCATCGGCGTGGACGCGCCCGGCACCGCCCCCTATTTCGGGCTGGCCTGGATGCTCAGCAAGAACGGCATGACGCTGAAGGACGTGAAGACCACCACGCTGTCGCCGCAGGCCTCGGCCCAGGCCTTCGTGGCCGGCCAGAACGACGCCGCCATGACCTATGAGCCGTACCTGTCGACCGTGCGCGCCAACCCCGCGGCCGGCAAGATCCTGGCCACCACGCTCGACTACCCCATGGTGATGGACACCGTCGGCTGCGCGCCCACCTGGCTCAAGGCCAACGCCAAGGCCGCCGCCGCGCTCACCAAGTCGTACTTCGACGCGCTCGACATGATCAAGGCCGAGCCCGAGAAGTCGAACGAGCTCATGGGCTCCGCCGTGAAGCAGAGCGGCGAGCAGTTCGCCAAGTCGTCGGCCTTCCTGCGCTGGCAGGACAAGGCGGCCAACCAGAAGTTCTTCTCGGGCGAGCTCACCAGCTTCATGAAGGAGGCCACCCCCATCCTTCTGGAAGCCGGCGTGATCCGCAAGGCACCCGAGGACCTTTCGGTGACCTTCGACGCGAGCTTCGTCAAGTAAGGCCATGGCAGAGATGACGCAGGCATCGAACGCGGTGCGCGCGGTGGCGGTAGCGCCGGCACAGGCTGCGCCATTGGCGCAGCCCGTGCGCCGGCGCGGCCTGGCGCCGCTGGAGCCCATCGGCACGCGTGCGCGCGTGCTGCTGGGGCTCGCGTTCTTCGTGGTCTTCGTGCTGGTGTGGGCGGCCGCCACGCTCGGCGGCTTCGTGCCGCCGACCTTCCTCGCGAGCCCGCCGACCATGGTGAAGGAGGGCTGGCTGCTCTTCACCGAGTACGGCTTCCTGGGCGACATCGGCATGACTGTGTGGCGCGTGTTCGGCGGCTTCCTGCTGGCCGCAGTGTTCGCGGTGCCGCTGGGCATCGCCATGGGCACGTGGAAGACGGTGGAGGCCTTCTTCGAGCCCTTCGTCTCGTTCTGCCGCTACCTGCCGGCCTCGGCCTTCATTCCGCTGCTCATCCTGTGGGCGGGCCTGGGCGAGATGCAGAAGCTGCTGGTGATCTTCATCGGCTCGTTCTTCCAGATCGTGCTGATGGTGGCCGTCACCGTGGGCGGCGCGCGCCGCGACCTGGTCGAGGCCGCCTACACGCTGGGCGCCAACAGCCGCGGCATCGTGGCGCGGGTGCTCATTCCGGGCGCGGCGCCGGGCATCGCCGAAACGCTGCGCCTGGTGCTGGGCTGGGCCTGGACCTACGTGATCGTGGCCGAGCTCATCGGCTCGTCCTCGGGCATCGGCCACATGATCACCGACAGCCAGGCGCTGCTGAACACCGGGCAGATCATCTTCGGCATCATCGTGATCGGTGTCATCGGCCTTTTGTCCGACTTCGCTTTCAAGGCGCTCAACCGCCGCCTCTTTGCATGGGCCGCACTTTGATGACGACGCAAAACCAGCTTTCCATCCAGGGCGTCTCGCGCGTCTTCACCGGCGCCAAGGGCCAGCGCACGCAGGCGCTGCAGCCCATCGACTTCGAGGTGAAGGAGAACGACTTCGTCACCATCCTCGGCCCTTCGGGCTGCGGCAAGTCGACGCTGTTGCGCATCGTGGCGGGGCTCGACTTTCCGACCACCGGCCAGGTGCTGCTCGACGGCCAGCGCATCGAGGGCCCCGGCGCCGACCGCGGCGTGGTGTTCCAGAGCTACACGCTGTTCCCGTGGCTCACGGTGGCGCAGAACATCCGCTTCGGCCTGCGCGAGCGCGGCATGAGCGAGGCCGACCAGAAGGCCCGCAGCGAGTTCTTCATCGCCAAGGTGGGCCTGCGCGGCTTCGAGAACCACTTTCCCAAGCAGCTTTCGGGCGGCATGCAGCAGCGCACGGCCATCGCCCGCGCGCTGGCCAACGACCCCAAGATGCTGCTGCTCGACGAGCCCTTCGGCGCGCTCGACAACCAGACCCGCGTGCTGATGCAGGAGCTGCTGCTGGGCATCTGGGAGTCGGCCCAGAAAACGGTGCTGTTCGTCACGCACGACATCGACGAGGCCATCTTCATGGCCAACCGCGTGGCGGTGTTCAGCGCGCGGCCGGGCCGCATCAAGACCGAGATCGCGGTCGACTTTCCGCACCCGCGCAGCTACACCATCAAGACCTCGCCCGAGTTCATGGACATCAAGGCGCGGCTCACGGAAGAGATTCGCGCCGAGTCGATGGCGGCGGCGGAGCACTGAAAGCACGATGAAACGCGACCTGCCCACCCTGGCCCTCTACGCGCAAGTCAAGGACCACATCTCCCGCAAGATCCAGGACGGCACCTGGCCGCCCGGGCACCGCCTGCCGTCGGAGCACGAGCTGGTCGCCCAGTTCGGCATGGCGCGCATGACGGTGAACCGCGCGCTGCGCGAGCTGGTGGAGCAGGGCCGCATCGTGCGCGTGGCCGGCGTGGGCAGCTTCGTGGCCGAGAACAAGCCGCAGTCCACGCTGCTGCAGATCGCCAACATCGCCAGCGAAATCCGCCAGCGCGGGCACGACTACCGCTGCGACATGATCGAAGTGGAGCGCATCGCCGCCTCGCCCGACGTGGCCGCCTGGCTCGACCTGCGCGCCGGCGCCTCGGTGTTCCACAGCGTGTGCCTGCACCTGGAAAACGGCACGCCCGTGCAGCTCGAAGAGCGCTACGTCAACCCGCAGGTGGTGCCCGACTACCTCGAGCAGGACTTCGTCGCCATGCCGCCCAGCGAGTACCTGGTGCGCAACGTGCCCTTCGACCAGATCGAACACGTGGTCGACGCCGTGCTGCCCACCGCCGAGCAGGCCGAGCGCCTCGCCATGGAACCCACCGCCCCCTGCCTGCTGCTCACGCGCCGCACCTGGAGCCGCAACACGCCCGTCACCTGGGTGCGCTGCCTGCACCCGGCCTCGCGCTACAGCCTGGGCAGCCGTTTCAAAGCCGACGGCAACCCGACCTTCGGTTGATTTCTTGTCCACGAAGACGCATTGTTTTCTCTCGCCCCTACTTGTATAGACAGGTTCACATGCCAAGCACACACACCACTTCCCCAGAAGCCTCCCGCACTCTCCTCACGCTGACGCCCGGCCACGTCGACCTGGCGATGCTGCGACGCATCCAGGCCGGCGGCGTGCAGCTGTCGCTCGACCCTTCGGTGCGCGACGGCATGCTGCGCGCCGAGGCCGCCGTGCGCCACATCGTGGAGAACGACCAGGTCGTCTACGGCATCAACACCGGCTTCGGCAAGCTCGCGAGCACGCGCATCGGCAACGACCACCTGGCCGAGCTGCAGCGCAACCTCGTGCTGTCGCACAGCGTGGGCACGGGCGAGCCGCTGGCCGCGCCGGTGGTGCGCATGGTGCTCGCCACCAAGGCCGTGAGCCTGGCGCGCGGCCACTCGGGCGTGCGGCCCGCGCTGGTCGATGCGCTGCTGGCGCTGTTCAACGCGGGCGTGGTGCCCAGCATTCCGTGCAAGGGCTCGGTGGGCGCCTCGGGCGACCTGGCGCCGCTCGCGCACATGGCCTGCGTGCTGATCGGCGAAGGCGAAGCGACGCTGGCCGACGGCACGGTGGTCGGCGGCGCCGAAGCGATGCGCAGCATCGGCCTCGAGCCCTTCGTGCTCGGCCCCAAGGAAGGGCTGGCGCTGCTCAACGGCACGCAGGTGTCGACCGCGCTCGCGCTGCACGGCCTGTTCGGCGCGGAGGACGTGTTCGCTTCTTCGCTGATGTCGGGCGCGCTGTCGCTCGAAGCCATCCAGGGCTCGATCAAGCCCTTCGACGCCCGCATCCACGCCGCGCGCGGGCAGCTCGGGCAGATCGCCGTGGCGGGTGCCGTGCGCACGCTGCTCGACGGCAGCGAGATCGTGCCTTCGCACGCCGACTGCGGCCGCGTGCAAGACCCGTACTCGGTGCGCTGCATTCCGCAGGTGATGGGCGCCTGCCTCGACAACCTCGCGCATGCCGCGCGGGTGCTGGTCATCGAGGCCAACGCCGCTTCGGACAACCCGCTGGTGTTCGTCGACACCGGCGAGGTGATCTCGGGCGGCAACTTCCACGCCGAGCCCGTCGCCTTCGCGGCCGACATCATCGCGCTGGCCATCAGCGAGGTGGGCGCCATCGCCGAGCGCCGCATCGCGCTGCTGCTGGACACGGGCCTGTCGGGCCTGCCGCCGTTCCTGGTGCGCGACGGCGGGCTGAACTCCGGCTTCATGATCGCGCAGGTCACGGCGGCCGCGCTCGCGTCCGAGAACAAGTCGCTCGCGCACCCCGCCAGCGTCGACAGCCTGCCCACGTCGGCCAACCAGGAAGACCATGTGTCGATGGCCACCTTCGCGGGCCGCCGCCTGGGCGACATGGTCAACAACACCGCGGTGGTGGTCGGCATCGAGGCGATGGCCGCCGCCCAGGGCATCGAGCTGAAGCGCGGGCTCAAGAGCTCGCCGCTGGTGGAGGCCGAGTTCAGCAACATCCGCCAGAAGGTCGCCTTTCTCGAACGCGACCGCTACCTCGCGCCCGACATCGAAGCCATGCGCCAGTGGGCACTGAAGGCCGAGCTGCCTGCCGCGCTGCTCGACATCCTGCCCAGCCGCGCTTAAGCAATCCCCCGCTACCGATCCACCGATCACCGATTACCGACAAGGAGAACCCAGCCATGAACGCTCCCGAAAAATTCGCCCTGAACCCCGCCGATGCGGCTGCCGCCGCCGACCCGCGCCACGACCCCACGCGCGTGATCCGCGCCCCGCGCGGCAGCGAGCTCAACTGCAAGAGCTGGCTCACCGAGGCCCCGTTCCGCATGCTGCAGAACAACCTCGACGCCGAGGTGGCCGAGCGCCCGCAAGACCTGGTGGTGTACGGCGGCATCGGCCGCGCCGCGCGCAACTGGGCCTGCTACGACCAGATCCTGGCGTCGCTGAAGGAGCTGAACGACGACGAGACGCTGCTCATTCAATCGGGCAAGCCGGTGGGCGTGTTCAAGACGCACGAGAACGCGCCGCGCGTGCTGCTGGCCAACTCCAACCTCGTGCCCAAGTGGGCCAACTGGGAGCACTTCAACGAGCTCGACCGCCAGGGCCTGTTCATGTACGGCCAGATGACGGCGGGCAGCTGGATCTACATCGGCAGCCAGGGCATCGTGCAGGGCACCTTCGAGACCTTCGTCGAAGCCGGCCGCCAGCACTACGGCAACAGCCTCGCGGGCAAGTGGATCCTGACGGCCGGCCTCGGCGGCATGGGCGGCGCGCAGCCGCTGGCGGCCACGCTGGCGGGCGCGGTGTCGCTCAACATCGAATGCCAGCAGAGCAGCATCGACTTCCGCCTGCGCACGCGCTACGTCGACAAGCAGGCGCGCGACATCGACCACGCCTTCGAGCTCATCAAGCAGCACACCGACGCGAAGGAAGCCGTGTCGATCGCGCTGCTGGGCAACGCGGCGGACATCCTTCCCGAGCTGGTGAAGCGCGCGAAGGCCGGTGGCCACAAGCCTGATCTGGTGACCGACCAGACCTCCGCGCACGACCTCATCAACGGCTACCTGCCCTCGGGCTGGAGCGTTGCGCAATGGCAGGCCGCCATGAAAGACCCGTCGCAGCACGACGCGCTGAAGAAGGCCGCCGCGCAGTCGTGCGCCGTGCACGTGCAGGCCATGCTCGACTTCCAGGCCATGGGCATCCCCACGGTCGACTACGGCAACAACATCCGCCAGGTGGCCTTCGACGAGGGCGTGAAGAACGCCTTCGACTTCCCCGGCTTCGTGCCCGCCTACATCCGCCCGCTGTTCTGCGAGGGCAAGGGCCCGTTCCGCTGGGTGGCGCTGTCGGGCGACCCGGAAGACATCTACAAGACCGACGCCAAGATCAAGGAGCTGTTCCCCGAGAACACGCACACCCACCGCTGGCTCGACATGGCGCGCGAGCGCATCGCCTTCCAGGGCCTGCCGGCGCGCATCTGCTGGCTGGGCCTGGGCGAGCGCCACATCGCGGGCCTGGCCTTCAACGAGATGGTGAAGAACGGCGAGCTCAAGGCGCCCATCGTCATCGGCCGCGACCACCTGGACACCGGCTCCGTGGCCAGCCCCAACCGCGAGACCGAGGCCATGAAGGACGGCACCGACGCCGTGAGCGACTGGCCGCTGCTCAACGCGCTGCTCAACACCGCGGGCGGTGCCACCTGGGTCAGCCTGCACCACGGCGGCGGCGTGGGCATGGGCTATTCGCAGCACTCGGGCGTGGTGATCGTGTGCGACGGCACCGACGCGGCGGCCAAGCGCATCGAGCGCGTGCTCTGGAACGACCCGGCCACCGGCGTCATGCGCCATGCCGACGCGGGCTACGACATCGCGGTGGCTACGGCCAAGGCCAAGGGGCTGAAGCTGCCGATGGTGAAGTGACGGCACCGGCAGCCAAGAAGCTGAGACGCTAAGACGTTAAGACGCTAAGAAGAAGGTAGAAAGAAAAACCGGGCCCATTCCCACTCGCTGGGAATAGGGGCTTGGAAGTGAGAACGGCGAGCAAGATACTGCACGCCGGTTCCACTCCGACCCGAGATTGCCCGCCATGACCCTCCCGACCGACACGCCCGCCAACGACCGCGCGCTCTTCGTGCTGTCGGTGCTGGCGCAGAGCAAGTCGGCCATGACGGCGGCCGAGCTGGTGCAGGCCACCGGCCTGTCGCAGAGCACGCTGTACCGCCAGGTCGCCACGCTGCGGCGCTGGGGCTTCGTGATGGAGTCCGACGGGCGCTACTCGCCGGGCCCGGTGAGCGTGCAGCTGGCCAGCGGCTTCGACGGCAACTCCGACCTCGTGATGGCCGCGCGCGCCGACATGCGCGCGCTGGCGCAGCAGACGCACGAGAGCGTGGCGCTGGTCACGGTGGTGAACGACCGCGTCGTGTGCCTGGAGATGATCGACAGCGAACAGTCGCTGCGCTGCTCCTTCGACCGCGGCCGCAGCGTGCCCGCGCGCGACGGCGCCAGCGCCAAGTGCCTGCTGGCGCACCTGCCGCTCGACCAGCGCGACGCCCTGCTCGAAGGCCTGGACGAAACGCCCGAGCGCCGTGCCGAGCGCGCCGCCGAACTCGACGCCATCCGCGAAGCCGGCCATGCCGTGACCCACGGCGAGGTCGATGCCGGCGTGTGGGGCGCGAGCGCGCCGGTGCTCGCCAGCGCGCGGCGCCTGCGCGGCGCGATCACGCTGATGGCGCCGCTCACGCGCGTCGAGGGCATGGAAGCTGCATTGCTCCACATGACCGTCGTCACGGCGGCCCGCATCTCCCGCGCCCTGCAGTAGTTGCGCGCTGCTTCTTTCTTCCCTTTCTTTTCATTCCCACGAAAGCCCCCTTGCCATGAACACCCGCCGCACCCTTGTCGCCGCCGCTTTTTCCAGCCTCGCCTTCGCCGGCCTCTTCGGGCTCGCCGCCGGCGCCCACGCCCAGGGCGAGCCGCTGCGCGTGGCCACCGACGCCACCTTCCCGCCCATGGAGTTCGTGGAGAACGGCAAGCGCACCGGCTTCGACGTGGAGCTGGTGGAAGCCATCGGCAAGACACTGGGCCGCAAGGTCGAGTGGATCGACATCGACTTCAAGGGCCTGGTGCCGGGCCTGATCTCGAAGCGCTTCGACATGGCCGTGTCGGGCATCTACATCACCGACGAGCGCAAGAAGGTCGTCGACTTCACCGTGCCGTACTACGCGGGCGGCCTGGTCGTGATGGTGAAAGAGGGCAACACCGCCATCAAGACGCCGGCCGACATCAACGGCAAGAAGGTCAGCGTGCAGGTGGGCACCAAGTCGGTGTCGTACACCAAGGAAAAGTACCCGCAGGTCCAGCTGATGGAAGTCGAGAAGAACCAGGAGATGTTCAACCTGGTGGACATCGGCCGCGCCGACGCCGCCGTCACCGGCAAGCCCGCCGCCTACCAGTACGTGCGCACGCGCGGCGGCCTGAAGGTGCTGCCCGAGCAGATCACCACCGAGGAGTACGGCATGGCCATCCGCAAGGACACGCCCGAGCTGACCAAGGCCGTGAACGGCGCCATCGACAAGCTGAAGGCCGACGGCACCTACGACCAGATCGTCAAGAAGTGGTTCAGCGCCAGCGCCAAGTAAGAAAAGCACGGCATCGGTATGGATCTCGATTTCTCGCCCGTCTGGCAGGGCTGGCCCGACCTGCTGCGCGGCGCGCTCGTCACGGTGGAAATCACCGCCTGCGCGCTCGCCCTCGGCTGCGTGCTGGGCCTGCTGGTCGGCATCGGCCGGCTGAACCCGAAGCGGCGCTGGATCTACGGCGTGTGCACCGCGTACGTGGCGGCCATTCGCGGCACGCCGCTGCTGGTGCAGCTGTTCATCCTGTTCTTCGGGCTGCCGCACTTCGGCATCCTGCTGCCCGCGTTCCTGTGCGGCGTGCTGGGGCTGGGCGTGTACTCCGGCGCGTACGTGTCGGAGATCGTGCGCGGCGCGATCCAGTCGATCGACAAGGGGCAGACCATGGCCGCGCAGTCGCTGGGCATGACGCCCGGCACCGCGATGCGCCAGATCGTGCTGCCGCAGGCGGTGGTGCGCATGATTCCGCCGCTGGGCAACGAGTTCATCGCGCTCATCAAGAACTCGGCGCTGGTGTCGCTGCTGACCATTCACGACGTGATGCACGAGGGGCAGAAGATCATCAGCGTGTCTTATCGGTCGCTGGAGGTGTACCTGGCGATCGCCGTCGTGTACTTCGTGCTGACGGGCACGATGACGCTGGTGCTCAGGCACTTCGAGCAGAAGCTGCGCCAGGGCGGGTTGATGCGATGAACAGCGCACTGCGTTTCTCACGCGCCACCCTGCCTGTCACGCCCTGGAAAAACGGCGGCGGCACCACGCAGGAAATCATTAGCTGGCCGCAAGGCGCGGCGCTCGACAGCTTCGGCTGGCGCATCAGCATCGCCACCATCGCGGCGCCCGGCCCGTTCTCGGTGTTCGCGGGCATCGACCGCGTGATCACGCTGCTCGAAGGCGACGGGGTGCGGCTCTTCACGCAGGACGCGCGCATCGACCACGCGCTCGACGTGCCGCTGCAGCCCTTCGCCTTCAGCGGCGACGAGGCCATCGACTGCACGATGCGCGGCGGCCTGACCACCGACTTCAACGTGATGACGCGGCGCGGCCAGTGGCGTGCGGACGTGAAGGTGCTCGACGGCGCATCGGCCATCGAGCCCGCACCGCACGGCGTGCTGCTGGCCCTGCGCGGCGCGTGGCGCCTGAACGATGCGCCATGCGACGAAGGCGAGGGCCTGCACTGGGCCGACGCCGCACAGGCGTGGCAGGCGACGCCCGAAGGCCCCGGCGCGCGATTGATGGCCGTGCGCATCCTGCCGGCCTGACACCCGACAACCACGACGCGAGACACGATGACCCCCGCCAAAAACTACCCCTCGGCCGACGGCCTGTGGACCGGCCTGCGGCTGGCATCCGCGCCGCATGAAGAAGCCGCCGTCGCGGTCGCCCAGGGCGCGGTCCGCTGGGCCGGCCCGCGCGGCGCGTTGCCCGCCGAGTTCGCCGCCCTCGCTGCCATTGCGTCGCACGACGGCGGCGGCGCGCTCGCCACGGCGGGCCTGGTCGACTGCCACACGCACCTCGTGTACGGCGGCCAGCGCGCCAACGAATTCGCGATGCGGCTCGCGGGCGCGACCTACGAAGAGGTGGCGAAGGCCGGCGGCGGCATCGTCTCGTCGGTGCGCGCCACGCGCGAGGCCGATGAAGACACGCTGTTCGCGCAGGCCGCGCCACGCCTCGAGCAACTGCTGGCGGACGGCGTGTGCGCCATCGAGATCAAGTCGGGCTACGGCCTGTCGCTGGCGCACGAGCGCAAGCAACTGCGCGTGGCGCGCCGCCTGGGCGAGGCCTACGGCGTGACGGTGCGCACCACCTTCCTCGGCGCGCATGCGTTGCCGCCCGAATACGCCGACCGGCCGCACGGATCGGCCGACTACATCGACCTCGTCTGCAACGAGATGCTGCCCGCGCTCGCGGCCGAAGGCCTGGTCGACGCGGTCGACGTGTTCTGCGAACGCATCGCCTTTTCGCTGGCCGAAACCGAGCAGGTCTTCCAGGCCGCGAAGGCGCTGGGCCTGCCGGTGAAGCTGCATGCCGAGCAGCTGTCGGACATGGGCGGCGCCGCGCTGGCCGCGCGCTACGGCGCGCTCTCGTGCGACCACATCGAACACCTCTCCGCGGACGGCATCGAGGCCATGCGCCGCGCCGGCACCGTCGCCGTGCTGCTGCCCGGCGCGTACTACACGCTGCGCGACACGCACCTGCCGCCCATCGACGCGCTGCGCGCCGCGGGCGTGCCGATGGCGGTGTCCACCGACCACAACCCCGGCACCTCGCCCGCGCTGAGCCTGCTGCTGATGGTGAACATGGCGTGCACGCTGTTTCGCCTGACCGTGCCCGAGGCGCTCGACGGCGTCACCGTGCACGCCGCGCGCGCGCTGGGCCTGCAGGACACGCACGGCGCCATCGCCGCCGGCATGCCCGCCAACTTCGTGCTGTGGAACGTGCGCGAGGCGGCGGAGCTCGCCTACTGGTTCGGCCAGCAGCCGGTGCGTACCGTGGTGCGCCAGGGCCGTATCGCGATCGGAGCCTGACGAATGACGAAGACGCTTTTCGCAGCCGATGCGCTGCTGCCCCAGGGCTGGTCGAAGAACGTGCTGCTGGCATGGAACGACTCCGGCCAGCTCACGCAGGCGCAGGCCGATGCCCGGCGCCCCGCCGACACGCCTTCGGTCGACGGCCCGCTGATTCCCGGCATGCCCAACCTGCATTCGCACGCCTTCCAGCGCGCCTTCGCCGGGCTGACCGAACACCGCGCCGAGCAGCACGACAGCTTCTGGAGCTGGCGCACGCTGATGTACCGCTTTGCCGCGCGCCTCGGCCCGCAGCACATGGAAGCCATCGCGACCTGGCTCTACACCGAGATGCTGGAGGCCGGCTACACCAGCGTGTGCGAGTTCCAGTACGTGCACCACGATGTCGATGGCCGGCCCTACGCCGACGACGCCACGCTGAGCCTGGCGCTGCTGCGCGCCGCGCAAAAGACCGGCATCGGCTTCACGCTGCTGCCCGTGCTCTACCAGACCGGCGGCTTCGGCGACATGCCGCCCACCGACGGGCAGCGCCGCTTCATCCGCTCGACCGAGTCGATGCTGCGCCTGCTCGAAGCGCTCAAGCCCGTGTGCGACGCGCAGGGCGCGCGCCTGGGCCTGGCGCCGCATTCGCTGCGCGCCGTGCCGCCCGAAGGCCTGCGCGATGCCATCGCGGGGCTGGACGCCATCGACCGCACGGCGCCCATCCACATCCACATCGCCGAGCAGACCAAGGAGGTGGACGACTGCGTGGCCTGGAGCGGCCTGCGCCCGGTGGAGTGGCTGCTCGACCATGCGCCGGTCGATGCGCGCTGGTGCCTGGTGCATGCCACGCACATGAACGACGCCGAGTACGAATACGCCGCGCAGAGCGGCGCGGTGGCCGGCCTGTGCCCGACGACCGAGGCCAACCTGGGCGACGGCATCTTCGACTTCGCGAAATGGCGCGGCCATGGCGGCGCCTGGGGCGTGGGCTCGGACAGCCACGCCAGCGTGAACGCGGCCGAAGAGCTGTTGATGCTCGAGTACAGCCAGCGCCTGGCCAGGCGCCAGCGCAACGTGGGCGCGACGGCGGCGCAGCCGCATGTCGCCACGGCGTTCACGCTCGACGCGGTGCGCGGCGGTGCGCAGGCGTCGGGCCGCGGCGTGGGCGGGCTGGCCGCGGGCCAGCAGGCCGACTTCGTGCTGCTCGACGCATCGCACCTGGCGCTGCAGGGCCTGTCGGCGCCCGATATGCTGTCGGCCCACGTCTTCGCGAGCCACCGCACCTCGGCCATCGACACCGTGTGGGTGGCCGGCCGCCCGCGCGTCTCGGCCGGCCGGCATGCGCTGCACGGCGACGCCGCGGCGGGCTTCGTGGCCGCGCGCACCCAACTACTCAAGGATTGACAGACCCATGGCCACCTCGGCTTTCACCACCACCGAACCGGCGTTCCGCTTCCGCCAGGGCACGCGGCCGCTGCTCATCTCGATGCCGCACGTGGGCACGCACGTGCCGCCCGCGCTGGCCGCGCGCTTCACCGACGAGGCGCGCCACGTGCCCGACACCGACTGGCACCTGGAGCAGCTCTACGACTTCGCCGATGCGCTGGGCGCCTCGGTGCTGGTGGCCACGCACTCGCGCTACGTGGTCGACCTGAACCGCCCGCCGGACGGCGCCAGCCTGTACCCGGGCCAGAGCGTGACCGGCCTGTGCCCGGTCGACACCTTCGACGACACGCCCGTGTACGCGAACCCCGCCGACGTGCCGGGCGACGAAGAAATCGCGCAGCGCCGCGACGCCGTCTGGCAGCCGTACCACGCCAAGCTGGCCGAAGAACTCGCGCGCATCCGCACGCAGCATGGCGTGGCCGCGCTGTGGGACGCGCACTCCATCCGCTCGGTGCTGCCGCGCTTCTTCGAGGGCAAGCTGCCCGACCTGAACCTGGGCACCGGCAACGGCACCAGCTGCGATCCGGCGCTGGCCGAGACGCTGCTGCGCATCGCCAGCTCGGCCAAGGGCTACACCGGCGTGCTCAACGGCCGCTTCAAGGGCGGCCACATTACGCGCCAGTACGGCGACCCGGCCGGCGGCGTGCACGCGGTGCAGCTGGAGATGACGCAGTCGAGCTACATGCAGGAGCAGCTGCCGTTCGACTACCTGCCGCAAGTGGCGGCAGGTGTGAAGCCGTATGTGCGCGACATGCTGGAAGCGGTGCTGGCCTTTGCCGAGGCGCGCGCAGCGCGCTGAGTCGAGAACGCGCGCGCGGCGCGCTGGCTTCAGCTGCTTTCCAGGCTCACAAAGGTCCTGGAGAAATCGCCGAGCGCCAGGTCCTTCATGTGGATGCTGAAGCAGAGCGTGCCCGCGTCCCAGAAGCAGAAGCCGGGGCGGTTGTCCGACGCGAGCATCAGCAGGTTGACCCATTCGCCGGGCAGCCCGCCGCGCTCGGCCGACGCCTGCTCCTCGGGCGATTCGTGCTGCGTGAACACATGCGCGTTGACGAGGTGGCAGTCGTCTCGCCTCCCGCTTTCCACACGCTCCGCGCTCTTTCCTGACAGCTCTTCCTGCAGCGCCCAGTAGGCCTTCTGCAGCTTGTCGTTGTCCTCGATGTTCAACAGCACCGCGTCGCGGCCGGTCAGCCGGTCGCGCGCGTTGTAGAGGCTGGGCACCGATACGGTCGCGGTGGCGACCGCCTTGAAGCCAGGGAACACGTCGCCGTTCTCGAACGTGGCGTCGTCGGGGTACACGTAGGTCCGCAGCGACGAGGCGGGAGCGGTCGAGTGAATCACGCGGTGCTTCTGCAGCTCTTCCTGGTCCTCGCCGAAAAAGTAGAGCATGCCGTCGCGCGGCAGCCAAGGCTGCAACCCGGCGATGTCGGCCAGGCGCAGCTGCGCATAGAAGCGCCAGTGCGTGCCGTCTTCCGCGAGGGGAAACTCGATGTCGGGCGGCAGGTCGGGCGCGCCGCCGAAACGCGTGTTGCCAATGTGCGCATGGTCTTCCGGCTCGGTGGTGCGGTAGCACACGGCGTTGCGGGCCAGGCGCAGCAGCGCGGGCAGGTAGCGCTTGAGCTTGTGCCGGGCGCAGGCGGCTTCCAGCAGGGCCGCGTGCTCTGCGCTGTCGCGCGCCAGGAAGCTTTCGGGCTTCAGCGCGACGTCGATGTCGGGCCGATAGCGGATGTCCAGGTACAGCGCCTTGAGCTTGTTCTCGAGCGTGACCTTCCTGATTTTCTTCAGCGACGCCGGCAGCGAGACGAAGGGGTTCTTCTCGACGTTCAACAGCGTCAGCGCCGGCAGGTGGCCGACGCAGTCGGGCAAGGTGGTGAGCGCGTTGCCGGGCAGCACCAGCCGCTGCAGCCGCGTGAGGCTGCCGATGCTGTCGGGCAGGTCGCGCAGCTTGCCGTACTGCAGGAACAGCGCCTCCAGCTGCCCGAGCGCACCGAAGTTCTCGGGCAGGTGCTCGATGGCCGAGCCGCGCACGAACAGCTCCTTCAACGACGAGAGGGAACAGAACGCGTCGGGCAAGGCGGTGAAAGTCGCGTGTGCCGGCGACATGAATTGCAGCGACAGGAACTCAAGGTTCTCGAACTGCAGGATCTCGGGCGGAAAGGCCTCGATCTTCGGGGTGTCGCTTTGCCACGGTTGTTGGATCAGCAGCCGACGCACGCGTTCGGGCGGCACCTCGGCGGCCTCGGCGAGGCTCATGTAGGTGTGCGGTTGCAGGCTCACTTCGCCGGGCGTGAAAGCCTTGCGGATGTGGATGGGAACGCGCTTGCCGTCGTCGTAGCGCGATCGCATGTCGCCCCGCAGCTCGACGCACGAAGGCGTCAGCGTCACCGTGCCGTGGAAGCTGTCGAGCGCAAAGCCGCGCTCGTACAGGTGAAGTCGAAAGTGGCCGGCTGGTGCTGCGGCATATGCACCGTGCGCAGCGCTTCGCCGGTCTTGTCGTGGAAGAAGAACGCGCCGTAGGTGCCGAACTGCGGCGCGACCAGGCCCGGTGAAGGGTTGTCCACGTCGTCGGGCTGGAAGGCGGGCGCGTGCAGCGCCGCGTCGAACGCCACGGCAGTCGTGTGCAGCTCGAACTGCATGCCGCCGTCGACGAAGCTGGCCGAGGATTGCGCGGTGAACGCGAAGTGCGCGTCGCCGACCTGGAAGATGTCTTCTTGCATGGAGATGAAGATGGAAAGCGCCGGGTGCCTGCGCCCGACCTTGCCAGACCGGCAAGGCATGGGCAAGACCAAGGCCCGAAGGGGGCGGCCCCAAGTCCCGGGGCGGAACGGGGCGATGGGCTCGTTTCTACAATCGGGGGCTATGAAGCCCATCGTCTACACCCGCGGCCAGGCCTTGCCCGGCATCCTCGCAAAGCGCATCGCCATCCTCGACGGCGCCATGGGCACGATGATCCAGCGCTTCAAGCTCACCGAGGAACAGTACCGCGGCGAGCGCTTCAAGGACTTCGAGCGCGACGTGAAGGGCAACAACGAGCTGCTCTCGCTCACGCGGCCCGACGTGATCCGCGACATCCACGAGGGCTACCTCGCGGCCGGTGCCGACCTCATCGAGACCAACACCTTCGGCGCCACCACCATCGCGCAGGAGGACTACAAGATGGCCCACCTGGCGCGCGAGATGAACCTCGAATCCGCCAAGCTGGCGCGCGCGGCCTGCGACAAGTTCAGCACGCCCGACAAGCCGCGCTTCGTGGCCGGCGCGCTGGGCCCGACGCCCAAGACGGCGAGCATCAGCCCCGACGTGAACGACCCCGGCGCGCGCAACGTCGACTTCGAGTCGCTGCGCGCGGCGTACTACGAGCAGACCGAGGCGCTGGTCGAAGGCGGCGCCGACGTGATCCTGGTCGAGACCATCTTCGACACGCTCAACGCCAAGGCCGCGCTGTTCGCGGTGGACGAGTATTTCGACAACAGCGGCCAGCGCCTGCCGCTCATCATCAGCGGCACGGTGACCGACGCCTCGGGCCGCATCCTGAGCGGGCAGACCGTGACCGCCTTCTGGCACAGCGTGCGCCATGCGCAGCCGCTGGCCGTGGGCCTGAACTGCGCGCTGGGCGCGGCGCTGATGCGCCCGTACATCCAGGAGCTGGCGCGCGTGGCGGGCGACACCTTCATCAGCTGCTACCCCAACGCCGGCCTGCCCAACCCGATGAGCGACACCGGCTTCGACGAGACGCCCGACGTCACCTCGCGCCTGCTGCACGAATTCGCGTCGGCGGGGTTGGTGAACATCGTGGGCGGCTGCTGCGGCACCACGCCGGACCACATCGCGGCCATCGGCCGGGCCGTGGCGCCGGTGGCGGGCCGTGTGCTGGGCGGTGGCAGCAACGGCTTCTACCAGGAAGCGGCGTGAGAAGCCAAAGCCGTGTGAGCGATTTCGCCTCGCCGGCGTCCCGCCACTAAGCGTTTCGGGCTGATTGACGGCTTGTTGCTCCCTGCCTACGCTGGGTGCAAGGAGATCTTTCATGAACCCACTTTCCTGGCGCTGGACCGGCGCCGGCGCGCTGGCATTGGCCCTGGCCGTGCCGCTCGCGGCCACGGCACAGCAGGCTTTCACCCGCGGCACGGTCAACATGCGCGCCGGCCCCTCGGGCGACTACCCGCTGGTGACGCAGCTGGCGCCGGGCCAGCCGCTGGACGTGGTCGGCTGCACCAACGGCTACGGCTGGTGCGACGTGGTGCTGCCCGACGGCGAGCGCGGCTGGGTCTGGTCGCGCAACCTCGACTACGCCTACCAGGACCAGCGCGTGCCGCTGGCCACGTACGGCGCCCTCATCGGGGTGCCGATCGTCGGCTTCGCCATCGGCAGCTACTGGGCCGACTACTACCGCGACCGGCCCTGGTACGGCGACCGCCGCTGGTGGGGCAACCGGCCGCCGCCCCCGGTGACGGGCTGGCGCCCGCCGCCGCCGGTGCGTCCCGGCTGGCAGCCGCATCCGTGGAGGCCGGGGCCGGGGCCGGGGCCGGCGCCGGGGTTTAGGCCACCGGGACCCGGGTTCCGCCCACCGCCCGCGCCGGGCTTTCGTCCGCCGGTGGACCCGGGCTTCCGGCCGCCGCGGCCCCAGCCGGGGTTCCGCCCCGGGCCGCCGCCGGGCATGCCGCATCCGCACCCGGGTGGCGGTGGACGCCCGCACGGTGGCGGGGGTGGGCATGGGGGTGGCCACGGCGGCGGAGGCCATGGCGGCGGCCACGGCCGCTGACACCGGCGCGGCCACCGGCGGCTAGAGCGCGCCGGTCTTCACCCCGCCGGGCTTCCCGCTGCAGGTGTTCGCCGCCTGCCGGTCGCGCCCGATCAGCGACACGAAGCGCTGCGCGCCCAGCCCCAGCGGCCGCTCGCGCGACCACACCACGTCGACCCACAGATCGAGCCCGTTGCTGAGGTTTTCGAACGGAATCTCGATGAGCGCGCCCGCCGCGACGTGCGGCTTGGCGAAGTTGCGCTGCAGCCAGCCCCAGCCCAGCCCGGCGGTGATCAGGCTCAGCGCGGCCAGCGCGTTGTCGGTGCGCCAGACGTGGCGCGCGAACAC
Organism: Variovorax sp. RCC_210; assembly: GCF_041355175.1. NCBI lineage: Bacteria > Pseudomonadati > Pseudomonadota > Betaproteobacteria > Burkholderiales > Comamonadaceae > Variovorax > Variovorax sp. RCC_210. The sequence goes on along the minus strand of NZ_JBFUPJ010000004.1, from coordinate 364,525 downwards.
GAAGCGCGGGTCGCTGGTGGCCAGGTCGCGCCCGGCCACGACGATCTGGCGGGTGTTGGTCAGGTGGTCTTCGCGCAGCCGGCCGCCGTTGGTGGCGAGCACCGGATGGTCGGGCGCGATGACGGCCACCATCAGGTCGCTGCCCACTTCCTGGAAGCCCTCGCGACCGTCCAGGCTGGGGCGCTCGAACACCAGCGCCAGCTGCGCGCGCCCGCTGTGCAGCAGGGCCAGCGCGTCGGCCTGCGGCGCGGCCAGCACCTCGACCTGCAGCAGCGGATGCTCGCGCGCCAGTTCGGCCAGCGGGCCGCTCCAGGGCGCGGCCAGCAGCTCGGGCGCGATGGCGATGGTGAGCCGGTCTTCCAGCCCCTGCGTGAGCGCCAGCGCCTGCACCTGCAGCTGCCTGAGCTGCGAGGCCAGCAGCCGCGCCTGCGGCTCCAGCGAGCGCGCGGCGGGCGTGGGCTGGGGCTCGCGGCCGCTGCGATCGAAGAGGGGCAGGTCGAGCTCGGCCTCCAGGTTGGCGATGGCCATGCTCACGGCCGACGGCACCTTGCGCAAAGCCCGCGCCGCGGCGGAGAAAGAGCCTTGGTCGATCACGGCCAGGAAAACCTCGACGTTGTCGCTGGAGAAAGCCATGCGGCCTCCGATCTGTCAATAAAACTGAAACAAGTTAACTTTTTATATCAGCGCACGACACATAAAGTCCAGTCATCGCAGTCAGAAACCGAAGAGAAAAGTCATGCAGGGCATTCAACGTCGCATCGTCTACATCAGCCTTTACGAAGGCATTGCCATCGTCGCGGCTAGCGCCGGGCTGGCGCTCATGACGGACGCCGGCCTCGGCCATTCGGGCGTGCTGGCGGTGGCCGCCTCGGTCATCGCGGTGATCTGGAACCTGGTGTTCAACTGGTTGTTCGAGCGCTGGGAGTCGCGCCAGGCCGTGCGCGGGCGCAGCGTGCGCCGCCGCATTGCGCACGCCATCGGCTTCGAGGGCGGGCTGATCGCCTTCCTGGTGCCCATGTTCGCGTGGGGCCTGGGCGTGTCGCTGTGGCAGGCCCTGGTGATGGACCTGGGGCTGGTGGTGTTCTTCCTGGTCTACACCTTCGTCTTCAACTGGGCCTTCGACCGGGCCTTCGGCCTGCCGGCCTCGGCCACGGGCGAGTGCCAGCCCGCGTAAGCCTGCGCTTACTTATCTGCCACTGTCCGCCGGCTTGGGCTGGCCGGTGGCGCGCAGCGCCAGGGCGCCGTTCAGGCGCAGCTGTTCGGCCTCGTTGAAAAGCATCTCGCGCAGCTGCGCTTTCTCGGCCGCCGAAGCATTGGCGTAGCGGTCGAGGCGGGTGTTCCATTCGTGGTCTTGCTGGTCGAGCGTCGCCAGGTTGCGCGCCGCCTCATGGCCATGGGTCTTGCTGCGCTCGGCAAAACGCTCCTGGGGGCTCGCGCCGCGGGCCTCCAGCGCCTCGGTCTGGCGCATGGCGTCGACATGCGCCACGGCCTCCTTGCGGGCCTCGCGCTGCTCCGGTGAGAGCCAGGCCTGCTCGCTCTGCTCGAGCGCGGCGGCACGCTGCTCGGGCGTGAGCGCGGGGTTGGCCAGCGCCTCCATCTTGTCGGCCATGAAGTGGTCCTGGCGCATCTGCTCGCCGAACAGGCCTTCGATTTCCTCGGGCCTGAAGAACTGGCGGCGCAGCGCGTCCTGGGCCTGCAGCGCGCGGCGCAGGTAGGCGGGGTCGCCGGGCACCGGGGGCGGCATGGCGTGCATCGCTTCCTGCAGGTCGACATAGCGCTCGAACAGGCCGAGCGCGCGCACGCGCCAGTCTTCGCGCAGGTACTTGGCGAGCAGGGCAGGGGCCTTGGCCATCAGCGCAGCCTTGCTGTCGGCCTGCGCTTCGTGGAGGACGCGCTCGAAGATGGCGACGAGCGCGTCGTTCAGCAGCGCATCGGGGGCGTCGGGGGCCGCTGGCGCGGTGGTCGCTGGAACAGCCGACCGCGCGGTGGACGACACGGTGGCTGCCGCCGCCGCGGCATCGGCGTGGCCGGCCGCCGGCTCGCCCGCGGTGGGCTCCGCCGCCAGCCAGCCGCCGATGCCGATCAGCACCGCGCAGCCCGCGCCCCACAACATCAAGCGCGTGCGCATGTGCATGCGAATGCCCTCAAAGGCCCGCGCTTTTTAGCCGCTCCGCGTGCTCCGTGTAGATCGCGGGCACCTTCTTCTCGCGGTACGGAAAGACGCTGCCGTAGGTGTTGCCAAGCACCTGGTTGATCGCGTCCAGGTGGTTCTGGCGGTAGTCGCCCAGGTGGGTGCCGAGCCGGGTGGTGCAGGTGGCGACCAGCCCGTCGTTGGCCTCGCCGAAGAAGGCGAAGGTGCCCAGCGCCTGCAGCGGAAAGTCGCTCAGGTCGAACAGGTTGAAGCCGGTCGACGCGCCGGCCCACGAGTAGTAGCGCACGCCGTCGACCACCGACGCGCCGCTCTTCACGTCGCACGACGACCCCGCCGGCGGGCGCGCCTGCGGAAACTTGCGGTCGAAGGCCGCGCCGCCCACCGTGGTGAGCGAGGTCAGGGCGCTCAGCGGAGCCTCGGGGTAGTCGCTCGTGTTCCGGCCCGACAGCACGCCGACCGTGCGGTTCCAGTGGTTGACGACCTTCAGCGCCACGGTCTGGAGAAAGCCGCCCGGGCGCAGCGAGGCCAGCAGGTCGGCCACCTTCGAGCCGCCGTTCGTGCCGCTCACCGACGTAACCGACGCGACCAGGTCCGGCGCCACGGCCGCCACGTAGCGCGCGGTGGGCGCGCCTTGCGAGTGGCCGATCAGGTTGTACTTCTGCGAGGGGTTCTGCGAGAGCGCGCGCAGCGTGCGCAGCTCTTTCAGCAGTTGCTCGCCGCGCACCTCGGAGGTGTTGGTGCCCGAGAGCTTGGCCACGTAGATCTTGCCGCCCGCCTGGACCAGCGCGCCCCGAATGCCGTAGAAATAGTCCACGCCCAGCACGTTGTCGAAACCGAGCAGACCGTGGACCAGCACGATGGGGTATCTGGTCCTGGCTTCGTCGGTGGTGGCGCGGGCCGGCAGCGCGACGGCCGTCGCTGCGGCCACGGCAGCGAGGCCGCAGCGGAACACGACGGCGCGCGCCGCGCGCACGGGTTTGGCTGCAGGCCGCAGCGATGCATGGTTGTCTCTGGCCATTTTGGCTCTCTCCCTTTGGCGTTGCTCGAAAAACGAACGGTCGTTCGAAAACAACTGGGCGGATTCTGTGGCGCAGCCCCTGGAATGAAACTGGGGTTTCCCCCCGGCACATTTCGAATCGCCCTAAAATGCGCGACTTCCCAAGGAGCGTTGCAGCGGTGGGCCTCGCAGGCCTTCCGTCAGGCTTGGGGCGACAACGACGCTCGCCTGTTCGACTCTTCCGCAGGTGAGGCCATGTCCCAGATTTCCGCTCCGTCTTCAGCTTCAGATTCCGCTCCCGACTCCTCGCTTCCGGGCTCTCCCGCGCCTGCCGTCGCTCCCCCGCCCATGAAGCTGTCCGGCCTCGAGCCGGTCGCCATCGGTGCGGACACGCTGTTCGTCAACATCGGCGAGCGCACCAACGTCACCGGCTCCAAGGCCTTCGCGCGGATGATCCTGAACGGCCAGTTCGAAGAGGCCCTGGCCGTCGCGCGCCAGCAGGTGGAAAACGGCGCGCAGGTCATCGACATCAACATGGACGAGGCCATGCTCGACAGCAAGGTCGCCATGGTCCGCTTCCTGAACCTGATTGCCAGCGAGCCCGACATCGCGCGCGTGCCGGTGATGGTCGACAGCTCGAAGTGGGACGTCATCGAGGCCGGGCTGCGCTGCATCCAGGGCAAGGGCATCGTCAACTCCATTTCCATGAAGGAGGGGGTCGACAAGTTCAAGCACGAGGCCAAGCTGGTGAAGCGCTACGGCGCCGCCGCCGTGGTGATGGCCTTCGACGAGAAGGGCCAGGCCGACACCTACGCGCGCAAGATCGAGATCTGCGAGCGGGCCTACCGCATCCTGGTGGACGAGGTCGGCTTTCCGCCCGAGGACATCATCTTCGACCCGAACATCTTCGCCATTGCCACCGGCATCGAGGAGCACGACAACTACGCGGTCGACTTCATCGAGGCCGTGCGCTGGATCAAGGAGAACCTGCCGGGCGCCAAGGTGTCGGGCGGGGTGAGCAACGTGAGCTTCAGCTTTCGCGGCAACGACCCGATGCGCGAAGCGATCCACACCGTGTTCCTGTACCACGCCATCAAGGCGGGCATGGACATGGGCATCGTCAACGCCGGCATGGTGGGCGTGTACGACGACCTGGAGCCCACGCTGCGCGAGCGCGTGGAAGACGTGGTGCTCAACCGTCGCCCCGATGCCGGCGAGCGCCTCGTCGAGATCGCCGAGACCGCCAAGAGCGGCGCCAAGGACGAGAGCAAGCGCCTCGAATGGCGCGGTACGCCCGAGCAGCCGGTGCACGTCAACCAGCGGCTCTCGCACGCCATGGTGCACGGCATCACCGACTTCATCGTGGAAGACACCGAGGAGGCCTACCAGCAGATCCTGGCCAAGGGCGGCCGGCCGCTGCACGTGATCGAAGGCCCGCTCATGGACGGCATGAACATCGTGGGCGACCTGTTCGGCGCCGGCAAGATGTTCCTGCCGCAGGTGGTGAAGTCGGCGCGCGTCATGAAGTCGGCCGTGGCCCACTTGCTGCCCTACATCGAGGAAGAAAAGCTGCGCGACGAGGCCGCGGGGCGCGACGTGCGCACCAAGGGCAAGATCATCATCGCCACGGTGAAGGGCGACGTGCACGACATTGGCAAGAACATCGTCACCGTCGTGCTCCAGTGCAACAACTTCGAGGTGGTGAACATGGGCGTGATGGTGCCGTGCCACGAGATATTGGCGCGCGCCAAGGTCGAGGGCGCGGACATCGTGGGCCTGTCGGGCCTGATCACGCCCAGCCTCGAAGAGATGCAGTTCGTGGCCGGCGAGATGCAGCGCGACGACCATTTCCGCATCAAGAAGATTCCGCTGATGATCGGCGGCGCCACCACCAGCCGCGTGCACACGGCCGTGAAGATCGCGCCGCACTACGAAGGCCCGGTGGTCTACGTGCCCGACGCCTCGCGCAGCGTGAGCGTGGCGCAGAGCCTGCTGTCCGACCAGGCCTCGGCGTACATCGACGAGATCAACGCCGACTACGACAAGGTGCGCACGCAGCACGCCAACAAGAAGCAGGTGCCGCTGTGGCCGCTGGCCAAGGCGCGCGCCAACAAGACGCCCATCGACTTCGCGAACTACCTGCCGCCGGTGCCCAAGTTCATCGGCCGGCGGGTGTTCAGGAACTTCGACCTGACCGAGCTCGCCAAGTACATCGACTGGGGCCCGTTCTTCCAGACCTGGGACCTGGCCGGGCCGTTCCCCGCCATCCTGAAGGACGAGGTCGTCGGCACCGAGGCCGTGCGCGTGTACGCCGACGGCCAGCGCATGCTCAAGCGCCTGATCGAGGGGCGCTGGCTCAGCGCCAGCGGCGTGGTCGGCTTCTGGCCGGCCAACACGGTGAACGACGACGACATCGAGCTGTACACCGACGAAAGCCGCAGCGAAGTGGCGCTCACCTGGTACGGCATGCGCCAGCAGACCGAGAAGCAGGCCATCGAGGGCGTGATGCGCCCGAGCCGCTGCCTGTCGGACTTCGTCGCGCCCAAGGCGAGCGGCGTGAAGGACTATGTGGGCATGTTCGCCGTCACCGCGGGCCTGGGCGTGGAGAAGAAGGAGAAGTACTTCATCGACGACCTGGACGACTACTCGGCCATCATGCTCAAGGCCCTGGCCGACCGGCTGGCCGAGGCCTTCGCCGAGGCGCTGCATCACCGCGTGCGCACCGACCTGTGGGGCTACGCGGCCGACGAGGGCCTGAGCAACGACGACATGATCGCGGAGAAATACCGCGGCATCCGCCCCGCGCCCGGCTACCCCGCCTGCCCCGACCACAGCGTGAAGGGCCCGATGTTCGACCTTCTGGCGTGCGCGGACATTGGCATGACCCTGACGGAAAGCCTCGCTATGATGCCGGCCGCCAGCGTGAGTGGTTTCTACCTGGGTCACCCCGATGCGACGTACTTCAACGTCGGCAAGATCGGGCACGACCAGCTGCAGGACCAGGCCGCCCGGCGCAAGCAAAGCGAAGCCGAGCTCGAGCGCCTGCTGGCGCCGAACCTTTGAACCTGCCGGCCGGCGTGGCCGCCCGGCACCGGGAGTTGTTATTCAGAAGCTGATGTTTGCAGCCGCGCACTACGCGGCATTGGCGGTTTTCGTGTTCAGCTGCTGGGGGTACGGCCGCGCGCTGCTCGGCCGGCTGGCGCCGCCGCCGCGGCGCGACGCGGGGCTCGAGGCGGCCATGGCCGTGGCGCTGGGCGTCGGGTTCTTCATCTGCGCGTTCCAGGCGCTGGCCATCTTCGGTGCCTTCAAGACCGGTGCCACCGTGGCCGTGGTGGTGGCGGGCTTCGTCGCCGCGGCGGTGCAGCTGCCCCTGTGGCTGCGCGAGCGCCGCGCCCTGCGCGCCGGCGAGAGCCGCGCACCGTGGACCCGCGCGGAGCGCATCGCCGCCATGGCGCTGGCGCTGGTCGCGTTGCCCGCGCTGGTCGCGCCGCTGGTCCCGCCCATCGCCTTCGACGAGCTCATGTACCACCTGCCGTACGCGCGCCAGGTGGCGCAGCAGGGCACGCTGGGCATCCACGACTGGCTGCGCTACCCCTGGTTCCCCTACAACTACAACCTGCTCTACGCCGCTGCGCTGCAACTGGGCGACGACGTGCTGCCGCACTTTCTCAATGCGCTGGCCGGCGCGCTGTCGGTGTTCATGGTGTACCGCCTGGGCGTGCTGCACGCGAGCCGGCTCACGGCCTGCATCGGCGCGGCCATCTGGCTGGGGCTGGGCGACTATTCGAACGCGCTCATCGACATGGGCGTGGCGCTGTTCGTGCTGTCGGCCTGCGTGGCGCTGTGGTGGTGGCGCGAATCGGCGCCGGCAATGCCCGCGGCCGCCCAGCGCGGCGTGCATGGCGGCATGCGCTGGCTCGGCGTGGCCGCGTTCTGCCTCGGGGTGGCGGCAGGCTGCAAGTACCAGGCGCTGATCTTCCTGCCGCTGGTGGCGCTGTTCGTGGTTCGCCACGAGCGCCGCGTGAAGGCGTGGGCGCTGGTGCTCGGCTGCTTCCTGCTGCCGTGCGTGTACTGGTATGCGCGCAACGCCGTCATGACGGGTGACCCGTTCAACCCCATCGGCGCGCGCGTCTTCGGCTTCACCGAATGGACGCCGGCCGACTACGTGCAGCAGGTGGCCGACGTGCGCGTGCACGCCGAGATGCCCAACGCGCTGATCTGGTCGGTGTTCTTCGCGCCGTTCAGCATCTGGTGGAAGCGCTCGGCCGCGGTGCGCGCGGCCGGCTGGTTCTGCCTGTACTCGGTGGTGGTCTGGGTCGTGACCTCGCGCTACCCGCGCTACCTGACGGCCTCGTTCCCGCTGCTGGCGGCCATCGCGGCCATCGGCTGGCAGGTGCTGTTCGGCTGGGCGGCGGCGGGCGTGCGCCGGTTGTTCGGCGTGGGCAAGCCCGGGCACGACGAGGGTGCTGGCGCCGGTAGCGTGGCCACCGGCGCCATGAGCCGCGACACCGCGCGCGGCGGCGCCCGCGTGGCCGACTGGATTCCCGTGCTGCTGCTGGCCGTGCTGGCCGCGGTGGCGGTGCGCCAGACCGCGGTGAAGGTCGCGATGATCTCCGTCACGCCCGAGGCGCGCGAGGCCGTGCTGCGCCAGCACGTGCCCGGCTATGCCGTCATGGACTACCTGCGCCACAACGCCACCGGCCGCGTCTACCAGATCGCGCTGAACGAGGCCATCTACTACGGCCCCAACCCGATCTGGGGCGACACCCTGGGCCCGTGGCGCTACACCGACTTCGGGGCGCTGTCGGGCGGTGACCTCGCGCGCAAGCTCGGCGGCCTGGGCTTCACGGCCGTCGTGCTCCCCAACTCGGTGGTGCCGGTGTTCAGCGCGCGCACCGATTTCGACAAGCACTTCGCCGTGCAGTACGAGAAAGACGGCAGCCGGGTCTACCGTATCCTTCCCGCCGCACCATGACCGACACCGAAGCCTCCTCCCTCCGCGACGACAGCCGCCGCGCCCTGCGCATTGCCGCGGTCATCCCTTGCTACAACGAGGCGCTGGCCATCGCGCAGGTGGTGGCGGGCTTCAGGGCCGCGCTGCCCGAGGCCGAGATCCACGTCTTCGACAACAACTCCAGCGACGATACGGCCGCCGTAGCGCGCGCGGCCGGCGCCACTGTCACGCACGTGGCCTTGCGCGGCAAGGGCAACGTGGTGCGGCGCATGTTCGCCGACGTGGAGGCCGACGTGTACGTGATGGTCGACGGCGACGCCACCTACGACACCGGCGCCGCGCGCCGCCTCATCGAGCGCCTGGTGCGCGACAACCTCGACATGGTGGTGGGCAGCCGCGTGGACGACGGCCACGACGCGCTCACCTACCGCGCCGGCCACCGCCTGGGCAACCGCATGCTCACGGGGGCGGTGGCGCAGTTGTTCGGCGGCGGGCTGACCGACATGCTCTCGGGCTACCGCGTGTTCTCGCGGCGCTATGCCAAGTCGTTTCCGGCGCTGTCGCGCGGCTTCGAGACCGAGACCGAGCTCACCGTGCACGCGCTGGAGCTGCGCATGCCCTACGCCGAGGAAAGCACGGCCTACAGCACGCGGCCCGAAGGCTCGGTGAGCAAGCTGTCGACCTACCGCGACGGCTGGCGCATCCTGAAGACCATCTGCAAGCTGTTCGTGAGCGAGCGGCCGCTGCAGTTCTTCTCGATCATCGCGGCGATCCTGGTGGCGTTGTCGGTCGGGCTGGTGGTGCCGCTGTTCATGACCTACATGCACACCGGCCTGGTGCCCCGGCTCCCCACGGCGGTGCTCGCCACGGGCTCGATGCTGGGCGCGATGCTGTCCTTCGTGTGCGGCATCGTGATGCATACCGTGACGCTGGGGCGGCAGGAGACCAAGCGGCTGCGCTACCTGGCGATTCCGGGCGTGCGCGAAAACGCTTCCCGCCGCGACAGCGACAGCCTGCCCCCCGCTTCGCGATGAAGATCGGGCGCGAGTTTCTTTCCTTCGCCGTGGTCGGCGTGGTGGGGCTCGTGGTCGACGTGGTGGTGCTCTACGTGCTGGCGCCATGGCTGGGCTGGTACGTGGCGCGCGTGCTGTCGTTCCTGGCGGCGGCAACGACGACATGGGCGTTCAACCGGCGCTACACCTTCGCATCGCGCATCGGCGAGGGCGGATCGGTGTGGCGCGAGTACCTCGGCTACCTCGTCACCATGCTGGGCGGGGCGGTGCTGAACTACGGGGCGTATGTGCTCACGCTGCACTGGGTCGAGGGACGCTGGGCCGCGGCGCTGGGCGTGGCGATCGGTAGCCTGGCGGGCATGGGTGCCAACTTTTTGTCGGCGCGGTATCTGGTGTTCAGGGCTCGCTAGGCGCAAAGCAAGGCGAACCCATCGCCGTGGTGTCTTGTCCCCTCTCCGGCAGGGAGAGGGAACACAACGCGCAAACGCTCAGTGCGCGCCCGACACCACCACCGGAATCTCCGTCGCAGGCGGCGTGTTGCGGCTGCGGCCCGAGCGCACGATGCCGTCGATCATCACCATGCCCACGCCCGGAATGTCGCCCAGCTGCACGCTTTCGAGCAGGCCCGCCGCCGGCGAATGCTGCGCGCGGTCCATGAAGACGAAGTCGGCGTCGCGGCCCACCTCGATCAGCCCGCAGTTCAGCTTGCGGATCTTCGCGGTGTTGCCCGTGGCGAAGCAGAACACCAGCTCCGCCGGAATGTTCGCGATGGACGACAGCATCGCCACCATGCGCAGGATGCCCAGCGGTTGCACGCCCGAGCCCGCGGGGCCGTCGGTGCCCAAAATAACGCGATGCGGGCACTTGAGCTCCAGCGCCGCCTTGGCCGCCGCGATGGCCACCTTCTCGTTGCCGTTGTGCACGATCTCGATGGCGCGCGTGCTCTTCTCGCACAGCTCGCACACATGCGCCTCGGGCAGCGAGGTGTGGCCGCCGTTGATGTGGCCGATGATGTCGGCGTCGGCTTCGAGCACCACGTCCTTGTCGATCAGGCCCGAGCCCGGAATCGACGGGCCGCCCGTGTGGATCGTGCTTTGAATGCCGTACTTGCGCGCCCACGCCACCATTTCCTTCGCCTGGTAGCCGGCCTTCACCGAGCCCAGGCCCACTTCGCCCAGCAGGCCCACGCCGGCCTCGGCCAGTTCCTTGAAATCGCTCTCGACCATGCCCTGCTCGATGATCGGCGCGCCCGCCAGCACCTTCACGCCGTTGGGGCGGAAGTTGTCGAACGCACGCTGCGCGGTGATGGCCAGCGCCTTCAGGCCGACGATGTCCTTCGGGCGGCCGGGCAGGTGCACCTCGCCGGCCGAAATCATGGTGGTCACGCCGCCGTGCATGGTCGACTCGATCCAGCCGATCTGGCCCTGGCGCGGCGTCCAGTCGCCGAACACGGGGTGCACGTGGCTGTCGATGAGGCCGGGCGCCACGCAGGTCTTGCGCGCGTCGATGACGGTCTGCGCGCCTTCGAGGTCGCAGTCCTTTTCCTTGCCGACCGCCACGATGAGGCCGTCGTTCACCACGATGGTGTCTGCGTCCAGGATGGGCTTGTCGATGTCGCCCGAGAGCAGCAGCCCTATGTTCTTGATGACGACCTTGCCCGACTTTGCGCCGGCTGCGATTTCTGCCATTTCGATGTGTCCTCGTGGGGTGGGGGAGTGGTGTTGTTGTCTTGCGCTTCCTGCAGCTCGTCCGCGCGCACGGTGCGCAGCAGCGTCTCGATCACGAAGTCTTCCCAGTGCGTGACGGCTTCCGGCGACTCCATCGGCTCGCCGAGGAAGGCCGTGAGCGTGTGGCGGTTCGAGGTGTAGAAATAACCCGTGGAGGCGATCAGCAGGTAGATGTCGCGCGCCACCAGGTCCTTGCGGAACAGGCCCTGGGCGGCGCCGCTGGCCAGTATTTCCGCAATGATCGCCACCGCGCGCGACGAGTACTCGCGTGCGCGCAGCGACTTCGAAATGTGCCGGCCCTTGTGCAGGTTCTCGGTGTTCAGCAGCGTGACGAACTCGGGGTTCTTGCGGTAGTAGCCCAGCACGAAGCGAATGACTTCGGTGAGCGCCTCCACCGGCCGCGTGGCGTCCATGGCGATCGCGGCCTCGGCGTCGTCCATGCGCTTGTAGATGCCTTCGAGCACGGCAATGAAGAGGCCTTCCTTGCTGCCGAAGTAGTAATAGATCATGCGGTCGTACGACTTGGCGGCCTTGGAGATCTTCTCCACGCTGCCGCCGTCGTAGCCGTACTTGGCGAACACCTTGGTCGCCGATTTCAGGATGCTGTCGCGCGTGGCCTGGGCGGCCGCCTCGCGCACGCCCGTGCGACGCTGGGGCTTGGTCTTGGGTGCGGAGCGGCTGTCGGCCATCGGGCGCGGTGTTGCGTCTGGGTTGCCGGTGCGCTTACTTCTCTGCGAACGCGCGCTCGACCACGAAGTCGCCCGGCGTGCTCGTGTTGCCTTCCTTGAAGCCGCGCTTTTCCAGGATGTGCTTCAGGTCGACCAGGAGGCCGGGGCTGCCGCACAGCATGACGCGGTCTTCCTCGACGTTCAGCGGGGGCAGGCCCAGGTCGTCGGTGAGCTTGTTGTTCTCGATCAGGTCGGTGATGCGGCCCTGGTTGCGGAACTCTTCGCGCGTGACGGTCGGGTAGTAGAGCAGCTGCTTCTCGATCATCTCGCCCAGGATCTCGTGCTTGGGCAGGTGGTCGGTCACGAGGTCGTGGTAGGCCAGCTCGTCGACCTGGCGCACGCCGTGCACCAGGATGACCTGTTCGAACTTCTCGTAGGTGTCCGGGTCGCGGATGATGCTCATGAACGGTGCAAGGCCGGTGCCGGTGCCGAACAGGTACAGGCGCTTGGCCGGCAGCGTGTAGTCGATGAGCAGCGTGCCGGTGGGCTTGCGGCCCACGATCACGGTGTCGCCCACCTGGATGTGCTGCAGCTTCGAGGTGAGCGGGCCGTCTTCCACCTTGATGCTCAGGAACTCGAGATGCTCCTCGTAGTTCGGGCTCACGATGCTGTACGCGCGCAGCAGGGGCTTGTTGTTGACCTTCAGGCCGATCATCGTGAAATGGCCGTTGGAGAAACGCAGCGCCGGGTCGCGCGTGGTGGTGAAGGTGAACAGGCGGTCGGTCCAGTGGTGGACGCTCAGGACGCGTTCTTCGCTGAATGCACTCATACGGAACTCAAGAGTTGGTTGGTAACAGGGAGGACTGGCTGAGCCGGCATGCACGCCCTTGGGGCGAAACCTGCCGGCCGGCTCCGAACCCTCCATTGTCGTTGGTCGGAAAAACCCCGATGGATACCGCGAGAAAACACCATTGCAAGCATCGGGCCCGTTTGCTACATTGATCTCGAATGTAGTGAACGCAACATGAAAGTGTAGGGAATGCTACACAAACGCAAGTCGCCGCACAAGCGGGCAGACGGCACGTTTGTTGCAACGACCCAAGCACCGGAATTGCCCCTCACTCATGACCGACACGCTCCACGAGATCGCCCCGATGACTGAACACACCAAGACAGATGGCCTCCCCGGCATGGACATGCCCGTGCTCGCGGAAGCGGGCGCCTTCGGCAAGGCGCCGCCACGCAACGAGCGCATGAGCACGGCCAAGGTCGAGTGCAACGCCTGCCCGGTGCTGTGCCAGATTTCCGACGGCCGCACCGGCGCCTGCGACCGCTACGCCAACAAGGACGGCGTGCTGGTGCGCGTCGACCCTGTGGTGCTGCTGCGGCGCACCGTGCAGAGCGACGCGCCCACGCTGGTGCCCTTCAACCGCTCGGGCGCGGAATCGACCGATGCTGCAGACGCAGCAGTGGCCGTCGTCGATCCCGACTGGAACGGCGACCTGCTGCACGCCGACGAGGTCTTCGTCACCGGCGTGGGCTCGTCCACCACCTACCCCGACTACAAGCCCGCGCCCTTCATCGTGGCTTCCAAGGCGCAGGGCGTTGACATGGTCACCGTCGTCACCGAAGGCATCTTCAGCTACTGCAGCTTCAAGGTGAAGATCGACACCGACCGCTTCCTCGGCTCCGAGCAGGCCAACGTGCGCTACCGCGGCGAGGTGGTGGGCCACGTCACCACGGCCGAGTACGGCTCGCAGATGCTGTCGCTGGGCGGCGTGCACCACCTCACCGGCGGCAGCAAGAAAGAAGGCCGCATGACGGCCGAGCTGATGCAGTTCCTGGGCAACAAGAAGGCCGTGGAGTGCACCATCGACGGCGGCTCCACGCTCGTCATCCAGGCCGGCAAGGCGCCCATCGTCAACGGCGTGGAAGAGCAGCGCATGCGCGTGGGCTGCGGCTCGGCGGCCGTGGGCATCTTCGCGCGGCAGTTCGCGGGCGTGGCCGACGAGGTGGTGGTGGTGGACGACCACATCACCGGCGTGCTCACCGAGCACCAGGCCGGCCGCTGCCTCGACATGGCGCCGTCGGGTATCCAGATGCTGGGGCGTAAATCGACGCCGGGGCGCTACTTCCAGGTGGCCAACCCGGGCAACGGCTGGGGCGGCACCGACATCGCCGATCCGCTGTCGATCATCGAAGGCTGGGAAGAGGGCGTCGCGCGCCCCGGCCTGCGCCTGCTCATGACATCGACCACCGGCGAACATGCGCAGTGGTATGTGCTCGACGACGCGCTCAAGCCCGTCGAGCACCCGATGCCGGCCGAAGTGAAACGCATCGTCGAGCGCATCGGCGAGAACTGCGAACCATCGCTGTGCACCGTGCTGTTCCTCGGTGGTGCGGGCGGCAGCCTGCGCGCGGGCGTCACCGAGAACCCGGTGCTGCTCACGCGCGCCATCAAGCGCGCGCTGGTCAACGTGACCTGCGGCGGCGCGCCGGCCTATGTGTGGCCCGGCGGCGGCATCACCGTGATGGCCGACGTCATGCGCATGCCCGACAACAGCTTCGGCACCGTGCCCACGCCGGCCATCGTCGCGCCCATCGAGTTCAGCATGCGACGCGACGACTACGAGGCGCTCGGCGGCCACATGGAACACATCTTCCCCCTCGAGCAGGCGCTTGCGCGCGGTGCGTGGCAGGAAGACGGCGCACCGCTCGCGCGCCAATGGCTCGCGATGGACGATGCCAATCCGTGGCCGCTCGGCCACGCCCCCATGCTGGGCTGACCATGACCGCCCAACGCACGGCGCTCGACAAGAACCGCTGGCACTTCAACCACGGCCCGATCGACATCGTGGCCGAGGCGCATGGCGATCCGTACGCCGTCGCGGCCGCGCACGACGCGGCGTGGGCGCGCTTCGTCCACGTGCTCGACGAACTCGTGCGCGAACTGCCGCTGCTGCGCCTGCCCGTCACCGACCGGATGCGCCCGCGCAATGTCGTGGCGCGCCGCATGTGGGATGCGTGCGCGGCGTTCTCGCCGACCTTCATCACGCCGATGGCGGCGGTGGCCGGCTCGGTGGCGCAGGAGCTCATCGCGTTCTACCAGCGCCCCGGCGTCGAGCGCGCGTGGATCAACAACGGCGGCGACATCGCGCTGCATCTCGCGCCCGGCCAGTCGGCGCGCGTGGGCGTGTTCTCCGACCTGGCGCGCTTCGACCTGCGGGATCACATCGTTCGCGAAGGCGGCGTGCTCACCACCGACGGCCAGTTCGAACTGCGCGCCGACCAGCCCGTGCGCGGCGTGGCCACCAGCGGCTGGCGCGGGCGCAGTTTTTCGCTGGGCATCGCCGACAGCGTCACCGTGCTGGCCCCCACCGCGGCGCAGGCCGATGCGGCCGCCACGGTGATCGCCAATGCCGTCGATGTCGACGACCCGGCCATCGCACGCCGCCCCGCGAGCGAATGCAAGGACAACAGCGACCTCGGTGACACGCTCGTGACCGTCGACGTGCCCACGCTGGCCCCCGCGCAGGTGCGCAGCGCACTCGATACGGGCGCGGTGTGCGCCAAGGTCCTGCAAAAAGGCGGGCTCGTATGGGCCGCTCTGCTCGTTTGCCAGGGGCAGTGGCGCCTTGTCGAGCCCTTATGCTCGAAGGCGCTCAAGGCAGCGCCTTCCAATGCAGTTGGTTCAGTATTTGCTTAACGAAAAGCCAGGTCCTTTTTCATGATCGAAATACGTCGCGTCTTCACCCATGTCGAGCACATCCACCACGAGTTCGGCCCGCGTGCCGATACGCCGCTGGTGCGCGGTGCCATCGGCGTCGTGCTGACCAATCCCTTCGCGGGCCGCTACGAGCCCGACATCCTTCCCATGATGGCGCTGCTCGACCCCGTGGGCGTCGACATGGCGCACCGCCTGCACGCCGCCATGGACGTGCCGCTGGAGCAGATCGCCACCTACGGCAAGGGCGCCGTGGTCGGTGCCGACGGCGAGCTCGAGCACGGCGCGCTGTGGCATGTGCCCGGCGGCTACGCCATGCGCGAGCTGCTCGGCTGGAAGGGCGACCGCGCGGCCTACACCGCAGGCAAGGGCGAAGAAAGAACCGGCCAGCCCGGCAACGCGCTGTCCATCGTGCCGTCGACCAAGAAGGTCGGCGCGCCGGGCACCGCGCTCGACGTGCCGCTCACCAACATCAACGCCAGCTACGTGCGCGGCCAGTTCGATGCCATCGAGGTGCGCGTGCCCGGCGCACCCGCCGCCGACGAGATCGTCTTCATCCTCGCGATGAGCACCGGCTACCGCATCCACGCACGCGTGGGCGGCCTGCTGGCCAAGGACATCAGCAAGTGGGACGGCCTGCGCTGACCCGCATCGCATTGCACAGAGACAAGACAAGGAACACACAGAACATGACCGCCAACATCCGCAAGCTCATCGTCCAGGTCGATGAAACCCGCAAGGAAATGGGCCAGGACGTGTCGCCGCCCACGCGCCGCGCCGTCGCCATCGCCGTGATCGAGAACCCGTACGCGGGCCGCTACAGCGAGAACCTCGACGAGCTCATCGCCATCGGCGAAGAACTCGGTGCGCTGCTGGGGCAGAAGGCCGTGAAGGCGCTGGGCATCGAGCCCGGCCAGGCCCAGAGCTACGGCAAGGCCGCCATCGTCGGCGAACGCGGCGAGCTCGAGCACGCCGCCGCCATCCTGCATCCCAAGCTCGGCGCGCCGCTGCGCGTGGCCGTGGAGAAGGGCGCGGCGCTCGTGCCCTCGGCCAAGAAGCAGGGCACGCTGGGCACCGCCATCGACGTGCCGCTGGGCCACAAAGACGCCGCCTTCGTGCGCAGCCATTTCGACGCCATCGAGGCCCGCGTGTCCGACGCGCCGCGCGCCAACGAGATCGTGGTGGCGGTGGCCGTCACCGACAGCGGCCGTCCGCTGCCGCGCATCGGCGGGCTGCAGGCCAGCGAGATCAAGGGCGAGGACGGCCTGCGCTGAGCCGCCGTTTCTTCACCGTCATTCCAGCCACCATTCACGCCGTTTCCCTTTCTCTTTCGATCCCAAGGAGTTTCCCCATGAACCCATTGCGTCACGTCTTCAGCGCCGCGGCCCTCGCCGCGCTGACCACCGCTCTCGTTCCCGCGCATGCGCAGGGCGTGATCAAGATCGGCGAGGTCAACAGCTACAAGTCGCAGCCCGCCTTCCTCGAGCCCTACAAGAAGGGCATGGAACTGGCCGTCGAGGAAATCAACGCCAAGGGCGGCGTGAACGGCCGCAAGGTCGAGCTCATCACGCGCGACGACAACGCCAACCCCGGCGACGCCGTGCGCGTGGCCGAAGAACTGGTGGCGCGCGAGAAGATCGATGTGCTGACCGGCACCTTCCTGTCGAACACCGGCCTGGCCGTGGCCGACTTCGCCAAGCAAAAGAAAATCTTCTTCCTGGCTGGCGAGCCGCTCACCGACAAGATGACCTGGCAGGGCGGCAACGAGTACACCTACCGCCTGCGCCCCGGCACCTACATGCAGGCCGCCATGCTGGTGCCCGAGGCCGCCAAGCTGAAGAAGAAGCGCTGGGCCGTCGTGTACCCCAACTACGAGTACGGCCAGTCGGCCGTGGCCGCGTTCAAGACGCTGCTGAAGGCCGCGCAGCCCGACGTGGAGTTCGTCGCCGAGCAGGCGCCGCCGCTGGGCAAGGTCGACGCGGGCGCCGTGGCGCAAGCCCTGGCCGATGCCAAGCCCGACGCCATCTTCAACGTGCTGTTCGGCGCCGACCTGTCGAAGTTCGTGCGCGAAGGCAATACGCGCGGCCTGTTCAAGGACCGCTCGGTGGTCAGCGTGCTCACCGGCGAGCCCGAGTACCTCGATCCGCTGAAGGACGAGACGCCCAACGGCTGGATCGTGACCGGCTACCCCTGGTACGGCATCCAGACGCCCGAGCACAAGGCCTTCTTCCTCGCGTACCACGAGAAGTACAAGGACTACCCGCGCCTGGGCTCGGTGGTCGGCTACAGCATGATCAAGTCGGTCGCGGCGGGCATCGCCAAGGCCAAGAGCACCGAGACGCCGAAGCTGGTCGAGGCCTTCAAGGGCCTGCAGGTCGACACGCCGTTCGGCAAGATCAGCTACCGCCCCGAAGACCACCAGTCCACCATGGGCGCCTTCGTCGGCAAGACGAAGAACGAGAACGGCAAGGGCGTGATGGTCGACTACACCTACTTCGACGGCGCCAAGTTCCAGCCGTCGGCCGCCGACGTGAAGAAATCGCGCGCCGCGGATTGATCGGCTCGCCCCCAGGCTGCGCGCACTTCGTGTCGCTACTCCAACCCCCTGCCGGGGGCAACACCGGAGGCCCGGCAAAGCCGGTTCCTCGGTGTTCCCGGTATGGCTCCCTTCCCTTCCGGGGGAGGGTTGGGGTTGGGGGCGATGGCGCTACCCACCGAGCTGCACCGAATACGGACGCTTCCCCCATGAATGAAAACCGCCACCAAAAGGCCTTCGGATGAGTCTTTCGTCATTGCTGCTTCAGTTCCTGACCGGGCTGTCGTCGGCTTCGTCGCTGTTCCTCGTGGGGGCCGGCCTGTCGCTGATCTTCGGCGTCACGCGCATCGTCAACTTTGCGCATGGCTCCTTCTTCATGGTCGGCATCTACGTGGCCTACACGCTGGCCGAGAAGCTGGGCTCCGGCGTCGGCTTCTGGTCGGCGCTGGTGATCGCGGCGGTCGCGGTCGGCGTGCTGGGTGCGCTCATCGAGATGGTGCTGCTGCGCCGCATCTACAAGTCGCCCGAGCTGTTCCAGCTGCTGGCCACCTTCGCGCTCGTGCTTGTCATCAAGGACGCGGTGCTCTACTTCTGGGGCCCTGACGAACTGCTCGGCCCGCGCGCGCCGGGCCTGTCGGGCTCGGTCGAGATCCTGGGCCGGCAGTTTCCGACCTACGACCTGTTCCTGATCGTCGTCGGCCCGGTGGTGCTGGGCCTGATGTGGCTGCTGCTCACGCGCACCCGCTGGGGCACGCTGGTGCGCGCCGCCACGCAAGACCGCGAGATGGTCAGCGCGCTGGGCGTGAACCAGGCCTGGCTCTTCACCGCCGTGTTCGCGCTCGGCGCCATGCTCGCGGGCCTGGGCGGCGCGCTGCAACTGCCGCGCGAACCCGCCACGCTGGCCATGGACCTCAACACCATCGGCGCGGCCTTCGTGGTCGTGGTGGTGGGCGGCATGGGCTCCATTCCGGGCGCCTATGCGGCGGCCCTGCTCATCTCCGAGATCAAGGCCGTGTGCATCTGGCTCGGCGTGGTCGACATCTTCGGCTACAGCGTGTCGTTCTCCAAGCTCACGCTGGTGGTCGACTTCATCGTCATGGCCGTCGTGCTGGTGTGGCGTCCGTGGGGCCTGTTCGGCCGACCGCAGGCACCCAGCCGCTACGTGGGCATGGCCGAGGAGCCGCTGCGCCGCGCGAGCAAGGGCTACCTGTGGCTGGTCGCCGCGCTGGGCCTTGCGCTGATGGCCATGCCGCTGCTCACCGCCGATTCGCCCTACACCACGGTGCTGATGATCGACCTGCTGATCGCCGCGCTGTTCGCGGCCAGCCTGCACTTCATCATGGGCCCGGCCGGCATGCATTCGTTCGGCCACGCGGCGTACTTCGGCCTCGGGGCCTACGGCGCGGCGCTGCTGGTGCGCGCCAGCGGCCTTCCCATGGAAGTGGCGCTGGTCGTGGCCCCGCTGGTGGCGGCCATCGGTGCGTTTATCTATGGTTGGTTCGCGGTGCGGTTGTCGGGCGTGTACCTGGCCATGCTCACGCTGGCCTTCGCGCAGATCACATGGGCCATCGTCTACCAGTGGGATTCGTTCACCGGCGGCAGCAACGGCCTCACGGGCGTGTGGCCCTCGGAGTGGCTGTCGGACAAGCGCGCCTACTACTGGCTCACGCTGGTGCTGGTGGCCGCGGGCATCCTCATGCTGCGCCGCGTGCTGTTCTCGCCCTTCGGCTATGCGCTGCGCGCGGGCCGCGACTCGGTGCTGCGCGCCGACGCCATCGGCATCGACGTGAAGCGCATGCAGTGGACCGCCTTCGTCATCGCGGGCACCGCGGCCGGCCTGGCCGGTTCGCTCTATGCGTTCTCCAAGGGCAGCATCTCGCCCGAGAGCCTGAGCGTCGACAAGTCGGTCGACGGCCTGGTGATGGTGCTGCTGGGCGGCATCCAGACGCTGGCCGGGCCGGTGGTGGGCGCCGTCACCTTCAGCTGGCTGCACGACACCGTGGCGCGCAACACCGACTACTGGCGCGCGACGCTGGGCGCCATCATCCTCATCCTGGTGCTGCTGTTCCCGCAGGGCATCGCAGGCTTCGCGAAACAGCTGACCGACAAGCTGATGCGCCGCGGCAAGGCCGATACGGCACCGGCTGGCGCCGAAGTGAAGGAGGCCAAGGCATGAGCACCCCCCACGACACAACCACCGGCAAGGCACCCTTGCTCAAGGTCGAGAACCTCGGCAAGTCCTTCGGCGGCGTGAAGGCCGTCGACGGCATCAGCTTCGAGCTGCACGCCGGCGAGCTGCTCGCGCTCATCGGCCCCAACGGCGCCGGCAAGTCGACCACCTTCAACATGGTCAACGGGCAGCTCAAGGCCGACCAGGGCTCGATCCTGTTCGACGGCCACGAGCTGGTGGGCCAGAAGCCGCGCGCCATCTGGCGCAAGGGCGTGGGCCGCACCTTCCAGATCGCCGAAACCTTCGCCTCGCTCACCGTGGTCGAGAACGTGCAGATGGCCATGCTGTCGCACGACGGCAAGCTGTTCTCCATGTGGCGCCGCGCGGCCGACCACAAGCGCGACGAGGCGCTGGTGCTGCTCGACCAGGTCGGCATGAAGGCCCAGGCCGACCGCCCTTGCAGCGAGCTGGCCTACGGCGACGTCAAGCGCGTGGAGCTGGCCATTGCCATGGCCAACGCGCCCAAGCTGCTGCTGATGGACGAGCCCACCGCCGGCATGGCGCCCAAGGAGCGCAACTCGCTCATGGCGCTGACCAAGGACCTGGTGATCCAGCGCGGCCTGGCCGTGCTGTTCACCGAGCACAGCATGGACGTGGTGTTCGCCTATGCCGACCGCATGATCGTGCTGGCCCGGGGCCGCCTCATCGCGCAGGGCAAGCCGCTGGAAATCCGCGACCACCCGAAGGTGCAGGAGGTGTACTTCGGCAGCGGCAAGACATTCGAAAAGATCGCCGAGAAGGCTGCGGCCGTGTCGGCCGCGTTGGGAGAAACGGCATGAGCGGTGAACTGTTGCTCGAAGCGAAGGCCGTGTGCGCCTGGTATGGCGCCGCGCAAATCCTGTACGACGTCGACCTCGAGGTGCGGCGCGGCGAAGTGGTCGCGCTCATGGGGCGCAACGGCGCGGGCAAGTCGACCACGCTGAAGACGCTCATCGGCATGCTGGCCAAGCGCCGCGGCGCGGTGCGCTTCCTGGGCCGCGACATTTCCAGGAGCGAACCGCACGTGGCCGCGCGCCTGGGCCTGGGCTTCGTGCCCGAAGACCGGCGCGTGTTCACCGACCTCACCGTCACCGAGAACCTCGAGGTGGGCAAGCAGCCCGCGCGCCGCTGGAGCGACGGCACCGACGCGCCGCTGTGGACGCCCGAGCGCCTGTTCAAGCTGTTTCCCAACCTCGGTGAAATGCCCAACCGCCCGGGCGGGCGCATGAGCGGCGGCGAGCAGCAGATGCTCACCGTGGCGCGCACGCTGATGGGCAACCCCTACCTGGTGCTGCTCGACGAACCTTCCGAAGGCGTGGCGCCGGTGATCGTCGAGCAGATGGCCAACATGATCCTCGAGCTCAAGGCGCAGGGCGTGAGCATCCTGCTGTCGGAGCAGAACATGCACTTCGCCGAGCTGGTGTCCGACCGCGCCTATGTGCTCGAGAAGGGGCAGATCCGCTACCAGGCCACCATGGCCGAGCTGGCGGCCAACGACGAAGTGCGCCGCGCCTACCTCAGCGTCTGAGTTTTCTTCAACCCTCCGGAGTCCACGCCATGCATCGCAGAACCCTCGTGAAATCCGCCGCCGCCCTCGGGCTGGCCAGCGGCCTCGGCAGTTTCGGTTTCAACGCCTTCGCGGCCGGCAAGATCAAGCCCGGTGCCAAGGCGGCGTTGATCGTGGTCGATGTGCAGAACTGCTTCCTCGACGGCGGCACGCTGGCGGTGAAGGGCGGTAACGAAGTCATTCCGGTGATCAACGCGCTGGCGCCGGCGTTCGAGAATATCGTGGTCACGCAGGACTGGCACACGGCGGGCCATGCGTCGTTCGCCAGCACCTACAGCGGCAAGAAGCCCTTCGAGACCACCAAGCTCAGCTACGGCACGCAGGTGCTGTGGCCCGACCACTGCGTGCAGGGCACCGACGACGCCGCGCTCGGCAAGGACCTGAAGGTGCCCACGGCGCAGATCGTCATCCGCAAGGGCTTCCACAAGGACATGGACAGCTACTCGGCCTTCGAGGAAGCCGACCACAAGACCGCCACGGGCCTGGCCGGCTACCTGAAAGCGCGCGGCATCAAGACCGTGTTCGTCACCGGCCTGGCCACCGACTTCTGCGTGGCCTGGACCGCGATGGACGCGCGCAAGGCCGGCTTCGAGGCCTACGTGATCGAAGACGCCACGCGCGGCATCGACCTGAACGGCTCGCTGGCCGCCGCGTGGAAGCAGATGGCGGCCAAGGGCGTCAAGCGCATCCAGGCCGCCGACATCCAGGCGGCGTGAGCCCCGCGCCCCGCTCTGCGACAAAAACAAGAGACCCCCGACGCATGAAGTTCTCGATTTCAAGGCGCGCCATGGTGGCGGGCGGCGCAGCCCTGGCCTTCGGCCCTGCACTGCTGCGCACGGCACACGCCGACAACGGTGCCAGCGGCGTGAGCGACACCATCATCCGAATCGGCCAGTCGGCCGTGTTCAGCGGGCCGGCCAAGGACTTCGGCGTGGACTACCGCGCGGGCATCAAGCTGTACTTCGACCGCGTCAACAAGGCGGGCGGCGTGAACGGCCGCAAGATCGAGCTCATCTCCTACGACGACGCCTACGACCCCGCGAAGACGGCCGTCAACACCGCCAGGTTGATCGACGAGGACAAGGTCTTCGCGCTCACCGGCTACGTGGCCACCGGCAACCTCGCGGCGGCGATGCCGCTGGCCGAGAAGGCCGGCGTGCCGATGTTCGCGCCGCTGGTGGGCACCAGCTCGTTCCGCACCAAGACCAACCGCAACCTGTTCCACGTGCGCGCGGGCTACGACCTGGAGCTGCGCAAGATCATCAGCCACCTGTCGACCATCGGCATCCAGTCGATTGCCGTGGTCTACCAGGACAGCGCCTTCGGCAAGTCGAACCTCGCCACCTGCGAGGAGCTGGCCGCCGACTACAAGGTGAAGGTGCTGAAGACCTTCCCGCTCGCCATTGCCGCGGAAGACGCGAAGGCGGTCGTTGCCGGCCTTGCCGAGGCCAAGCCCGGCGCGGTGGTGATGATCATGGCGGGGCGCATGGTCGAGGTGTTCATGCACGACTACCGCGCGAGCGCGGGCGGCGCGCCGCTGTACACGCTGTCGGTGGGCATCACCGACGCGGCCGGTTCCGCCAAGCGGCTCGACGGCAAGCTCGCGGGCCTCGTTACCGCCAGCATCGTGCCGCCGCCGCAGGGGCTGCGCGTGCCCATCGTGGCCGACTACCAGCGCGACCGCGCGGAGTTCGGCGAGAAGATCGACAGCTACACCGCGCTGGAGGGCTACATCGTCGCGCGCGTGATGGTCGAGGGCCTGCGCCGCGCGGGCAGGGCCCTGACGCACGACAGCTTCATCGCCGGGCTCGAGAGCATCGGCAGCACGCGCTTCGGCGATTTCCCCGTCGAGTACAGCGCGAAGAACCACAACGGCTCGACCTTCGTGGACCTGGAGATGTACACCCGTGACGGCCAGCTGCGGCGCTGAACCGCTGCTGCACCTGCAGGTCAACGGGCAGGCGCACGCCATCGGCGGCGTGCCGCGCCAGGCGACGCTGCTGCACCTGCTGCGCAACGACCTGGGGCTGAACGGCCCCAAGTACGGCTGCGGGCTCGGGCAGTGCGGCGCGTGCACGGTGCATGTCGACGGCGTGGCGGCGCGCGCATGCGTGATTCCCGCGCACGGCGTGGCGGGCCGCGCGATCACCACGCTCGAAGGGCTGGGCGCGCGGGGCGATTGGCATCCGGTGCAGGCCGCGTTCGAAGAGGCGCAGGCCGCGCAGTGCGGCTATTGCCTGAACGGCATGGTGATGCAGGCCGCGGCCCTGCTGGCGCGCGACCCCGAGGCGAGCGAGGCGCGGATCCGCGCGGAGCTGTCGGGCAACCTGTGCCGCTGCGGCACGCACATCGAGATTCTCGACGCGGTGCAGCGCGCGGCTGTGCGCATGCGGGGAGGGGTGAGGTCATGAGTGGCCCGTCTTGCCCCCTCTGCCTGCGCAAGAGGAAGAAAACCTCATGACCCGCCGCGCCGATCTCCCGCAGACCCGCGCCGAGTTCCTCGCGTCCGACGGCGTGCTGCTCGTCGTGCGCGAAGCCCCGCCCGCGCCGCCGCCCGCCAAGGGCCAGCCCGCGCTCATCGCCGGCAACCCGATCGAAGGCGACGAGATCCTGCTCGCAGTGTGGGACGACGGCAGCGCCTCCGCGCTCAACGGCCACGTCGACCTGGGCACCGGCATCCAGACCGCGCTCGGGCAGATCGTGGCCGAGGAGCTCGACCTCGGCATGCCCTGCGTGCGCATGATGCTCGGCGATACCGCGCGGGTGCCGAACCAGGGCGCGACCATCGCCAGCGCGTCCATCCAGATCCATTCGCAGCCGTTGCGCCTGGCCGCCGCGCAGGCGCGCGCCTGGCTGCTCGCGCGCGCGGCCGAGCGGCTCGGCGTGGCCGTCGATGCCCTGCAGGTGCGCAACGGCATCGTGCGCGTCACCGAGACGCCGGAGCGTCACCTCGGCTATGCCGAGCTGGTGGCCGGCCAGCGCACCGTGCTGCGCCTCGACGCGAAGGCGCAGCCCAAGGACCCGAGCGACTACCGCGTGGTCGGCACACGCCAGGCGCGCGTCGACATTCCGGCCAAGCTCGCGGGCGAACTCGTCTTCGTGCACGACATGCGCGTGCCCGGCATGCTGCACGGCCGCGTGGTGCGCCCGCCGTACGCGGGCGCGGACCACGGCGAGTTCATCGGCAACACGCTGGAGTCGGTCGACGAGTCGTCCATCGCGCACATTCCCGGCATCCGCGCCGTGGTGGTCGTGCGCGATTTCGTCGGCATCGTCGCCGAGCGCGAGGAGCACGCCGAGCAGGCGCTGCGCGAGCTGCGCGTCACGTGGAAGCCCTGGCCCGGCATGCCCGACCTGAGCGACGTGGCACAGGCCCTGCGCGACAACCCGTCGACGCAGCGCCTGCTGGTCGACGAAGGCGATGTAGCCGGCGCCATCGCAGGTGCCGCGCAACCGATGCGGCGCACCTATGTGTGGCCGTACCAGATGCACGCGTCCATCGGGCCCTCGTGCGCGCTGGCCGAGTGGCTGCCTGACGACGGCAGCGGCAACGCGGCGCCCTCGGGTGGCATCGTCCTGCGTTGCTGGGCCGGCTCGCAGAACCCGCACGTGCTGCGCGTCGACCTGGCCAGGCTCATGGGCGTGGAAGACGTGCAGGTCGACGTGGTCCGCATGGAGGCCGCGGGCTGCTATGGCCGCAACGGCGCCGACGACGTGGCCGCCGATGCCGCGCTGCTCGCGCGCGCGGTCGGCGCGCCGGTGCGCGTGCAGCTCACGCGCGAGCAGGAGCACGCGTGGGAGCCCAAGGGCGCGGCGCAGCTCATGGAAATCGACGGCGGCCTCACCGCCGACGGCCGCGTGGCGGCCTACGACTTCGAGACCTCGTACCCGTCCAACGGCGCGCCCACGCTGGCGCTGCTGCTCACGCGCACCATCGAGCCGGTGGCGCAGGCCTACGAGATGGGCGACCGCACCGCGCGCCCGCCCTACGGCTACGACAACCTGCGCGTGAAGGTGAACGACATGGCGCCGATCGTGCGCGCCTCGTGGCTGCGCGGCGTGTCGGCGCTGCCGAGCTCGTTCGCGCACGAGTCGTACATCGACGAGCTGGCCACCGCCGCGGGCGTGGACCCGGTGCAGTTCCGCCTGCGCTACCTGCAGGACCCGCGCGCCATCGAGCTGGTGCAGGCAACCGCGCAGAAGGCCGGCTGGCGCATGCGCACGGGCCCGCAGGAAAACGCGAACGGCGGGCTCGGCGAGGGCGGCGACATCCTCTTCGGCCAGGGCTTCGCGTACGCGCGCTACATCCACAGCAAGTGGCCGGGCTTCGGCGCGGCGTGGGCCGCGTGGGTGGCCGACGTGGAGGTCAACCGCAAGACCGGCGAGGTGCATGTGCGCCGCGTGGTGGTGGGGCACGACGCGGGGCTGATGATCAACCCCGCCGGGGTCGAGCACCAGGTCCACGGCAACGTGATCCAGACCACGAGCCGGGCGCTGAAGGAGCGGGTGGAGTTCGCGCCGCAACGGAAGCAGCAGCAGCAGGCGGAAGGCGGCGCACAGCTGCCGGGCATATTGCCCTCGGGCGTGGTCGCGAGCCGCGAGTGGGGCAGCTACCCGATCATCAACTTCCGCGAAGTGCCGGTGATCGAGGTCATGCACATGCCGCGGCCCGGCGAGCCTTCGCTGGGGGCGGGGGAATCGTCTTCGGTGCCGGGAACCGCGGCCATCGCGAATGCGATCTTCGATGCGACGGGCGTGCGGTTCAGGTCGCCGCCGTTCACGCCGGAGACGGTGCTGGCCGAGTTGAACCGGGAGTTTCTTCCTCCGCCTGCGGGAACGGGCGGGGGCGGGGGTGGGGGCGAGCGGCGCCTGGAGGGCGACGCCGTCGTGCCGCCATCCCAGCCTTCCCCCAGGGGGGAAAGGAGCAACGCGGTCTGGCCCACGCGCAAGGGGCTGTGGGCCACGGGCGCGGCGCTGGTCGTCGGCGGCATCGGCGTCATCGCCGGCCTGCTCGGCTGGCGCTCGGCGATCGCGCCGGTGTCGCTCACCGCGCCGGTGTACAGCCAGGCCACCATCGAGCGCGGCCGCGTGCTCGCCGCGGCGGGCGACTGCGCCGTGTGCCACACCGCGCCCGGCGGCACGGCCAACGCCGGTGGCCGCGCCATGGACACGCCCTTCGGCACGCTCTACACCACCAACCTCACGCCCGATGCGGACACCGGCCTGGGCCGCTGGTCGTTCAGCGCCTTCCAGCGCGCGATGCGCGAAGGCGTCTCGCGCGACGGCCACTACCTGTACCCGGCCTTTCCCTACACTGCCTTCGCCAGGACCAGCGACGACGACCTGCAGGCGCTCTACGCGTACTTCATGTCGATGCCCGCGGTGCGCGCGGAAACGCCGGCCTCGCAGCTCAAGTTCCCGTTCAGCATCCGCCCGCTGATGGCCGGCTGGAACGCGCTCTTCCACGACCCCACGCCGATGCAGCCCGTGGCCACGCAAAGCGCGGAGTGGAACCGCGGCGCCTACCTGGTCAACGGCCTGGGCCATTGCGGCGCCTGCCACACGCCGCGCAACGCGCTGGGCGCGGAGCAGGGCGGCAGCGCCTTCCTGTCGGGCGCCATGGTCGACGGCTGGGAGGCGCCCGCGCTCACGCAGCTGT
Organism: Variovorax sp. RCC_210; assembly: GCF_041355175.1. Classification (NCBI taxonomy): domain Bacteria; kingdom Pseudomonadati; phylum Pseudomonadota; class Betaproteobacteria; order Burkholderiales; family Comamonadaceae; genus Variovorax; species Variovorax sp. RCC_210. The sequence goes on along the minus strand of NZ_JBFUPJ010000004.1, from coordinate 337,319 downwards.
CGAAGTCGGCCGTGCCGTGGGACGCCGACGAGCTGTACCGCTACCTGCGCAACGGCCACACGCAACGCCACGGCATCGCCGGCGGCCCCATGGCCGAGGTGGTGCGCGAGCTGGCCCAGGTGCCCGACGAAGACGTGCGCGCCATGGCCACCTACCTCGGCTCGTTCAACCCCGCACCGGCCGAAGACCCGAAGGCTGTCGCGCAGCTGGCGCAAAAGGCGCGGCAGGTGGTGGACAACGCCGCGCGCACGCAGGGCCGGCTGCTCGGCCCCGCGCAACGCATGTTCGACAGCGCCTGCGCGTCGTGTCACCACGACGGCAACGGCCCCACGCTCTTGGGCGTGAACACGCCGCTGGCGCTCAACAGCAACCTCACCAGCGCGAAGCCCGACAACCTGCTGCGCACCATCCTCGACGGCGTGCGCGAACCCGCGGCGCGCGACATCGGCTTCATGCCCGCGTTCCGCGAAGCGCTCGACGACCGGCAGATCGCCGAGCTGGCCGGCTACATGCGCGCGCGTTTCGCGCCGCAGGAGCAGGCGTGGAAGAACCTGCAGTCCGAGGTCGCGCGCGTGCGGGCCGCGCCGGGCCACTGAAAGCCAGGAGCGGCTTCACAGGGCGACCGAGGCCCTGGCCTGGGCAGTCCGCCGGATGCGCCGCTACGATGCCACGTAGCGCACCCATCCACGGAGACAAACCCATGCCATTGAACCTCTCGACTTCTTCCAGCCTGCCCCGCGACGCCGAGCGCGCCACCCTCGTCGGGCGCCTGTGGCAACCCGGCGTGGGCCCCGTGCTGGTGGCCGTGCACGAAGGCGGCCTGCACGACCTGTCGAAGCTCGCGCCCACCATGAGCGACCTGCTGGAAGCCGACGAAGCGCCTGCACAAGCCGTTCGCCGCGCATTGAAGGACGCGCCGCGCATCGCCTCGCTCGACGAAGCCATCGCCAACAGCGACCAGGGCGAAGGCGGCACGCACGACACGAACAAGCCGTGGCTGCTCGCGCCCTGCGACCTGCAGGCCATCAAGGCCAGCGGCGTGACCTTCGTCGCGAGCCTGCTGGAGCGGGTCATCGAGGAACAGGCCCGCGGCGACGCGTCGAGGGCCGAGGCCACGCGCGCGGCCATCGGCGGCGTGCTGGGCGACAACCTCGCGGACATCGTGCCCGGCTCGCCCGAGGCCATGAAGGTGAAGGAGGTGCTGATCGCGCAGGGCGTGTGGTCGCAGTACCTCGAGGTCGGCATCGGCCCCGACGCCGAGATCTTCACCAAGGCCCCGGTGCTCGCGGCCGTGGGCACGGGTGCCGACGTGGGCATCCACGAAGGCTCGGTGTGGAACAACCCCGAGCCCGAGGTGGTGCTGGCCGTCAACAGCCGCGGAGAAACGCGGGGCGCCGCGCTGGGCAACGACGTCAACCTGCGCGACTTCGAAGGCCGCAGCGCGCTGCTGCTGGGCAAGGCGAAAGACAACAACGCCTCGTGCGCCATCGGCCCGTTCATTCGTTTGTTCGATGCGCACTTCGGCATCGACGACGTGCGCCGCATCACCGTGGCACTGGAGGTGACGGGCCCCGAGGGCTTCACGCTCGAGGGCTCCAGCTCGCTGTCGAAGATCAGCCGCGACCCGCTCGACCTCGTCGCGCAGACCATCGGCAAGCACCACGCGTACCCCGACGGCTTCATGTTGTTTCTGGGAACGATGTTCGCACCGACACAAGACCGTCACGGTCCTGGGCAAGGATTCACCCATGTCGTGGGAGACCGCGTGCGCATCGCCGCACCCGAGCTCGGCGCGCTGGTCAACCGCGTGGTGCATGCGGACCAGGCGCCGCGTTGGACTTTCGGGGTGGGCGCGCTGATGCGCAACTTGGGTGGACGCGGGCTGCTGTAAACGTTCCGTAGACGTTCCGTCGAGCGACCACAAGGAGTTGTACTCCTTTGTGATTCATGGCTCGTGCGTTGCATCCGTTGCTGTTGACCGCCTTGCGCGTTCCCCTCAAGATAACTGTTGTTGACGAATGGTTAACTAAGGGAGAAGAGGTTGTCGCAAAGCGATATCGAACTGATGCAGTCGGCTGTGGAAGGCGCGCGCCCGTGCGGCGAAGACCTCGAATACGACCCTGATTTTCTTGCCCTGCACCAGGCGACGACGGGCAAGCGCGAGCAACAGTTCGGCTCGACCATCATTCCCGCCGAACCCCCCGACTGGGCGCGCGTGGAGCGCCTTGCCAAGCAACTCTGCAGCCGCACGCGCGACCTGCGCGTGCTGGTTCCCCTCACCCTCGCATGGACCGAAAGCCGCGGCTTGCCAGGCTATGTGGGGGGCCTTCAGCTGGTGGACACGGTGTTGCGCACGTTCTGGAACGACGTGCATCCGCGCGTGGTCGAAGACGGCTTCGAAGACCCGCTGCCGCGCATGAACGCGCTGGCCGCGCTGGCCGAGGCCGAAGGCCTGGGCCGCAGCGTGCGCGACGCCAAGCTGCTCGACGACGCAGGCACGTCGATGAGCCTGCGCCAGGTCGAGGCGCTGCTCGATTCGAGCAAGACCGACCACCAGATCGACTACCCCGGCGGCATCGGCCGCCTGCGCGACGCGGCGCGCCGCGAGCACGACAGGTCGGCCGCGCCCGTGGTGGCCCTGCGTGCCGCGCTCGACCTGCTGCAGCGCATTCGCGAGACCTGCGAACGCGCGCTCGGCCAGAGCTGGGCGCCTGACTTCTCGCGCCTCGAACGCTCGCTGCGCACGGTGGTGCAACTGCTGCCCGAGCAGGCCAGCGCCGACATGACGAAAGTCATGGAAGGCCACTCTGGAGCCGATCCCCAAGGCATTGAACTTTCGACTGCACCTGCTGCGAACACCGCCGCGAGCCATGCAAATGGCGGCATCGGCCTACGCGCGCCACGAATTAAAGATATTGAAATATCCAATCGTGATGATGTGCAAGTGTTGTTGGAAAAAGCTTGCCTGTACCTGGAGCGCGCGGAGCCCAGTCATCCCGCGCCCATGTTGATACGCCGAGCGCAACGGCTTCTGGAGCTGAACTTCTTCCAGATCATCGAAGAGCTCGTGCCCGAGGGATTGCAAAAGATCGAAAGCCTTGCAGGGCGCCCGCTGAGCGGCGGCGCCGGCAGTGCGGATTAGCCGCGGCGCATTGGTACCCACCAGCGCGCCGGGGAGCGGGGCGCGAACCCCCTGTGCATTTCAGATTCAAGAGGAAGCTTTATGGCAGACAACCGTGTCAGGAACAGTGGTCAGAAGTTCATTGCGCGCAACCGTGCGCCGCGCGTGCAGATCGAGTACGACGTGGAGATCTACGGCAGCGAACGCAAGATCCAGCTGCCCTTCGTGATGGGCGTCATCGCCGACCTCGCGGGCAAGCAGGTGGACCCGATGCCCGACCTGGCGGAGCGCGAGTTCATGCCGGTGGACATCGACAACTTCGACGACCGCATGAAGTCCATCAAGCCGCGCGTGGCCTTCCAGGTGCCCAACACGCTCACGGGCGACGGGCAGATGAACGTCGACATCACCTTCGACAGCATGGACGACTTCTCGCCCGCGCGCATCGCGCGCCAGGTGGACGCGCTGCAGCAGCTGCTCGAGGCACGCACCGAGCTGTCGAACCTGCTGTCGTACATGGACGGCAAGAACGGCGCCGAACAACTCATCGCGCAGGCGCTGCAGAACCCGGCGCTGCTGAAGTCGCTGGCCTCCGCGCCGAACCCGGCGGTGGCCAAGGCGGTGGAAGCCGCGAACGAGAAGTCGGGCACCCCCGGCACTTCTCCCGAGTAAGCGCGAGCAGCAAGGACACAGCCACCATGAGCACCGCATCCCAGAAGACCGCCGCGCAGGCGCAGGCCACCACCGAGGCGCTTGCGCCCAACGAGTTCTCCGACCTGCTGCAGCGCGAGTTCAAGCCCAAGACCGACCAGGCCCGCGAGGCGGTGGAAAACGCCGTCAAGACGCTGGCCGTGCAGGCGCTGGAAAACACCGTCACCATCTCCAACGACGCCTACCGCTCGGTGCAGGCCATCATCACGGAGATCGACCGCAAGCTCTCCGAGCAGATTAACCAGATCTTGCACCACGAAGACTTCCAGCAGCTCGAAGGCGCATGGCGCGGGCTGCACTACCTGGTGAACAACACCGAGACCGACGAGCAGCTCAAGATCCGCGTGATGTGCGCGTCCAAGCGCGAAGTGGCGCGCTCGCTCAAGCGCCACAAGGGCATCGGCTGGGACCAGAGCCCACTGTTCAAGAAGGTCTACGAGGCCGAGTACGGGCAGTTCGGCGGCGAGCCGTTCGGCGCGCTGATCGGCGACTTCCACTTCGACCACAGCCCGCCCGACGTCGAGATGCTCGGTGAGATGGCCAAGATCGCCGCGGCCGCGCACTGCCCCTTCATCGCGGGCGCGTCGCCCACGGTGATGCAGATGGAGTCGTGGCAGGAGCTGTCGAACCCGCGCGACCTGACCAAGATCTTCCAGAACACCGAGCACACCGCCTGGCGCTCGCTGCGCGACTCGGAAGACGCGCGCTACATCGGCCTGGCCATGCCGCGCTTCCTGGCGCGCCTGCCCTACGGTGCGCGCACCAACCCGGTGGACGAGTTCGAGTTCGAGGAAGAAACCGACTCGGCCGCGCACAACCGCTACACCTGGGCCAACTCGGCCTACGCCATGGGCGTGAACATCAACCGCTCGTTCAAGCAGTACGGCTGGTGCACGTCCATCCGCGGCGTGGAGTCGGGCGGCGCGGTGGAAAACCTGCCCACCCACACCTTCCCCACCGACGACGGCGGCGTGGACATGAAGTGCCCCACCGAGATCGCCATCAGCGACCGGCGCGAGGCCGAGTTGGCCAAGAACGGCTTCATGCCGCTGGTGCACCGCAAGAACTCCGACTTCGCGGCCTTCATCGGCGCGCAGTCGCTGCAGCTGCCGGCGGAGTACTACGACGCCGACGCCACCGCCAACGCCAACCTGGCCGCGCGCCTGCCGTACCTGTTTGCCTGCTGCCGTTTCGCGCACTACCTGAAGTGCATCGTGCGCGACAAGATCGGCTCGTTCCGCGAGCGCGAGGACATGGAGCGCTGGCTGAACGACTGGATCATGAACTACGTCGACGGCAGCCCCGGCACCTCGTCGCAGGACACCAAGGCCATGAAGCCGCTCGCCGCGGCCGAGGTGCAGGTCGAGGCCATCGAGGACAACCCGGGCTACTACGCCGCGAAGTTTTTTCTCCGGCCGCACTACCAGCTCGAAGGGCTGACCGTGTCGTTGCGGCTGGTTTCGAAGCTGCCGTCCAACAAGAAGGACAGCAGCTAGTTCAAACGGCGACCCGGGCACGGGCGCACACAACTCTGGGGGTTAACTTATGGCAGTAGACATGTTCATGCGCGTCGAGGGCGCGAACGGCGAATCCAAGGACTCGAACCACAAGGACTGGACGGATATCAAGTCGTTTGCATGGGGAGCGACGCAGCCTGGAAACATGGTCAGCGGCGGTGGCGGCGGCGTGGGCAAGGCCAGCTTCAACGACCTGCAGGTGCTCGCGCGCATCGACAAGGCCGCGCCCGCGGTGCTGAAGAACTGCGCCAGCGGCAAGCACCTGGCCAAGGTCGAGGTGTCGGTGTGCAAGGCCGGCGGCGCGCAGATCGAATACACGCGCGTCACGCTCGAAGAGGTGCTGGTCACCTCGGTGCAGTACACCGCCGAGCAAGGCTCCGACGCCGTGTTCGTGCAGTACGCCTTCCAGGCCGCCAAGGTGAAGCAGCAGTACTGGGAACAGACCGACAAGGGCGGCAAGGGCGCCGAGACGGTGCTGGGCTGGAACCTGAAGGAAAACAAGGAGGCCTGATCGGCTTTTTGTTTCCTGGCTCGCGTGCGCGACCGGTCTTCCCGGCCGGTCGCGCCGGTTTCCCCGACGGCCTGCAGCCACTGCACGGTCGTCCTTCGCACAGTGGCCCGCAGCGGCGCCATGTGCCAGTCAGTCAGCGAGGTTGCTTCATGGGAGATGGGTTTGCAGTGCTGGGCGAACGTTCCGTGGCCGAGCACACCGAATGGGTGCAGCGGCAGATCCGCGCCAAACCCCAGGACGCCAGCCTGCGCCTTGCGTTGTGCCACTTTCTCGCGCTGCGCGGCGAGTGGCAACGCGCCGAAGACCAGCTCAGGCAGGCCACCCGGCTGGACCCGACCTTCACCCCCGCGAGCGTGACCTGCTCGATGGCGCTCGCGGCCGAACGCCATCGCACCGAATTCTGGAACGGCACGCGCGCGCCGGCCGTGCTGGGCGGCAACGCCGAATGGGTCGAGCAGCTGATCGCCGCCGCGGCGCTGCCGCCCGAGCGTGCCGACGAAGCCGCCGCCCTGCGCGACAGCGCGCGGCAGGCCGCACCCGGGTTGCAGGGCACGCTGACCGGCGTGGACCGCAGCGATTCACGCGCTGCACACTCGGCAAAGGCACTCGACGGCGAACCGGTGGCGCGCACCGGGTTCTCGTGGCTGTGCGACGGCGACGTGCGCATCGGCCCCGTGCTGGAGCTGCTCACGCCCTCGGGCTACGCATGGCTGCCGTTGACCGAGGTGCGACGCATCAAGTTCTCGCGTCCGCAGCACCTGGTCGACCTGCTGTGGGCGCCCGCCGAGATCGAGCGGCACGACGGCCCTGCGCTCAACGGCCTGGTGCCCGCGCGCTACCCCGGCGCGCTCGACGGGCTGGACGACGGCACCATGCTGGGCCGCCGCACCGACTGGCTGCCGCTGCCCGGCGACGAGCAGTACGCCGGCGTGGGCCAGCGCACGCTGATCAGCGAGGCCGGCGACCATTCGCTGCTCGACGTGCGGCTGATCGAGTTCAACCGCGATATCGACCGCGAGGGCGCCATTCCATGAGCGCCATGCTCGACGCCGACGGCGAGCTGCAGGAAAGCGTGGCGCGCGACCGCCTGCAACCGGTGCTGCTCGACCGCCTGACCGACACCACGCCGCAGACCCGCCAGGAGCGCGCGGGCGCCTTCCTGATGAGCGGCAAGCTGCTGCGCGACTCGGTGCTGCGCGACCTGCAGTGGCTGCTGAACACCACCAACTTCGGCGCCGGTCACGACATCAACGCCATGCCGCGCGCGCGCCGCTCGGTGGTGAACTACGGCGTGCGCGGCTGGGCCGGCGGGCGCATGTCGGAGGTCGACTTCGCCGACGTCGAAGCTGCCATTCGCGCCGCCATCATCGACTTCGAGCCGCGCATCATGAAAGACAGCATCGACGTGCGCTGCGTGACCGACGCCAACGACCTGGAGCACCACAACCTGCTCGCGCTGGAGATCCGCGGCACGCTGTGGTCGGTGCCGTACCCGATCGAGTTCATCCTGCGTTCGGAACTGGACCTGGAAAGCGGGCGCATGGTGCTGCGGCCGACAGGGGGGCTCTGATGCGCGTGATGCCGTCCCCGCATGACTCCTTCTCTCGCAAGCGGGAGAGGGAACAACACGGAGCGCGGCCGCACTGATGGACGCCAAGCTCCTCGACTACTACAACCGCGAGCTCACCTACATGCACGAGCTCGGGGCCGAGTTCGCGCAGCGCTACCCCAAGATCGCGGGCCGCCTGGGCATGCGCGGCATCGAGGTGAGCGACCCCTATGTCGAGCGGCTGCTCGAGGGCTTCAGCTTTCTCACCGCGCGCATCCAGCTCAAGATGGACGCGGAGTTTCCGCGCTTCTCGCAGCGCCTGCTCGAGGTGGTGTACCCCAACTTCCTCGCGCCGCTGCCGGCCATGGCGGTGGTGCAGATCGACGGCAACCTCAACGAAGGCTCGCTGAAGGCCGGCTACGAGCTGCCGCGCCACACCATCCTGCGCGGGCGAATGATCAAGGGCGAGCAGACGGCCTGCGAGTTCCGCACGGGCCATGCCGTCACGCTGTGGCCCATTCGCATCGCGGAGGCCGGCATCGGCCCGGTGCCGGCCGAGATCGCGCATGCGATGCCGATGGTCGCGCGGCAGGCGAAGAGCGCCATCACCATCAAGCTCGAAGCGGTGGGCGGCGCGCGCTTCGCCGACATGCCGCTGGACCGGCTGGAGTTCTTTCTCTCGGGCGCCGAGCTGCATGCGCTGCGCGTGCTGGAGCTTGCGACGCACCACGGCATCGGCGTGGTGTGCCGCAGCGGGCCGGGTGGCGCAGGCGGCGCAGGCGCTGCATCGCGCATCGTGCCGCTTGGCGATGACGCCATCAAGCACGAAGGCTTCGACCCCGAGCAGGCGCTGCTGCCCTACGACGCGCGCTCGTTCCAGGGCTACCGGCTGCTGCACGAGTACTTCGCGTTTCCCGAACGCTACCTGTTCTTCAGCGTGAACAAGTTGCGCGCGGCGGTGCAGGCCATGCCGGGCAACACGATGGAAATCGTGATCCTGCTCGACCGCGCCGACGCCGACCTCGAGCGACTGGTCGACGCCAAGCACTTCTCGCTGTTCTGCACGCCCATCATCAACCTGGTGCCGCGCCGCAGCGACCGCATTCCGGTGGGGCCGGGCCAGCACGAGCACCACGCCGTCATCGACCGCACGCGCCCGCGCGACTTCGAGATCTTCACGGTGGAGCGCGTCACCGGCCACATGGCCAACGGCTCGGAAGAGCGGGAGTTCAGGCCCTTTCTCGGCTCCTTCGCGGCGGACGACGGCGACTTCGGCGCCTACTTCTCGCTGCGCCGCGAGCCGCGCCTGGTGTCCGACCGCGCACGCGCGCAGGGCACGCGCACCAGCTACACCGGCAGCGAGGTGTACGTGTCGCTGGTCGACCAGCACGACGCGCCGTTTCCGCACAGCCTGCGCCACATCACGCTGGACGCGCTGTGCACCAACCGCGACCTGCCGCTGCTGCTGCCCACGGGGCTGGAGTCGGACTTCACGCTGCGCGTGTCGGCGCCGGTGCGCGCCATCCGCATCCTGCGCGGGCCGTCGCGTCCGTACCCGGCGCTGGCCGAAGGCGCGCTCACCTGGCGCCTCATCAGTCACCTGGGCCTGAACTACCTGAGCCTGACCGACGTCGACGCGGCGCAGGGCGCCTCGGCCTTGCGCGAGATGCTCGACCTGTACGGCAACCTGGCCGACCCGGCGGTGCGCCGGCAGATTTCGGGCGTGCGCTCGATGGCGCTCGCGCCCGTGTTCCGCCGCCTGCCCGAGCCGGGCCCCATCGTGTTCGGCCGCGGCGTGGAGATTGCGCTGAAGATCGACGAGGTCGCCTTCTCGGGCGCGAGCCCGTACCTGTTCGGCGCCGTGCTGGAGCAGTTCTTCAGCCGCCACGTGTCGCTCAATTCGTTCACCGAGTTCGCGCTGTCCAGCCTGCAGCGCGGCGAAATCGCGCGCTGGACGCCGCGCGTGGGACGCCGCCCCGCCGTATGAACGAGACCGGCATCAAGGAAACCAACGAAGCCACCGAGGCGACCAAGGCGGCCGACGCCGTGGCGTTGGGCGCGGACGCGTACGGCATCGCACACGCCCTGCAGGCCACCCCCGTGCCTCGCGGCATGCCCGAGCTGGACCCCGAACTGTGGGCGCGCCTGGTCGAGCAGCCCTTCGAGCACGACCTGTTCATGCTGCTGCGCCGCCTCGACGCGCAGGGCGGCCACCCGCTGCTGGGCCGCGCGCCGCGCCCGGTCGACGAGCCGCTGCGGCTGGGCCAGGAGCCGTCGATGGCCTTCGCGCCGTCGAACGTGTCGGGTGTCGACGTGGACGGCGACGGCCCGCCGCGCATCTCCATCTACGGCTTCGGCCTGTTCGGCCCCAACGGCCCGCTGCCGCTGCACCTCACCGAGTACGCGCGCGAGCGCAAGCGCCACCACGGCGACGACACGCTGAGCGCCTTTGCCGACCTGTTCCACCACCGGCTCATCCTGCTGTTCTACCGGGCCTGGGCCGACGCGCAGTCGGTCAACAGCCTGGACCGCCCCGACGGCCACCGCTTCGTCGACTACGTGGCCAGCCTCATGAACATGGGGCAGCCCGGCCTGCAGGAACGCGACCGCATCGCCGACCATGCGCGCACCTTCATGGCGGGGCACCTGGTGCGCCAGACGCGCAACCCCGAAGGGCTCATCCAGATCCTCAAGCTCTACTTCGACGTGCCCGTGCGCGTGGAGGAGTTCGTGAGCGACTGGGTGATGCTCGAGGAGCGCGAGCTGAGCCGCCTGGGCCTGTTCGGGCGCAACCACCAGCTCGGTGGCGGCGCCACGATCGGGCTCGCGGTGCGCGACGCGCAAAGCAAGTTCCGCCTGGAACTGGGGCCGCTGTCGCAGCACGAGTTCCGCGAGTTCCTGCCCGGCAGCAAGCGCCTGCAGCAGGTGGTCGACTGGGTGCGCCAGTACGTGGGCATCGAGTTCGCCTGGGAGCTGCGCCTGGTGCTGAAGAAAGAGGATGCGCAGGGCTCCCGGCTCGGCGGCAGCCAGCGCCTGGGCTGGGGCAGCTGGCTCGGCACGCGGCTGGCCGACACCGACGCCGGCGACATGGTGTTCCAGCCTGAAGCATTGTTTTCCCGCAACGCACCGGCCGCATCCGCGGGCGGGCCTGTTCATTCCTTATGACCGACATTCGCCGCGTCTCGCTCTTTTCCAAGCTCAACCCGATGCTCTACAAGGCATTGGAGACCGCCACCGCCTTCGCCAAGCTGCGCGGCAATGCCTATGTGGAGCTGGTGCACTGGCTGCACCAGATCCTGCAGCTGCAGGACAGCGACCTGCGCCGCATCGTCCGGCGCGCGGGCCTGAACCTGGACGCCGTCGAGCAGGACCTGGTGCGCGCGCTCGACCGGCTGCCGCACGGCGCCACGTCGATCAGCGACATCTCCGAGCACGTCGACAACGCGGTGGAGCGCGCCTGGGTCTATGCCAGCCTGCGCTTCGAGGCCACGTCCATCCGCGGCGCCTACCTGCTCGCCGGCATCGTGAAGACGCCTGGCCTGCGCCAGGTGCTCTCGGGCATCTCGCGCGAGTTCGACAAGCTGGTGCCCGACGTGCTGGTGGCGCAGCTCGCGGCGTGGACCGAGGGCTCGCCCGAAGACGACTTCGACGCCGTGCAGGGCGAGGCCGGCAGCGCCCCCGAGCCGGCCCACCAGGGCGGCGCGCCCGCGGCCGGCGGCTCCGCGCTGGCCAAGTACGCGAGCGACCTCACGGCCAAGGCGCGCGCGGGCGAGCTCGACCCGGTGTATGGCCGCGACGACGAGATCCGCCAGATCATCGACATCCTCATGCGCAGGCGGCAGAACAACCCGCTGCTCACCGGCGAGGCCGGCGTGGGCAAGACGGCGGTGGTCGAGGGGCTGGCCTCGCGGCTGGCCTCGGGCGACGTGCCGCCGTCGCTGAAGGACGTGTCGCTGTGGGTGCTCGACCCCACGCTGCTGCAGGCCGGCGCGGGCGTGAAGGGCGAGTTCGAGCAGCGCCTGCGCCAGGTCATCGACGAGGTGGAGAAGAGCCCCAAGCCCATCGTGCTGTTCGTCGACGAGGTGCACACGCTGGTGGGCGCGGGCGGCACGGCCGGCACGGGCGATGCGGCCAACCTGCTGAAGCCCGCGCTGGCCCGCGGTCGGCTGCGCACCATCGGCGCGACCACGTGGTCGGAGTACAAGAAATACATCGAGAAAGACCCGGCGCTCACGCGGCGCTTCCAGACCATCCAGGTGCACGAGCCCACCGAACCCAAGGCGGTGGTCATGCTGCGCGGCATTTCGGCCGAGCTGGAAAAGCACCACGGCGTGCTCATCCTCGATGCCGCGCTGGAAGCGGCCGTGAGCCTGTCGCACCGCTACATTCCCGCGCGCCAGCTGCCCGACAAGGCCGTGAGCCTGCTCGACACCGCCTGCGCCCGCGTGGCGCTGAGCCAGCATGCGCTGCCCGCGGCCATCGAAGACCTGCAGCGCCGCATCGAGGTGCTGGGCATCGAGTCGGGCATCGCGGGGCGCGAGGCGGCCATTGGCGTGGGGGCGCACCAGCGCGTGGCGGACATCGCGGCCCAGGTGGCCGCGGCGCAGGCCGAGCTCGACCTGCTGGAGACGCGGCGCGTGCAAGAAAGCGCGCTGGTCGAACGCATCGTGGCGCTGCGCAAGCAGCTGTCGCCGGCGGCGGTGCCGGTGCAGGCCGAGGCGGGCGCATCGCAGGAAGACGATGCGCCACGCACCGAAGCTCAAGCAGCACCTCAGCTCGAACCTGCACGCACCCCTGACGACATCCGCGCAGAACTCAACGATGCGCAAGACAAGCTGGTGCAGCTGCAGGGCGAGTCGCCGCTCATCCTCGCGGCCGTCGACGCGCAGGCCATCGCCACCGTGGTGGCCGACTGGACCGGCATTCCCATCGGCCGCATGGTGCGCGACGACGCGCAGTCGGTGCTCAAGCTCGGCGAGATCCTGTCGGCGCGCGTGGTCGCGCAGCCCGACGCGCTGGAGACCATTTCGCGGCGCATTCGCACCGCGCGCGCGCGGCTGGACAACCCCAACAAACCCGTCGGCGTGTTCCTGCTGTGCGGCCCCTCGGGCGTGGGCAAGACCGAGACCGCGCTGGCCCTGTCGGAGGCGCTGTACGGCGGCGAGCAGAACCTGGTCACCATCAACATGAGCGAGTTCCAGGAGTCGCACACCGTTTCCACCTTGAAGGGCGCGCCGCCCGGCTACGTGGGCTACGGGGAGGGTGGCGTGCTCACCGAGGCCGTGCGCCGCCGGCCCTACAGCGTGGTGCTGCTCGACGAGATCGAGAAGGCCCACACCGATGTGCACGAGATCTTCTTCCAGGTGTTCGACAAGGGCTGGATGGAAGACGGCGAGGGCCGCCATATCGACTTTCGCAACACCGTGATCATCATGACCTCCAACGTCGGCACCGACCTGGTCATGCAGCTGTGCGAAGACCCGAGCCTGCGACCCGACCCCGAGCCGCTGGCCGCCGCGCTGCGCGAGCCGCTGCTGAAGGTGTTCGCGCCCGCGCTGCTGGGCCGGCTGGTGGTGGTGCCCTACTACCCGCTGCATGCCGAGGCGCTGCACCGCATCATCCGGCTGCAGCTGGACCGCGTGGCGGTGCGGCTGCAGGCCAACCACGGCATTGCATTGGCTTACAACGACAGCGCGGTGGAACTGGTCGCGCGGCGCTGCACGGCCATAGAGTCGGGTGGACGGATGATCGATGCGATCCTCACGCACACCATCCTTCCGCGACTGAGCGAGGAAGTCATCGGCGCCACGGTCAGTGCGCGCAAGCTCGCCGCCGTGCAACTGGGCGCGGCCGGCGACGACTTCCACTACGAATTTTCCGAAGCGCCGCACTGAACGGTTTCAGCACGCGCCATCGAAAAAAATACAGGGAGCAAACCATGGACCGCGTCGTCAAGGCCTATACCCCGCTGGGAGAAGAGCAGCTGCTGTTCCGTTCGATGAACGGCACAGAAGGGCTCTCGCAGCTGTTCGAGTTCGAGGTCGACCTGCTGAGCCCGAACGTGTCGATCGACATGAAGTCGGTGCTGGGCAAGTCGCTCACGCTCGAGGTGCAGACGGCCGGCGCGCCGCGCTTTCTCGACGGGCAGATCGTGCGCTTCACGCTCATCGGAAAGGAAGACAGCACCTCGCGCTACGTGGTGTACCGCGCCACCGTGCGGCCATGGCTGTGGTACCTCACGCGCACCAGCGACTGCAAGATCTTCCAGAACAAGTCGGTCGTCGAAATCCTGGAGCAGGTGTTCGGCGACTACCCCTTCGTGTTCGAGAAGAAGCTGTGCGGCAGCTACCGCCAGTGGGAGTACTGCGTGCAGTACCAGGAGACCGACTTCGCGTTCGTGAGCCGGCTCATGGAGCACGAGGGCATCTACTACTACTTCCGCCACGACAAGGGCCAGCACACGCTGGTGCTGGCCGACGACATGTCGGCGCACGACGAGCTGCCCGGCTACGCCACCATCAGCTACCTGGCCACCGACCGCGACCTGGACCCCTGGCAGGAGGCCATCGACCAGTGGCAGGTGAGCGAGGAGATACGCCCCGGCTCCTACGTGGTGGACGACTACGACTTCAAGAACGCCGAGGGCGACCTGCTGAGCATGCGCAGCCAGCCGCGCGGCAGCGAGCACGACACCTACGAGATGTACGAATGGCTCGGCGGCTTCAGCGAGGTGGAGCAGGGCGAGCACTACTCGCGCATCCGGCTCGAAGAGGCGCAGTCGCAGGCCGAGCGCGACCTGGGCCACTGCAACGTGCGCGGCATGGCGCCGGGCCATCGCTTCACCATGCAGAACTGCCCGCGGCAGGACGACAACCGCGAGTACCTGGTGGTGTCGGTGGCCTATGCGCTGCGCGAAGGCGGCTATGCGAGCGGCGTGGCCGAGGGCTCGTACAGCTTCGACTTCGTGGTGCAGCCGACCTCCTACGCGTTCCGCCCCGCGCGCGTGACGCCCATGACGCGCACCAACGGCCCGCAGACCGCCACCGTGGTGGGCAAGGCCGGGCAGGAATACTGGGTCGACAGGTACGGCCGCGTGAAGGTGCAGTTCCGCTGGGACCGCTACGGCCGCAAGGACGAGAACAGCTCCTGCTGGGTGCGCGTTTCCAGCGCCTGGGCCGGCTCGAACTACGGCGCCGTGAACCATCCGCGCAAGGGCGAGGAGGTGGTGGTCGACTTCATCGGCGGGCACCCCGACCGGCCGATCATCATCGGGCGCGTGTACAACTCCAGCCACATGCCGCCGCGCGACCTGCCCGCGCAGGTGACGGTGAGCGGCTTCGTCAGCCGCACGCAGGACGGCACGCCGGCCAACGCCAACGAGTTCATCCTGGACGACGCGCCCGGCGAGGAGCTGGTGCGCATCCACGCCGAGAAGGACTTCGAGATCGACGTGGAGGCCGACGAGCGCGACACCATCGCCGTGAACCGCACCACCACCATCGGCGGCAACGAGACGCTCACCATCGACAAGGCCCGCACCACCACAGTGAAGGCCGGGCTGGACCATGCGATGTACCAGACCGGCTCCACGCTGGAGGTGTCGGGCGGGCTCACCGACCACTACTTCAAGGACGGCATCCACATCACCACCCACAAGGGCGCCGTGGAGACGGTGGAAACCGGCACCTCCGACGTGACGGTGAAGGCCGGCCTGCGCCACGAGGTGTTCGACGTGGGCCTGAAGGTGGACGTGACAGGCGGCATGACCGAGACGGTGAAGGGCCCTTCCAAAATCGAGGCGGTCGATGCCTTGCGCAGCGAGCGCTACAACGCCAGCTGGGAGCGCAAGGTGACCGGCACCGGCACCGACGAGATCACCTCCTCGCTCCAGGAGACCATCGGCGGCACGCACACCTCGAACGTGACGGGCGCGTACACCGGCACCGCGGAGTCGGTGTCCATCACCTCGACCTCGGGCGACATCAAGATCACCGCGGCCGGCAACGTGATCGCCGAGGGCGAGCACGTGAAGCACATCAACCGCGCCTCCAAGTGGGACCTGGCGCCCTACCGGCTCACCGCCACGGGCGCCAACGTCGCCTTCAACGGCGTGGCCACCACCACCGCGGGGCTGGCGAACGCCAACAACGTCATCAACCTGGCGTCCAACGGGCTGAAGGGCGAGCTCTTCGGCGTGGGCTACGCGTATGGCGCCTTCACCAGCACGCAGACCGGCGCGCAGGTGGCCAACAAGGGCCTGAGCATCAAGACGGGTGGGTTGAAGACCTACATCCAGTTCCTGATGCTGTTCCTGTGAATGCAGTGGCGCACCGCACTTCGAAACAAGGCAAGAGGAGATTCGAGCAGATGGCAGATTACTTGTGGGTCCTGATACCGCTGGCGTGCCTGGTGTTGATCGTTCTGGGCGCCATCGGCGTGCGCAAGCTGCAGGGATTCACGACCGGGCAGATCGTCGAGCGCGCGGCCCCCGCGCAGGTGCTGGCCGAGGGCGTGCCCGCGGTGGCCACCGTGCTGGCCACGGCCGACACCGAGATGCGCGTGGACCTGGTCTACGTGCTCACGCGGCTCACGCTGCGGGTGGAGGCGGCCGGCCCCGTGCCCTCGTTCATCGCCGAGACGGTGGTGCCGATCTCGCCCGTCAAGCTCGCGGAGTTTTCCGAGGGGCGGCTGGTGCGCGTCAAGGTCGACCTGGCCACGCGCCAGATCGCCATCGATCAGCCGCTGAAGTAGCCGCCGCGTGAAGACCGTCAAGCCGTTTCGCCTGAGCCTGCTGACGAGGCCCTACCGCTGGCAGCAGCGCGACACGCTGGGCGTGTCGGTGCTGGCCATGGTGTCGCTGGGCGCCGACCCGCGCCTCATGCCCGAGCAGGAGCTGTGGCAGACCGTCAGCGAAGAGCTGGACCCCGGCAGCGCGCTCGACCTGGGCGTGCCCAAGCGCGTGCCCGAGGTGCTGGCCAGCGGCTTTTGCTACACCGCGCACCAGCAGGACAAGACCATGGGCGCGGTGGAGATGCAGGTGGCAGGCCTGCAGAAATCGCTGGCCGTGTTCGGCGACCGCTACTGGCTCGACGGCCGCGCCACCGCTGCGCAGCCCTTCGAGCAGATGCGCGTCGACTGGCGCCATGCCTACGGCGGCCCGGCCGTGGCCGAGAACCCGCTGGGCATCGGCAGCGTCTTGGAGTTGGTGAACGGCGTGCAGGCGCAGCGCCTGCCGAACGTGGAGTGGCCGGGCGCGCAGGTGCGCTCGCCGAACGACGCGGTGCGCCCCGCGGGCTTTGCCGGCCTGCTGCCCGACTGGCCGCAGCGCATGGCGCTGGTGGGCACCGATTTCGGCAAGGAGTGGCTGGAGCACGACGCCCCCGGCTTCGCGCGCGACATGGACTGGCAGTTCTTCAACGCCGCGCCCGCCGACCAGCGCTGGCCCGACCTGCACGAGCTGCCGCCGGGCGCGCCCTACGCCTTTCGCAACATGCACCCGCACCATGCGGTGCTGCAGGGCCGCCTGCCCGAGTGGAAGGCGCGCTGCTTCGCCAGCTTCCAACCCGACGGCTCCGACCTGCGGGAGGCGCCGCTGCGGCTCACCACCGCGTGGTTCTTTCCGCACCTGGAGCGCGCGGTGCTGGTGTGGCACGGCGGCTTTGAGATCGCGCAGGACGACGCGGCCGACGTGCACCACGTGATGCCCGCGCTGGAGCTGCCCGACGCGCCGCGGCCGCTGTCGCACTACCAGGCCGTGCTGGCGCGGCGGCTCGACCCGGCCATGGCCGTGCACGTGCTGCGCGACAGCGACCTCGTGCCCAAGGCCGTGCTCGGCGAATGGGAGGCCGCGCAGATGGCCGACCCGCTGGCCCGCCCGACCGCGCGCAACATGCGCGCCGGGCAGCAGCGCGAGTACGAGGCGCGCCACGCCGAACTCACCGCCGCGGGGCTGGACCCCGCGCTCTACCTGCCGCAGCCGCCGTCGTACGAGCCGCTGCCGGGGCTGGACGACATGGTGGGCTACGTCGAGCGCGCGGGCGAGCAGATCGAGGCCTCGGTGCATGCGCGCAAGGCGCTGGAGGCCGAGAACGCCGAGCGCATGGCGCAGGCCGACTTCAATGCCGACATTCCCGGCGAGCCGGTGCGCCAGCGCTTCGACCCCGACGCGCTGGTGCGCGAGATCGAGCGCGCGGAGGTGTTCGAGCGCGAAACCCAGGGCGAGGGGAGCGCGGACGGCGCCACCCCGATGTTCTCGGCCGACGACAAGGCCCGCATGATCGATCGCGCGCGCCAGGGCTACCTGCACGCGGCGCACCTGTCGGCGCCCGCGGCGCCGGCTTCGACGTTCAGGAGCGCGAAGCTGCGCCGCCGGCTCGGCGCCGCGCCCGCCGGGCAGCGCAGCTTTGCAGGCATGAACCTCATCGGCGCCGACCTGCACGGCATGGACCTGCGCGGCGCCAACTTCGCGGGTGCGATGCTCGAGGACGCGAACCTCGACGGCGCGCAGCTCGACGACTGCGACTTCTCCAACGCCGTGCTGGCGCGTGCCACGCTGGTGCGTACGTCGCTGGCACGCGCGAACTTCGACGGCGCCAACCTGGGCGGCGCGCGCTGCGAGGCCAGCGTGTTCACCGGCGCGACCTTCAGGGACACCCTGTGCGACAAGGCCAGCTTCCAGGCCTGCCTGCTGGACGAGGCCGTGTTCGAGCGCACCCGCTGGCACGAGAGCAGCCTCGACCGGTGCGACCTGCGCCGCTCGCGCTGGCTGCAGGTCGCCATCCTGAAGCTCACGCTGGCCGGCATCGCCTTCGACGAGGCCAGCTTCTCGCACATGGCCTGGATCGAGTGCCGCTTCGAGGGCGTGTCGTTCGCGCGCGCCAGCTTCACGCAGTGCGGCTTCTCTTCCACGGATGCGAGCCACGGCGTCGATTTTTCGGACGCCACGCTCAACGCATGCAGCTTCTCGGGCGCCAGCACGCTGGCGCATGCGCGCTTCGTGGGGGCCTCGCTGAAGCAGTGCGGGCTGCGCGGCACGGTGCTGTCGCAGGCCGACTTCGGCGGCGCGCGGCTGGAGGGCTGCGACTTCTCGTCCTGCGACCTGCGCGCCGCCAGGCTGGAGCGCATGGCCGCCGGCGAAAGCCTGTTCGTGCGCGCCGACTTCACCGGCGCCTCGCTGCGCGGTGCCAACCTGATCGACGCGAACCTGTCGAAAGCGACGCTGGCCAGCGCCGACCTGCGCGGCGCCAACCTGTTTCGCGCCGACGTGTCGCAAGCGCTCATCGACACCTCGACCCTGCTCGACGGCGCCTACGTGCAGCAAGCCAAGACCGTGCCCAGGCGCCGCGTGGAGGACGCCGCGTGACGCCGCAGGCCCTGCAGGCATTGCAGGACAAGGTGCGCCACGGCGCGCCCCTGGTCGGGCTGAGCTGCGCCGGCTGGGACCTGGGCGGGCTGGACCTGTCGGGCGCGGTGATGGAGCGCGTGGACTTCAGCGGCGCGCGGCTGGCCGGTGCCCAGCTGGAAGACAGCACCTTCTCGCACTGCGTGTTCGCGCAGTGCGACCTGTCGCAGGCCACGCTGGACGAGGCGCGCTTCTTTCGCTGCGACCTGCGCGATGCCTTGGCCGACGGCGCGAGCGCGCGCGGCACGGCCTTCGTCGAAAGCCGGCTGTCGGGCCTGAGCCTGGCCGACGCGCAGCTCGACACCACGCAGTTCTTTCGCTGCGACCTGGAGAACGCGCGGCTGTGCACGCCCGCGCTGGCGCGCGCCACCTTCGCCGAGTCGATGCTGGCCGGCACCGATTTCTCGCAGGCGCAGCTGAGCTTCGTGACCTTCCACCGCATCGACCTGCGAAGCGCGCGCTTCACCGGCGCGCGCTGCGCGAACTCGATGTTCGTCGAGTGCGACCTGACGGGCCAGCAGCTGGCCGGCCAGCACCTGTCGCAGTGTCAGTTCACCGACAGCCGGCTCGACGGCGCCGACCTGTCGAGGGCCACGCTGTTGCAGAGCAACTTCAAGGGCGCGTCGCTGCACCAGGCCAACCTTGCCGGCGCCGATGCGCGCCAGGCGATGTTCCCGGAGGCCGACCTGCAGGGCGCCCACTGCCAGGCCGCGCGCTTCGACCAGTCGATCTGGGCCGGGGCGCTGCTTGCCGGCGTGGACTTCAGCGACGCGCAGCTGCCGATGAGCGTGTTCCAGCGTGCGCGCTGCGAGGGCGCGGACTTTCGCCGTGCGCAGTTGCAGGACGCCGATTTTTCGTACGCCGCGCTCACCGGCGCCGACCTGCGCGGCGCGCACTTCCTGCGCACGCGCTTTCATCGCGCGCTGCAGGACAACGCGCGCCTGTCGGGGCGCGAGGGAATCATCGAGAACGACCCCGAATTGCACAAGGCCCAGGCCTGGTCCGACACGCATTGAGCGGCTGCACGGGCCACCATCAGAAGACAGGAGAAATGCCATGAACGTCATTCCATTGCGCACCGCACCGGTCACCGAGACCGAGACCGCGGCGGGACCAGTCGCGGCCCCGGTCCACCTGCTGGGCACGCTGGCCGCGCGCCTGCCCGACGGTCAGTTCGCCGTGGACGACGAAGCCGGCGTGCGCTGGACCTGCCGCCGCGCCGCCAGCTGCCTGCTGCGCCCCGAGGTGGGCGACACCGTGATGCTGTCGGGCCCCGACCGCGCGCGGGTGTACCTGATCGCGGTCGTCGAGCAGGCGGATGCGTCGACCAGCCGCGTGGAGGCGCCGGGCCATCTCACCCTGGCCGCCGGCAACGGCGCGGTGGCCATCGAGAGCGCGCAGGACCTGCACCTGCGCAGCGCCGGCACGCTGCGCATGCAGGGCGCGCAATGGGCGCTGAAGGCGGCGCAGGGCGATTGCCAGGTCGAGCGCATGCGCTACACCGGCCAGGCGGTCGATGCCACCGTGGGCCGCATGCGGCTGCTGGGCAAGATGTTCGAGACCCTGGCCGATCGCGTGGTGCTGATGGCGCGCAGCACCTTCCGCCTGGTGGACGAGACCGAGCAGGTGCGTGCCGGCCACCTCGACTGCGAGGCCACCGACACGGTGCGCATCCACGGCCACCACACGGTGGTGACCGGCAAGGCGCTGGTGAAGGTGGATGCGGCGCAGATCCACATGGGCTGAACACCGGCACGCCGCAGCCCCGCAACCCGCCGCCCTGCACTCCCGCGACACGCACAGCAAAGGACCCGACCATGTTCGCCAACTGCCAGCTGATGGGAATGGACCTGGCCTTCCCCGACCTCTGCAAGACGCCGCCGGCGGCGATGATGCCGCTGCCCTATCCCAACATCGCCCTCGGCCCGATGGCGATACCGAACGCCTGGAACATCCTGTTCATGGGCATGCCGGCGCACAACATCGCGACCACCACGCCGATCACGCTGGGCGACATACCGGGCGCGGGCGGCGGCATTCTGTCGCAGACCTTCATGAGCCAGTCGCGCCACGTGACGGGCGCATTCACCGTGCTGCTGAAGGGCACGCCGGCCACGCGCATGACCAGCCTGAGCGTGCAGAACCGCTGCAACGCGCTGGGCATGCGCATCGTGCCGAGCCAGTTCAAGGTGCTGATGCTCGCGGCCTGAGGGCTAGGCGCTTCGGCGCGCTTCCTGCGCCGCCGCTCCCGCCAGCGTCACCTGCTGCGGAAACCCCACCCACACCGCCAGCGCCGAGAAGTTGTCGCGCGACTCGTCGGCCTTGGCCTCGGCCGCGCGGCGCAGCAGCGCGAGCCACTCTTCCGCGCTGTCGGCCAGTTGCAGCGAGCGCTCCATCACCTGCTGCGAAATGAGCTGCCAGAGCCCGTCGGTGCACAGCAGGAAGGCGTCGCCGTCGGCCAGGCGCTGCGGCGACGCGAGCGTGGCTTCGGCCGTGGCGCGCGCGCCCAGCGCGCGGTACAGCAGGTTGGTCTTCACCAGGCGTTCGCCGCCGTGGTTCTGGCTCGCGGCGGCATCGCCCGAGCGCTCCGACAGGCTGTGGTCTTCGGTGCGCTGCATGAGCGCGCCGCGGCGAAACCAGTAGAGCCTGCTGTCGCCCACGTGGGCCCAACAGGCCTGGTTGGTGGCGCGGTCGACGAACAGCGAGACGAAGGTGGCGCTCATGCGGCTCTGCTCGGCCAGCTCGCGCTGCTTGGCCAGGATGGCGTCGTTGGCCGCCTTGACGCAGCGCTGCAGGTTGTCGGCCGCCAGCGAGGGCGCCGCCACGAAGGTGTCGAGCGCGGTGTCCACCGCGATGCGCGAGGCCAGCTCGCCGCCCGCGTTGCCGCCCACGCCGTCGCTCACCACGAAGCAGGCGTTGCGCTCGTCCAGGTGGTAGCCGATGGCGTCCTGGTTGCCGCTGCGCTCGCCCACGCAGGAGAACTGCGAGGTCGACAGCGGCACCGCGAACGAGCGCGCGGTGTCGGCCGCCGTGCCCGCCGCGGCGCTGTTCAGGGCCAGGTGGTTCGACGCGTTCTCAGCCACGGCGGGCCTCCTTCAGCCGTTCCATCTCCTTGTCGTAGGCCTGCTGGAAGGCCCGCCCGAAGACGGCCTGGAAGTCGTCTTCCACGGCCGCGGTGGTCTCGGTGTGCAGCGCCTGCAGCCGGCGCCACAGGCGCGCCTCGCGCCCGCCGGGCAGCAGCTTCTCGCCCAGGCCGCCGTCGTGCGGCGTGTCGCGCGCCAGCACCGCGGGGTCGAAGCTCTTGAGCAGCGTGAGCAGCGCGGCGCGCATGCCGGCCACCATGCCGAGCTGGTGCGACTGCAGGTCGCCGAGCGCGTCGTGCACCGCGGCCTCGGGCGGCAGGAAGCCGGGCATGCGCGCGCCGAACATCTGCATCAGCACCGCGCGGCCGTTGGGCAGGATCTTGAACGGGTTGTTCTCCTCGTCCACGATCATGGTGATCTCCGCGCGCACCTCGCGCTTGAGCATGGCGCGCGAGGACAGCAGCTCGATGGTGCCGTCGGTGAAGGCCCGCATGATGCGGCCCAGCCGCTGCATGGCCTCGAGGTCCATCGGCTGCTGGCCCGCCAGCTCGGGCACGCCCGCGCCTTCGAGGAAGGCCTTGAACAGGGCTTCGGAGGAGGACGATGCAGGCGGTGGGGCTGCTGCAGCCGGTGTCGTTGCCGGTGGTGCTTCGACGGGTGCTGCAGCGGGTAGAGCAGCGGGTACAGCAGCGGGTGCAGCGATCTGGGCCACGTCAGGCGGCGCGATGACCACGGGAGGCTGCACGACCGGAGCCGCCGCCACGGGAGCAGGGGCAGGGGGCGGTGGTGCCGGAGTAGGAGGCGGCGGAGGCGGTGGCGGCGGTGGCGGCGGAGGTGCTTCCACCTTCACCGGCTCCACCACGGGAGCGGGAGCATGCGGGGGCTCTTGCGAGGGTGCGGGCGAAGGCACAGGCGCCGCCACCGGCATCGGTGGGCGGAACTGCGCCGACATCTCGCGCGCATGGTTCGAATGGCTGTAGCCCTGCGCCACCGGCTTGGGGTCGTGCAGCAGGTCGAGCGCGGGATGCGCCTCGCCCGGCAGCAGCGTGTCGTGGTGCGCGAGCGCGGTGGGGCGCGGGTCGGCCAGCGGCGAGTGCGCGCTGTCGTCGGCCGCGAAGAAGGAGAGCGGATCGACACCGCGCTTCAGCGCGATGTTCGACATGTCGTCGGCCGCGTGCGGGTTCAGTTCCGCGAGCGGATCGGCCGGATTCCTGCGCGCCTGCGACGGCAGCTCGAAGGGCTCGTGCGCCATCGGGTCGGGCATGGGCGCGGGCGTGCTGTCGACGCGCCGCGGTGCGTTCGCGAGGATGGCGTCCCAGTCGGCCGCGGAAGGCATCTGCGACGCGGCGGCGCTGCTGCTTTGCCGCGGCGGCGCGGCGGCGGGTGTTGGCGCTGGCGCTTGCACCGGTGCCTGCGCGGGCGCGGCAAGGGAAGCAAGAGAAGCAAGGGCGGGCACGAACGCGGCGGGAGGCGTGGCCGGAAATGTCGGCGGATGTGCAGGTGCATGCACAGCCGGCGAGGGCGCCGCCGCATGCACAGGCATGGGCTGTGCAACCGGCGCAGCCACCGCATCAGGTGCCTGCCGCATCGGTGGCACTGCAGCCGCGGGTTGCGCATCGCCGATGGGCAGCGCGCCTTCGCCGAACAGGTCGGCGAACACATCGTTGCCGGACGACGCGGGCAGCAGGTCGCCGATGGGGCTCGAAGGCAAAGGCGCCGCGAGGGGGGCCGCAACGGGTGCTGCGAACGCCGGCTGCGAAGGCGCCACAGGCGGTTGAATTGAAGGCTGCAACGCAGGAGGGGCAGGCGCCACCATCACCGTCGGCTGCGCAGCCGCCGCATGCTGCGCGCTCGCAGCCTCCAGCACATAGCTGCCTATCGTCACGCGGTCGCCATCGGCCACGCGCGATTCCTGTTCGTGCGCCAGCGTGCGCCCGTTCACGCCGATGGGCAGCACCGCGCTCATGTTGCGCAGCACGGCGGCGCCGTCCTCGTCGAAGCGCACTGTCGCCTGCAGGCGCGAGATCTGGCGCTGCGCGTCGGGCAGCACGAGGTGGTTGTCGGGGCTTCGGCCGATGGTGCCCCCCGGTGCCGCGAGCCATGCCGAGGGCCCCGCGGTCACCGGGCTGCCGGCATGTTCGATCACTGTCCAACGCATGGCATCTCCCTGTTCGTCTTGCATCGCCTGTCGCCGGTGGCGCAGCAGTTGCGCGCCGGCCGCGATGTGCTTTCCCTGGCTCTCCTGCTCGACGCTGGCGCAACGCTTGTGCCGCGCCTGCCTGGCGCCTGCTCAGCGCTTCATTCGCTTCGCGGCCTCGAACGCCGGACCCCACACCGGATGCTTGCGCTCCGCCACGTTGAGGTCGAAGGTGGGAAACGCATCGAGGATCTTGCGGAACTGCGTGCGGCACTCGGGAATCTGGTTGGCCACGCAGTAGCTGAAGGCTTCGAGCTTCATCGCGTCGAGCCGCGTGTTGGCGTCGGCGCCGTCGAACACCGACACGCCGCCGCTCTTCAATGTGCTGATGGCCTTGGCGTAATCGCCTTCGTCATACGCCTGCTGTGCGCGCTCGAGCGTGGTGCGTGCAACTTGCTGGCTCAGGCGTTCGGGTTGGGGTGCGGGATCGGGGGGCGGTGCCGGGGTGGTGCAACCCGCGACCATCGAAAGAGTGAACGCCAGAGCTGGCAGACATGACTTCAATCTTTTCTCCTACCTGCTGAATGCAATGTTCGAGATAGTGTGCCGCTGAGTTGCGACAAGCACGCGATGCGCCATCGTAAATGCGCATGCTTTCGATAATATAGGTCGCGACCATACCGGGGAGATCTCAATGCATCGAAGAACCTTGCTACAAGGCGCACTTGCAACGACACCTTTGTTTGCAGGCCTTGTCGGGGGATGCGCATCGACGGCCAAGTCGATGCCCACGCCCTACGCAGTGACCATCAGGATCGACGAGGGCGTGAACCCCGACGGCCGCGGGCAGGCCGCTCCCATCCTCGTCAAAGTCTTCGAACTGAAATCTTCCGGTAACTTCGAGACGGCAGACTACTTCGCACTGCAGGACCGCGACCGCGAGGCCCTCATGACGGAGCTCGTCAACGCGGACCAGGCCATCATGCGCAGCGGCGAAGAGCGCGTGTTCAAGCGCGAGGCCGCGCTCGACTCGCGCGCCATCGGCATCATCGCGGGCTATCGCAAGCTTGAGGCCGCGCGCTGGCGCCTCGTGCTGCCGCTGAAGGAGCCCAAGCAAACCAATCTCTACAAGGTGTGGCAGTTCTCGCCGAGCGAGCAGGCCGTGCAGGTGGCCATCCGCAAGACGGGCATCGAGCTGATACCAAGTCGTTAACTTTGCCAACGCCAGAGCACCTGAGTACGAACAAAGTGCGAAAGAAGGCGAGTGCCGGTGAATGAAAAGCCAGGCCAAAAGAAAGACGCGCCGTGTAGCATCGGACGCATAAAAAAGCAGATCGATCGGGAGGTCGTTCATCAACGCATCTCCCGTTTCCGTTGAGCAGATTCAGGAGGTTCTTTGGTGACAGTCCGCAATCCGGGCGCCGCAAGAAATGGCGCTCATCCGCAGGCGTTGGCAAATCGCGTGGTGTGGTCCGAAGGCATGTACCTGCGGCCGCAGCACTTCCAGCAACTGGAGCGCTACGTCGAGCAGTACGTCACCCGGCGCACCGCCGGACTGCAAGGCGCCTACTGGGGCTGGCTGCACCTGGAGATCGACCGCGACGCCTACGCGCTGGGGCGCGTGTCGCTGCTCGGCGGCGCGGGCGTGCTGCCCGACGGCACGCCGTTCTCGTTCAACGCCGAAGACGCGCCGCTTCCCTACGAAGTGCCCCCGGACCTCACCGACGAACTCATCGTGCTCGCGCTGCCGCTGCGCAGGCCCGGCAGCGAAGAAGTCATCTTCGCGGAAGAAGAAGGCTCGGCCGCGCGCTTCGGCGTGATCGAGCGCGAGGTGAACGACGGCAACGCCGTGGCGCTGGGCCCGGCCACGCTGCAGCTCGCGGCGCCGCGCCTGCGGCTGGCGCGCGCGTCGTCGCTCACGGCCGAGTGGCAGGCCATTGGCGCGGTGCGCGTGATCGAGCGGCGCACCGACCACAAGCTGGTGGTCGACGCCAACTACATACCGCCGGTGCTCGACGCCTCGGCCCACGCCATGCTGCGCAGCATGGTCGCGGAGCTGCACGGCCTGCTCACGCAGCGCTCCGAGGCGCTGGCCTCGCGGCTGTCGCAACCGGGGCGCGGCGGCGTGAGCGAGGTGTCCGACTTTCTGCTGCTGGAGCTGGTCAATCGCTACCTCGCCACCACTTGGCATGCGCAGCAGGCGGTGCAGGTGCACCCCGAGGCGCTGTTCGTCGACTGGCTCAAGCTGGCCTGCCACCTGGCCACGCACACCTCGCCCACGCGGCGCCCGGTGGTGTGGCCGGTGTACGACCACGACAACCTCAACGAAAGCATTCGCCCGCTGATGGAAGAGCTGCGGCGTTCGCTCTCGGCGGTGCTGGAGCAGAGCGCCATCGCCATCGAGCTCGAAGAGCGCAGCCATGGCGTGCGCGTGGGCCGCATGCCCGACCCGGTGCTGGTGCGCAACGCGGGCTTCGTGCTCGCGGTGCATGCAGACTTGCCGGCCGAGGCCATCCAGCAGCGCTTCCCCACGCAGGTGAAGATCGGCTCGGTCGAGCGCATTCGCGACCTGGTGCAGTTGCAGCTGCCCGGCGTGGTGGTGCGGCCGCTGCCGGTGGCGCCGCGGCAGATTCCGTACAACGCGGGCTATCACTACTTCGAACTCGACAAGAGCGGCGACATGTGGCGCCAGCTCGAAAAGTCGGGCGGTGTCGCGATGCACCTGGCCGGTGACTTTCCGGGTCTGGCCATGGAGTTCTGGGCGATCCGTCCGTGAGGGAGCCTATGAACAACGACATGGCCGTGGGGCCGGGCGGGTTCGTGCCGCCGAACCCGGGCGGCGGCGCCATGGGCAGCAGCACGGGCAACAACATGGGTGGCGGCCTGGGGAACGACCTGGGGAACGGCACAGGCGACGGCACTTCGCCGCGCGGCCTCGGCGCTCAGCCCGAGTCCTTCACCGCCTGGCACGACGCGCGCCGCCCGCATGCGGGCGACACCGCCATCGCCGGCAACAACCCGCTGGTGGCCGCGGCCAACCCGCTGCTCGACCTGATTCCGCAGATCCGCGCCACCGGCCACCACCCCGCGCCCGCGCAGCTGCGCGAGCACCTGGTGGACGAGGTGCGCCGCTTCGAGACGCGCGCGCAGCAAGCGGGCATCGCGCCCGAGGTGATCATCGGCGCGCGCTACTGCCTGTGCACGGCGGTCGACGAGGCGGCGGCGCTCACGCCCTGGGGCGGCAGCATCTGGTCGTCGCAGAGCCTGCTGGTCATGTTCCACAACGAGACCTGGGGCGGCGAGAAGTTCTTCCAGCTGCTGTCCCGCCTGGTGCAGAACCCGCAGCAGCACCTGCACCTGATCGAGCTCATCTACTTCTGCCTGGCCATGGGCTTCGAGGGGCGCTTTCGCGTCATCGACAACGGCCGCACGCAGCTCGAGACGCTCAAGCAGCGGCTGCTGCAGATCATTCGGCAGACGCGCGGCGAAATCGCGGTGCCGCTGTCTCCCCATTGGCAGGACGCCAGCGCGCCGGTGCGCCGCACGCGCAACTGGCTGCCGGTGTGGGCCGTGGGCGCGGTGGCGGCGGTGCTGCTGGTGCTGGCCTTCGCGCTGCTCACCTTCAACCTGGCGGGCACCTCCGACGGTGCCTTCGCGGCGGTCAACGCCGTGCGGCTGCCGCAGGCCGCGCGCGCGGTGGTCATGCCCGCGCCGCAGCCGCGGCTGCAGCGCTTTCTGGAGCCCGAGATTCGCGACGGCCTGCTCACGGTGCGCGACGAGGCCGACCGCAGCGTGGTGGTGCTGCGCGGCGACGGCTTGTTCGCCTCGGGCTCCGACCGCGTGCTCGACCGCTACGCGCCGGTGCTGGCGCGCGTGGCCGATGCGCTCAACGCGGTGGAAGGCAACGTGCTGGTCAGCGGCTTCAGCGACGACCAGCCGATTCGCAGCGTGCGCTTTCCCTCCAACTGGCAACTCTCGCAGGCCCGCGCCGACGCGGTGAAGAAGATGATCTCGCAGCGCATCGCACGGCCCGAACGCCTGCGCGCCGAAGGCCGCGGCGACGCCGACCCGCTGGCGCCCAACGACTCGGCGGCCAACCGCGCGCGCAACCGGCGCGTGGAAGTGACGCTGCTGGTGGCGCCTGTCGGCGGCACCGGTGGCGTGCCGGCCCCCGCTGCCTTGCCTGTGCAACCCGCCGGAGGTGCCCGCTGATGCTGCGCGCCATCTTCCGCTTCCTCATCAGCCGCGACCTGTGGGTGTTCCTGGGCCTGGTGGCGGTGGCCTTCCTGATCTGGGTCATTGGCCCGGCCATTGCCGTGGGCCGCTATCGCCCGCTCGAAGACGAGATCGTGCGCATCGTGGTCATCGTGCTGATGTTCGCGATCTGGCTTGCGCGGGTGGTCTACCGCAAGTGGCGCGAGCGCCGCCTGAACGCGCAGCTGCTCAACCAGCTGCGCACACCGTCGAAGAAGGAAAAAGAGGCCAGGCCCGAGGACGCGCCCGAGATCAAGGAGCTGCAAAGCGGCTTCACCGACGCCACGGCCATCCTGAAGAACATGCGCTTCGGCGAAGGCGCCGACGGCCAGGGCAAGGGGCAGGGCCGCTTCTCGCTGTTCGACCGGCAGTACCTGTACCAGCTGCCCTGGTACATCTTCATCGGCGCGCCGGGCTCGGGCAAGACCACCGCGCTGGTGAACTCCGACCTCGACTTTCCGCTGGCCGACCAGCTTGGGAAGGCCGCGGTGCGCGGCATCGGCGGCACGCGCAACTGCGACTGGTGGTTCACCAACGAGGCGGTGCTGATCGACACCGCGGGCCGCTACACAACGCACGAGAGCAACCGCGAGACCGACGAGGGCGAGTGGAAGGGTTTCATCGAGCTGCTGAAGAAGTTTCGCCCGCGCCAGCCGATCAACGGCGCCATCCTCACCATCAGCATTGCCGACCTGCCGCTGGCCGACGACGCGCAGCGCGCGCGCCACGCCATGGCGCTGCGCAAGCGGCTGCTGGAGCTGCGCAACGATCTGGGCATCGACTTTCCGGTGTACGTGCTGGTCACCAAGACCGACCTGCTGGCCGGCTTCAACGAGTACTTTGGCTCGCTGGGCCGCGCCGAGCGGCAGCAGGTGTGGGGCTTCACCTTTCCGATCCAGGGCAACCCGGCGAACAAGGCCGGAAAAACGAGCAAGGCGAACAAGGCAAGCAATGGCGCGGCCCCGCTGGGCAGCGGCGACCTGCGCGAGCGCTTCCACCAGGAATACAAGCTGCTGCACCAGCGCCTGGACGAGCGCCTGCCCGAGCTGCTGGCGGCCGAGTCCGACCCGATGCGCCGCGCGCAGGCCTACCTGCTGCCGCAGCAGTTCGCGAGCTTCGAGGACATCCTGGGCACCTTCCTGGCCGACGTGTTCAACCCCTCGAAGTTCGAGGCCGCGTCGATGCTGCGCGGCGTGTACTTCACCAGCGGCACGCAAGAGGGCACGGCCTTCGACCGCGTCATGGGCGCCATCAAG
This sequence comes from Variovorax sp. RCC_210, assembly GCF_041355175.1. Lineage (NCBI taxonomy): Bacteria > Pseudomonadati > Pseudomonadota > Betaproteobacteria > Burkholderiales > Comamonadaceae > Variovorax > Variovorax sp. RCC_210. The sequence goes on along the minus strand of NZ_JBFUPJ010000004.1, from coordinate 307,779 downwards.
CGCTACCTGCAGGTCAACGCGCCGCCGGCGCCGCCGCCGGGCCCGGGCAAGAGCTACTTCCTGAAAGAGCTGCTGCAGCAGGTGATCTTCCGCGACGCGGGCGTGGCCGGCACCAACCTGCGCTGGTACCGGCGCAAGCGGGCCATCGACATTGCCGGCTACAGCGTGATCGGCGTGCTGCTGGTGCTGCTGCTGGGCGCCTGCGTGAACAGCTGGCGCAACAACAAGGACTACGTGGCCGAGGTCGACGGCAATGCCAAGGCCTTCAACAAGGCCGCGGCGCGCGGCGAGCTGCCCACGGTGGTCGACTCCAGCGGCGACATCGCGAGCTCGCTGCTCATTCTCGACAGGCTGCGCGACCTGCCCAGGTCGAACCAGTTCGACATCGGCGATCCGCCCGTGTCGTACCGCTTCGGCCTGTACCAGGGCGAGAAGCTGCAGGCCGCCACCGACGGCGTGTACCAGCGCGCGCTGGAAACGGTGCTGCTGCCGCAGGCGGCGCAGCGCATCGAGCAGTCGCTGCGCGACGCCTCGAAGACCGACGCCGAATACAGCTACGAGGCGCTCAAGGCCTACCTGATGCTGTTCGACGCCGAGCGCTACGACGCCGACTTCCTGCAGGCCTGGCTGCTGAGCGACGTCGACCGCAAGATCGGGGCGTCGCTCACGCGCGAGCAGCGCACCAACCTCGAGTCGCACCTGAAAGCGCTGTTCGCGGGGCGGGTGCTGACGTCGCCCTTCGCCAAGGACGAGCGGCTGGTGATGCAGACGCGCGAGCGCCTGGCGGGCGTGCCGCTGGCGCAGCGTTCGTATGCGCGGCTGCGGCGCATTCTTCTGCAGACCAGCGCGCCCAATGCCTTCTCCATCGCGGAAGCGGGCGGGGCCGAGTCGGCGCTGGTGATCCGGCGGGCCAGCGGCAAGCCGCTGACCGACGGCATCTCCACGCTGTTCACCTACCGCGGCTACTGGGACATCTTCGACAAGCGCATCGCCGAGACCACGCTGTCGCTGGAGCAGGAAGACCGCTGGGTGCTGCAGATTCGCGCGCCCGGCATCGCCGACATCACCTCGCGCGAGCTGCTGCTGCGCGAAGTGCGCAGGCTGTACCTCACCGACTACATCAGGGTGTGGGACGAGTACCTGGTGGACATCCGGCTGGCCGACAGCCGCTCGCTGCTGCAGAGCATCCAGATGACGCGCGTGCTGTCGACGGCGGAGTCGCCCATGTCGCGCATCATCCGCGGCGCCGCGCGCGAGACCGACCTGCTGCGCAACCACGACGAGGCCGCGCGCAGCCTGCTCGACCAGGCGCAGAACCGGGTGCAGACCACGCGCGAGCGCATCGAGCAGCTCATCGGCCAGCCCGATGGCAGCCAGCGGCGCAACACGCAGCTCGACCGGCCCGAGTCGCTGGTGGACAACCACTTCGAGCCGCTGCGCCGCATGGTCACCGCGCCCAAGCAGGGCGGGCAGGCCCCCATCGACGCGACGGCCGCGCTCATCAACGAGCTCTACACCTTTCTTACCGCCACCGACAGCGCGCTGCGCAGCGGCAACATCCCGCCGTCGAGCGACGCGGTCACGAAGGTGCAGGCGGAGGCGGGGCGCTTGCCGGTGCCCTTCCAGGGCATGCTGAACGACCTGTCGGCCACGGCGTCTTCGAAGGCGGCGGCGGTGACGCGGCAGAACATCGGGCAGAGCGCGGCGGCGAGCATCGGCTCGTTCTGCAACCAGGCGATCGCGGGGCGCTATCCGTTCTCGCGCGGCTCCAGCCGCGACGTGGCCTCGGGCGACTTCGCGCAGCTGTTCGCGCCGGGCGGGATGATGGACGACTTCTTCCAGAAGAACCTCATCACGCAGGTCGACACCTCTGTGAACCCGTGGGCCTTCAAGCGCGGGGTGGACGGCAGCGCCTCGGGTCGCTCGGGCTACCTCGATTCGTTCCAGAAGGCGCAGGCGATCCGCGACGTGTTCTTCTCGGGCATGGCGGGCGGGCGCACGCCGTCGTTCACGCTCGACATCCGCCCCGAGGACATGGACGCCGCGCTCACGCAGTTCACGCTCGACATCGACGGCCAGACGGTGCGCTACGCGCACGGCCCGCAGGCGCCCGCCACGGTGAAGTGGCCGGGCCCGCGCAACAGCAACCAGGTGCGCCTGCAGGTGACCACGGCCAACGGCACGCCGGCCGGCGGCATCGTCACCGAAGGACCGTGGGCGCTGCACCGCCTGTTCGACAAGGCCTCGATCTCGGCGGGCAAGTCGCCGGAGTCGTTCAACGCGACCTTCGATTTGCAGGGCAAGAAGGTGGTGCTGGCGGTGACGGCGAACAGCGTCTACAACCCGCTGCGGCTGCCGCAGATGACGAGCTTTTCGTGCCCGGGGAAGTCGTAGGCATGAACATCACCTCGCGTATGGCGAATCGTTTTTCTCCCTCCCCCGCTGGGGGAGGGCAGGGGTGGGGGCAGGCGGCGTGTCCATCGAGCGCCCTGCCTGCCCCCATTCCGACCTTCCCCCAGAGGGGGAAGGAGCAACGCGGGGGCCTTGCATGAACAGCGGCATTCCACCGCACGCCTGGGTTCCCGTCGACGAGCAGGTCGGCTGGTACGGCAAGCTGCCCGGCGCGGGCGATTTTCTCTACCGCCGCATGCCGCGCGAGCTGCAGGCCTGGTGGGACCGGTGGATGCAGAACGGCCTGGGCAGCTTCAAGCGCTGGCCCGACGCCATGACGCGGCACTACGCGGTGGCGCCGGTTTGGAACTTCGCGATTCCCGGTACGCAGGGCGTGGACGCCGTGCAGTTCGGCTGCATCGCGCCCAGCTGCGACCGCGTGGGCCGCTACTACCCGGTGTGCGTCACGCTGCAGGTGGCCGCGCGCAACTACCGGCCGTCGGTGCTGGAGGGCTCGGCCGCCTGGTACTGGCAATGCGGCAACGCGCTGCTGCAGGCCATTCGCCACGGCGTGGCGCCCGACCAGTTCGACGCCCAGGTGCTGGCGGCGAGCCGCGCGGGCTTTCACACGGCCAGCGGCGGCTCGGACGACATCCTGTCCATCCTCGGGCCTACAGCCGCTGGCGAGAGCGCCCAGCAGCGCCTGGGCTGGCCCGAGCTTCCACTGTGTTTCGACCCCTTCGGCAGCACCAGCTACTGGTGGACCAACCAGGCCGACGGGTCGCCGTTGCGCACCGCCGCCCATGGCGGGGGACTCAACACACCGCTGTTTTCGAAATTGTTTTCGCAGGGGCATGTGCCATGGGCATGACACGTCGAACGAGCCACGAGAGCCACGGCCCCGCAGGAGGAGAAAGCGCATGACGACCCCACACGGCACCGGTACGGGCACGGCCCTGGACAGCCCGCCGGCCCATCCACGAAGCACGCACGACCCGCAAGACACGCACGACTCGCAGGAGAGGCCGCACCCGCTCGGCGTGGGCCACCGGCTCGACGAGTTCGAGCTGCTCGAGGTAATCGGCGAGGGCGGCTTCGGCATCGTCTACCGCGCGTACGACCACTCGCTGCAGCGCGAGGTGGCCATCAAGGAATACATGCCTTCGATGCTCGCGCGCCGCGTGGGCGACAACAGCGTGCACGTGCGCTCCGAGCGGCTCACCGCCACCTTCGAGGCCGGCCTGCGCAGCTTCATCAACGAGGCGCGCACGCTCGCGCAGTTCAGCCACCCGGCGCTGGTGCGGGTGCATCGCTTCTGGGAGTCGAACTCCACCGCCTACATGGCGATCCAGCTCTACAAGGGCCGCACCTTGCGCCGCCTGGCCGAGGCCGAGCCGGGCAAGGTCACCGAGACCTGGCTGCTGGGCATGCTCGGGCCGCTGCTGGGCGCGCTGGAAACGCTGCACCGCAGCCAGTGCTTCCACCGCGACATCGCGCCGGACAACATCTTCATCCAGCAGGACGACCTGCCGGTGCTGCTCGACTTCGGCGCCGCGCGCAAGTCGATTGCCGACCTGGTCGACGAGGTGGCGGTGATGGTGAAGTCGGGCTACTCGCCCATCGAGCAGTACGCCGACGACAACACGCTGCTGCAGGGCCCGTGGACCGACCTGTACGCGCTGGGCGCCGTGCTGTACCGCGCCGTGACCGGCAACCCGCCGCCCTCGGCCGTGGTGCGCAGCGTGCAGGACGCCTTCGTGCCGCTGTCGTCACTGGGCCGCACCGACCTGAGCCCGGCCTTCTGCGCGGCCGTGGACCACACGCTGGCCGTGCACAGCAAGGACCGCACGCAGACCGTGGCCGCCTTCGCCGCCGAGCTGGGGCTGACCCGGCTGGGCGACATCTACGTGAACGGCATGGCCGCGCCGACGGTGATCATCGCGGCGGCGCCGGTGCCGTCGGCACCGCCGCCGCCGGAGCTTGCGCCGCAACAGTTCGCGCCCGCTTCCGCGCCGGTGCCGCTGGAGCCGACGGGCGCGCCCAGCTTCGCGACGCCGCCCGCGGCGGCGATGGGTGGCGCTGCGGAGCCCAAGGTGGCGAAGGCATCGGCCAAGGGGAAGGCGGCGTCCGCCTCGCCGCGCCATGCCGGTGACGCGCGTCCCGTCGCCAGGAAGAAGTCGTCGGGCCTGTCGTGGCTGCTGGTCGGCGGCCTGGTGGTCGCGCTGGTGGCCGTGGGCAGCTGGATCGGCCTGCGCCTGACCGCGACCAAGCAGGAGACATCGACCGCGATGGTGCCGGTGCCGCCGCCCGGCGCGCCGATGTCGAACACTGCATCGCCGCCAGCGGCCATGCCGGCGGGCAACACGGCGCCTGCCGCGTCGGGGGCGCCTTCGGCCACCGATGGGGTGCCGGCACCTGTCGCTGGAAGCACGGCGGGCAGCACCGCGACGGTGGCGGGCGCGACGCCGTCCGCAACGCCTGCTACCCCTGCTGCAACGCCCGCAACCCCCGCAGCGCCTTCCACCGGCCCGCTGACCCCGCTCGACAACGTGCCCGTCACGCCACCGCCGACCACCATCCCGCCCGATGCCGCGCTGGCCACCGCCGAGGCCGAGGACTGGAACCTGGCGCAGGCCGAGAACACGCGCGAGGGCTACGAGGCCTACCTGCGCCGCTACCGCCGCGGCCTGCATGCGCGCGAGGCACGCAACGCCATCGCCGAGATCAACCGCGTCTCGCCGCCGACCGTGGTGGCCGACGGCACCGCCGTGCCGCCCGGCACGCCGGCGGCCGGGGCAGCTGCCGGCGCTGCGGCGGCGCCGGGCATGGGGCGCGTGAGCTTCAACATCCGCCCGTGGGGCCAGGTGTTCGTCGACGGCGCGGACCGCGGCGTGAGCCCGCCGCTGAAGTCGCTGCCGCTGCGCCCGGGCATCTACAACATCGAAGTGCGCAACGGCGACCTGGAAGTGTTCCGCCAGCGCGTGACGGTGCAGGACAGCAAGTCGGCGCCGGTGGTGAGCCACGAGTTCAAGTAGGCAGCCACGACGGCCCGTGGCCCGTCACAGCGCCTGGACGAAGCCCTCATAGGCCTAAAGCGCTAGGCCTCCGCATCCAGCGTTTGCGGGATGGCGCCGCGCGGCCCCCGGGGAGAACAATGCCTCTCCCCGAAGGAGCCCCGCGACGAGCACGCCATGAGCGCACCGGCCGAACCTCCCGACACGCTTCGAAAGCCTGAACAGCCTGAACCGACTGCTGCATCTGCGCCGTCTCCGGCGCCTGTGCCGGCTCAGTCGCCTGCGCCAGCTCAATCGCCTCCGTCCGGCACGCCACGCGCCGAACGCGTCGCCATCGTCGCCATCCACGGCGTGGCGGACCAGAAGCTCGGCGACACGGCCCGCGCGATCGCCTCGCTGATGGTGAACGCCGGCGCCCCGAAAGCGCGCTACAGCCGCGGCGACTGCGACAGCTACATCGTGGCGGTGCCGCCGCTGCTGTCGATGGTCGAGAGTGGCTCGAATGCACAGGGACAAGGCGCGGAACGCAAGCGCGTGGCGCCGCGCGATCCGCCGCCGAACGCCACAGGTGCCGCAACGGCGCCCGCGCCGTCTCTCGGCAAGGCGCTGCGCCAGTCGGTGCGCTCGGACTTCCTGCGCGACAACTGGAGCACCGCGCAGGTGGCTCGCGCGGTGCCTGACGGGGGAACGCCAGCCGCGCCAGCGGCAAAAGGTGCGACAGTCGCACCAGGCTTGACCAGCGCCACCACCACCAAGGCCGGCACCGCCGCCCCCGGCAAGCTGCTGTCCGCCCCCGCGCGCCTCATGTCCGCCGACCCCGGCATCGCCTTCAGCGACTACCTGCTGTTCAAGTGGCAGGGCGCCGGCCACGAGGCCTACGAGGCCACGCGCATCCGCATGGTCCGGCACGAGGCCGTGCCTAGCGGCCAGGGCAGGCAGGCCGTGACCAGCGGCCAGGGCGGGCAGGGCGGGCAGGGCGTCACCACCCAGCACGTGGACGTGCACGAGATGTACTGGGCCGACCTGTCGCGGCTCTCGGGCGTGCTGCCGCGCATCGTCACCGAGCTGTTCACCATGGTGTTCCGCCTGTCGCAGCTGGGGCGCGACGCGGTCGACCGCGCGAGCCTGTACGCCGAGCGGCACAAGAGCACGCGCGCCTTCGCGTGGAGCGCGCTGGCCAAGCTGCAGATGGCGCTCGACTGGGCGTTTTCCGGCGTGCTGGCCAACCTGTTCCTGCAACTGCTGCTGGCGGGGCTGGTGGTGGCCGGGCTGGGCCTGGCCGCGCCGCACGCGCGGGCGCTGCACATCGTGCTGGCGCTGCTGCTGCCGGCGCTGGCCGCGTGGGGCTGCTGTTACCTGCACGTGGCGCGCCCCGCCGGGCGCGGCGCGGCGGTGGTGCTGGCCGTGGTGGCGGCCGTGCTGCTGTGCCTGGTGCCGGCGCCGTGGGCGCACTGGCTCATCGGCCTGAGCTGGCTGGCGCTGCTGGGCGTGGTCTTCAACTACGCCCTGCGCGTGGCCGACACGCGCTTTCCGGCCATGCGCGCGGCGGGGCTGGTGTTCCTGTGCGCGATGGCGGCCACGCTGCTGGTGCACGTGGGCATGGCGTCCATCGCCGGGAACGGCGCGGGGGAACTGGCCGACTGGGTGCGCGCCGGCCTGCGCACGGTGGAGTACCTGCTGCTGGGCATCGTCATCTGGTGGCTGCTGGCGGGCGGGCTGCTGATTGCCTGGGCCTTCGTCGGCCAGTGGGCGGCGCGCGACGGCCAGCCCGCGCGCGCCAGCGTGGCCACCGGGCGGCTGGGCCTGTTCGTGTCGATTGCGTCCTTCGTCGCGATGGCCATGGCCATCTGGGCGCTGCTGACCACCTTCGTGGAGTTCGGCGCGGCGCGTGTCGACTACGACCCGCTGGTCTTCAAGAGCGGGCTGATGTGCTTCGTGGACGGCGCCAGCTTTCTGCACCTGCGCTACCAGCGCAGCACCGAGACCTTCGCGCTGGCCGCGGGCCTCACGCTGGCGCTGGCGGCGTACCTCGTGGTGGTGCTGGTGCCCAGCGTGCTCGCCGAGGTGAAGAAGACCGTGGGCACCTCGCTCACGCTGGGCCGCTGGCTCACCGGCGGCTACCGGCGGCTCGACGGCTTCGTGACCGGGCTGACCATGGCCAGCGTGCTCATGGCCTGCGGCGTGGGCGTGCTGCTGGCGCTGGCGCGCCTGGGCGTCGCGCCCGACGGCTGGGTGGGCGCGGCGGCGCGCGAGGTGGGCGAGCTGTCGGCGCTGGTGCTCAAGCCGCTGGTGCTCAGCGCGGCCACCGCCGCCGCGGCGCTGTCGGCCTTCGGCGGCGTGCTGTCGCGCTACGTGCCGTGGCTGCGCCTGCCGCTGGACGTGGCACTGGACGTGGACAACCACTTTCGCGAGTTCCCGCGCCATGCCATTCCGCGCGCGCGCATCTTCTCGCGCTACGTGGCGCTGCTGGAGAGCATCGCCGCGCAGGGCTACGACCGCGTGGTGATCGTGGCGCACAGCCAAGGCACGGTGATCTCGGCGGAGCTGCTGCGCTACCTGCAGCACCGCGCCCGCTGGCTGGCGCGCACCAGCCCGGACGACCGCGTGGTCCGGCTGTGGTCGCAGCTGGAAGGCAAGGTCGACCTGTTCACCGCGGGCTGCCCGCTGCGCCAGCTCTATATGGCGCGCTTTCCGCGCCTGTACGAATGGGTGGCGACGGCGCAAGTGGGCGACGTGGGCGTGGTGCGCTGGGTGAACGCCTACGCCACCGGCGACTACGTGGGGCGCTGGCTGTGGACCGAACCGCCGCTGTACGCGCCGTCGCCCGCCACCACGGCGATGACGACCGCTGAACACGACGTGTGCCTGGGCACCGGCGCGCACACGCACTACTTCGACCAGGAGCAGCTGCTGGTGGCGCGGTGGATCGATTCGCTGGTGCGGTGACGGGAGCGCGGGGCGAACGCGTTCCGGGCCTTCACGCCGGCCCGCGGCTCAACGCCCGCCGGTACTGCACCGCCTCGGCCACATGCGCCGGCTGCACCGTGTCGGCCCCGGCCAGGTCGGCGATCGTGCGCGCCACCTTCAGCGCCCGGTGCGTGCTGCGCGCCGACCAGCCCAGCTTGTTCGCGGCGTTGAACATGAACTTGCGCGCGGTGTCGTCCAGCGCGGCGTGCTTGTCGATGGCGCCGCCCTGCAGCGCCTGGTTGGCGTGGCCCTGGCGCCGCGTCGCGCGCTCGCGCGCCACGACCACGCGCGCGCGGATGCTGTCGGTCGACTCGCCCGGCGGCGCGTCGAGCAGCAGCTGCGCGGACACGGCCGGCACCTCGATGTGCAGGTCGATGCGGTCCAGCAGGGGGCCGCTGAGCTTTCCCTGGTAGCGGGAAATCTGCGCGGGCGTGCAGCGGCAGCTCTTCAGGCTGGAACCCAGGTAGCCGCAGGGGCAGGGGTTCATCGCGGCCACCAGTTGGAAGCGCGCCGGAAATTCCGCGCTGTGCGCGGCACGCGAAATGGTGATGGTGCCGGTCTCGAGCGGCTCGCGCAGCGCCTCGAGGGCGGAGCGGGCGAACTCGGGGAACTCGTCGAGAAACAGCACGCCGTGGTGCGCCCTGGAGATTTCCCCGGGCCGCGGCGGCGAGCCGCCGCCCACCAGCGCCACCGCGCTGGAGGTGTGGTGCGGCGCGGAGGTCGGCCGGCACATCCAGCGCTCGGTGCCGAAGCGCCCGCCCAGGCTGGCCACGGCCGCGCTCTGCAGCGCCTCGTCGATGCTCATGGCCGGCAGCAGGCCGGCGAAGCGCTGCGCGAGCATCGACTTGCCCGAGCCGGGCTCGCCCATCATCAGCAGGCTGTGGCCGCCGGCCGCGGCGATCTCGAGTGCCCGCTTGGCGCCCGCGTGGCCCTTGACGTCGCACAGGTCGGCGTAGCGCGGCGCCGTGCCGCCCGGGGCGGGCTGTATGCGCGCCCAGCCGTCGTCGGAGCCGGGTGTCGGGTCAGGCAGTTGCGCCGCCGCATCGGCGTCGGCCACGAACTGCCGCACCACGTCCAGCAGGTGCCGGGCGCCGTACACCTCGCCGCCGGGCACCAGCGCGGCCTCCTGTGCACTGTCCATGGGCAGCACCAAACGGGTGGCCACGCCGCGCGTGTGCAACGCCAGCGCCATGGCCAATGCACCGCGAACGGGCCTCAGCTCGCCCGACAGCGAGAGCTCGCCGGCAAATTCATGGCCCGCCAGCCGCGCGTTGTCGATCTGCCCGCTGGCCGCGAGGATGCCCATGGCCAGCGGCAGGTCGAAGCGGCCGGAGTCCTTCGGAAGGTCTGCCGGAGCCAGGTTGACGGTGATGCGCTTGTTGTTCGGAAACTCCAGCCCCGCGTTCTGGATGGCCGAGCGCACGCGCTCGCGCGCCTCCTTGACCTCGGTTTCTGCCAGCCCGACCAGCGTGAAGCTGGGCAAGCCGTTGGCCAGATGCACCTCGACCGTGACACTGGCCGCTTCCAGCCCCAGCAAGGCGCGGCTTTGCACCAAAGACAGACTCATTGTTCTTGATCTCCCCAATGTGGTGCGTCCAGGACATGGACGCCCGCCGTGGTGCAGCGCGGTGCGCACTGCAACCACTCGAAACAGGGGTTGTAACGATTTGGCGCTCACCGACAGCGGTGGGACGCGCTTTGGGGACAGCGATTTGTGCAGTTTGGCACGCTCCCTGCTATGAGCCTTGCAGGTCCAACTAAACACTTTGCGAGGAGTTTCCCGATGACGCACCGTACCGCCGCCAAGGCGCTGATCGTTCTTGCCACCGCGCTGACCGCCTCCGGCGCCGCCCTGGCCCAGGCAACGACCGACGCCGCCGCGGCCGCTCCCGCCCCGGCACCCAACCTCACGGGCAACATCTCGCTGACCACGAACTACAAGTTCCGTGGCCAGGACCAGGACATGCTGGGCAAGAACGACTACGCCAAGACCAAAGGCTTCAAGCCCGCCATCCAGGGCGGCCTGGACTACGCCTTCGGCGACAGCGGCTTCTACGTGGGCAGCTGGAACTCCAGCGTCAACTGGCTCAAGGGCAACAGCATCGAAATGGACCTGTACGGTGGCTACAAGTTCAAGGCCGGCCCGCTGGACATGGACGTCGGTGCGCTCACCTACATCTACCCGGGCAACTCCTCGGGCAACACCACCGAGCTGTACGTCGCGGGCACCTACGCCAACGAAACGCTCGGCTCGTTCACCGCCAAGTACTCGCACACCGTGTCCAAGGACTACTTCGGCTACGCCGGCAACAAGGCCGGCTCGGGCCTGAAGGGCACCAACACCGGCTACCTGAACCTGGCGTACAGCAAGGAAATCGTGCCCAAGGTCACGCTGAAGGCCGCCGTGGGCTACACCAACATGTCCAGCGACATCCGCAGCCTGGGCTACAAGAGCTACGTCGACTACAACGTCGGCGCGTCCTACGACTTCGGCAACGGCCTGTCGCTGACCGGCTCGGTGCAAGGCGCCAACAAGAAGAGCTCGTACCTCGCCGTGAGCAACCCGGGCGTGGACTACGGCTTCGGCACCTTCGGCCAGACGACGTACTCGCCGAACAAAGCCCGCTTCATCCTCACGCTGACGAAGACGCTGTAAGGCACAGAACAACGAGGTGCGGCCCACGCTGCCGCACCGTTTCATTTCCATCCGAAGGAGAAAACTCATGAAGCTGGTCACAGCCATCATCAAACCGTTCAAGCTCGACGAGGTGCGCGAAGCACTGTCGGCCATCGGCGTGCAGGGGATCACCGTCACCGAGGTCAAGGGGTTCGGTCGCCAGAAGGGCCACACCGAGCTGTACCGCGGCGCCGAGTACGTGGTCGACTTCCTGCCCAAGGTCAAGATCGAAGCGGCCGTCTCCGACGACCTCGTCGACCGCGTGATCGAAGCCGTCGAGGGTGCCGCACGCACCGGCAAGATTGGCGACGGCAAGATCTTTGTCTACAACCTCGAACAAGTGGTGCGCATCCGCACCGGCGAAACAGGCCGCGAAGCCCTCTGATCGAGTCCAGGCCCGAAAGAACAACGATTATGAAAAAACTGCTTGTCTCTCTTGCGTTCGGTTTGAGTGTGCTGGCTGCCGGCACCACCGCCCTTGCACAAACGCCCGCGGCCACGGCTGAAGCGCCTGCCGCTTCGGCACCCGCTGCTGCCGCACCCGCGGCACCGGCCGCGCCCGCCGCAGCCGACGCGGCCCCCGCCGCTGCCGCTGCAGCAGCACCGGCCGCCGCGCCGGCACCGAAGATCGACTCCGGCGACACCGCCTGGATGCTGACCTCCACGCTGCTCGTGATCCTGATGACCATCCCCGGCCTGGCGCTGTTCTACGGTGGCCTCGGCCGCTCGAAGAACATGCTGTCGGTGCTGATGCAGGTCTTCGTGATCTTCTCGCTGATCAGCATCCTGTGGGCCATCTACGGCTACAGCCTGGCCTTCTCGGGTGACGGCAACTTCTTCGGGGGATTCGACAAGATCTTCATGAAGGGCATCACGCAGGAAACCTTCGGCGCGCTGACCACGATTCCCGAATACGTGTTCGTCGCCTTCCAGGGCACCTTCGCGGCCATCACCGTGGCGCTGATCGTCGGCGCGTTCGCGGAGCGCGCCAAGTTCTCGGCCGTGCTGCTGTTCTCGGTGCTGTGGTTCACCTTCAGCTACGTGCCCATCGCCCACATCGTGTGGGGCGGCGGCCTGCTGGGCAAGGACGGCGCGCTGGACTTCGCCGGCGGCACCGTGGTGCACATCAACGCCGGTGTGGCCGGCCTGGTCGGTGCCTACATGGTCGGCAAGCGCGTGGGCTACGGCAAGGAAGCGTTCACGCCTCACTCGCTGACGCTCACCATGGTCGGTGCCTCGCTGCTGTGGGTGGGCTGGTTCGGCTTCAACGCCGGCTCGGCCGGTGCTGCCAACGCCGTCGCCGGCCTGGCCTTCATCAACACGGTGCTCGCCACCGCTGCCGCCGCGCTGTCGTGGATCCTGGGTGAAAGCCTGCACAAGGGCAAGGCCTCGATGCTGGGCGCCGCGTCCGGTGCCGTTGCCGGCCTGGTGGCTGTCACGCCTGCCGCCGGTTTCGTCGGCCCGATGGGTTCGATCGTGCTGGGCCTGCTGGCCGGCCTGGTCTGCCTGTGGGGCGTGGGCGGCCTGAAGCGCATGCTCGGCGCCGACGACGCGTTCGACGTGTTCGGCGTGCACGGCGTGGGCGGCATCCTGGGTGCCATCCTGACCGGTGTGTTCGCGGCCAAGGGCCTCGGCGGCACCGGCGGCGCAACGCCCGACACCTTCGCCATGGGCGCACAGGTGTGGATCCAGATCAAGAGCGTGGCGCTCACGATCGTGTGGTCCGGCGTGGTGGCCTTCATCTCCTACAAGATCGCCGACCTGACCATCGGCCTGCGTGTGTCGGAAGAGGAAGAGCGCGAAGGCCTGGACATCTCGTCGCACGGCGAAACCGCCTACAACCGCTGACCTGCCTTGCGGGGCCGCCTTCGGGCAGCCTCGCAACGCAACGACACCCTCAACAGACTTTCACAAGAACAATTCTTCGTAACGAGTTTTTCAAGCGAGGTCTCCTTTGGATGTTCAGCCCGCGAGCGCTTCGGCGCCAGCGGGCTTTTTTTTGCCTGCCGCTTTCCCCACGGCGCGGCATGCCCGGGGGCACAATCGCCCCACCATGTGGACCACCCTCGAAGACAGCCTCTGCGAGCTCGGCGAATCGCCGTTCTGGCACCCCGAAGAACACGCGCTCTACTGGCTCGACATTCCGGGCCGCGCCGTGCTGCGCACACGCGGCGACATCGGTTCGCCGAATGCCACGGTCGAGCGATGGCCCTTGCCCACCGAGCCCGGCTGCATGGCCCCGGCGCGCAGCGGCGGCCTGGTGATCGCCTTGCGCGACGGCTTCTATCGCGCGCGCGAATGGGGCGGCGAACTGGTGGCGATGGCGCGCGTGGAGCACGACGTGCGCACCATGCGCTTCAACGACGGCAAGTGCGACCCGCTGGGCCGCTTCTGGGGCGGCTCGCTCAACGAGGCCAAGGACCGGCCCAACGCCGCGCTCTATTGCTTCGACGCGCGCCCCGACACGGGCGTGTCGCCCACCATCACGCAGATGGCCAACGAGTCCACCACCGCCAACGGCCTGGCCTTTTCCCCCGACGCCGGCACCCTGTACTGGGCCGACACCGCCGCGCACGTGGTCTGCGCGTGGGACTGGGACGCCGAAGCCAACGCGCTTTCGCGCGCGCGCGTGTTCCACCAGTTCGATGCCAAGCGCGAGGGCTGGACGGTCGACGCGCCGCTGGGCTACCAGGGCCGCCCCGACGGCGCCACGGTCGATTCGCAAGGCCACTACTGGGTGGCGATGTTCGAAGGGGCGCAGCTGCTGCGCTTCGCGCCTTCGGGGGACATCGTGGCGTCGGTGCCGTTGCCGGTTCAATGCCCGACGATGCCGTGCTTTGGTGGCGACGACCTGAAGACCTTGTTCGTGACCAGCGCGCGCAAGGGGCGTCCCGCCGACGAGGTCGAGCAGCGGCCGGCTTCCGGCGCCGTGATCTCGATGCGTGTCGACACGCCCGGGCTGCCGGTGAGCTTCTTCGAGGATTGAGGTTGCCGAGCGTGCGTTGTTCAGGGCGCGACAGCGCCAATCAGCCATCCCCGAACTGAGAGCGATGGCCCTCCAGCACATCCCCCCGATCCAGTGCCTGCTGACCTTCGAGGCCGTCGCAAGGCTGCGTCATGCGGGCCGCGCGGCCGACGAGCTGTGCGTCACGCCCAGCGCGGTGAGCCACCGCATCCGGCAACTCGAATCGCATGTCGGCTTCAAGCTGTTCGGCCGCAGCGACTTCAGCCTCACGGCCGATGGCGCGGCCTACCTCGCCAACGTGCGCACGGGGCTTGCGGCATTGCAGGCCACGCCGCTGGGCAGCAACGCCGCGCAGCGCGCCACGCGCTTGCGCATCGCCGTCACGCCGACCTTCAGCCGGCAGTTCCTCATGCCGCGGCTGGAACTGTTTCGCAACATCTATCCCGACATCGAGCTGGTGCTGCAGGTGTCGATTCCGCTGCTCGACGTCACTGCCGAGCAGGCAGACCTCGAGGTGCGCTACGGCCCCGGCGGCTATGCCGACTGCGAGCACCGGCTCATCCTCGAGGAGCAGGTGGTGCCGGCCTGCAGCCCGAGCTTCTTGAACGAGTTCGGGCCGTTCACCGGGTTTCGCACCGCCGCCGAAATTGCCAGCGCGCGGCTCATCCGCAGCCCGCTGGAACCCTGGGGTACCTGGTTCGCGAGCTGCGGCCTCGACCAGCCCGAACCGCACATCGGCTCGCAGTTCAACGACCTGGGGCTGGTGTACGACGCGGCGGCCAGTGGCTTCGGCGTGGCGCTGGTGCGGCAGAAGATGGGCGCGGCGTGGTTCGAATCAGGGCGGCTGGTGGCGCTGTCCGACCAGGCCGTGCCATCGCCGCACCGGCACTACATCTGCTGGCAGCCGGGCACGCTGGAGCGCTGGGAGTGCGCGGCCTTTGCCGATTGGCTGGAACAGAGCCTGCGCTGACAAGGAAGCGGCGGTAGCAGCGGCGGCAGCAGGAGCGCCGAGAGCACCGAGAGCTTCGCGCCAGGGGGCCCGGCGAAGTTTGCTCAAGCCCATCGCAAAAATCCCTCAACCCGCACACGGCGCGATGTGCGTAGAGTGCGGGATCCCGAGAGACAAGAAAGAGGCCCGCCCATGAACGCGCCGCTCACCCCCACGCAACCCACGCAGCAAGAATCCCTGCAGAAAACGCAGCGCCAGGCCCAGGTGGTCGGCGCGCTGCAGGCCCACCTGCCGGCCCATGCCCTCATCTGGCACGCCGAGGACACCACGCCCTACGAGTGCGACGGCCTCACCGCCTACCGTGCCCGCCCGCTGGTGGTGGCCCTGCCCGAAACCGAGGCGCAGGTGGCCGCCGTGCTGCGCACCTGCCACCAACTCGGCGTGCCCGTGGTGGCGCGCGGCGCGGGCACCGGGCTTTCGGGCGGCGCCATGCCGCACACGCTGGGCGTGACGCTGTCGCTCGCCAAGTTCAACCGCATCCTGAAGATCGACCCGGTGAGCCGCACGGCCGTCGTGCAGTGCGGCGTGCGCAACCTCGCCATCAGCGAGGCGGCCGCGCCCTTCAACCTCTACTACGCCCCCGACCCGTCGAGCCAGATCGCCTGCACCATCGGCGGCAACGTGGCCGAGAACTCGGGCGGCGTGCACTGCCTGAAGTACGGCCTGACGCTGCACAACGTGCTGCGCGTGCGCGGCTTCACCGCCGAGGGCGAGGCGGTGGAGTTCGGCGGCGACGCGCTCGACGCGCCGGGGCTCGACCTGCTCGCGCTGGTCGTCGGCAGCGAAGGCATGCTGGCCGTGACCACCGAGGTCACCGTCAAGCTGGTGCCCAAGCCGCAGCTGGCGCGCTGCATCATGGCCAGCTTCGACGACGTGCGAAAGGCCGGCGACGCGGTGGCCGCGGTGATTGCGGCCGGCATCATTCCCGCGGGGCTGGAGATGATGGACAAGCCCATGACCGCCGCCGTGGAAGACTTCGTGCGCGCGGGCTACGACCTGGACGCCGCGGCCATCCTGCTGTGCGAATCCGACGGCACGCCCGAAGAGGTCGAGGAAGAAATCGGCCGCATGACCGCCGTGCTGCGCGGCTGCGGCGCCACCGCCATCGCGGTGAGCAACAGCGAAGACGAGCGCATGAAGTTCTGGAGCGGGCGCAAGAACGCGTTTCCCGCCTCGGGCCGCATCAGCCCCGACTACATGTGCCTGGACTCCACCATTCCGCGCAAGCGCCTGGCCGACATTCTCCTGGCCATCCAGGAGATGGAGAAGAAGTACAACCTGCGCTGCTGCAACGTGTTCCACGCGGGCGACGGCAACCTGCACCCGCTGGTGCTGTTCGACGCCAACGACCCCGACGAACTGCACCGCTGCGAGCTGTTCGGCGCCGACATCCTGGAGACCAGCGTGGCCATGGGCGGCACCGTGTCGGGCGAGCATGGCGTGGGCGTCGAAAAGCTCAACAGCACGTGCGTGCAGTTCACCGCGAGCGAGAACGAGCAGATGTTCGGCGTGAAGCGCGCCTTCGACCCCGAGGGCATGCTCAACCCCGGCAAGGTGATTCCCACGCTGCAGCGCTGCGCCGAGTACGGCAAGCAGGTGGTGCGCGGGGGCAGGCTGCCGCACCCCGAGCTGCCGAGGTTCTGAGCGATGAGCCCCATGGACACCGAACTCCACGCCGTGGTCGAGCGCGTGCGCGCCGCGGCCGCCGACGCCACGCCGCTGTGCATTCGCGGCGGCGGCACCAAGGACTTCTACGGCGAGGCGCCGCACGGCGAACTGCTCGACATGCGCGCGCTCGGCGGCATCACGAGCTACGAGCCCAGCGAGCTGGTCGTGACCGTGCGCGCCGGCACGCCGCTGGCCGAACTCGAGGCGGTGCTGGCCGAGAAGGGCCAGTGCCTGCCTTTCGAGCCGCCGCGCTTCGGTGACGGTGGCACCGTCGGCGGCATGGTCGCCGCCGGCCTCAGCGGCCCCGCGCGCGCCAGCGTGGGCGCGGTGCGCGACTACGTGCTGGGCGCCACGCTGGTCAACGGCCGCGCCGAAGTGCTGAGCTTCGGCGGCCAGGTGATGAAGAACGTCGCGGGCTACGACGTGTCGCGCGTGCTCGCGGGTTCGCTGGGCACGCTGGGCGTGATCGCCGAGGTCAGCCTCAAGGTGCTGCCCGTGCCGCCCGCCGAGGCCACGCTGGAATTTGCCTGCGGCCAGGCCGACGCGCTGCGCCTGCTCAACGAATGGGGCGGCCGGCCGCTGCCGCTGAACGCGAGTTGCTGGGTCGAACATGAAGGCGTGGGCGTGCTGTACCTGCGCCTGCGCGGCGCGGTCGCGGCGGTGGAGGCGGCGTGCGCGCACCTCGGCGGCGAGCGCAAGGACAACGCGCGCGCCGCGGCCGACTGGCAATCGCTGCGCGACCAGCAACTGCCGTGGTTCGCCACGGGCGAAGGCACCAATGCGCTGTGGCGCCTGTCGGTGCCGCAGACCGCGCCGGTGGTGGCGCTCGACGGCGCGGCGCCGCTGATCGAATGGCACGGCGGCCAGCGCTGGTACAAGGCGGCGCCTGAACAGGCGGCGCGCATCCGCGAGATCGCGCGTGAGGCGGGCGGCCATGCCACGCTGTTCCGCTGGGCCGGCACGAACCCACCCGGTGCGAATACATCCGGCGCGAACATGGCCGGCAAGGTGCAGCGCTTCGATGCGTTGAGCGCGCCCGTGGAGCGCATCCACCGCGCGCTGATGCGCGAGTTCGATCCGCACGGCCTCTTCAACCGGGGCCGCCTGCTCGCCCCCGCCTGAAACAAGCACAAGCGCCACCAGCACCCCCAGAAGAACCGACATGCAAACCGAGCTCGCCCCCGAATTCCAAGGCACCGACGAAGGCCGCGAGGCCGAAGCCATTTTGCGCAAGTGCGTGCACTGCGGCTTCTGCACCGCCACCTGCCCCACGTACCAGCTGCTCGGCGACGAGCTCGACGGGCCGCGCGGGCGCATCTACCTCATCAAGCAGGTGCTCGAAGGCAATCAGCCCACGCGCAGCACCCAGCTGCACCTGGACCGCTGCCTCACCTGCCGCAACTGCGAAAGCACCTGCCCGAGCGGCGTGCAGTACGGCAACCTGGTGGACATCGGCCGCAAGATCGTCGACCAGAAGGTGCCGCGCCCCGCGATGGAATCGGCGCAGCGCTGGCTGCTGAAAGAAGGTTTGCCGTCGCCGCTCTTCGGCCCCGCCATGAAGCTGGGCCAGGCCGTGCGCGGCCTGCTGCCCGAGGCGCTGAAGGCCAAGGTGCCCGCGAAGCAGGAGGCCGGCGCATGGCCCACCGCCACGCATGCGCGCAAGGTACTGATGCTCGCGGGCTGCGTGCAGCCGTCGATGATGCCCAACATCAACAGCGCCACCGCGCGCGTGCTCGACGCCGCCGGCATCCAGGCGGTGCTCGCGCCCGAGGCCGGTTGCTGCGGCGCGGTGAAGTTCCACCTGAACGACCAGGAAGGCGGCAAGGCGCAGATGCGCGCGAACATCGATGCGTGGTGGCCCTGGGTCGAGCGCGACGAGGTCGAGGCCATCGTCATGAACGCATCCGGCTGCGGCGTGACGGTGCGCGAGTACGGCCACCTGCTGCAGCACGACGCGGCCTACGCGCTGAAGGCGGCGCGCATCAGCGAACTCACGCGCGACCTGAGCGAGCTGCTGCCCGACCTGGTGCCCGCGCTGAAGGCGCGCGTGAAAGCGCCCGCCGGCGTGGTCGCCTACCACCCGCCGTGCACCCTGCAGCACGGCCAGAAGCTGCGCGGCGGCGTCGAGACACACCTGCGCGCGCTGGGCTTCGACGTGCGCGTGGCGCTGAACGAATCGCACCTGTGCTGCGGCTCGGCCGGCACCTACTCGGTGCTGCAGCCGGAGCTGGCGTATCCGCTGCGCGACCGCAAGCTGGGGCACCTGAAGCAGCTGCAGCCGACCACCATCGCGTCGGCCAACATCGGCTGCATCACGCACCTGCAAAGCGGCAGCGGCGACACGCCGGTGCGGCACTGGGTGGAGTTGCTGGACGCGGCGATGAAGCGCTGAGGGGCTGATCCCGCGCCTGATTCCAGGCCCCGTTCGGGGCCTGGGCGCACAGCGGGGGAGGGTTCGGTCCGACTCGCGCGAAGGCACTTGGCGGCGCATCATGGCTGCACCGTATCTGCAAGGAGCCTGTGCCATGTCCCGTGTTCTCGCCTCTCTCGTTTCTCCCGCGCTGCGGCGCACGCTGCTGGCTGGCGCATGTGCCGCCGGCGCGGTGGCCGCGCAGGCGCAAGGCGCCATGCCGCCCTGGCAGGGCGCGGGCGCCGCGCGCTACGTGTGCGGCGGCATCGGCTCCGACGAATCGGGCGCCATGCGCGCGGCCATGAAGGAACATCCGCTGTCGCTGCTGTTCGCCCGCGCCGACGGCGCCTACCTGGCGAATGTCGACGTGACCATCAAGGGCGGCGACGCCAACAACGCCGCCGCGCTGGCGTTCCGCGCGAACGGGCCGGTGTGCCTGGTCGACCTGCCGGCCGGCAAGTACGTGATCGATGCGGCCATGCCCGGCGGCGCGGCCAAGAGCCAGACCGTGACGGTCGGCAGCGGCTCGAAGACGGCGGACTTCAGGTTCTAAAAAAGCCGCTGCAATGCCGCAGCAGATTCCGCAGCGGCTTTTTCAGGCCGCAGCGGCCAGCGCGGCTTCGACGTCGCGCGTCAGCGAGGCCGGCGTGTCCAGCGGCGCATAGCGCTTGAGCACCGCGCCGTCGCGCCCGACCAGGAACTTGGTGAAGTTCCACTTGATGGCCGTGCTGCCCAGCAGGCCCGGCTTTTCCTTGGTGAGCCACCGGTACAGCGGCGCGGCGTTGCCGCCGTTGACGTCGATCTTTTCCATCATCGGAAAGCTCACGCCGTAGTTCTTGGTGCAGAAGGCGCCGATTTCCTCGTTGCTGCCCGGGTCCTGCGCGCCGAACTGGTTCGACGGAAAGCCCAGCACCGTGAGGCCCTGGTCGGCGTACTTCTCGTGCAGCGCCTCCAGCCCGGCGAACTGCGGCGTGAAGCCGCACTTGCTGGCGGTGTTCACGATCAGCAGCACGCGGCCCTTGAAGGCGGAAAGCTGCACGGGCTTGCCGTCGATCTGGTTGGCCTCGAAGTCGTAGACGCTGGTCATGGAAGTGTCCTCAGTGGGCTGCGGTGGCGTTGGACGCGCTGGAGCCGCGATCATCGCCCTGCACGGGCGTTCGCGCAAACCCGGCGCAGGCCGACCACACGGCGCCGGCCACGATCAGCGCGCCGCCCACGAGGATGCGCGCGTCCATGGTGGCCGCGCCCAGCGCCACCGACGACACGGCGGCGAACAGCACCTCCGACAGCATGATCACCGAGGCCGCGCCCGACGTGAGCCGCGCCGCGCCGTACTGCAGGCACACGTTGGCCACGATGAAGCCGCTGCCCAGCACCGCGGCCCAGCCGAGCCAGCCGGGCGTGGCCAGCAGCGGCGAGGCGATGCCGCCCACGCCGGTGCCGACCAGCGCCGTGGCGCCGCCCACCACCGCGCAGCCGCAGAACATGGCCAGCGCGCGCGATTCGCCCGGGGCCTGGCGCAGATGGCGCAGCGTGATGTTGGTCAGCGCAAAGCTGAAGCCCGCCGCCACGCCCAGCCAGTCGGGCAGGCTCGAGGGCACGGGCCAGTCGGTGCCGGGCGCCTTCAGCACCACCACCACGCCCGCCAGCGCCAGCGCCACCCGGGCCAGCGCGCCGCCGGTGGGGCGCTCGCCCAGCAGCAGCCAGGCCAGCAGCACGTTCCACAGCGGCATCAGGTAGAACAACAGCACCACGCGCACCACGTCGCCCTGGGTCGCGGCCCAGTTGAAGCCCACGTTGGTGAAGCCCGCCGCCAGGCCCAGGGCCACCAGCATCGGGAACGCCGCAAAGCTTTTCCAGGCGTGCCGGCGCACCAGGCCCATCACGGCCGCGATGGCCAGGTAGATCAGGCAGGTGGTCCACAGCGGGTGCAGGCCGTGGCCCGCGAGCTGGCGGAACGGGAACCACGACAGGCCCCAGACGAAGGCGTTGAAGACGAGGGCGAGCGCGGGCATGGGGCGTTGAAACAGGAGGCAAGGGCGGACGCGGGTGGCGGAACGCCGGGGCGCGCCGGCCCCATTACTCACAAGATCGCGTGGTCACGCGGTCGCGCGGCGTCAGTGGTGCTTGTCGCTGCGGGCGATGGCCAGCAGGTGTTCCACTTCTTCGGGGTACTTCTTCAGGTTGTTCTCGTGCCAGCGCTTGATGAGCCACATGCAGCCCGCCACCACCAGGCCGAAGGCGCTGATGGCGCCGTAGGCCGACAGGCCCAGGCCCGTGCACACGCTGTAGAAGCCGCCCAGCAGAAGAATGCAGGCCTGCTCGTTGAAGTTCTGCACGGCGATGGAGCGGCCCGCGCCCATCAGGTTGTGGCCGCGGTGCTGCAGCAGCGCGTTCATCGGCACCACCAGGAAGCCGCCCAGGCCGCCCAGGATGATCAGGAACGGCACCGCCAGCCACACGTTGCCGATGAAGTTCATGCAGATCACCATCAGCCCCATCGCGATGCCCATGGGGATCACGCGGGTGGCCATGTCCAGGCGCATGCGCATCGACGCGACGATGGCGCCCACGGCCGTGCCGATGGTCACCACGCCGGTGAGCGCCGAGGCCTGGGTGGTGTTGTAGCCCAGCGCCAGCGAGGCCCAGGCCAGCACGATGTATTTCAGGTTGCCGCCCGCGCCCCAGAACAGCGTGGTGGTGGCCAGCGAGATCTGGCCCAGGCGGTCACGCCACAGGCGCGAGTTGCAGTGCCAGAAGTCGGGCAGCAGCGCCACGATGTTGCGCGCCAGGCCGTGCTCGGGGTTGGAGCGCAGCGGGCGCATTTCCACGCCGGTGTGCGGAATGCGGGTGTTGAACCAGGCCGCCAGCGCGTACACGAAGATCAGCACCGTGATGGCCGCCTCGGCCGGCGAATTGATGCCGGTGTCGATCAGCGGGAAGTCGAATGCCAGCAGCTTGCTCGACACCGCATGCCCCACCAGCGTGCCGCCGAGCACGATGCCCAGCAGGATGGAGGCGATGGTCAGGCCCTCGATCCAGCCGTTGGCCTTCACAAGTTGCGAGGCCGGCAGCAGCTCGGTGAGGATGCCGTACTTGGCCGGCGAATACGCCGCCGCGCCCAGCCCCACGATGGAATAAGACAGCAGCGGGTGCGAGCCGAACAGCATCATCAGGCAGCCGATCACCTTGATGGCGTTGCTGATGAACATGACCTTGCCCTTGGGCAAGGCGTCGGCGAAGGCGCCCACCAGCGGGGCCAGCACCACATAGAAGACCGCGAAGATCGGCACCAGCGCCGCGCGCTGCCATTCGGGCGCGCCCGAACTTCGCATGAGGTCGACGGCAACAACGAAAAGCGCTTGGTCGGCCAGTGACGAAAAGAACTGGGCCGACATGATCGTGTAGAAACCGCGCTTCATCGATGGGCTGGCTGGCCAGAGGGTCTGCTGGCGGTAGTGAAAAAGTGTCGCGTCGTGGGCGAATGGGCGGTTATAGCATGGGGGTGCGACGTCAAATTAGGCAGCCCCACGGTGTTCGACCCCATTCCCGAAGATGCTAAAACGTGGTTTGCATTTTCTCCAAGCCTGCAGAGTCCCCATGCCGCGCCCCATTCTTGCCACCGTCCATACCGCCGCCCTGCGTCACAACCTCGAGCGCGTGCGCCGCTCGGCCCTCGACGCCCGGGTCTGGGCGGTGGTGAAGGCCAACGCCTATGGCCATGGCATCGAGCGGGTCTATGAGGGCCTGCGCGGCGCCGACGGCTTCGCGCTGCTCGACCTGGCCGAGGCCGAGCGCGTGCGCGCCCTGGGCTGGCGCGGCCCGGTGCTGCTGCTCGAAGGCGTGTTCGACGCGCGCGACCTGGAGCTGTGCTCGCGCCTGGACCTGTGGCACAGCGTGCACTGCGACGAGCAGATCGACATGCTCGCCGCCCACAAGACGCTCAAGCCGCAGCGCGTGTTCCTGAAGATGAACTCCGGCATGAACCGCCTGGGCTTCACGCCCGAGCGCTTCGGCTCGGCCTGGACGCGGCTGAACGCGCTGACCCAGGTCGACGAGATCTCGCTCATGACCCATTTCAGCGACGCCGACGGCGCGCGCGGCATCGCCCACCAGCTCGAGGCCTTCGAGCGCGCCACGCGCGACCTGCCGGGCGAACGCTCCATCGCCAACAGCGCCGCCACCCTGCGCCACGCCGAGCAGACCCGAGGCGACTGGGTGCGCCCGGGCATCGTGCTGTACGGCAGCGCCCCCGACTACCCCGAGCACGACGCCGCGCACTGGCAGCTGCAGCCGACGCAAACCCTGTCGACCCAGCTCATCTCGGTGCAGACGCTGAAGGCGGGCGACACCATCGGCTACGGCTCCAACTTCACGGCCGAGGGCCCGCTCACCATCGGCGTGGCCGCGGTGGGCTACGCCGACGGCTACCCGCGCCACTGCACCACCGGCACGCCGGTGCTGGTGAACGGCGTGCGCACCCGCATGGTCGGGCGCGTGAGCATGGACATGATCACCGTCGACCTCACCGGCGTGCCGGACGCCAGGTTCGGCAGCGAGGTCACGCTGTGGGGCAAGTCCGCCAGCACCGGCGCCGTGCTGCCCATCGACGAGGTCGCCCGCGCGGCAGGCACCGTCGGCTACGAGCTCATGTGCGCCGTGGCGCAGCGCGTGCCGTTCGCGCCCGCTGAAAGCGAATGACCGGGCGAATGGCCCCGCGAATTACCGTGCGAATGACCGGGCGACCGGCCGTTCGAACCACAGGCGAATGAAGGTCCTGTCCAACTGGCGCTCCGTGCGCCTTTGGGAAACGCAGCTCGAGCGCGACCTGCACCGCAACCACAGCCTGCGCACGCACGGCATCCTCATCGGCAGCTTCACGCTGCTGCTGATGTGGTGCGTGTCGGCGCTGCAGATGCACCTGCTGCACGTCGATTCGCTGGCCGTGCGCTACCTGCTCACGCTGGGCGTGGGCTACCTCGGCTACCTGCTGGTGCTGCGCTGGTGGGCGAACCGGCTGGTGCAGGGGCGCGAGCTGGAAATCGACGTCGACGTGCCCGACATGGATTTCGGCGGTGGGCGCGGTGGCGGACGCGGCGGTGGCTCGCACAGCCATGCGAGCGTCGGTGAAAGCGGCGGCGGTGGAAGCAGCGGTGAAGGCAGCGGCCTCTCCGACGTGGCCAGCGGTGCGCTCGACGTGGCCGCCGGCGCCGACGAGGGCGCCGTCATCGTGGTGCCGGTGGTCGCCATCTTCCTGATCTGCACGGCCGTGGTGCTGGGTGCGGGCTCGCTGGTGCTGCTGTACTTCAGCTGGGACGCGCTGCTGGCCGTGGCCATCGAGGTCGCTTTCTCGTACGTGTCGGCGCGCGCCGCGGTGCGCGTGGCGCGCGAGGGCTGGCTCATGGCCGCCGTGCGGCTCACCTGGAAGCCGCTGCTGGGCGCGGTGGTCTGCGCGGTGGCGCTGGGCGCGCTGCTCGACCACTTCATGCCGCAGGTCAACTCGCTGCCCGAGGCGGTGCGCGTGTTGATGAAGAAGCACTGAGCAGGCACCGCCGACGCGGCCTCACCGGTCGCCTGTCGCCGCGAGCAGGTGATCGACCAGCACCCGGCACTTGGGTGTCGCGAAGCGATTGGGCGGGTACAGGATGTAGGCATGCCCGTGGTAGTTGCCCTGGAACTCCCAGTCGGCCAGCACGCGCACCACCTGGCCCGCGTCCAGCGCCTCGCGCGCCATGAACGCCGGCACGCAGGCCACGCCCAGGCCGGCCAGCGCGCCTTCGAGCCGCACCTCGCTGTGGTTGCAGATGTAGCGCCCGCGCACCACGACTTCGACCTCGGCCTGGGTTTCTTGATCGTTCTTTCGAAAGCGCCAGTGGTTGTCGCGCTCGTGCTCGCCCAGCGACAGGCAGCTGTGCGCCAGCAGGTCGTCCGGCTGCGCGATGGCCGGGTGCCGCGCCAGGTAGGCCGGCGTGGCGCACAGGATGTGTTCCACCGCCATCAGCCGCCGCGCCACCAGCCCTTCGGGCGGCTCGGTGGTGAGCCGCACCACCAGGTCGACGCCCTCGCGGATCGGGTCGACGTCGCGGTCGGCCACGACCAGTTGCACGTCCACCTCCGGGTAGCGCCGCAGGAACTCGAGCAGGTGCGGGTGCAGCACGCGCCGCGCGAAGGCCTTCGGCGCGCTGATGCGCACCAGCCCCGCGGGCTTGCTCGCGAACTGCGGGCCGATGTCCATCGCGCCCTGCGCCGCCTGCACCAGCTCGCGGCAGCGGGCGAAGGCTTCGGCGCCGGGCTCGGTCAGGCGCAGCTGGCGCGTGGTGCGCTGCAGAAGCTGCACGCCTATTTCCTTTTCGAGCCGCTTCACCTGCCGGCTCGCGGCCGAGGGCGTCATGCCCAGCAGCTCGGCCGCCGCCGAGAAGCTGCCCAGCTCGGCCACCCGCAAGAAGGTCACCATCTCCGGCAGCACCTTGAGAAATGAATTCGTTCCCACCACGCAATGGTCCTGTTCCGGCCGACGGCTACCCGGCCTGTGCGATGCCCCGAACAATCCAGCCCTTGTTTGATGTTCGTGAAGCGGGGGCACAGTATGGCGTCGAGGCGATGGTTCGGCATCGGGGCCGGTATCGGCATGGCCGAACTCATGCTGCTGCTGGTGGCCGCGGTGTGGGGCGGCAGCTATGCGGTGGCCAAGCAGGCGACGACGCAGCTGCCGGTGCTGGAGTTCATCGCGCTGCGCTTCGGGCTGACCTTCGTGGTGCTGCTGCCGGCGATGCGGCCGCTGTTCACCGCGGCGTGGCGCCAGGGGCTGGCGGTGGGCGGGCTGCTGGGCGCCAACCTGCTGGCCATCTTCGTGTGCGAGACCTTCGGCGTGTCGCTCACCTCGGCCAGCAACGCGGCCTTTCTCATCAGCCTGTGCGTGGCGTTCACGCCCTTCGTCGAATGGTGGCTGCTGGGCCAGCGGCCGGCGCGGCGCGTGTTCTGGGCGGCGGGCCTGTCGGCGCTGGGCGCGGGGATGTTGTCGGCGACATCGGCTGCATCGACCGCATCGACCGCATCGATCGCTTCACCCGCCGCCATGTCCGTGAACTGGGGCGACGCCTTGATGGTGGTCGCCGCCGTCCTGCGCGCGGTGATGGTCTGCATGACGCGGCGGCTGGCCGGCCGCCACACGCTGCCGGCGCTGACGCTCACGGCGGTGCAGGCGGGCGCGATGGCGCTGGGCGCGGCGGCGCTGTCGCTGCTGGCCGCGCCGGCCCACGGCGCCTGGCAGATGCCGCCCGCCACGGCTTCTTTCTGGTGGGGCATGGCCTACCTGGTGCTGCTGTGCACCGTGTTCGCCTTCTTCGCGCAGAACCACGCGGCTTCGCGCGCGAGCCCGAGCCGCGTGTCGCTGCTGATGGGCAGCGAGCCGGTGTTCGGCGCGCTGATCGCGGTGTACGGCTTCGGCGAACACATCGGGCCGTGGGGTTGGGCCGGCGGCCTGCTGATCGCGGGGGCGGCGTGGTGGGTGACCTTGCCGCCGCGCGAACGGGCGCCAGGTGAACCCTTGCCGAGGGACGTGCCGGCCCCTGCGGCCCCTGCGGCCCCTGCGGCCCCTGCGGCCCCTGCGCCCACCTCCCGCATGGACCCTCCGCCCCGGGCTCCCTAGACTCGGGGGCATGGACCTTTCGACCGAAGCAACCTCCGCCGCGCCAGACCGCGCGACCCTCGCCAACTGGCGCACCCGGCCGCACAGCACCTGGGCCTTCCAGCACGTGCGCGAACTCATGCCGGTGGCGGACATCGCCAACGACCCGGCTGGCGCCGCGCCTTTCCCCACCGACATCGCCGCGCTGGACCTCGCCGAGTTCCAGCAGCTCACCCGCACCGACGCCCTGGTCGTGATGCACAAGGGCCGCGTGGTGCACGAGTTCTACGACGCGGGCATGGCGGCGCACACGCCGCACATCCTCATGTCGGCCACCAAGTCGGTGGTGGGCCTGGTGGCCGGCGCGCTGCACGGCGCGGGGCTGCTCGATGTGGAGGCGCCGGTGTCGGCCGTCGTTCCCGAGCTCGCGCGCACCGCCTTCGAGGGCGCCACGGTGCGCCAACTGCTCGACATGCGCACCGGCGTCGTGCTCGACGCGCAGGCCGCCGAGGCCTACCGCGCCGCCACCGGCTGGGAGCCGCCCGCCCCCGGCGAGCCGCCTTCGGACCTGCGCAGTTTCTTCGAGACCACCACGGCCACGCACGCGCCGCACGGCGGCCCGTTCAAGTACACGTCGGCCAACACCGACCTGCTCGGGCTGGTCATGGAGCGCGCGGCCGGCCAGCCCTTCGCCACCATCGCCAGCGAGCGCCTGTGGGTGCCCATGGGCGCGGAAGACGCGGCTTGCATCACCGTCGACGCCAAGGGCGCGGCCCGCTGCACCGGCGGCCTGTGCGCCACGGCGCGCGACCTGGCGCGCGTGGGCTGGCTGGTGCTGCAGCAGGGGCGCGCCGCCGACGGCCGCGCCGTGGTGCCCGCCGCCTGGATCGACGACACGTGGCAAGGCGGTGACGCCGCGGCCTGGAACCAGGGCGAGTTCGCCGCTGGCTTCGCGGGCATGAAGATGCGCTACCGCAGCGGCTGGTACGTGGTCGACGATGCGCCGGGCATGCTGTTCGCCATGGGCATCCACGGGCAGCATCTGTTCGTCGACCCGCGCAGCGAGCTGGTCATTGCCAAGCTGTCGTCGCAGAACCAGCCCATCGATGCCATCGCGACCGCGCGCACGCTGCGGGCCGTGGCCGCCATCCGGCGCGCGCTGGCCTGAAACGAACCCAGGACCGAAACCCTGAAAAGCCTCATGGACATCAAGGATCCCGCGCTTCTCTCCCCGATCCTGGCCCGGCACGGCAGCCCGCAGGGTACTTCACTCGACTGCTTCGGCACGCCCGAGGACCCGGAAGACTTCATGTACTTCACGGTGCTCGAAGACCGCCTGCACATCGACATCCAGCGCGTGCTGGTCGAGGTCGGCAGCTTCTACTTTCGCTTCACGCTGCAGCAGGTGGGTGCGCAGGTGGTGGTGACGCGCACGCTGAGCAATGCTCCCCGGGCAATCAGTACAACCCGAGCTGCCGCGTGCGCAGCCGCGCCAGCCCCAGCAGCGCATCGGTGAACGGCGTGGCCACGCCGGTGAGCTCGCCCAGCTCGCGCACCACCGTCACCAGCGCGTCGAGTTCCACCGAGCGACCGGCCTCCACGTCCTGCAGCATCGAGGTCTTGAACGCCCCCAGCTTCTTCGTGATGGCATGGCGGTCTTCGGGGCTCTGGGTGATCTCGATGCCGATGCGCCGGCCGATTTCCTTGGCCTCCAGCATCACCGCCGAGATGAAGCCGCGCACGTAGTCGTCGCCCATGATCAGGTCGGTGGTGCAGCCGGTGAGCGCGCTGATGGGGTTCACCGTCATGTTGCCCCACAGCTTGAACCACACGTCCTTCTGGATCTGCGGCGACAGCGTGGTGTCGATGCCGGTGCTTTTCAGCAGCTCGACCAGCTTCTGCACGCGCGGCGTGGCCTCGCCCGAAGGCTCGCCCACGATCAGCCCGTTGCCGAAGTGGTGGCGCACCACGCCCGGCCCGTCGAGCGAGCAGCTCGCGTGCACCACGCAGCCGATCACGTTGCGCGACGGAATGGCCTTGGCGATGGCGCCCTCGGGGTCCACCGCGGCCAGGCGGTGGCCGGTGATCTCGCCGCCGAAGCCACCCTCCAGGAACCACCACGGCACGCCGTTCATGGCCACCAGCACGAGGGTGTCGGCACCGATGAGCGGGCCGATGCGCTCGGCGACGCCGGCCAGCGCGGGCGCCTTCACGGCGATGACCACCAGGTCCTGCACGCCGAGCTCGGCCGGGTCGGCCACCGCGTGCACGGGCACGCGCGTGCGCACGTCGCCACCCGTGCCGCCGCGCACCAGCGAGAGGCCGTCGCGCTGCAGCGCTTCAAGCGTGGCGCCGCGCGCCACCACGTTGAGCCGTTGGCCTGCCTGCGCCAGGCCGACACCGATCCAGCCGCCGATGGCGCCGGCACCGTAGATGCAAATCTTCATGGGGTTCAGGGGTCCAGGGGTTCAGTTGCGGTAGGAGGGGTCGATGCGGTCGACCTGGCGCACGAGCGCGTTGAACACGTCCTGCCCCGCGCCGTGTTCGGGGCTGAACTGCAGCGCGTCGCGCGTGCAGCGCTGCGCGATGTCTTCGCTCACCGGAATGGCGGCGCCCATCGAGAAGGTGGCCATCTGGATCTCGCAGGCGCGCTGCAGCGTCCAGAGAATGGCGAAGGTCTGCGGCAGCGTCTGGCCCCAGGCCAGCAGGCCGTGGTTGCGCAGGATGACGGCGTTGCGCTCGCCGATGCTCTTCAGCAGCCGCGGGCCCTCGTCGGCGTGGATGGTGATGCCCTCGAAGTCGTGGTACGCCACCATGCCGTGCAGCTGCGCGGTATAGAAATTGGTCTGCTGCAGGCCGCCCTGCAGGCAGGCCACGGCCACGCCGGCCGTGGTGTGGGTGTGCATCACGCAGTGCGCGCCGGGCAGGCCGTCGTGGATGGCCGCGTGCACCACGAAGCCGGCCGGGTTCACCGGCCAGGTCGAGCCGTCGAGCACCTTGCCCTGCAGGTCGATCTTCACCAGGTTGCTGGCCGTCACCTCGCTGTAGTGCAGGCCGAAGGGGTTGATGAGGAACTGCTTCTCGCCACCGGTCACGCTGTCGGGCAGCCGCACCGTGATGTGGTTGTAGATCATCTCGACCCAGCCCAGCATCGCGAACACGCGGTAGCAGGCCGCGAGCTCCTCGCGCGCGGTGCGCTCGTCGGGGTGGATCGAGGGATGGACCAGCGCCGATGTGGACGACGGCGCGGGCGTGGCGAGTGTGTTCATGGCAGTTCCTTCATGTGTTTAGCCTTCCGCGGTGAAGCCGACCTCTTTCACGATCGGCGCCCACTTGGCGGTGTCTTTCTTCAGCAGCGCGGCCAGCTCGGCGGGCGTGGAAGACATCGCTTCCAGCCCGAACGTGCCGAGGCCGTCGATCACGTCCTTTTGCGCCAGCGCGTTCTTCATGGCGGTGTTCAGCCGGGTCACCAGCTCCGGCGAGGCCTTGGCCGGCAGGAAGAAGGCAAACCACTCGCTGTGCGCCATGTCCTGGATGCCCTGCTCGCCGAAGGTGGGCACATCGGGCGCGAAGCGGCTGCGCTTGGCACCCGACACGCCCAGGATGCGCACCTTGCCCGACTGCAGGTGCTGCGTGATGTCGCCGATGGGCCCCGACACCGCCGAGATGTTGCTGCCCAGCAGGTCGAGCATGGCCGGCTGCGTGCCGCGGTAGGCCGCGTGCTTGAGCTCCACGCCGCCCTTCTTGCCCAGCAGCGCACCGATGAAGTGCGGCGTGGAGCCGGCGGCCGGCGAGCCGAAGTTGGCGCCGTCCGGGTTCGCTTTGGCCCAGGCCAGGAACTCGGGCACGCTCTTCACGCTGGCCGGCACGGCCGGGCCCACGGCAAAGCCGAAGTCGAAGATGCAGGCCAGGCTCACGGGCGTGATGTCGACCATCGGGTCGTACGGCAGCTTCTTGTAGATGTGCGGGTAGATCGTGAGGATGGAGGTCGGCGTCTGCAGGATGGTGCTGCCGTCGGCCGGGCGGCCCTTCACGTAGCTCACGGCAATCTGGCCGCCCGCGCCGGTGCGGTTCTCGACCACCGCCGTCCTGGCGTACTCGGGGCTCAGCTTCAGCGCCAGGCGCCGGCAGGTGGTGTCCGACGTGCCGCCGGCCGCGAAGCCGGTGACGATGGTGGCGGTTTCAAGCGTCGTCGCTTGCGCGAAGACGTTCTGGCCAAGGCTGGCCATCAAGGCCGATGCGCTGGTGGTCTGCAGGATCTGGCGACGGGTGAAAGTCATGATGGGTCTCGCTCCGGGACGTTGTTGTGAAAAAACTCACGACTCGTCGCGCAGCCAGGTGACCGCGCCCGAGTGGGTCACGGCGCCCTGATGGGCAGGGCGCACGGTGAGCGCGTATTTTTCCAACAAACCCCCGCGCGGCGCCCCCGCGTTTACCTCACGTCCGGCCAGGCGCGACGTGATTTCCTGCGCGGTCAGCTCCACCGAGATGCTGCGCGCCTCGGCCCGCGCGTCGATGGCGATCATGTCGCCGTCGCGCAGCGCCGCAATCGGGCCGCCGTCGGCCGCCTCGGGCCCGGCGTAGCCGATGCACAGGCCGCGCGTGGCGCCCGAGAAGCGGCCGTCGGTCAGCAGCGCCACTTTGTCGCCCATGCCCTGGCCGTAGAGCAGGGCGGTAATGCCCAGCATCTCGCGCATGCCGGGGCTGCCCTTGGGGCCTTCGTTGCGGATCACGATCACGTCGCCGGGTTCGTAGCGGCGGTTCTGCACGGCGGCCTGCGCCTGTTCTTCCGAGTCGAAGACGCGCGCCGGGCCGCGGAACACCAGGCCCTTCAGTCCCGCCGTCTTCAGCAGCGCGCCGTCGGGGCACAGGTTGCCCTTGAGCACCGCCAGCCCGCCGTCGCGCGTGATCGGGTTGCCCGCCTCGCGCACCACGCGGCCGTCGGGCGCCAGCGCGCCGGCCAGCTCCTCGGCCATGGTGCGGCCGGTGAAGGTGAGCGCGTCGCCGTGCAGGAAGCCCTGCTCCAGCAGCGTGCGCAGGATGACGCCCGCGCCGCCGATGTAGAACACGTCGCGCGCCAGGTACTGGCCGCCCGGGCGCAGGTCGGCGATGAGCGGCGTGCGCGCGAACACCTCGGCCACGTCGTCCAGGTGAAATTGAATGCCCGCCTCGTGCGCGATGGCCGGCAGGTGCAGCGCGGCGTTGGTGGAGCCGCCCGTGGCCGACACCACCGCGCAGGCGTTCTCCAGCGCCTTGCGCGTGACGATGTCGCGCGGCAGCGGGCTGTCGCCCATCACCGCCTTCATCAGCGTCTTCGCGGCGCGGCGCATCAGCGGCGCGCGTTCGCTGAACACCGCCGGCACCATGCTCGAGCCGATGGGCGCCAGGCCCAGTGCCTCCGACACCATGCCCATGGTGTTGGCCGTGAACTGCCCCGCGCAGGCGCCGGCCGTGGGCAGGCAGGCGCGGCTCATGGCGTCGAGCTCGTCGGGGGTGGCCGTGCCGGCCAGCACCTTGCCGATGGTCTCGTAGGTATCGACCACGTTCAGGTCGCGGCCGTCGGGGCCGGGCATCTGGCCCGGCAAGGCCGAGCCGCCGTGCACGAACACGCTGGGCACGTTGCAGCGCACCATGCCCATCATCAGCCCCGGCAGGTTCTTGTCGCACGCGCCGATGGCGAAGATGCCGTCCCACTGGTGGCCGCGCGTCGATGCCTCCACGCTGTCGGC
This sequence comes from Variovorax sp. RCC_210, assembly GCF_041355175.1. Lineage (NCBI taxonomy): Bacteria > Pseudomonadati > Pseudomonadota > Betaproteobacteria > Burkholderiales > Comamonadaceae > Variovorax > Variovorax sp. RCC_210. Next base: position 275,322 of record NZ_JBFUPJ010000004.1, on the reverse strand, counting down.
GATAAGCTCGCGCGAGATCAGCGAGAAGCGCATGCCCGAATGCGCCATGGTGAGCCCGTCGCTGATCGACACCACCGGGCACTCGTGCGGCGTGCCGCCGCCCGCGTAGATGCCGGTCTTGGCGTGCTGCGCCTGCTCGCGCAGGTTGAGGTTGCACGGGCTCATTTCGCCGCCGGTGTGGAACACGCCGATGTGCGGGCGCGCGATGTCCTCGTCGTCCTGGCCCAGCGCGTGCAGGAAGCTGCGCGTGGTCGCGCGGATGGTGCCCTCGCGGATGGTGGCGGAGCGAAAGCGCTTGGTGGGGTCGGTGGGCGTGGTCATTCGGCTGGCTGTGCGTGGATGGCTGCTGGCTTTGTCTGCGGAGGGTCAGAACATCGTGTTGGCGTTCGCGGCCGTCTCGGGCACCGGCTGCACCACGTCCCAGTGCTCGACGATCTTGCCGTTCTCCAGCTTGAAGATGTCCACGATGGCGCTGCCGCGCGTGCCCGGCTCGCGCACCGCGTTCACATGCAGGATCACGTAGTCGCCGTCGACGAAGCTGCGCTTGATGTCGCTGTGCGACTTGGGAAACTTCTCGCGCAGGAAGCCGATGAACTTGCGAAAGCCCTCGGGGCCGTCGGCCGCCGTGGGGTTGTGCTGCACGTAGCGGTTGCCCACGTACTGCAGGGCCGCGTCGGCGTCCTTCTGGTTCAGGCCCTTCTCGTAGAAGGCGAGCACGGCCTGGCGGTTGGCTTCCTGCTGGGCGGTGGCGCCTTGCGGCTTGCCGGCGCCCATGGGGGCGCAGGCGGCGAGGAAGAGGGTGGCTGCGGCGGCGAGGGCCGCGAGGGTCGTGCGTTGCATGAGGGGCTCCGGTGTGGAAATTCAGTAGCCGCTGGGCGACGCTGCGCCTGGCGCGCCTTTGTACTTCGCCAGCAGCTGCTTCGCCGCCGCCGCCAGCACGATCGTGTCCACCCCCACCGCCACGAACAGCGCGCCCGCCGCGAGCCACTTGCGCGCCTGCTCCTCGGTGGTCGACAGGATGCCCGGCGCCTTGCCGGCCTTCAGGATGCGCGCGACCGCGTCGGCGATCACAGCCTGCACCTCGGGGTGGTTGGGCTGGCCCACGAAGCCCATCGACGCCGACAGGTCGGCCGGGCCGATGAACACGCCGTCCACGCCCGGCGTGGCCGCGATGGCGTCGATGTTCTTCATCGCCTCCACCGTCTCGGCCTGCACCAGCAGGCAGGTCTGCGCGTTGGCCTCGTGCAGGTAGTTGGGGTAGGCCTGCCAGCGCGAGGCACGCGCCAGCGCGCTGCCCATGCCGCGGATGCCCTCGGGCGGGTAGCGCATGCCCTGCACCAGCCGCGCGGCCTGCTCGGCCGTGTCGACCATGGGCACCAGGATGGTCTGCGCGCCGATGTCCAGGTACTGCTTGATGAGCGTGGTGTCGCCCACCGGAATGCGCACCACCGGCTGCGAGCGCTCGGCCTCGGGCTGCGCCGACCATGCGCTGGAAATGGCCTGCAGCTGCGCGAGCACCGAGCGCACGTCGTTGGGCGCGTGCTCGCCGTCGACCAGCAGCCAGTCGTAGCCCGTGCCCGCCAGGATCTCGGCCGCGTAGCCGTCGGCCAGGCCGACCCACAGGCCGATCTGGGGCTTGCCCGCCTGCAGGGCCTGCTTGAAGGTGTTGAGGGGTGTGTGCATGGGTTTCTTTTCAGACAAAGCGAAAGGCGATGGCGCCGAGCGGGCCGTAGTCGGCATGGAAGGTGTCGCCCGGCACGGCGGTGGTGGGCCGCGTGAACGAGCCGCCCAGCACCACCTCGCCGGCCTCCAGGCATTCGTCCCACGGCGCGAGCTTGTTCGCGAGCCAGGCCACGCCGGTGGCGGGGTGGTTGAGCACGGCCGCGGCCACGCCCGATTCCTCGATCACGCCGTTCTTGTAGAGCAGCGCGCTCACCCAGCGCAGGTCGACCGCGTCGGGCTTCACCGGGCGCCCGCCCATCACGATGCCGGCGTTGGCCGCGTTGTCGGCAATGGTGTCGAACACCTTGCGCGGGGCCTTGGTGTGGCGGTCGAACTGCTCGATGCGCGCGTCGATGATCTCGATGGCCGGCACCACGTAGTCGGTGGCGGCCAGCACGTCGAAGATGGTCACGTTCGGCCCCTGCAGCTTCTTGCCGAGCACGAAGGCCAGCTCCACCTCGACGCGCGGCGCGATGAAGCGCTGGAACGGAATGTCGCCGCCCTGCACGAAGAACATGTCGTCCAGCAGCGTGCCGTAGTCGGGTTCGTCGATCTGGCTGGACTGCTGCATGGCGCGCGAGGTCAGGCCGATCTTGTGGCCCTTCACGATGCGCCCCTCGGCGATCTTGTGTTTCACCCATTCGCGCGAGATGGCGTAGCCGTCTTCGATGGTCATCTCGGGGAAGCGCTTGGAGAAGTGCTCGACCTGCACGCGCGACTTCTCGCTTTCGTGCAGCTCTGCGGCCAGCTTGGCAATGGTGTCGGAAGAGAGCATGGGGGCCTTCGCTCAGGTCTTGTTGAACAGGGGGTGCAGGTTGCTGTGCTTGCCGTCGTACACCTGCCCGGGGCTTTCGTCGATCTGCAGCGTGATGCCGATGTGGCGCTGGTCGAAGAGGGGCGCGAAGTGCGCGCGCACCGTGCTCAGCAGGTCGTCGCCGGCCTTCTTCTTCACCGCCTCGGAGCGGCCCGCAGCCATGCGCAGGTTGAGGTACACGAAGGCGTAGTCGGCCTGGCCGTCGGCCACCGCGTAGTGCGCGGCGGGGTAGGCCAGCACGCGCGTGCCGCCGATGGGGAACACCGGCTTGTCGGCCTCGTCGCGCTGCGCGAGCATGGTGTCGGCCAGCGTGCGGCACAGGGCCGACACGTCGGTCTCGGCCTCGATGTTCGGCGTGTAGAGGATCACCAGGTGCGGCATGGGCGGTTCCCGTGGGTCATTCGATGGACATCGTCGCCGCGGTGCAGGTCACCGCGAAGATCGGAATGGCCTTCATGTGAAAGATCTCGCCCTTGCCGCGCGCGGCCGCGGCCACGCTCAGGAAGGTGCGTATCTCGAAGCCGCCCTGGCCCGCTTCGCGGTAGGTGGCCTCGTCGTTGTAGTCGGCCTGCGACAGCAGCGCCTCGCGGTCGTTGGCGCACCAGCGGCGCATGAACTCGGCGTCCCACTCGGCGTTGACCTTGCCCGAGTCGGGCGTGGCCGGCCAGTGCGAGATGCCGCCCGTGCCCACCAGCGCGATGCGCTCGGGCGCCTTGTCGCAGGCACGGCGCAGCGCCTCGCCGAAGGCCCACGCGCGGTGCAGCGGCGTGAGCGGCGGGCCCTGGCAGTTGATGTTCACGGGAATGACCTTGGTGTCGAACGCCGGCGTCAAAAAGTTCAGCGGCACCATGATGCCGTGGTCGAACTTCCACTCTTCCGCGTAGGCCACGTCCACCGTCTGCATCACCTCGCGGATCAGCCGCTGCGCGAGCGCGGCGTCGCCGGGAATGGTGTGCTTGCCGATGCCCAGCCAATTCGGGTCTTCGATCGGGCCCTCGTAGCTGTCGGCCATGCCGATGGCGTAGGCCGGCATGTTGTTCATGAAGAAGTTCGCGAAGTGCTCGGCCGCGATGACGATCACCGCGTCGGGCTTGGTCGCGCGCATGGCCTCGCCGAAGCGATGGAACTGCGCGTGGAACTCGTCCTTGACTTCCGGGTCGGCCAGATGGGCGCGGCCCGTGATGCCGGGGGCGTGGCTGCACACGCCTGCGAATACCAGACTCATACGCCTGCCACTTTCTCGTCGGTTCCGGTTGTCATTGCGTAGATGCCGGCGCGCACCGGGCCGTACTTGCGCACGCCTTCACGCATGGCTTCGAGGTAGTCGGCCCATGCAATGCCGAGCAGCGGCGCGAAGTGCATCAGCAGCTGGCCGTTGCAGCCGAGCACGTAGAGCTTGCCGACGTTGCCAGTGCTGATGGCTTCGCGCTCTTCGTCGTTGAGATCGTAGGCACCCAGCAAGGCCGCGCGCGCGTCGCCGCCTTCAGCGTAGCGGCGCTGCACCTCCGGCTCGCGGTTGAGCGCGAACAGAAACTTCTGCATCGCATAGAGGCTCATGCGTCAGCCCTCCACCTGGATGTTGGCCTTGCGGATCACGTCGCCGTACTTTGCGATCTCGCTCTGGATGAAGTCCGCGAAGCGCTCCGGCGTGCCCGACAGCGACGCGATGCCGCCCTTGTGGAAGGCCTCGGTCACCACGGGCCCCGCGAGCGCGCGGTTCACCTCGGCGTTCACGCGTTGCACGATGGCATCGGGCGTGCCGGCGGGCGCCAGCAGGCCGTTCCACGAATTGGACTCTATGGGCACGCCCTGTTCCGCCAACGTGGGTATGGCGCTCGCGTACTGCGAGCGCTGCGCGGTCGCCATGCCGAGCGCGACGAGCTTGCCGCTTTCGACGTGGCTGCGGAACTCGGGCCAGTTGCCGAACATCATCGTCACCTGCCCGCCTAGCAGGTCGGTGAGCGCCGGGCCCTGGCCCTTGTAGGGCACGTGCACGATGTCCAGCCCCATCTGCAGCTTCAGCATCTCGCCCGAGAGGTGCGCCGAGGTGCCGTTGCCGAAGGAGGCGAAGCTCAGCGTGCCGGGCCTGGCCTTGGCCTGGTCGCGCAGGTCGGCCAGCGTCTTCAGGCCGCTGCGGGGGTGCGTGGCCAGCACGTGCTCGGACATGCCCATGAGCGCGACCGGGCGCAGGTCCTTGCGGGTGTCGTAGGGCAGCTTGCGAATGAGCGTCTGGTTGGCCGCGAAGCTGTTGGCCACGCAGACGAAGGTGTAGCCGTCGGGCGCGGCCTTGGCCGCGGCGTCCACGCCGATCACCGTGCCCGCGCCGGGCTTGTTGTCGACGATCACGCTCTGGCCCAGCGCCTTCGACAGCTCCACGCCCACGAGGCGCGCGACGTAGTCGGTGGTGCCGCCGGGCGTGAAGGGCACGATCACGCGGATCGGCTTGCTCGGCCAAGTGCCCTGCGCACGCGCGAGCACAGGCGATGCCACGACTGCGGCTGCGCCTCGCAGCAGCGCGCGTCGTTGCATGCTCACGCCACGCCCCAGTGCGGAATATGGTGCGAGCCCATCGACACCGCGATGTTCTTCGGCTCGCAGAACACTTCGTAGCTCCAGGTGCCGCCTTCGCGGCCCGTGCCCGAGGCCTTGGTGCCGCCGAAGGGCTGGCGCAGGTCGCGCACGTTCTGGCTGTTGACGAAGCACATGCCTGCCTCCACGGCGGCGGCCACGCGGTGCGCCTTGCCGATGTTCTCGGTCCACACATAGCTGCTCAGGCCGTACTGGATGTCGTTGGCCAGGCGGATGGCGTCGGCCTCGTCCTTGAACGGAATCAGGCAGGCCACGGGGCCGAAGATCTCGTCCTGCGCGATCTTCATGCGGTTGTCGACGTCGGCGAACACGGTGGGCACCACGTAGTTGCCCTTCTTCACGCGATCGGGCAGGTTGGCCGGGCCTTCGAGGCCGCCGCACAGCAAAGTGGCGCCTTCCTTCGGGCCCAGCTCGATGTAGCTGCGCACCTTGGCCAGGTGGGCCTGCGAGATCATCGGGCCGACGATGGTCTTCTCGTCCAGCGGGTCGCCCACGGTGATGCGCCTGGCGCGCTCCGCGAACTTCGCGGCGAAGTCCGCGTAGATCGACTGCTGCACCAGGATGCGCGAGCCCGCGGTGCAGCGCTCGCCGTTGTTGCTGAAGATCATGAACACGGCCGCATCCAGCGCGCGGTCGAGGTCGGCGTCGTCGAAGATCACGAAGGGGCTCTTGCCGCCCAGCTCCATGCTGAACTTCTTCAGGCCCGCGCTCTTCACGATGCGGTTGCCGGTGGCGGTGGAGCCGGTGAACGAAATGGCGCGCACGTCGGGGTGGCCCACCAGCGGCTCGCCGGCTTCCTTGCCGTAGCCGTGCACCAGGTTCAGCACGCCGGGCGGAATGCCGGCTTCGAGCGCCAACTCGCCCAGGCGCGCGGCCGAGAGCGGCGACAGCTCGCTCATCTTCAGCACCGCCGTGTTGCCGAAGGCCAGGCAGGGCGCGACCTTCCAGGTGGCCGTCATGAAGGGCACGTTCCAGGGGCTGATGAGCGCGCACACGCCCACCGGGTGGAACAGCGTGTAGTTCAGGTGCGTGGGCGTGGGGTAGGTGTGGCCGTCCACGCGGGTGCACATCTCGGCGAAGTAGTAGAAGTTGTCGGCCGCGCGCGGCACCAGCTGCTTGCCCGTTTGCGCGATGACCTGGCCGCAGTCGTTGGTTTCGGTCTGCGCGATCTCGGGCACGTTCGCGGCAATCAGGTCGCCGAGCTTGCGAATGAGCTTGGCGCGCTCGGGCGCGGGCATGCCGGCCCACTTGGGAAAGGCTTCCTTCGCGGCGGCCACGGCCGCGTTCACCTCGGCCTCGCCGCCGGAGGCGACCTCGGCCAGCACCTCTTGCGTGGCGGGGTTGACTGTCTCGAAGTACGCGGTGCCGGCAACGCTCTTGCCGTTGATCAGGTGATCGACTCTCATGCTTGTCCTTGGATGGTCTCGATGGTGTTCATGAGCGCGCCGATGCGCTCGATCTCGGTGACGACGACGTCGCCCGGCTGGCAATCGACCACGCCGTCGGGCGTGCCGGTGAGGATCAGGTCGCCCGGCGACAGCGTCATGAAGCGGCTGAAGTATTCGATGAGGAAGGGCGCGTCGAAGATCATGTCGCGCGTGTTGCCCTGCTGCGTGACCTGGCCGTTGACGGTGGTGCGCAGCGCGAGCGACATCGGGTCGGGCACATCGGCCGCGTCCACGAACCACGGGCCCAGCGGCGTGCAGGTGTCGCGGTTCTTCACGCGCAGGTTGGGGCGGTACCAGTTCTCCAGGTAGTCGCGAATGGCGTAGTCGTTGGCCACCGTGTAGCCGCCGATGAAGTCGTACGCGTCGTCGCGCTTCACGTGCTTCGCTGTCTTGCCGACGACGATGGCGAGCTCGCATTCGTAGTGCATGAACTTCACGCCGCCCGGGCGGTGCGTGCGCTGGCGGTGGCCGATGAGCGCGCTCTGGCCCTTGACGAACACCAAGGGTTCTTCGGGTGCCTTGAACTCGAGCTCCTTCGCGTGGTCGGCGTAGTTCAGGCCCAGCGCGAGGATGGTGCGCGGGCGCGGCGTGGGCGCGAGCGGCGGCAGCCAGGTGAGCTGGTGCTGCGGCACGACGCGGCCGTCGTCCAGGCGCACGGCCGCGTCGGGCTGGCCGTCGAACTCGTGCGCGGTGCCGGTGTGTTCGCGGCCCTCGAAGATGACGCGTGCGTGCTTCATGCGGTTTCCTTCACCGGCGTATTGACCAGGGTGTCGACCAGCGTGTTGGTGAGGGTCTCGAAGCCCGGCGCAGAGATGTCGATGCGGTCGCCCGCGCGGGCCAGCGGCCGGCCGGGGCCGCAGCCCAGCATGAGCACGTCGCCGTGCGCCAGCGTCATGAACTCGCCCACGTCGGCCAGCAATTGCCGCGCGGGGCGCACGAGCTGCGAGAAGTCGAGCGACTGCTTCAGCTCGCCGTTGACGCGCACCTCGACGCGGAACGCCGCGGGGTCGGCCACCTCCTGCGCGTCGCGCAGTGCCGCGCCGATGCCCAGGAAGCCGTCGACGCACTTGAACTTCACCGGCGGGCGGAAAAAGCTCGCATGCGGAATCGACAGGTCGTTCAGCAGCACGAAGCCTTCGACGTCGCCCTCGGCGCCGATCACCATGCCGATGCTCGCGCCGATTTCCACCTCGGGCACGGCCGCGGGCACCGCGATGGCGCTGCCGTGCGGGCTCCAGGTGTTGGCCGTCTTCACGTAGAGCACGGGGGCCTGGGGCGGTGCCTTGTAGGGCGGCTGCGTCATCTGCGGCGCGAGCGCCTGCACCTCGGCGTCGAAGTTGAGCAGCGTGCCGTACACGGTGCCGCTCGGAAGGTAGTGGGCCATGCCGTTCATGAGGGTTGCTCCAGTGCGATGAGTTCGTCGAGCAGCCCGTACAGCTGCGTGAGCTTGACCTTGCCCATCGACTGTTCCATCCAGTCGTAGTGCGCCTCGATGCTGCTGCCCAGCCGCTTCACCAGCTTCATGCCGTGCGGCGTGGCCTCGACCACGGTGCGGCGCTGGTCGGCGGGGTCGCGCGCGCGGGTGATGAGGTTGTCGCGCTCCATGCGCGCGAGCACGCCGGTGAGGCTGGGCCCGAGAATGAAGGCCTCGCGCGCCACCCGGCCGGTGTCGACCGCGCCGTGCTCGCCCAGCACGCGCAGCACGCGCCATTGCTGGTCGGACAGCGCGTGCTCGCGCAGGCTGGGCCGGGTGTGGGCCATCACGGCTTCGCGGGCCTGCAGCAGCAGGCGCGGCAAATTGCGGTGCGTGAACGTGGTGCTCAAGGGCTTGTCTCTTTTCGCCGGGCTGTCGAGGATTGCCCGAATTACTTAACATGTTAAATGATTGGCGCTTTCTTTCCAAGACGCCGCGTATCAGGGTTTGTGCGGACACCTAAACTCGTCGCATGGCCAAGGACAAAACACTTTTCGTCTGCAGTGAATGCGGCGGCACCAGCCCCAAGTGGCTGGGCAAATGCCCGAGTTGCGGTGCATGGAACACCCTCGTCGAACAGGCGGCCGGCGCAGGCGCGGGCGGCGGCCCGGCCAACAACCGCTTCGGCACGCAGTTCGCGTCGCTGGCGGGCGCGTCGGAGCTCACGACGCTGTCCGACATCGAGGCGACCGATGTCGCGCGCACGCCCACCGGGCTCGACGAACTCGACCGCGTGCTGGGCGGCGGCATCGTCTCGGGCGGGGTGACGCTCATCGGCGGCGACCCCGGCATCGGCAAGTCGACGCTGCTGCTGCAGGCGGTCGATGCGCTGCAGCGCGCGGGGCAGAACGCGCTCTATGTCACGGGCGAGGAAAGCGGCTCGCAGGTGGCGCTGCGCTCCAAGCGGCTCGGGCTCGACCACTCGCAGGTGCAGGTGCTGGCCGAGATCCAGCTCGAGAAGATCATCGCCACGCTCGACGCCACGCGCCCGGCGATCGCGGTGATCGACTCGATCCAGACGGTGTACTCCGACCAGCTCACCTCCGCCCCCGGTTCGGTGGCACAGGTGCGCGAATGCGCGGCCCACCTCACGCGCTTCGCCAAGACCAGCGGCACGGCCGTGGTGCTGGTGGGCCACGTGACGAAAGAGGGCGCGCTCGCGGGTCCGCGCGTGCTCGAGCACATGGTGGACACGGTGCTGTACTTCGAAGGCGAAACGCATTCGACCTTTCGGCTGGTGCGCGCCATCAAGAACCGCTTCGGCGCGGTCAACGAGATCGGCGTGTTCGCCATGACCGAGCGCGGCCTGAAGGGCGTGACCAACCCGAGCGCCATCTTCCTGAGCCAGCATTCCGAGCCGGTGCCCGGCAGCGTGGTGCTGGTCACGCTGGAGGGCACGCGGCCGATGCTGGTGGAAATCCAGGCGCTGGTCGACAACGGCGGGCCCAGCCCGCGCCGCCTGTCGGTGGGCCTGGACCGCGACCGACTCGCGATGCTGCTGGCCGTGCTGCACCGCCATGCGGGCGTGGCCTGCATGGACCAGGACGTGTTCGTCAACGCGGTGGGCGGCGTGCGCATCAGCGAGCCCGCGGCCGACCTGGCCGTGATGCTGGCCATTACCTCGAGCCTGCGCGGCAAGCCGCTGCCCAAGGGCTTCATCGCGTTCGGCGAGGTGGGCCTGGCCGGCGAGGTGCGTCCGGCGCCGCGCGGGCAGGAGCGCCTGCGCGAGGCCGCCAAGCTGGGCTTCAGCGTGGCGGTGGTTCCCAAGGCCAACGCGCCCAAGAAGGGCGCGAAGGAAATCGAAGGGCTGACGATCCATGCCGTCGACCGCATCGAGGAAGCGATGGACGTGGTCCGCCGCCTCGATTGACCTGATGCGTGGCTGGCGGGGGCGGAAAAAAACGACCCGGCGCACCGTGGCGCGCCGGGCCTACCCTCCCTCCTACCCCCCGATGTGCATCGTGAACGCCGGTCCGCTGTTGAGCACGCATTGCCCGCTGCCCAACGTGGCCGAGTTCATCGTGTACTGGCAACTCAGGTTGCCGCCGCGGCTGCCGGTGGCATTCGCCACGCCGGTGCCCCGCGAGCCTGCGACCCGGGTTGCCTCTCCCTGAAACTGTTCGCCGCCGATCTGTGCGTTGAAGTGGCCGCGGCCGTTCATGTCGTTGGTCACCGTGCCGGCGACGGCGCCGTAGCGCGCGGCCTCCGGGTTCGACGGGTACAGCCGCGCATTGAAGGTCTGCGCCACCGGACCCGGCGCGACGGCATAAGACTGCGAGGAGGGCACCGCGGGAGCGGGTTGCCCGAGCGGTACCACGTAGCAGCCGCTGAGCGCGGTGCCCGCGAGCGCGGCGACGAGGGTGAGACGAACGAATGTGACGGAACGCGGAATGGTCATACGCTTCTGGGTGGCCCGGGCTGATGCCCGTGAAGCAAATGTGCCCGCCGGCGCTACCGGGGGCCTCGCATTTCGCCCCGAGTACCGTCTTGCGCGCCCGGAGGTAGTAGGGGCTGCTACTTCGGCCGTTTGCTGCGGGCGGCGACAATGCGCGCCATGAATTTCAAGAAATTTCTGGTGCCCGTGGGCGCCATCCTTCTCCTGGGGCTGGCCTGGCGCAGCGGCGGCTGGGGCGGCGTTGCCCTGGCTGCCGGCGCCATCGTGATGTTCTTGCTGCTGCACTTCAACCGCGCCATGCAGGTGCTCAAGCGCGCCGCCGACCGGCCCGTGGGCTACGTGGGCAGCGCCGTGATGCTCAACGCCAAGCTCAAGCCCGGCGCCACGCTGATGCACGTGATCGCCATGACCCACGCCCTGGGCGAACTGCGCTCGCCCAAGGACGAACAGCCCGAGCTGTACCGCTGGACCGACGGCGGCGGCTCCTATGTCGACGCCGTGTTCAACGGCGGCAAGCTGCAGAGCTGGGCCATGACGCGGCCGGACACGGACGGCGGCACCACGGCCGACGACCACACGCAGACCCCCGCGGCCTGATCGAACCCCGAGCGCTTTCCCCCGAGCGCTTTACCCCGGGCGCTTCACCCCCCGCGCGCCTTGCGCCCGGGCTGGCGCCACGGAGGGTTCGCCTTCGCCTGGTGCCGCGCCTCCTTGGCGAATTCCGCGCACGCATGCGTCATCAGGTCGGCCGACCGGTAGACCAGGAACACGTCGAAGTCGGGCAGCGCGTCGGTGATCGGCAACTTCTCCAGCAGGCCGGGCTGCAGCCGCAGCGGCCCCGCGCCGTGGAACACGAAGTCCGACCACATGCTGATCATGTCGGTCTGCGTGGCCAGCTGCAGGCCCAGCAGGTTCGACGCGCTCTGCACCATGCGCCGCGGCATCTCGAGCCCGTGCATCTGCATCGTGCTGACCAGCGGGCTGCCCGCGTCGTCGATCGGGTCGAGCACCAGCCAGTCGGCGTCCAGCAGCGGCTGCAGCTTGCGCACCCGCCGCAGCGGATGGCCCGCGCGCACCGACAGGTGCATGGCCACCGAGAACAACGGCTCCCACTGAAAGGCGTTGGTGCCCGGCCCGTTGCAGGTGGAAATCAGCCCCAGGTCGAGCCGCCCCTCGCGCAGCCCCTCGAAGATCTGTTGCGGCCGCAGCTCGAAGCAGCGCATCGCCACATTGGGAAAGCGCTGCCTGAACGACGCCATCGCATCGGGCAGCGGCCCGCTCGACGCCACGGCGGTGAAGCCGATGTTCAGCTGCGCCTCGTCGTGCCCGCGAATCGCCTCGATGTCTTCCAGCGCATGCCGCAGTTCCTGCTCGACCAGGCTCGCGCGCTTGACCAGCGCCACGCCGTAGGCCGTCAGGCTCACGCCGCGCGTGGAGCGCGACATGAGCGTCACACCCAGTTCGCGCTCCAGTTCCGAGATGGTCTTGGACAGCGCGGGCTGCGTGGTGTGCAGGCTGCGCGAGGCCTCGTGGATGCTGCCGTGCTGGGCCACGGCCAGCAGGACGCGCAACTGTTGCAGCTTCATCGTGGTGCCGCGTTCTCGAAAAAGGGGCGCGAAAACGCCGTCTTGGTGGTTCTCCCGATGGTGCCGAAGGGCTCTTTCTGTCGGGGATTCCGTTTGGTTATCGGCATGAAAATTTGTGATTCTTCGCTGCTGCGCTTTGCCTGAATACTCCGCCGCAAAGGGCCCTGCCGGGCACCTGCGCAACCTGTTCGTGGAGACATTAGATGAGCGAAGCCACCTTGCCTGCAAGCCCGATCGGGGGTTCTGCGTCCAGCGCCGCCGGCGCATCCAACGCCACCAGTGCCGCCCGGGCGAAGGCACCGCAGAGCCAGTTCCGCCTGATCGCGGCCTGCTCGCTGGGCAACGCGCTGGAGATGTACGACTTCACCGTCTACAGCTTCTTCGCGCTGCTGATCGGCAAGCTGTTCTTTCCCTCCGACAGCGCCTACGGCTCGCTGCTGCTGGCGGTGGCCACCTTCGGCATCGGCTTCGTGATGCGCCCGCTGGGCGGCGTGATCATCGGCAACTACGCCGACCGCAAGGGCCGCAAGGCCGCCATGACGCTGACCATCGGCCTCATGGTGCTGGGCACGCTGTGCATCGCGTTCGCGCCGACCTATGCGTCGGCCGGCGTGTTCGGCTCGCTGATGATCGTGGCCGGCCGGTTGCTGCAGGGCTTTTCGCTCGGCGGCGAAGTGGGCGCGGCCACCTCCATGCTGATGGAGGCCGGCGGCGTGAAGGGCCGCGGCTTTCGCGTGAGCTGGCAGCTCGCGAGCCAGGGCGTGTCGGCGCTGCTGGGCGCGCTCACGGGCGCCGCGCTGTACGCCGCGTTGCCGCAGGCCTCGCTGGAGAGCTGGGGCTGGCGCCTGCCGTTCCTGCTCGGCCTGCTGATCGCGCCGGTGGGCCTCTACATTCGCGCCAACCTCGACGAGACGCACGTTGCCGAGCGCCACGAGTCCAGCCCCGTGGGGCGCCTGCTGCGCGCGCACGGCGGCACGGTGCTCAAGGGCATCCTGGCCACCACCGCGGGCACGGCCACGATGTACCTGGTGGTGTTCTTCATGCCCACCTACATGATCCGCGTGCTGCACATGCCGCCGTCGCTGTCGTTGCTGTCGGGCTGCGTCACGGGCATCACGCTGTTTGTGGTGTCGCTGGTGGCGGGGCGCCTGGCCGACCGGCTGCCCAATCGCAAGCCGCTGGTGATCGGCTCGCTGCTGTTCAGCGTGGTCGCGGTGGTGCCGGTGTTCTGGCTCATCAGCCACTACCCGAGCGTGCCGCTGGTGCTGGCGCTGTCGGCGCTGCTGACGGCCAGCGTCAACATCGGCACCACGCCCATGTTCCTGATGCTGCTCGAGATGCTGCCGGCCGGCGTGCGCGCCAGCGGCATCTCGGTGATCTACAGCGTGGGCGTGACCATCTTCGGCGGCTCGTCGCAGTTCATCGTGACCTGGCTGCTGGCAAAGACCGACAACCCGCTGTCGCCGGCCTTCTACATGATGGTCTGCGGCGTGCTGAGCCTGGTCGCGCTGCTGAGCCTGCGCGAGCGCAAGACGGCCTGATGCGCGAACGCCGCCCCCTGGCCCGCCTTTTTCACCTTCATCGCAACGGATTTCTTTCATGACCCGCGAACTCAGCCCCCAGACCACCAAGCTACTGTCGCGCCTGCTGCCCCAGGCCGACGTTGACACGCAGGCCTTCGTCGACATTCGCCGGCAGATCCACGCCAACCCCGAGCTCGGCTTCGAGGTGAGCGCCACCAGCGAGCTGGTCGCGAACCTGCTGCGCAGCTGGGGCTACGCGGTGCACACCGGCATCGGCAAGACCGGCATCGTCGCGCAGCTGAAGCTGGGCAAGGGCACGCGCAGCCTGGGCATTCGCGCCGACATGGACGCGCTGCCCATCACCGAGGCCACCGGCCTGCCGTACGCGAGCCGCAACGCGGGCCGCATGCATGCCTGCGGGCACGACGGGCACACCGCCATCCTGCTGGCGGCCGCGAAGGCACTGGCGAAGGCGCGCAACTTCGACGGCACGCTGAACCTGATCTTCCAGCCCGACGAAGAGAACCTGTGCGGCGCGCGCGCGATGATCGCCGACGGCCTGTTCGAGCGCTTTCCCTGCGACGCGGTGTACGCGCTGCACAACGCGCCCGGCGTGCCGGTGGGCACGATGCTGGCCATCGAGGGGCCGGTGACGCTGTCGTCCGACGTGGCCGACGTCACCATCAAGGGCGTGGGCGGGCATGGCGCCATGCCGCACCGCGCGCGCGACCCGGTCGCCGCGGCCGCGGCCATCGTCACCGCGCTGCAGACCGTGGTGGCACGCAACGTGGCGCCCGACGACACGGCGGTGGTGTCGGTGGGCTTCATTCGCGGCGGGGCCACGCACAACGTGATTCCGCAGTCGGTGTCGCTGGGCCTGAACGTGCGCGCGGCGCGGCCCGAGACGCGCGCGCTGGTGGAGCAGCGCATCCGCGAGATCGTCGACTTCACCGCGCAGGCGCACGGCGTGCAGGCCGAGATCGACTACCGCCAGCTGGTGCCGCCGGTGGTCAACACCGCGGCCGAGACGCAACTGGCCGCGCAGGTGTGCGCCGAGCTGGTGGGCGAGGAGAACGTCGTCACGCAGGCGCCCAAGGGCTTCGCGGGCAGCGAAGACTTCGCCTGGATGCTCGACGCGTTGCCGGGCTGCTATTTGCTGCTGGGCAACGGGGAGGGCGAGTTCGGGGGCTGCATGGTGCACAACCCGGGCTACGACTTCAACGACCAGGTGCTGCCGCTGGGCGCCGCGTGCTGGGTGCGGCTGGCGCAGACCTACCTGGTCGCCTGAGCGTTCATCGAAGGCGCGTCAGAACAATGCGCTTCAGAACGGCGCGTCTTCTTCCTCTTCGGGCGCATCGGCCGGCGTCGTGGTCGTCGGTGCCTTCGCAGCAGGCTTGACCGTGTCGTCGGGCGGGGCCGCGGAGAACGCCGCTTCGCCGCCCAGCGCGTCGAGCAGCGCCGGCACCAGCTGGCCGAGCTCGCCGGTCGCGATGGCCACGTCGGCGTCGAAGTTGTCTTCCTTCTTGCCACCGGAGGCGCCGTCGCCCGTGCCTTCGAGGAAGGTGATCTTGCGGATCAGCATGCCCTGCGTGAGCTCGAAGGACACGCGGTCGTCCCAGGTGAGCGCCAGGCGCGTGGGGCGCTTGCCGTCGGTGATGTGCTGCTTCACCTCGTCGATGTCCAGCGCGTGCTTGGCGTAGCGCACCACGGCCTTGGAGTCGTCGGAGGCCTTGAGCTCGCACTCGCGGTCGATGCTGAAGCCGGCCGGCGGCTCCTGCGTGAGCAGCCAGTTGGCCATGGCGGCGGCCGGCTCGATCTGCGTGTTGACCAGCGCCACGGCAAAGCCGTCGAGCGACTTCACCAGGCTGGTGACCACCTCGTCGGCGCGCGTGGCGTTGCCGCTGTTGATCACCAGGCGGTTCTCGGCCTTGTCGATCCACACCGTCACGCGCGCGCTGCGGGTGAAGGCCATGGGCAGCAGCTCCAGCGTGATGTCTTCCTTCAGGTCCTTCTTTTCCTTCTTGCCGGGCTTGCGGCCGGTGGTGGCCTCGATGCTGGCGCAGCGCTCGTCGAGCTTGCGTCGCACCACCGAGCCGGGGACCTGCTTGCTTTCGATCATGTACTCGACCAGCCACTGGCCGTCGATGGATTCGACCAACGGGCCGTTGGCTTCGCCGCGGGGCTCGACCCAGCCGGCGGACTTTTCCTGCGAGGGGCCGCACGGCACGAAGCGCTGCTTGGCGAGCCCTTCTTCCGCCTCGGCCAGTGTTTGGGACCAGGCAGGTTCGATGCGATAGACGATGACGTTCTTGAATACGGACACGGAAACCCTTTTTCCACTGGTTTGGACAACCAACCATTGTCGGGCACCCTGCAGGAGCACGGCCGCGGGCTGCGCCTTAAAATCGAAAGCTTTTGCGACTGCCCCCGGTCGCACCCCACCGCTCCCAAAGGAATCAGGAAATGAGCTCGATCCCCCCCTCGCTGGACGACCGTGACGGCAAGATCTGGATGGACGGCGAACTCGTGGACTGGCGCGACGCCAAGATCCACGTGCTGAGCCACACGCTGCACTACGGTTGCGGCGCCTTCGAGGGCGTGCGCGCCTACAAGACGCCCGAGGGCACGGCCATCTTCCGCCTGGCCGAGCACACCGAGCGCCTGTTCAACAGCGCCAAGATCCTGCGCATGAAGATCCCGTTCACGCAAGAGCAGCTGAACGAAGCGCAGAAGCAGGTCGTTCGCGAGAACAAGCTCGAAAGCTGCTACCTGCGCCCGCTGATCTGGATCGGCTCCGAGAAGCTCGGCGTGAGCCCCAAGGGCAACAAGATCCACGCCATGGTCGCGGCCTGGTCGTGGGGCGCCTACCTCGGCGAAGAGGGCCTGAAGCGCGGCATCCGCGTGAAGACCTCCAGCTACACGCGCCACCACGTCAACATCACGATGACGCAGGCCAAGTCGGTGAGCAACTACACCAACTCGATCCTGGCCAACATGGAAGCGCTGGACGACGGCTACGACGAGGCGCTGCTGCTCGACGCGAGCGGCTTCGTGTCCGAGGGCGCGGGCGAGAACATCTTCGTGGTCAAGGGCGGCGTGGTGTACACGCCCGACCTGTCGGCCGGCGCGCTCAACGGCATTACGCGCAACACCATCCTGCACATCTGCAAGGACCTGGGCCTGGAGCTGGTGCAAAAGCGCATCACGCGCGACGAGGTCTACATTTCCGACGAGGCCTTCTTCACCGGCACCGCCGCCGAAGTGACGCCCATCCGCGAGCTCGACCGCATCGAGATCGGCAACCGCGGCGACGGCGGCTCGCGCGGCCCCATCACCGAGAAAATCCAGTCTGCCTTCTTCGACATCGTGAACGGCAAGAACCCCAAGTACGCCCACTGGCTCACGAAAGTCTGAATCCCATGTCCACCAATGCAGTCGTCGAACTCCTGGCCAAGGAGCTCAATCATCAAGGTGGCGTGTTCTGCCCCAGCCCCAAGGCCGACATGAAGCTCTGGAACAACCACCCGAAGGTGTACCTCGACGTGGCGCGCACCGGCGAAGCCAAGTGCCCGTACTGCGGCACGGTGTACCGCCTGAAGGCGGGTGAAACGGTGTCGTCGCGGCACTGAAAGCGCGACAGCGTTCCTGAGCCCTTCGAGGCTCGGGGCGCGAGGGCAAAGACGGCGCCGCGCAATGCGGCGCCTTCAGTCCGTCAGACCCTCTGCCCTACCAGCCCCGCCGGCCCATCAACCTGGTTGGGTCAACGATTCCACGCGGCGCGACGGCAGCAGGCCACGCCACGGATTCGGGTCGTTCTTCTCCTGCGCGAGCCGCAGGTAGATCATGGCGATCCACAGCAGCGCCAGCCCGATCTGCGCGTCGCGCAGCGCCGAGTTCACGCTCGACGCGATCAGCGCGATCAGCGTGGCCGCCAGCGCGTAGCGGCCCGCGATGTCGCGGCGCTTCCACGCCTGCCACACCGCCGTGACCATGATGAGCAGCAAGCTCAGCAGGGCCGGCAGCCCGCCCTGCGAGCCGACCCACAGGAAGTCGTTGTGCGGCATGTTCGAGTCCGCGAACAGCGCCGGGCCGCGCTTGTGCCACTGCTCGGTCCAGCCGCCGATGCCCCAGCCGGTGAGCGGGCGGTCGGCGATCATGCGGCCGGTGTCGCGGTACATGTAGTAGCGAATGATCCAGCTGCCGTGGAACACGGCGCCGTTCTGCGCGTCTTCGATTTCCTGCACGCCGGTCTCCACCTTGTGCTGCAGCTGCGGCAGCTGGTAGAGCCCCGCGCCCAGCACCACGGTGCCCAGCACCAGCGCGCCCACCAGCATCTTCAGGTGGCTGCGCCACTGGTGGATGCACACCACCGGCACCACCAGCAGCAGCGCAAGCACCGAGGTGCGCGAGGTCAGCGGCAGCGCCACCACCAGGCCCAGCCCGAGCATCAGCACGAAGGCCGGAATGGCGCGCAGCGGCCGGTGCGCGGCGATTTGCGCAATGCCCCACACGGCGGCCGTGGAGGCCACCACGCTGAACAGCAGCGCGTTGCTGATCGACTTGTTGCCCACCTCCATGACCACCGCGCGCAGCGGCGACCACAGCGGAAAGCCGATGGCGTAGTACGCCACCACCAGCAGCACGCCCAGCGCCGCGGCCAGCAGGAAGCCGCGCAGCGCCCACAGCGCTTCCTCGCGCGTGAGCGCCATCGCCATCAATATCGTGAGGCCGATGCGGATGCCGTGGAACAGGTTGGACGGGGTCTCGGGGTAGTGCCGCCCGAAGGCCAGCACCAGCAGCGTCCAGGCCAGGTAGGCCATCACAGGCCACCACAGCGGGTTGGCGCGCAGCCGCGCGAGGCGCTCGCGCCCGTCGCCGGCCACCACCAGGGTGAGCAGCAGCAAGATGGCTGAAAGGTAGGTGACGCCGACCGGCATGAACACCACCAGCCCCCAGAACATGGCCGCGGGCCGAACGATGTGCGATCTCTGCATAGGGGCGGAATTCTAGGTGCGCCCCGCGGCGCCAACCTGACCGAGGCCCCGCGTGCGGCAGGGCGTTGGCCCCGGGCGGTCCAGCGGCCTTCGGTGGCCTTGGGTGCCCCTCAGTGCCGGCTCAGTGCCGGTCAGTGCCGCTCAGTGCCCGCGCGCCGCCACCGGCAGGCGAATGACGAAGCTCGCGCCGCCGCCCGGCCGGTCTTCGCAGCGCACCGTGCCGCCGTGCCGCTCGGCGATCGACTTCACCAGCGCCAGCCCCAGGCCCACGCCGCCGTTGCGCTCGCTGGCGCCGGGCAGCCGGTAGAACGGCTCGAAGATGCGTTCGCGCAGCCCCGGCGGCACGCCCGGGCCGCAGTCGTTCACGCGCACCGTGGCAAAGCCGTTGGCGCTGCCCAGCTCCACCGCGATTTCGCCGGCGCCGTAGCGGCGGGCGTTTTCCAGCAGGTTGCGGATGGCGCGGCGCAGCAGGCGCGACACGCCCGGCACGGTGAGGGTGGCGTTGTCGGTGCCTTCGGCCAGGTCGAGCTCGGCGTTCACCTGCGAGCATTCCTCTGCGGCCAGGCCGGTGAGGTCGACCGCCTCGATGGTGCCCATGTCGGCCTCGCTGGCGTCCAGCCGGCTGGCCAGCAGGATCTCGTCGATGAGCTGGTCGAGCTCGCCGATGTTGCGCGAGATTTCCTCGCGCGCCGACTGGCTCGGGCGTTCGCCCATCAGCTCCAGGCCCATGCGGATGCGGGTGAGCGGCGAACGCAGCTCGTGCGAGGCGTTGGCCAGCAGCGACTTGTGCGAGCGCACCAGCTGTTCGATGCGTTGCGCCGACGCGTTGAATCGTTTCGAGAGATCTGCCACTTCGTCCTGCCCTTCTTCGGTCACGCGCACCGAGAGATCGCCTTCGCCCCAGCGCTGCACGCCGCGCTGCAGCGACTCCAGCCGCTGCGTGATGCGCCGCACGATCGGGTACACGCCCAGCGCCACCGCCACGCCCACCAGCGCGATCATCCAGCCCAGCCCGAAGGGCGTGCGCCACGGCGCGAAGCCGCCCGAGCCCGTGGGCCGTTCACGCGGCGCCACGCGCAGCGTGACCGACTTGCCGTCGCTCAGCGTCACGTCGAACTCCAGCCCCTGGCCGGGCACGCGCAGCGCGGTGCCCGCGCCGATCTGCTTGTCTTGCGCGTCCAGCACCACCACGTTGCGCGGCACCGGTGCCAGCCGCTCGCGCTCGGCTTCGGCCGCCTCGCGCACGATCCAGTTGGCCATCAGCGTGAGGATGACCACGCCGCCCACCACCGCGAGCCAGATGCGCACGTACAGGTGGCGTGAATAGAAGCTGCGCAGCATCATGAAAAGAGGCGGCCGCCGCCGGGCCGCCCCAAGGCGAGCCGCGCCTTGCCCTCGGGGGCGGGCGAACTGCACAGCGCGAAGCGAGTGAAAAGCCGGTGGGCTGACATTTTCTTAGTCTTGCTGCTTGGCGAAGACGTAGCCCACGCCGCGCACCGTGAGGATGCGCTTGGGGTTCTTCGCGTCGACCTCGATGGCCGCGCGGATGCGGCCCATGTGCACGTCGATGGAGCGGTCGAAGGCCTCGAGCTCGCGCCCGCGCACGGCCTCCATGATCTGGTCGCGCGTGAGCACGCGGCCCGCGCGCTCGGCCATGGCCACCAGCAGGTCGAACTGGTAGGAAGTGAGGTCGGCCAGCGCGCCGGCCACCGACACGGTGCGCGCGTTGCGGTCGATTTCCAGCGTGCCGAAGCGCATCACGGTGGAGGCCTCGGTCTCGGTGGCGTTCTCGCTGCGCCGGCGCAGCACGGCGCGAATGCGCGCCAGCAGCTCGCGCGGCTCGAAGGGCTTGGGCAGGTAGTCGTCCGCGCCGATCTCCAGGCCGATGATGCGGTCCATCGGGTCGCCCTTGGCCGTCAGCATCAGCACCGACACCTTGGACATCGGGCCCGGCAGCGCGCGGATGCGGCGGCACACTTCGAGCCCGTCGGTGTCGGGCAGCATCAGGTCGAGGATCACGAGGTCGGGCGCGTGCTGCTGCAGCTGCTCGAGGCCGTTCGCGCCGTCGGCGGCGTGGTTGAAGGCGAAGCCCGACTGCGTCAGGTATTCGCCCACCATCTGCGCCAGGCGGACGTCGTCTTCGATCATCAGGAGTTGGGGGGTGCTCATGCGCTTCATGGTCGTCCACAGGGAGCAAGCAGGCTTGAACGCTCCGTAAAGTTGGGTAAACCTCAGGGGGCCGTGTCAACCGGAGCTGCTGCGAAAAGCATAGCGCCCTGTCCAACGGCCGCCGGGGGGAGGTCGAGATTTTCCGCGAGCAATGCGCTCAGTTGCGTGGCGTCCACGTCGGCATCCGCCAACCGCGCGCGCTCGAGTATTTCGCCGGCCAGCTGCCGCAGCTGCACGGTCGAGGCGCGGATGCGCGCGCGAAACGCGGCGTCGTCCAGCGTGTCCTTCAGGCTGCGGTTGAGCTCGGCAAACCACGGCATCGCGGCCTGGTCGAGCATCACCGCCGGGTTGGCGCGCGCGCTGGCGGCCGACCAGTTGCGCAGCAGCGTCTGCACCGCGAGGTTCAGCCGCTGGCAGTGCTGCAGCTCGCCCTTCAGGCCGCCCAGCGCGTGCAGGTCGGTCAGGCGCTGCTGGAAGAAGATCTGCGACAGCACGCCCCAGTAGTAGGCGTAGTCCCAGATCACCTTCACCGGCAGCACCTCGGGGTCGCCGAAGAGCGGGTACTGGTCCTGGTAGAGGGCCAGCGTGCTTTCGTAGAACGAGTGGTAGAGCTGGTCGTACAGCTGCGCGCGCGAGTCGATCGGGCGGCCCGCGCGGTCCTGCGCGATCAGGTCGGTGATGTAGGTGTTGCCGATGGCGATGAAGTCGCTGCCCGGCGAATAGAAGGGGTCGAGGAACAGCCCCGCCTCGCCCGTCATGGCCCAGCGCTGGCGCCCCGAGAACACCTGCTTGCAGCCGTGCGAGAAGTGCTTGAGGAACGCGAAGTCCTGCAGCAGGTGGCGCTTGCCGTCCAGCGCCTCGTACAGGCGCGGCTGGTAGGTGGCGAACCACGCCATGGCCTTGTCGAAGGTGTCGATGGTGTCCAGCGGATGCAGCTTCGGGTCGGCCACGATGCCCACCGAATGCGAGCCCGAGGCCAGCGGAATCAGCCACGCCCAGTAGCCCGCGCCCACCAGGTGGTTGGTCGACAGCCAGCGCGCCTGCGGGTTGCAGCGCTCGCGCCACTCGGTGCTGTCGCTCCAGTCGTCGATGGCGATGCGCTCGCCAATGCGGAACCACACCGCGTTCACGTCGTGCGCGTTCGGCTCGGCCAGGCCCAGCTTGCGCTTGAGCATGCCGGCGCGCCCGCAGGCGTCGATGAGCCAGCGCGCCTGGGTGCGGTGGGTCTGGTCGCCGCGCGTCCACTCGATGTGGTGCGGCGTGGCGCCGCCTTCGGTGTTCTCGCTCAGGTCGATGCGGCGCACCAGCGCGCTGTCGATGAAGCGCACGCCCTGGCGCGTGGCCTCTTCGGCCAGGAAGTTCTCGAAGATGCCGCGGTCGATCTGGTAGCTGGGCACCGACAGGTAGCGGCTCGCGCCGATTTCGGTGACGTTCTCGACGTCGCTGCGGCCTTCGCTGAAGAAGAAGCGAAAGCCGAACTTGCGCAGCTGCTTCTCGTCCATGTGGGCCTTCAGGCCCAGCACGGTGTCGAAGTAGTGCGCGCCGATTTCCACCGACGACTCGCCCACCTTGTGCGCCGCGTGCGGCACCGGGTGCGCGCGGCGCTCCAGCACCAGTACGCGCAGGTCGCCGAAGCGCTGGCGCAGCTGCAGCGCCAGCGTGAGGCCGGCCAGCCCGCCGCCCATGATCACTGCGTCGAAGGAGTCAAGCGCAGTGTCGTTCATGGGTCAGCTCCTGGAAGTCGGTTGGATGGGTTGAATGGGTTGGATCTGCAGTCGAAGGGACAGCGTGGGCGACAGCGGCAGCTCGACGCTCCCGTGCGCCTCGCCGGCGTCACCCGCGTCGAGGTGCGCCAGCGACTCGTAGAGCCCCAGCGCGTCGGCCATCGGGTTGATGCCGGCCAGCGACCTGGCGGCCTCCGAGCGGGGCGGCGTGGGGGCGGTGGCTGCTTGCGCGCCGCTGGCCAGCGACCACTGCAGCGCCGCCACGGTGCGCTCGGTGGGCGCGGGCGCCAGCACCAGCGCCACCGCGAGCAGGCCGCGGCTGTCGGTGACGGACGTGAGCGCGCCGACCGTGGGCGTGTCGTAGCCCACCAGCAGCACCGCTTCCTGGTCGGCCGCGCACTGCACGGCCGCTTCGAGCAGGCCGGCGGCAAAGCTGTGTTCGTAGGCCGAGATGGCGTTGCTGGCGGCCATGCAGCCCGTGCCGATGGTCCAGTAGCCCACGGCCGCGTTGTGCACCGAGTTGTGGAACTTGGTGGGCGACAGCACCTTGGGGTCGGTCGCGAGCGTGCCGCACATGTAGTCGTTGATCGACAGGTCGCCGTGCGCCGAGGTGAACACGCAGGGCACGTCGGCCGCGTTGCGGCCCGAGGCGGCCATGGCGGCGGCGGCCACTTCGAGCGCCAGCGCCACGGTGTCGGGCGCGCGGCGGCGCTCGGCCGGGGCGAGCACCTGCGGCGCGGGGCGCTTGGCGGGCGGATCGCTCAACGTGCCTTCGCCGCGGAAGGCGGCGCGCGCGGCCTCCCAGCCCGGCAGCGTGGGGGTCCAGAAGGCCGGGCCTTCGATGTACAGCGTCGGGGGCACGGTGGCGTGGGTGGAAGCTTGGTTCATGTCGCTCATGCTGCCTTGCCGAACACGAGCGAGCAGTTGTTGCCGCCGAAGCCGAAGGAGTTGGACAGCGCATAGCGCACGTCGGCGTGCACCGGCGCGAGCTTGATCTGCGGGCCGAAGCCTTCGTCCAGCGTGCGGGTGTTGACCGTGCCCGGCATCAGGCCGCGCTCGATGGCCAGCAGGCTGATGACCGCCTCGACGATGCCCGCGGCGCCCAGCGTGTGGCCCATGAAGCCCTTGGTCGAGCTGGCGTGCGTGCGCGCGGGAAAGCGGCGCGCCACCAGCGCGCCCTCGACCTCGTCGTTCTTCTGGCTCGAGGTGCCGTGCATGTTGATGTAGTCGATGGCCTCTGGCGCGAGGCCGGCGCGCGCCAGTGCCTCGTCGAGCGCGCGCTCGGCGCCCAGGCCCTCGGGGTGGGGCGTGGACATGTGGTGCGCGTCGCTGGCTTCGCCGTAGCCCAGCAGCCGCAGCGGCGAGGCGTCGGCGCCCGCCTGCACGCGCTCGACCAGCGCGAAGCCCGCCGCCTCGCCCAGGCTGATGCCGTTGCGGTTGGCGTCGAAGGGGCGGCAGGGCTCGGTCGACACCAGTTCGAGCGAGTTGAAGCCGAACAGCACGCTGCCGCACAGCGTGTCGGCCCCGCCGACCACGGCCGCGTCGGCCAGGCCCAGGCGAATCAGCCGCTCGGCCGAGGCGAACACCTTGGCGCTGGACGAGCAGGCGGTAGAGATGGTTTCGCTCGGCCCGCTGATGCCCAGCAGCTCCTGCGTGAACATGGCCAGCGAATGCGGCGTGTGCACCGCGGCGCGGCGCTGGTCGAGCGGGAAGTTGCCTTCGGCGTCGAGCTGCGTGTAGGCCAGCTCGGTCTCGCCGATGCTGGCGGTCGAGGTGCCCAGGATGAGCGCGATGCGCGAGGCGCCGTACTTCTCGCGCGCTGCGGCCACCGCCTCGATGAAGCCGTCGGCCTGCAGGCCCATGTAGGCCAGCCGGTTGTTGCGGCAGTCCCAGCGCGCGAGCGCCTCGGGCAGCCGCACGTCTTCGACGCCGTCGACGCGGCCGATCCAGGTCGGCAGCGGCGCGTCGCCGAAGTCGTTGGCACGCAGGCCGCTGCGCGACTGCGCGAGCGCGTCGGCCAGCGCTTCCTTGCCGACACCGACGGCCGACGTCGCCGTGAAGGCGGTGATTTGGAGGGGGGAGATTCGAGGCGGCACGGTCTTTTTTGGGTGAGTTTGCTGGCGACGGAATGGCGCGAGAAAAGAAACAAAAAGCAGCAAAACTGAATGTATACGCGAAACAGCGTACCAGTTGCGGGCGCCGCGCCGCGTCGGTCGTGTCCTATAAGGCGCGGCGTCTTCAGGCCGCCGCGGGCTTCAGGCGCGCTCCGCGCTGTCTGCCGTCTGTCCGGCGGGTGCGCCTGCCGGGCTATGGGCACTCTGCGGGCGTGCCGTGGTCGTGAGCCGCGACGCCAGCGCCACCAGCACCAGCACCGGCACGCCCAGCAGCGCCGTGGCCGTGAAGAAGGTGCTGTAGCCGTAGGCATCGACGAACACGCCCGAGTAGCCGGCGATGAACTTCGGCAGCAGCAGCATCAGCGAGCTGAACAGCGCGTACTGCGTGGCCGAGTAGCTGATGTTCGTCAGGCTCGACAGGTAGGCGATGAAGGCGGCCGAGGCGATGCCGCCGGCCAGGTTGTCGGCCGAGACCACGGCGATGAGCGCCGTCAGGTCGTGCCCGCGCGAGGCCAGCCAGGCGAACAGCAGGTTGCTGGCCGCGCTCAGCACCGCGCCCAGCATCAGCACGCGCATCACGCCCAGGCGCATCGACAGCACGCCGCCCACGAAGGCGCCCGCCAGCGTCATGACCACGCCGTAGATCTTGCTGACCGTGGCCACTTCGTCCTTGGTGAAGCCCATGTCCACGTAGAAGGGGTTGGCCATGATGCCCATCACCACGTCGCTGATGCGGTAGATGGCAATCAGCGAAAGAATCAGCACCGCCTGCCACTTGTAGCGGCGGATGAAGTCGGCAAAGGGTTCGATGAGCGCGCCTTGCAGCCATTCGGCCGCGTTCTTCGCCTGCGGCAGCACGCGCCGCACGGGTTCGGGCGACAGCAGCACGGTGAGCACGCCGACCGCCATGGACGCCGCCATCACCAGGTAGGCCGTCTTCCAGGCGCCGTTCTGGTAGGCGGCCGCGCCGGTGACTGCGGCGGAGGCGGCGGCAGGCGCCACCTCGGCCCAGGCCGCGACCCACAGCACCCCCGCGCCGGCCCAGATCATGGCGAGCCGGTAGCCCGTCTGGTACGCGGCGGCGAGCGCGGCCTGCTTGCGCGTTTCGGCCGATTCGATGCGAAAGGCGTCCAGCGCGATGTCCTGCGTGGCCGAGCCGAAGGCCACCAGCAGCGCGCACCAGATCAGCGGCGTGAGCCCCAGGCGCGGGTCGTTCATGGCCATGCCGACCAGCCCCGCGATCACCATGCCCTGCGCCAGCAGCAGCCAGCCGCGCCGGCGCCCCAGCAGCGTGGTCAGCGGTGGCAGCGGCAGGCGGTCGACCAGCGGCGCCCAGACCCACTTGAAGCCGTAGGCCAGCCCGACCCAGCTCAGGTAGCCGATGGTGGCCCGGTCGATGCCGGCCTCGCGCAGGCGAAAGCTCAGCGTGCCCAGCACCAGCAGCAGCGGCAGCCCGGCGGAGAAGCCCAGCGCCAGCATGCGCAGCGTGGCGGGTTCCAGGTAGACCTTCAGCGCGTCGCGCCAGGGCGGGGAGGGCTGGGATGGCGTTGGAGGGGGCGTGGGGGTTTCTGCGGGCGTGGCGGACATGAGCCCCGGATTGTCCATGAGTGCCCGGGGTCATCACCGGGCGCTTTTGTCTTCATTTGTTCCTATGATCCGGCCCCTATGTGCCTACGATGCGACCGCCCTGAATTTGCCTCCGCCACCCGGCTCTCTGCGGCCTCGCCCTGGAACCCCCGGCGGGCCTTCCTGCTGGCGGCCGCGGGCGCGGCGCTGGCGGGCCCGGCGCTGGCGCAGGTCAACGTCGGCAATGCCTCGGTGGCGCGCAACCTGGTGCCCGCCGACAAGATCGAGGCGGCCGGCGTGCAGCACTACGGCCAGTTGCTGGAGCAGGCGCGGGCCAAGGGCGCGCTGGCGGGCGAGAACAACCCGCAGCTGCAGCGCCTGCGCGCCATCGCCGGGCGGCTCATTCCGTTCGCCACGCCCTGGAACTCGCGGGCGCGCGACTGGAAGTGGGAGGTCAACCTGATCGGCAGCAAGCAGATCAACGCCTTCTGCATGCCGGGCGGCAAGATCGCCTTCTTCACCGGCATCCTCGAGCAGCTGAAGCTGAGCGACGACGAGGTCGCGATGGTGATGGGCCACGAAATGGCCCACGCGCTGCGCGAACACGCCCGCGCCCGCATGGCCAAGAGCGCGGGCACCGGCGCGGCGCTCTCCATCGGTGCGCAGCTGCTCGGCCTGGGGCAGGTGGGCGACATGGCGGCGCGCGCGGGCACGCAGCTGATCACGCTCAAGTTCAGCCGCAGCGACGAGACCGAGGCCGACCTGGTGGGGCTGGAGCTCGCGGCGCGGGCGGGCTACGACCCGAAGGCTTCGGTGTCGCTGTGGAAGAAGATGGCCGCGGCGTCGAAGAACCAGGGCGGGCTGAACTTTCTCTCGACGCACCCGACGGGGCCGGACCGGATCGAGAAGCTGGAGGCGAACCTGCCGAAGGTGGAGAGGCTTTACAGGGATGCGAAGAAGAGCTGAGCGGTTTGGCGCTTCTTCGGGGAGTCTCGGGTCTTGCTCCCTCTCCCCTTGGGGAGAGGGCGGGGGTGAGGGTGGCGGCGCTCATATAAGAGCCGCGCTTCATCGACCGCAGCCTGCCCCCATCCCAGCCTTCCCCCAGAGGGGGAAGGAGCAAAACCAAATTCCGCGCAGTCTGGCGTTCTGTCTTTCTCCCTCCCCCTCTGGGGGAGGGCAGGGGTGGGGGCTCGACGGCCTTTGAACAAGCGCGGCGCCTGACCGAAGGCCTGCCCTCACCCCAACCCTCTCCCCGAGGGGAGAGGGAGTAAGTCCCAAGTCCTGCCGCGATGCATGCTGATGAGCGCGTGCGGTCTTACTCCCTCTCCCCTTGGGGAGAGGGCGGGGGGTGAGGGTGGCGGCGCTCATATAAGAGCCGCGCTTTATCGACCGCAGCCTGCCCCCATCCCAGCCTTCCCCCAGAGGGGGAAGGAGCAAAACCGAATCCCGCGCAGTCTGGCTTTCTGTCTTTCTCCCTCCCCCTCTGGGGGAGGGCAGGGGTGGGGGCTCGACGGCCTTTGAATAAGCGCGACGCCTGATCGAAGGCCTGCCCTCACCCCAACCCTCTCCCCGAGGGGAGAGGGAGTAAATCCCAAGTCTTGCCGCGATGCATGCTGATGAGCGCGTGCGGTTTTGCTCCCTCTCCCCTTGTGGAGAGGGCGGGGGTGAGGGTGGCGGCCTTCATACAAAAGCCACGCTTCATCGACCGCAGCCTGCCCCCATCCCAGCCTTCCCCCGGAAGGGGAAGGAGCAAAACCGAATCCCGCGCAGTCCGTCTTTCTCCCTCCCCCTTTGGGGGAGGGCAGGGGTGGGGGCTCGACGGCCTTCGAATAAGCGCGGCGTCTGATCGGAGGCCTGCCCTCACCCCAACCCTCTCCCCGAGGGGAGAGGGAGTAAATCCCAAGTCCTGCCGCGCTGCATGCTGATGAGCGCATACGGTTTTGCTCCCTCTCCCCTTGGGGAGAGGGCGGGGGTGAGGGCGGCGGCGCTCATATAGATAAATAACGGCCGCGCTTCATCGCCCGCAGCCGCCCCCATCCCAGCCTTCCCCCGGAAGGGGAAGGGGCAAATCCCCCACCCCAATCCCCAGTCTCAACCGTCTTCCCGCTGGCACGCCGCTTGCATCTCAACTTGTACACATGTTTGGATGCCTAACGATGGTGCATGAAGAAAACGGATCGCCCGCCGCCGCCTGGATCGCGAAATTCGCATCCCCCGTCGTGCACGCCCGGGCCAGCGACAGCCTCGCCTTCGCCCTGCCGCTCGCCGGCCTGCGTTTCGCGGTCAAGGACAACATCGACGTGGCCGGCGTGCCCACCTCTGCCGCTTGCCCGGCCTTCGAGCGCCACCCGGCAGCCCACGCGGCCGTGGTGCAGCGCCTGCTCGAAGCCGGTGCATCGCTGGCGGGCAAGACCAACCTCGACCAGTTCGCCTGCGGCCTGAACGGCACGCGCTCGCCCTACGGCGAAGTGCCCAACGCCTTCGACGCGCGCTACGTCTCGGGCGGCTCAAGCTCCGGCTCGGCCTACCTGGTGGCCGCCGGCGAGGTCGACTTCGCCCTCGGCACCGACACCGCCGGCTCGGGCCGCGTGCCCGCCGGGCTCAACAACATCGTCGGGCTGAAGCCCTCGCGCGGGCTGCTCAGCGCCTTCGGCGTGGTGCCCGCGGCGCAGAGCGCGGACTGCGTCTCCATCTTCGCCACCACCGTCGCCACCGCCGTCGACGTGCTGCTGGCCGCCGCCGGCCCCGACGCGCGCGATCCCTACTCACGTGACTTCTCGCGTGACCTCTCGCGTGACTCCTCGTGCGGGCCCGCCCTGCGCCGCCAGCCGCTGCCCGCGCACTTCAACTTCGGCGTGCCCGACACGCTCAGCTTCTTCGGCGACACCGCCGCCGAGCAGGCCTTCAACGACGCCACCGCGCGGCTGCTGGCCATGGGCGGCTCCCCCGTCACCATCTCATACGCGCCGCTCGCCGAGGCCGCCGCGCTGCTGTACGAAAGCGCGCTGGTCGCCGAGCGCTACGCGGCGGTGCGCACGTTTTTCGACGCGCACGCCGACGAGGTGATCGAGCCCGTGCGCGGCATCCTCGCCCAGGGCCGCGGCTACAGCGCCGCCGACGTGTTCGACGCGCAGACGCAACTGCGCGCCATCGCGCAGAAGGTCGAGCCCATGTGGCGCGGCATCGACGTGCTGGTGGTGCCCACCGCGCCCACGCACTACACGCGCGAGCAGATGCGCGCCGACCCGGTGGCGCTCAACCGCAACCTGGGCGCGTACACCAACTTCGTCAACCTGCTCGACTACGCCGCGCTGTCGGTGCCCAGCAGCCTGCGTGCGGACGGCCTGCCGTTCGGCATCACGCTGATCGGGCCCCGCGGCAGCGACCTGGCCCTGGCCGACCTGGGCCAGCGCTTTCATCACGCCACCGGGCTCACGCAGGGCGCCATGGGCACGCCACTGCCCGCGCCGCGGGCCATTGCGGGGCTCGCCGCCGCGGGGGCCGACATGCTGCCCATCGCCGTGGTCGGCGCCCACCTGTCGGGCATGCCGCTGAACGGCCAGCTCACCGAGCGCGGCGCCACGCTGCTGCGCGCCACCACCACGTCGCCCGCCTACCGCCTGCACGCGCTGCCCGGCACCGTGCCGCCCAAGCCCGGCCTGCAGCGCGTGGCGGAGGGGGCGGGCGAGGGCGACGGAAAAGCCGGCGCCGCCATCGCGCTCGAGGTCTGGGCCGTGCCCCTGGCGCAGGTCGGCAGCTTTCTCGCGCTGATCCCGCCGCCCCTGGGCCTGGGCAGCGTCGAGCTGGCCGACGGCACGTGGGTGAAGGGCTTCATCTGCGAAGGCCACGCGCTGGCCGGCGCGCAGGACGTGACGTCGCACGGCGGCTGGCGTGCCTACGTCGCGAGCCGCACCCCGTCTTCTTCATCGCCTTCGCCTTCTTCGCCCTCTTCATCTTCTTCACTTTGACTTTCATCCAGGAGTCCCCGATGAGCAACCCGAACCCACCCACCGCATCGCGCCACCGACGCCAGCTGCTGCAGGCCGGCGCCGCGGGCCTGGCCGTGCTGGCCGCGCCGGCCATCGTGCGCGCGCAGGGCACGCCCAGGCTGCGCATCGGCTTCTGGCCCGTGGCCGCGGGCCTGCCGTTCTTCGCGGCCGTGGACAAGGGCTACTTCAAGGAAGCCGGCCTCGACGTCGAGCCGCTGAAATTCGCCGGCGCCCAGCAGGTGATGGAAGGCATGCTCGCGGGCCGTTGCGACGGCAGCGCCAACGGCACCGGCTCGGCCAACCTCGCCATCGGCGAGATCGCGCAGCCCGGGCTCTTCAAGATCTTCTGCACCAACCCGAGCAACGCCAAGTACGTGCTCGACGAGTTCATCGTCGCCAAGGACAGCCCCCTCAAGACCATGGCCGAGCTGGCCGGCAAGAAGGTGGCCTCGGGCCCGGGCATCCAGAACGTCACGCTGTGCAAGACCATGCTGGAGCGCGCCGGCGCCAAGGGCGCGACCGTCAGCGAGCTGCCCATCGGCCAGCACGTGGCCGCGCTGGTGGCGGGGCAGGTCGACGCCTGCTACACGCTGGAGCCCACCGGCACGGTGGGCCGCATGAACGGCACCACTCGCGTCATCGAGGCGGGCGTGGTCGCCAGGTACATCCTGGGCGACCCGATGGCGCCGTGGCACGGCGGCGCGGCCAGCCTCACGAGCGAGTTCATCAAGAAGAACCCCGAGGTCGCCACGAAGTACATCGCCGCCTACGCGCGCGGCGTGGCGCTGGTGCGCAACCAGCCCGACGAGGCGCGCCAGTTCATGAAGGGCTACACCGCCATCGAAGGCAAGCTCACGGCCGAGGTGCCGCTGGCGTCGTACATGCTCTACAACGAGTTCAAGCCGAGCGACGTCGCGTACTTCCAGAAGTTCTACGACCTGTTCACCGAGAAAGGCATCTTCGAGAAGAAGGTGCCGGTGGACGGCCTGCTCTACAAGGCCTGAAGACCATGGCCGACGCAAGCACGACCACGGCCGCGCCGTGGACCCCACCGGCCGGTGCAGCCGCCGCCGCACCCAAGCCGCCGCTGCGCGACCGCCTGCTGCCCTTCATCGGCCCCGTGGTGCTGTTCATCGCGTGGGACCTGGTGGTGCGCCTGGGCTTCATCAAGCCCATCCTGCTGCCCACGCCGGCCGACACCATCGCCGCGCTCCTCACGGGGCTGGCGGGCGGGCCGCTGCTCACCGACTTCGTCATGACCGTGTGGCGCACGCTGCAGGCCTTTCTCATCGCGGCGGTGGTCGGCGTGCCGCTGGGCGTGCTGCTCGGCAGCAACGAGCGCGCCTACCGCAGCGTGGAGTTCCTCATCGACTTCTTTCGCTCCACGCCGTCGTCCGCGCTCATTCCGCTGTTCTTGCTGATCTTCGGCGTGAGCGACGTCAACAAGGTGGCCATCGCGGCCTTCGGCGCGCTGCTCATCGTGGTGTTCAACAGCGCCTACGGCGTGATGAACGCGCGCAAGCAACGCGTGATGGCCGCGCGCGTCATGGGCGCCTCGCGCTGGCAGGTCTTCAAGGACGTGCTCATATGGGAGAGCCTGCAGCCCAGCTTCGTGGGCCTGCGCTCGGCGGTGTCGATGGCGCTGGTGATCGTCATCGTGGCCGAGATGTTCATCGGCTCCGACACCGGCCTGGGCCACCGCATCATCGATGCGCAGCAGGTGCTCAACGTGAAGAGCATGTACGCGGCCATCCTCGCGGCGGGTGCGCTGGGCTACGCACTGAACATCCTCTTTCTCATCGCCGAGCGCCGCATCGTGCACTGGAGCGGAAGATGAAAGTGACACCCGACATCGTGTTGAACGGCCCGGTGTACGCCGACGTTCCCAAGCCCGTGTTCAGGCCCGGCCCGGCCGGCACGCACATCACCATCCGCGGGCTCACCAAGTACTTCGCGGGCTGGCCGCTGTACGAGAACTTCGACCTCGACATTCCCAAGCAGGCCATCGTCTCGGTGTTCGGGCCCAACGGCTGCGGCAAGTCCACGCTCATCAACATGATCGCGGGGCTCGTTCCCATCGACGCGGGCGAGATCCTGTTCGACGGCAAGCAGCGCAAGGACACCAAGATCGGCTACGTGTTCCAGAACTACCGCGAGGCGATGTTCCCGTGGATGCGCACCATCGACAACATCGCCTACCCGCTGAAGCTCGAAGGCCGCAGCAAGGCCGAGGTCGACCGGCGCATGCAGGAGCTGGTGGCGTCCTTCGACGTCAAGTTCGACCTGAAGCGCTTTCCGTACGAGCTCTCCGGCGGCCAGCAGCAAACCGCGTCGATCATGCGCGCGCTGGCGCCCAACCCCGAGGTGCTGTTTCTCGACGAGCCCTTCTCCGCGCTGGACTTCGAGATGACGCTGTTCATCCGCGAGAAGCTGCAGGAGGTGTTCATGCAGACCGGCACCACCATGCTGCTGGTGTCGCACGACCTCGAAGAGGCGGTGTACCTGGCCGACGAGGTGCTGCTGCTGACCAAGCGGCCCACCAGGGTGGCCGAGATCTTGCGTTATGCCGATGCCCGCCCGCGCACCGTGGAAACGCTGAGCACCGAGAGCTTCGTGGCCATGAAGAAGCTCAGCCTCGACATCTTCCAGCGCGAAGTCCGTCGATAGGGCATCGACAGCAGGTCGAAAGAAGGAGCCGCTCCATGACACCCACGCAGATCGAAAGCTACGTCGACGCCGCCGCCGCGGCGCTCGCGCTGCCCCTCTCGCCCGCGCACCGCCCCGGCGTGCTGCGCTACTTCGCGCTCGCGGCCGACTTCGCCGCGGTGGTCGAGTCGGTGCCGCTGGCCATGTCGGTCGAACCGGCGGTGCATTTCTCGCCGGTCGCGCCGCAGGAGAAAGAGGCATGAGCGCCGCGGAGCTGCTGGCGCGCGATGCCACCGCCATGGCCGAGTCGGTGCGCACCGGCGCCGCCAGCGCCACCGCGCTGGTGCAGGCCAGCCTCGACCGCGTGGACGCCACCGACGGCCGGGTCAACGCCTTCACTTCGGTGCTGGCCGAGCGCGCGCTGCGCCGCGCGGCGCAGGTCGATGCCTCGCTCGCTTCGGCGCAGGGCGCGCGCACGCGGGAACTGCCGCTGCTGGGCGTGCCCTTCGCGGTGAAGAACCTGTTCGACATTGCCGGCCTGCCCACGCTCGCGGGCTCGAAGATCGAGCGCCAGACGGCGCCCGCGCGCGCCGACGCCGCCTTGGTGCGCCGGCTGGAGCGCGCCGGCGCCGTGCTGGTGGGCGCGCTGAACATGGACGAGTACGCCTACGGCTTCACCACCGAGAACAGCCACGAAGGCCCCACGCGCAACCCGCAC
Source organism: Variovorax sp. RCC_210 (assembly GCF_041355175.1). Lineage (NCBI taxonomy): Bacteria > Pseudomonadati > Pseudomonadota > Betaproteobacteria > Burkholderiales > Comamonadaceae > Variovorax > Variovorax sp. RCC_210. The sequence goes on along the minus strand of NZ_JBFUPJ010000004.1, from coordinate 241,851 downwards.
GACCTCACGCGCATCGCGGGCGGCTCGTCGGGCGGCTCGGGCGCGGCGGTGGCCGCGGGGCAGGTGCCGCTCACGCTGGGCTCGGACACCAACGGCTCCATCCGCGTGCCGGCCTCGCTGTGCGGCGTGTTCGGGCTGAAGCCCACCTTCGGGCGGCTGCCGCGCACGGGCAGCTTCCCGTTCGTGTCGAGCCTGGACCACCTCGGCCCCTTCGCCCGCTCGACCCGCGACCTGGCGCTGGTGTACGACGCGATGCAGGGGCCCGAAGACACCGCCTACCCGCACGACCCCGGCTGCGCGCAGCGTGCGGCCGAGCCGGTGTCGCCGGTGCTGGCGCACGGCACGCGCGGGCTGCGCATCGGCGTGCTGGGCGGCTATTTTCATGAGCGTGCGAGCGCCGAGGCGCTGGCTGCGGTGGAGCTGGTGGTCGACGCACTGGGCGCGGGCGTGGCCCAGGCCAGCGTCGAGCTGCCGCTGGTGGAGGCCGGGCGCGCCGCGGCCTTCCTCATCACCAACGCCGAAGGCGCCGCGCTGCACCTGGACGACCTGCGCCGCCGCGCGCACGACTTCGAGCCGCTGTCGCGCGACCGCTTCCTGGCCGGCGCGCTGCTGCCCGCGGCCTGGGTGTCGCGCGCGCAGCGCGTGCGCCGGGTGTACGCCGAAGCGGTGGCGCGCCTGTTCGGCCGCTGCGACATCCTGCTGGCGCCGGCCACGCCCAGCGCGGCCACGCCCATCGGCGCCGAGACCTTCGAGGTCAACGGCCACACGCTGCCGGTGCGGCCGAACATGGGCCTGCTGACGCAGCCCTTCTCGTGCATCGGCCTGCCGGTGTGCGCGGTGCCGGTGTGGGGCGCGCACGCCAGCATGCCGATCGGTGTGCAGGTCATTGCCGCTCCCTGGCGCGAAGACCTGGTGCTGCGCGTGGCCGCGGCGCTCGAAGCGGCCGGCGTGGCGCACGCGCCCGTTGCCGCGCTCACCCTGGAGAAGACCCCCGCATGAACGCCACCGACATCAACCTGCCCGACGTGCTGGCCGAGGTGCAGGCCGCCTTCGCCCGCTACGAAGACGCGCTGGTCCACAACAAGGTCGAGGTGCTCGACGAGCTGTTCTGGAACAGCCCGACCACGCTGCGCTACGGCGCCACCGAGAACCTCTACGGCTACGACGAGATCCGCGCCTTTCGCGCATCGCGCCCCTCGCAGGGGCTGGCGCGCGAGCTGCTCATCACCGTCGTCACCACCTACGGGCGCGACTTTGCCACCGCCAACTGCGAGTTCCGCCGCGAAGGCGCCGCGCGCACCGGCCGCCAGAGCCAGACCTGGATGCGCACGCCCGAGGGCTGGCGCGTGGTCTCGGCGCACGTCAGCCTGCTGGGCTGAGGCACGCGCCGCGCGGCACCTGCTTTACCTCTTTGCCTCTCTGCCACTTTCTTCCTTCCAGTCCTTCAACTTGTATCGAGCAACGGAGTACGTCATGACCAGCCAATTCAATCGCCGCGATTCCCTCAAGACCCTGGCCGCGCTGGGCGCCGCCGGCTCGCTAGGCAGCTGGAGCGCGCTCGCGGGCGCGCAGGCCAAGCCGTTGACCGTGGGCGTGATCTACGTCGGCGCGCGCGACGACTACGGCTACAACCAGGCGCACGCGCAGGCCGCCGCCGAAGTGAAGAAGATGCCCGGCATCAAGGTGGTGGAAGAAGAGAACGTGCCCGAGACCGCCGCCGTGCAGAAGACCATGGCCGGCATGATTTCGCAGGACGGCGCCAAGCTGCTGTTTCCCACGTCGTTCGGCTACTTCGACCCGCACATCCTCGCGGTGGCGCCCAAGAACCCCGACGTGCGCTTCTCGCACTGCGGCGGCCTGTGGACCGAAGGCAAGCACCCGAAGAACGTGGGCAGCTTCTTCGGCTACATCGACGAGTGCCAGTTCCTGAACGGCGTGATCGCCGCGCACATGACCAAGAGCAACAAGATCGCCTTCGTTGCGGCCAAGCCCATTCCGCAGGTGCTGCGCAACATCAACGCCTTCACGCTGGGTGCGCGCTCGGTCAAGCCGAACATTACCTGCAGCGTGATCTTCACCGGCGACTGGTCGATGGCCGTGAAGGAGGCCGAGGCCACCAACAGCCTGGCCGACCAGGGCTGCGACGTGTTCACCATGCACGTGGACGGCCCCAAGGTGGTGGTCGAGACGGCGGCCAAGCGCGGCAAGATGGTCTGCGGCTACCACGCGAGCCAGGCCAAGCTGGCGCCCAACGCGTACCTGACCGGGGCCGAGTGGAACTGGCTCACGGCCTACAAGACCATCATCGACGCGGCCCAGGCCGGCAAGCCGCACCCCAACTTCCTGCGCGGCGGCCTGAAGGAGGGCTACGTGAAGATGTCGGCCTACGGCCCCATGGTGCCGGACGCCGCGAAGAAGCAGGCCGACGACATCAAGGCCAGGATGATCGCGGGCAGCTTCGACATCTTCAAGGACGGCATCAAGGACAACAAGGGCGCGGTGGTGGTGCCCGCGGGCAAGGTGCTGAAGCAGAACGATTTGGAGCTCGAAAAGATGAACTACCTCGTCGAAGGCGTCGTCGGCTCTGTTTGAACCCAGCGCAACGCCGTCATGCGCCACGCACTCAAGGAATTCGCCCTGCCGGTGTTCGCCATCGCGGCGGCGCTGCTGTTGTTCGGCCTGGTGGTGGCCTTCGCCGGGGTCGACCCGGTGGAGGTGTGGACCACGCTGTTCAAGGGCGCGTTCGGCGACTGGTTCTCCTGGCAGAACACGCTGCAGCGCGCTGCGCCGCTGATGCTCACCGCGCTGTGCGTGGCGCTGCCCGCGCGCGCCGGGCTGATCATCATCGGCGGCGAAGGCGCGCTGGTGCTCGGCGGGCTCGCGTGCGCGGCGCTCGCGCATGCGGTGCCGCTGCCGGGCAACGTCGTTGGCACGGTCATCGTCTGCATCGCGGGCGCCGTGGTGGGCGGGCTGTGGATCGTGCTCGCGGGCTGGCTGCGGCAGTTTCGCGGCATCAACGAGACCATCAGCAGCCTGCTGCTGGCCTACATCGCCATCGGCATCTTCAAGCACCTGGTCGAGGGGCCGCTGCGCGACCCGGCCAGCCTGAACAAGCCCTCGACCTACGCGCTGAACGACGGGCTGCTCATCGGCGGCATCGGCGGCTCCGACATCCACTGGGGCCTGGCCATCGGCGTGGTGGCGTGCCTGGGGCTCGGCTGGTGGCTGCGCGCCACGGCCTCGGGCTTCTCGGTGCGCGTGGTGGGCGGCAACCCGCGCACCGCGCAGCTGGTGGGGCTGCCGGCCACGCGGCTCATCCTGTCGGCCTGCGGGCTGGGCGGTGCCTGCGCGGGGCTGGCGGGCGCGGTGGAGGTGGCGGCGGTGCACACCAACGCCAACGCCTCGCTGATCGCGGGCTACGGCTACGCGGGCATCCTGGTGTCGTTCATCGCGCGGCACAACCCGGTGGCCATCGTGCCGGTGGCCATCCTGTTCGGCGGCTTCGGCGCAGCGGGCAGCCTGCTGCAGCGGCGGCTCGGCCTGCCCGACGCGTCGGTGCTGGTGCTGCAGGGCATCGCCTTCGTGCTGATCCTGGCGAGCGAGGGCCTGCGCACGGTCAACTGGAAGAAGTTCGGGGACCGGATGTTGCCCGAGGCGAAGACCTACGACACCCACTACGACACGAACTACGACAGGAGTGCTGTCGTATGACCGCCGCGCCGGGCCGCCCCAAGCAAGGTCGCACCGCAGTGCGAAGCACGGAGGTATTCCAATGACCGCCGACCAGTGGATCGCGCTGGTCGCCGGCATCGTCGGCGGCGCATTGCGCGTGGGCGCGCCCTTTCTCTTCGTGAGCCTGGGCGAATGCCTCACCGAGAAATCGGGCCGCATCAACCTCGGCCTCGAAGGCGTGCTGGTGCTGTCGGCCATGGCGGCTTTCGGCGGCGCCTACCTCACCGATTCGGCCTGGCTGGGCGTGCTGATCGGCGCGGTGGCCGGTTCGCTGCTCGCGCTGTTGCATGGCCTGCTGTGTTCGCTCGACCGGGTGAACGACGTGGCCACCGGCATCGCGCTGATGCTGCTGGGCACGGGGCTGGCGTTCTACCTCGGCAAGCCGCTCATCCAGCCGCAAGCACCGCAGATCCCCGCCATTCCGCTGGGCTTCTGGAGCGACAACACGGTGGTGCGTTCGGCGCTGCAGCTCAACGCGCTGGTGCCCATCGGCGTCGCGCTCGCGGTGCTGTTGTGGTGGGGCTTCGCGCGCACGCGTGCCGGCCTGCTGGTGCGCATGGCGGGCGACTCGGCGCAGGCCACGCGCGCGCTCGGCTATTCGGTGTCGGGCCTGCGCATCGCGGCGACCACGGCGGGCGGCTTCATCGCGGGGCTGGGTGGTGCGTCGCTCACGCTGTTCTATCCGGGCAGCTGGAACGAGGGCATCTCCAGCGGCCAGGGCCTGATCGCCGTGGCGCTGGTGATCTTCGCGCGCTGGAGCCCGCTGCGCTGCGTGGGCGCGGCGCTGCTGTTCGGCGGCGCGGGCGCCATCGGGCCGGCGCTGCAGTCCATCGGCATCGGCTGGGGCTACCACCTGTTCAACACCGTGCCCTACGTGCTCACGCTGGTGATCCTGGTGTTCACCTGCAAGCCCGGCAGCGCGGCCGTCGGCAGCCCCGGCGAACTTTCATCGACAAGGAGCTGAACGACATGAGCGGTTTCGGAGGCCTCAACAAATCGGCGCACGGCGTGGTGGTCGGGCTGGTGCAATTGCAACTGCCCGACGTGAAGACGCCGGCCGACCTGGCCGCGCAGACGCGCCGCGTGTGCGAGCTGGTCGGCAAGGCGCGGCGCAACCAGGGCCACATGGACCTCGTGGTGTTCCCCGAGTACGCGCTGCACGGCCTCTCGATGGACACCAACCCCGAGATCATGTGCACGCTCGACGGCCCCGAGGTGGCGGCCTTCAAGCAGGCGTGCATCGAGCACCGCATCTGGGGCTGCTTCTCGATCATGGAGGCCAACCCCGGCGGCAACCCCTACAACAGCGGGTTGATCATCGACGACCAGGGCGACATCAGGCTCTACTACCGCAAGCTGCATCCGTGGGTGCCGGTGGAGCCCTGGGAGCCGGGCAACCTGGGCATTCCGGTGTGCGACGGCCCCAACGGCAGCAAGCTGGCGCTCATCATCTGCCACGACGGCATGTTCCCCGAGATGGCGCGCGAGGCCGCGTACAAGGGCGCCGACATCATCCTGCGCACGGCGGGCTACACCGCGCCCATTCGCCACGCCTGGAAGATCACCAACCAGGCCAACGCCTTCTGCAACCTGGCCTACACCGCGAGCGTGTGCCTGTGCGGCAGCGACGGCACCTTCGACTCGATGGGCGAAGGCATGTTCTGCAGCTTCGACGGCACGGTGATGGTCGAGGGCGGCGGGCGTGTCGACGAGATCATCACCGCCGAGCTGCGGCCCGACCTGGTGCGCGAGGCGCGCACGGGCTGGGGCGTGGAGAACAACATCTACCAGCTCTACCACCGCGGCTACGTGGCGGTGAAGGGCGGTGCGCAGGACTGCCCCTACACCTACATGCACGACATGGCCGCCGGCACCTACAAGCTGCCGTGGAGCGCCGACGTGAAGGTGACCGACGGCACCAGCTGCGGCTTCGCGCCGCCCGAACGCAACTACGCGGGATGAACGCGCAATGACCACACCCGTCGCAAACACCACTGAGCGTCACGTCGCCGCCGAGCCCTACGCCTGGCCGTACAACGGCGCGCTGCGGCCCGACAACACGGCGCTGATCGTGATCGACATGCAGACCGACTTCTGCGGCAAGGGCGGCTATGTGGACGTGATGGGCTACGACCTGTCGCTGGTGCAGGCGCCCATCGAGCCGATCGCGCGCACGCTGGCGGCGTTGCGTCCGCTGGGCTTTCACATCATCCACACGCGCGAGGGCCATCGCCCGGACCTGGCCGACCTGCCCGCGAACAAGCGCTGGCGTTCACGGCAGATCGGCGCGAACGGCGTGGGCATCGGCGACGACGGGCCGTGCGGGCGCATCCTGGTGCGCGGGGAGCCGGGGTGGAACATCATTCCCGAGCTGGCGCCGTGGCCGGGCGAGGTGGTGATCGACAAGCCGGGCAAGGGCTCGTTCTATGCCACCGACCTGGAACTGATCCTTCGCACGCGCGGCATCGAGAACCTGATCCTCGCGGGCATCACCACGGACGTGTGCGTGCACACGACGATGCGCGACGCGAACGACCGAGGCTTCGAGTGTTTGCTGTTGTCGGACTGCACGGCCGCGACGGACCACGGCAACCATCTTGCCGCGCTGAAGATGATCACGATGCAGGGTGGCGTGTTCGGGGCGCATGCGGGTTCTGCTGCGCTGTTGGCGGTGCTATGAGGTGCCGCGAGCCTTCAGGGAAGTCGTTGATCCGCGGTTCAAAGGAACACATGACATGAGCGCCACATCACCCCGGGCCATCGGCGGCCTCCCCGCGGCAAGCGGCGCGCTCGCGCTGGACACCTACAAGCTCACCAAGCGCTTCGGCGCGTTCACCGCGATGGACAGCGTGACCATGCGCGTCGAGCCCGGCACGGTGCATGCGCTGCTGGGGGAGAACGGGGCGGGCAAGAGCACGCTGGTCAAGTGCGTGGCGGGCTTTCAGCGCGCGGAAGAAGGCAGCATCCTGATCGACGGACGCGAGCAGGACATTGCCAACCCCATCGTGGCGCGCGCGCTCGGCATCGGCATGGTCTACCAGCACTTCACGCTGGCACCGGGCATGACGGTGGCGGAGAACCTGCTGCTCGCCGGCGGCAAGACACCGGCATTGATCGACTGGAAGACGAAGCGCGCGGAGTTGCGCGCCTTTCTCGCGACCACGCCGTTCAGCCTCGACCTCGATGTGCGGCCGTCGGAGCTGGCGGCGGGCGAGAAGCAGAAGCTGGAACTGCTGAAGCAGCTGTACCTGAAGCCGCGCCTGCTCATCCTCGACGAGCCGACCTCGGTGCTCACCCCGCAGGAAGCCGACGAGGTGCTGGGCCATGTGCGCGAGTTCGCGCGCAGCGGCATGTGCACCGTGCTCATCATCACGCACAAGTTTCGCGAAGTGATGGCCTATGCCGACAGCGTGACGGTGCTGCGGCGCGGCAAGGCGGTGCACCACTGCCGCGTGGCCGACACCAGCCCCGCGCAACTGGCGCAGGCCATGATGGGCGGCGAGCAGGCGGCGGCATCGTCGGCGCCGTTCACCCGCAAGCCCGTGGCGGCCAGTGCGCCCATCGGGCTGAAGGTCGAGGGACTGAAGGCGCAGGGCGACCGCGGCACGCTGGCGCTGCATGACCTGAGCCTGTCGGTGCGCGCCGGGGAAATCCTCGGCGTGGCGGGTGTGTCGGGCAACGGGCAGCGCGAACTGGTCGAGGCGCTGGTCGGCCAGCGCCCGCGCCTTGCCGGCAAGGTCACGGTGATGGGTCAGCCCTACAACGCGCACCGCGCGGAGAACCGCGAACTCAAGGTGCGCAGCCTGCCCGAGGAGCCGCTGCGCAATGCCTGCGTGGGCGACCTGAGCGTGGCGGAGAACATGGCGCTGCGCGATTTCGACCGGCCGCCGCTCTCGCGCGGCGGCGTGCTGAGCTTTCCGTACTGGCGCAGCCGCGCGCGCGAATGGATCGCGGAGTACGGCGTGAAGACGCAGGGCGAAGGCGCGCCCATCCGCAGCCTGTCGGGTGGCAACGTGCAGCGCGCGGTGCTGGCGCGCGAACTGGCGGGGGACATCAATGTGCTGATTGCCGCGAACCCGGTGTTCGGGCTGGACTTTGCGGCCGTGGCGGAAATCCACTCGCGCATCGTGCAGGTGCGCGAGAAGGGCGGGGCGGTGCTGCTGATCAGCGAAGACCTCGACGAACTGCTCGAGCTGGCCGACCGCATCGTGGTGATGAGCGACGGGCAGGTCGTGTTCGAAACACCCGCGGCGGGCGCCGAGCGGCACGTGATCGGCGCGCACATGGGGGGCGGGCATCACGAGAGCCACGAGCATCACGAGCCCTTGAAGGCCGCCGCGTGAATCCAGTTTCCGAACCTGTGGGCCTCCTCATGCGCATCGACACCGCCATTCCCTTTCCCTACGAGTTCGACGTCGCGAAGACCGCGCTCGTGCTCATCGACATGCAGCGCGACTTCATCGAGCCCGGCGGCTTCGGCGAAACGCTGGGCAACGATGTGTCGCTGCTGGAGGCCATCGTGCCCGCGACGCAGCGCGCGTTGCGGGCGTGGCGCGAGGCCGGTGGCCTCGTGGTGCATACGCGCGAGGCGCACCGGGCCGACCTGTCGGACTGCCCGCCGGCCAAGCGCAACCGCGGCAACCCCACGCTGCGCATCGGCGACGAGGGGCCGATGGGCCGCATCCTGGTGATGGGCGAGCCGGGCAACCAGATCATCGATGCGCTCGCGCCCGCCGAAGGAGAGCTCGTGATCGACAAGCCGGGCAAGGGCGCCTTCTACGCGACCGGCCTGCATGAGCTGCTGCAGCAGCGCGGCATCACGCACCTGCTGTTCGGCGGCGTCACCACCGAGGTGTGCGTGCAGACCAGCATGCGCGAGGCCAACGACCGCGGCTACGACAGCCTGCTGCTCGAGGACTGCACCGAGAGCTACTTTCCGGCCTTCAAGGCCGCCACGCTCGACATGGTGCGCGCGCAGGGCGGCATCGTCGGGTGGACCGCGCCGAGCACGGCGTTGCTGGCCGCCCTGGAACCCGGCGCCTGACGCCGACGCCAGCGACTAACATTCCCCCCGTGTCTACCGTTCGCCCCCGCCCTGAAACCGCCGATTCCACCTTGCGTTCCAGCGTTCCTTCCGACGTTCCCGCGGTCGAGGTGGCCGTCTTTCGCACGCGGGCCGACGAGGTGTACGCGCAGCTCAAGCGCGACGTGGCCGAGTTCATCCTCGTGCCCGGCGACCGCTTCACCGAGAACGAGATCAGCGACCGGCTCGGCGTGTCGCGCACGCCGGTGCGCCAGGCGCTGTTCAGGCTGCAGCAGGAGGGTTTCGTCGAGGTGCTGTTTCGCAGCGGCTGGCGCGTACTGCCCTTCGACTTCGAGCAGTTCGAGCAGCTGTACGACCTGCGCATGGTGCTGGAGACCACGGCCGTGCACCGCCTGTGCGAGACGGACCGCCACATCGACCGCGCGCTGCTCGACACGCTGGCCGACATCTGGCTGGTGCCCGCCGCGCAGCGCAGCAGCGACATGGCGCAGGTGGCGCAGTGGGACGAGGGCTTTCACTGCGCGCTGGTGGCGGCGGCGGGCAATGCCGAGATGGCGCGCGTGCACGGCGACGTGACCGACCGCATCCGCATCATCCGCCGGCTCGACTTCACCAAGCAGCCGCGCATCGACGCGACGTATGAAGAGCACGCGAAGATATTGAAGGCGGTGCGCGCGAACCGCGGGGACCAGGCGGCGATGCTGCTGAGGGCGCACATCGAGACGAGCCAGGCGGAGGTGAGGAAGATCACGCTGCACCAGGTGCACCTGGCGCGGCACGCGGGGAAGACGCCGCGCTGAGGGGGGTGTTGCTCCTTCCCCTTCCGGGGGAAGGCTGGGATGGGGGCTCTCGGCGTTCGAGAAGGCGCAGCCTTTTCGATGGCCGCTGGCCCTCACCCTAGCCCTCTCCCGCAAGCGGGAGAGGGGACAACGCGGGGCGTTGGCCTTTGCAAGCGTTGCAGCCTGTTCAAACTCCGCTTGCCCCCACCCCAGCCCTCCCCCAGCGAGGGAGGGAGCAAAACCGAAACTCAATCCGCCGTGATATTCCCGCGCTTCACCACGCCAGCCCAGCGGTCCGCGTCCTTCTTCATCAGCGCACCGAACTCCCCCGGCGTCGAGCTCGCCGGCACCATGCCCTGCGACTCGAACGACTTCGCCACTTCCGGCTGCTTCAGCACCTTCGCGATCTCGGTGTTGAGCTTGGCGACCACGTCCGCCGGCGTGCCCTTCGGCGCGAGCACGCCGTACCACATGTCCACGTTGTCGGAGGTCACGCCGGCCTCGGCCAGCGTGGGCACGTCGGGCAGTTGCGCCAGGCGCTTGCCGCTGCCGGTCGCAATGGCCTTCAGCTTGCCGACCTGGATGTGCTGCAGCGCCACGTGCACCGGCAGGAACATGTAGTCGATGCGCCCGCCCAGCAGGTCGGTCACCGCGCCGGCCGTGCCCTTGTAGGGCACGTGCAGCATCTCGGTGCCGGTGCCCTGCATCAGCAGCGCCATCGACAGGTGGTGCGGCGTGCCCACGCCCGGCGTGGCGTAGGTCAGCTTGCCGGGCGCGGCCTTGGCGGCGCTCACCATCTGCTGCACCGAGGTGGCCTTCTGCACGTTCGGGTTGGTCACCAGCAGCAAGGTGCCCCACGAGGTGAGCGACACGGGCGCGAAGTCGGCCACCGGGTCGTAGCTCAGCGACTTGTACAGGCTGCGGTTCATCACCAGCGTGTTGACCTGCACCATCAGCGTGTAGCCGTCGGGCTTGGCGCGCGCCACGCGCTCGCTGCCGATGTTGCCGCTCGCGCCGGCGATGTTCTCCACCACCACCGGCTGGCCCAGCAGCGCGGGCAGGCGCGCGGACAACTGCCGCGCCACCAGGTCGATGCCGGTGCCGGGCGTGTAGGGCACCACGAGCGTGATGGGCTGGTCGGGCCAGGCGTGGGCGGCGGTGGCCAGGCCGAAGGTGGCGAGGCCTGCGAGCAGGGCGGTGAAGGTCTTGGTCAGCGAGCGCATGGTGTCGTGTCTCCGTAGTTCTTGTGGGGCGGGTTCAAGGGAATTTCAAAGGAACGAGGGCCGAGCCTTCAGCGCCACCGGGTCGTAGCCGGCCACGCGCTTGTAGTTGTCCGAGATGGCCTGCAGCTCGGCGGTGGGCACCACGTCTTCGATCTTCTCGAAGCGCTGGCCGCCCGAGCGCTCGAACACCTCGCGCAGGATGGCGTCGGGCGGGTTGCTGCGGTTGGTCAGCACCACCTCGGTGGTGGCCTTGACGCGCACGCTGTCGTACGCCTCGAGCGCGGCCGGGCCCACGCCCATGTCCTTCAGCGCGCCCGCCAGAAAGCGCGCGTCGATGATCGCCTGCCCCGCGCCGTTGGAGCCGCGCGGCACCATCGGGTGCGCGGCGTCGCCCAGCAGCGTGAGGCGTCCGTGCGTCCAGCGCGGCAGCGGGTCCTGGTCGACCATCGGGTACTCCAGGATGGTGTCCGACGCGCGAATCAGCGCCGGCACGTCGAGCCAGTCGAAGTGCCAGTCGGCAAAGGCCGGCAGGAAGTCTTCGAGCCGCCCCGCGCGGCTCCAGTCGCGCAACGCGGGCTGCGGTGCATGGATCTCCGCGACCCAGTTCACCAGCTGGTTGCCTTCGTCGTCGATGTCGTCGCGAATGGGGTAGATCACCATCTTGCCGACCGCGAGCCAGCCCGCGCGCACCATGCTGCCGCCCGAGAGAAAGGGCTTCCAGCGCGTGGTGCCGCGCCACATGTTGATGCCCGAGTAGCGCGGCGCGCCCTCGTTCGGGTACAGCTGCTTGCGCAGCGCCGAGTGGATGCCGTCGCAGCCGACCACCACCGCGCCGCGCACCGGGGGCACGTGGGCTATGTCGGCGGTGTGGGCGGCGTGGGCGGTGTCTGCAAAGTGCACCGTCACGCCGTCGGCATCCTGCGTGGCGCCGGTGCAGCGGCGGTTGCACACCACGCTGTCGGGGCCCAGGCGCTTCAGCGTCTCTTCGTACAGCACGGTCTGCAGGTCGCCGCGGTGGATGGAAAACTGCGGCCAGTCGTAGCCCGCGTGCTGGCCGGCGGCCTCGCGGAAGATGAGCTGCCCGTGCTCGGTGAAGAACACCGCCTCCTGCGTGCGCACGCCGACCTTGTCGAGCGCCGGCAGCAGGCCCAGCTCGGTGAGCTCGCGCACCGCGTGCGGCAGCAGGTTGATGCCCACGCCCAGCGGCTTCAGCTCGGGCACGGCCTCGTACACGCGGCAGGGAATGCCGGCCTGGTGCAGGCTCAGCGCCAGGGTCAGGCCGCCGATGCCGGCGCCCAGGATGATGACTTCGTTGCTCATGGTGATTCGCGCTTGGCGCTCCGTTCGGTGCTTGTCTCGGGCCGCATTAGGAACGCAGATCAACCATTTGGGAAATTTAGATGTGATATGGATTTATCATGAATCCTTATGAACTTGTCCACCCGCCAGATGCGCGCCTTTCTGCAGGTGGCGCGCATCGGCAACTTCACCCGCGCGGCCGAGCAGGCGCACATCACGCAGGCCGGCCTGAGCATCCTGGTGCGCGAAATGGAAAAACAGCTGGGCTGCCGCCTGTTCGACCGCACCACGCGCGTGGTGAGCCTCACGCCCGAGGGCCGGCGGCTGCTGCCGGTGGTGGAGCGGCTGCTGACCGACCTGGACGACGTGACGGCCGAGCTCGGCGCGGCAGGCGACGCGTCGCGCCGCACGCTGCGCATCGCGGCCACGCCGCTGGTGTCCTCGCACCTGCTGCCGCAGGTGTTCACCACCTTTCGCGCCGCGCACCCGCAGGTCAGCCTGCGCCTGTTCGACGCCGACCTGCGCGACGTGGAGGCCATGGTGACCGCCGGTGACGCCGACCTGGGGCTGGGCTTTTTCTTCAAGGGCGCGGCGGGGCTGGAGCGCACGCCGGTCGGGCGCTTCCAGCTGATGCGGGTGGCGCCGATGGAAGCAGACGGCGAGGGCAGCGAGGGTGCCGAGGCAACTTCCCCCATGGGCACCGTGCCGTGGTCGGCCCTGCGTGCCGCCGAGCTGGTCGGCCTGCCGCCGGGCAACCCGATCCAGAAAGTGATCGACCAGCACCTGGCCGACATCGGCCGCGCCGACGCGCAGCGCACCGCGTTCAACTTCTTCGGCACGCTGATCTCGATGGTGGAGGCCGGCTTCGGCACCGCCGTGATGCCGACCTTCGCACTCGCGGCCTGCAGGCGACACCGCGTGCGCACCGACGTGCTGGTCAAGCCCAAGGTGGGCATGGACTTCTACCGCGTCACCAAGCGCGGCGCGCACGAGACGGAGGCCATGCAGGCCTTCGTGGCGACGCTGGCGAAGGCGCTGCCGGCGCTCTCGCGCTAGCCCGCGCTCACCGGTTTCAACCCTCCGCCAGCCGCTTGCGCAAGAACTCCGCGAAGGCGTAGGCAATCACCGGCAGCTGCCGCCCGCGCAGGCTGGCCAGCACCAGTTCGCCGCGCGGAAAGCCGCGGTCTTCGATGTCGCGGGCCACGATGTCGTGGTCTTCGGCCACCGCGCCGATGGCCATCTGGAACGAGATGGAACGCGCGTCGTACAGGCAGCCGCGCAGGAACTCGAAGCTGTTGCTCTCCACCTGGGCGCGGATGCGGGTGGAGCTGCGCGCCAGGAAGCGCTCCAGCAACTGGCGCCCGCCGGTGTCGCGGTTGGGCAGCACCACGGGGTAGTCGGCGCAGTCGCTCATGCGCAGCGTTTTCGACTTCGCCAGCGGGTGCCGCCTGTGCATGATGGCCATGAGCTTCTGCTCGACCGCGCACACGCGCTCGATGTCGGACTCCGGCGCCAGGTTGAACACCAGCGCCAGGTCGGTCTCGAAGCTGCGCAGCGCATCCGCCGCCTGCACGTGGTCGCCGATGCGCGCGTCGAAGCCCACCAGCGGGTGCGCGGCGCCGAAGTCGCGGATGGCCTCGGGCAGGAAGCGCGGCGCCAGCGCCTGGCTCGCCACCAGCCGCACGGCGCCGCGGCGCAAGCCCTGCAGGTCCTCGATTTCGGAGCGCACCCGCTCCAGCTCCGATGAGCGCCCGCGGATGTAGCGCACGAACAGCTCGCCCGCCGCGGTGAGCCGCATGCCGCGCGGCAGGCGCTCGAACAGGGGCGTGCCCAGTTCGTCTTCCAGGTCCTGGATGCGGCGGTTGACGGCGGAGGGCGCCACGTGCAGCCGCTCGGCCGCCTGGCGGATCGAGCCGGCCCGGGCGACCTCGTCGGCGTAGCGCAGGAAACGAAGGTGGTTCATGCGGCAGCCGTTGCACGAAGCGCGCCAGAAAACACTTCATGACCGTGCCCCGACCGTTGCCGCAACGGCAACGCACAGCACGCGAATCGGTACGGATCAAGCGCACCTTTTGGCACGCCCGCTGCATGCCTTCGCTGCATGACACGCCGACCCGCACCTTCACGCACCAATGCAGCGCAAGCGCCCGCGCGCTTCGGCCCGGCGCCCCACAACGCCTGGACACTGGAAGGCGGCCGGGTGAGCCTGGTGCGCGCACCCAGGCAGCCGCGCCCGGTGCCCATGGACGCCGAGCCGCAACCCATCGCGTTCGACCTGGCGCGCAGCGCGCTGGTGGTGGTCGACATGCAGAACGACTTCTGCCACCCCGAGGGCTGGTTCGCGCAGAAGGGCATCGGCACCCGCGCGGCGCGCAAGCCCATCGCCACCATTGCGCGGCTGCTGCCGGCATGGCGCGCGGCGGGCGGCGCGGTGGTGTGGCTCAACTGGGGCATTCGCGCGGACCGCCTCAACCTGTCGCCCGCGGTGCAGTTCAAGGGCAAGCGCAGCGCCGACGGCGTCGGCTACGCGGAGCATTCGCCCATCGACCACGGCCCGTCGCTGGTGCAGGGCAGCTGGGGCGCGCAGGTGATCGACGAGCTGGCCGTCGAGCCCGGCGACATCACCGTGCACAAGCACCGTCTGAGCGGCTTCTGGGACAACGAGCTCGACAGCGTGCTGCGCCAGCAGGGCCTGGGCACGCTGCTGTTCGCGGGCATCAACACCGACCGCTGCGTGTTCTCGACGCTGCAGGACGCGAACTTTCTCGGCTACGACTGCGTGCTGCTGAAGGACGCGTGCGGCACCTCGTCGCCGGCCTACGTCACGCGCGGCATTCATTTCATGGTGCAGCAGCTGCACGGCTTCGTCGCGACGGCGGAGTCGCTGATTGGTTCGCTCGCCTCGCTTTCCCCGTCCCTCCCCAAACGCTAGGAGTCTTCGCATGCCGCTTTCTCTTTTCCCTCGCCCGCGCCGGTTTCTCGGGTTTCGCGCGTTTCACGTGTTTCGCACGCTCGCCGCCGCCGGCCTCGCCCTGGCCGCCGCCTGCGCCACGGCGCAGGTGCCCGTCAAGCTGGTGCTCAACTGGAAGTACGAAGGCCCGCAGGCCTGGTTCTTCGTGGCCCAGGACAAGGGCTACTTCAAGGCCGAGGGCCTCGATGTCGAGATCGACCAGGGCGAGGGCTCCGCCGCCTCCATTCCCAAGGTGGCGGCCGGCGCCTACCAGGCCGGCTTCGGCGACCTGAACGCGCTGATCGACCTGGCCTCCAAGCGCCCGGCCGATGCACCGGTGGCGGTCTACATGCTCTACAACACGCCGCCCTTCACGCTGGTGGTGAAGCAGGACAGCCCCATCAGGTCGCCCAGGGACCTCGAGGGCAAGACCGTCGGCGGCCCCGCCAACGACGGCGCGCTCAAGCTGTTCCCTGCCTTCGCGAAGATCGCGAAGGTCGATGCGTCGAAGGTCAACATCACCAACATGGCGCCCAACCTGCGCGAGCAGATGCTCACGCGCGGGCAGATCGACGCGGCCTTCGGCTACGTCACCACCGTGAGCTTCAGTGCCAAGGCGATGGGCCTCGACCCGGCGAAAGACCTGCGCTTCATTCGCTACGGCGACCACGGCATGGACCTGTATTCGAACGCGGTGTTCTTCTCGCGCGCCTTCGTCAAGGACAACCCGAAGGCGGTGCAAGGCTTCGTGAAGGCGCTGAACCGCGCGGTAAAGGAGGTCATTGCCGACCCCGACATGGGCATCGACCACGTCATGAAGCGCGAGCCGCTGCTCAAGCGCGAGGTCGAGAAGGAAAAGCTTTTCGCAACCCTGCGCAACGACATGAGCCACCCCGAGGTGGCCCGCATCGGCCTGGGCGACGTGGACGACGCGCGGCTGAAGAAAGGCATCGACATCGTGGTCGATGCCAACCAGCTGCCGCGCACGCCGACCCCGGCCGAGGTGTTCGACCGCGGCTTCCTGCCCGCGCGCGCCGACCGCCCCTCCAGGACATTGAACGCATTGAACTGAAAGAGAGAAACGACATGGACCTGCAACTCAAGGACAAGGTGGCGCTCATCACCGGCCCGGCCAAGGGCATGGGGCGCGCCGTGACGCTGGCCTTCGCGCGCGAAGGCGCGAAGCTGGTGCTGGCCGGGCGCGACACCGGCGCCATCGAACCCGTGGCCGCCGAGGCGCGCGCGCTCGGCGTGCAAGCCGTGGTGGTGCCCTGCGACCTGACCGTGGGCGCGCAGACCGAGGCCCTGGCCGCGCACGCGCTGGAGGCCTTCGGCCGCATCGACGTGCTGGTCAACGTGGCCGGCGGCTCGGGCCCCATCGGAAAGACCGGCTGGGAAACCACGAGCGCCGAGTTCGACGAGATCGTGCAGCTCAACATGACCGGCTGCTTCAATACCATGCGTGCCGTGCTGCCTTCGATGATCGAACGGCGCAGCGGCAAGGTGGTGAACGTGGGCGGCACCTTCGGCATGCGCGGGCGCGCCGGCCGCATGGCGTACTCGGCTTCCAAGTGGGGCCTGCGCGGCATCACCAAGAGCTTCGCGCTGGAGGCCGGGCCCTACGGCATCAACGTGAACTGCGTGGCGCCGGGCATGGTCGACGGGCCGCGCTTTCGCGAGAAGGTGTGTGCCGACATGGCCGAGAAGCTCGGCATTTCGCTGGAAGAGGCAATGACGCGGCACGCCGCCGACTACGCGCTGCGCCGCGTGTCCACCGACGCGGACGTGGCCAACGCCTGCCTCTTCATGGCAAGCGATGTGTCCCGCCAGGTCACCGGTGTCGACCTGCCCGTCGACGGCGGCTGGGCGATGCTCTGAGGAGGCCGGCATGAAAGAAGTCGACCTCGTCATTCGCGGTGCGCGCGTCGTGTCCGCGGACCAGATCATCGAAGCCAGCGTGGCCATCGCCGGCGAGCACATCGTGGCCGTCGGCCACGACGACACCATGCCGCCGGCGCGCCAGGAGATGCGCGCCGACGGGCTGCACCTGCTGCCGGGCGCCATCGACAGCCACGTGCACTTTCGCGACCCGGGCTATCCGAACAAGGAAACCTGGAAGACCGGGTCGGCCGCCGCCGCCATGGGCGGCGTGACCACCGTGTTCGAGATGCCCAACACCAACCCCGCCACCGGCACGGTGGAGGCGCTGCGGCTGAAGCAGAAGGCGGCCGAGTCGTCGTACTGCGACTTCGGCATCCACGGCCTGCTGGGCGACGACACGGTCGAGCGGCTCGAGGAGCTGCTCGACGCGGGCGTCACCAGCTTCAAGGCCTTTGTGGGCAACACCTTCGGCAACCTGCCCGCGCCCACCGACGGTGCGCTGCTCGAAGGCTTCGAGAAGCTGGCGCCGCTGGGCATTCGCACGGTGGTGCATGCGGAGAACTCGTCGATCCTGCAGCGCCGCCAGAAGCACATGCAGGCGGCCGGGCGCATCGACGCGATGGCGCACCTGGCCGCGCGGCCGGCCGTGGCCGAGATAGAGGCCATCGGCCGCGTGCTCACGCTGGCCGAGTGGACCGGCGCGCGCGTGCACATCGCGCACCACAGCGCGGCCGATTCGCTCTACCTGCTGCGCGAGGCCAAGCGCCGCGGCGTCGACGTGACGGCCGAGACCTGCCCGCAGTACCTGCTGCTGAACACCGGCCACATGCTCAAGCTCGGCGGCGTGATGCGGCTCAACCCGCCCATTCGCGAGGCGCGCCACAACCAGCCGCTGTGGGACGCGCTGATGGACGGCACGCTCGACATGATCGCCACCGACCACGCGCCGCACGCGCCCGAGGAGAAGACGCGCGAGAGCATCTGGGACTGCGACTGCGGTTTTCCGGGCGTGGAAACGCAGATGCCGCTGATGCTCACCGAGGTGAACCGCGAACGCGCCACCCTGATGGACTACGTGCGCTGGAGCGCGGTGAACCCGGCCAGGGCCTGGGGCCTGTACGGCACCAAGGGCGTGATCGCGCCCGGCGCGCATGCCGACATCGCCTTCGTCGACATGCAGCGCGCGGGCACGCTGTCGCAGAACCGGCTGCAGAGCATCAGCAAGATCTCGCCGTGGAACGGCCGCCCGGTCAAGGGCTACCCGCTGCACACGCTGCTGCGCGGGCGCTTCGTGATGCGCGAAGGCAAGCTGGTGAGCGACGCGGTCGGATGGGGCCGTTCGGTGAAGGGCGTGCAGAAGATGCCCGCGGCCAGGCCGCGCAACACCGAGCACTACAGCAGCGCCATCCTGCGGACGCCGCCCGGCGTGCCCGCGACGGCGGTGCCGGTGGGCGAGGTGGACTGGAGCGCCACATGAACGCCGCGCGTGTGCAGCAGGTGCAGGTGTGGCGCATTCCCTGCCGCGGGCCCGGCGACCTGAGCGGCGTGAAGGCGCTGATCGACGCGGGCGAGATTGTCGCGGCCGACATCGTGGCCGTGATGGGCAAGACCGAAGGCAACGGCTGCGTCAACGACTTCACGCGCGAGTACGCGTCCACCGCCTGGTGCCACCTGCTCGCACCCGCGCTCGGGTGCACGCCCGAGGCGGTGCACGGGCGCGTGGCGCTGGTGATGTCGGGCGGCACCGAGGGTGTGCTGGCGCCACATTTCACCGTGTTCGCGCGGCGCTGGCTGCCCAAGCTGCCCGAGGTTCCTGGCGTGACTGAGTTGACGGCCGGCCTGGGCAAGCGCCTGGTGGTCGGCGTGGCGCACACGCGCGACTTCCTGCCCGAAGAAATGGGCCGCGCCGCGCAGGTCGACGCCACGGCGCAGGCGGTGGCCGAAGCCATGCGCGACGCGGGCATCGACAGCGCCGACGACGTGCACTTCGTGCAGGTCAAGTGCCCGCTGCTCACGTCGGCCAAGGTGTCGGCGGCACTGGCGCGCGGGGCCGCGCCCGTGACCCACGACAGCTACGAGTCGATGGGCTATTCGCGCGGCGCCTCGGCACTCGGCGTGGCGGTGGCGCTGGGCGAAGTCGCGCGCGGCGACATCACCGATGCGAGCGTGATGAGCGACTGGGGCCTGTTCTCGGCGCGTGCCTCGGCCTCGGCCGGCATCGAGCTCGAGGGCAACGTGGTCATCGTGCTCGGCGAGGCGCAAGGCAGCGCCTCGGCGTTTCGCATCGCCCATGCGGTGATGCGCGACGCGATCGATGCGGCCAGCGTGCGCGCGCTTCTGCGCGATGCCTTCGGGCTCGACGCGGAGCGCGATGCGCAGGCCCTGTCCGCACGGTTGGTGAACCTGCTCGCCAAGGCCGAGGCCAGCCCCGACGGCCGCGTGCGCGACGCGCGCCACACCATGCTCAACGACTCCGACATCCACTCGACGCGCCACGCGCGCGCCGTGGTGGGCGGCGTGCTGGCCTCGGTGGCCGGCCACACGGCGCTGTACGTGTCGGGCGGCGCCGAGCACCAGGGGCCCGCGGGCGGCGGGCCGGTGGCCGCCATCCTGCGGATGGACGACGCGGCGGCCAGTTCTTCCCTCGCCAGTTCTTCCCTCTCTTCCTGAATGACCTTCATGGGCAACGCATTCATCCAACTGTCCGACGTGATGCTCCGTTATGGCGGCGGCACCATCGCGCTGGACCACACGACGCTGGACATCGACAAGGGCGACTTCGTCGCGCTGGTGGGGCCCAGCGGCTGCGGCAAGTCGACCATCCTGAAGCTGGTGGCGGGCCTGCTGCGGCCGAGCGCGGGCGCGGTGATTGCCGGCGGGCGCGAGGTGGGCGCGGCCGGCACGGTGGCCGCGGCGGGCGCGCATGCCTCGCAGGCGCCGCGCCTTCGCATCGGCCTGGCCTTCCAGAACCCGACGATGCTGCCGTGGCTCACGATCCGCGAGAACGTGATGATCCCGCTGAAGATCGTCGAGCCCTTTCGCCAGCACTACCGCAGCAAGAAGCGCGGCGAGTACGCCGAGCGCGCCGACGCGCTGCTGGCGCAGGTGGGCCTGAAGGGCTTCGGCGATAAGCGGCCGTGGCAGCTCTCGGGCGGCATGCTGCAGCGCGCCTCGCTGTGCCGCGCGCTGGTGCACGAGCCCGAGCTGCTGCTGCTCGACGAGCCCTTCGGCGCGCTCGACCAGTTCACGCGCGAGGAGCTGTGGGACATCATGCAGACGCTGTGGATCGCCCGGCGCCCGACCGTGCTGCTGGTGACGCACGACCTGCGCGAGTCGGCCTACCTGGCCAACCGCATCTGCGTGATGAGCGCGCGGCCGGGCCGCATCCTGGAAACGCGCGACGTGGGCTTTGCGCGGCCGCGCACGCTGGAGAGCAGCTACGCGCCCGAGTTCGCGGCGCTGGTGCAGCAGCTGCGCATGCGCATCGCCGAGGCGCGGCGCGAGAGCGATGCGGTGCCTGCAATCGCACAGGCAACGCAGGCCACGCAGGCAACGCAGGCCACGCAGGCAGCGCAGGCCACGCAGGCTGCGTCCCGCAACACCACGCCGGAAGCACGCGAAGAGGTGGCCGCGTGATCGCGCCGCTCACCCGGCAGCGCCTGCTGTCCGCCGGCGCGCTCGTCGGCTTCTTCGTGTTGTGGGAAGCGGTGTGCCTGGCCTTCGGCGTGTCGGACCTGATCCTGCCGCGCCCGAGCCAGATCGCGATGGTGCTGCTGCAGAAGATGCCGCTGCTGTGGCCGCACACCGTGCAGACGCTCTACACCACGCTGGCCGGCTTCGTGCTCGGCGTGGGAGCGGGCATCGTGGTGGGCGTGGTGATCGGCTCGTCGAAGCTGGCTTACGACGTGACGTACCCGCTGCTGGTGGGCTTCTCGAGCATTCCCAAGGTGGCGGTGGTGCCGCTGTTCGTGGTGTGGTTCGGCGCGGGCACGGTGCCGGCCATCCTGACCTCGATGGTGATCAGCATCTTTCCGGTGGTGGTGAACGTGGCCACCGGCCTGGCGAGCACCGAGCCCGAGCTGGAGGACGTGCTGCGCGTGCTGGGCGCGAGAAAGCGCGACATCCTGTGGAACGTGGGCCTGCCGCGCGCGCTGCCCTACCTGTTCGCCTCGCTGAAGATCGCGATCACGCTGGCCTTCGTGGGCACCGTGCTGAGCGAGACGGTGGCGGCCAACAAGGGCATCGGCACGGTGATGATGATCGCCAGCGGCAACTTCGACGTGCCGATGGTGTTCGCCGGGCTCTTCCTGCTCGCAGCGATGGGGGTGGCGCTGTATGCCGTGTCCTCGCTGGTCGAGCGGCGCATGACGGGCTGGGCCCAGCGCAAGACCGACACGGCCATGGCATGACGGCCACGACAAGGTGAAAAGGCAAGAAATGAACGACCTCATCCGCATCACCGCCGGCGGCCTGCGCTTCGTGGCGCAGACGCACCCCGACGCACCGCGCACCGTCGCGGCCTTCCGCAAGCTGCTGCCCTTCGCGCAGAAGCTGGTCCACGTGCGCTGGAGCGGCGAAGGCTGCTGGGTGCCGCTGGGCGATTTCGAACTGGGCGTGGGCTTCGAGAACCACACCAGCCATCCGTCGGTGGGGGACGTGCTGTTCTACCCCGGCGGCTACAGCGAGACCGAGATCATCCTGGCCTACGGCGCCTGCAGCTTCGCCAGCAAGATGGGCACGCTGGCGGGCAACCACTTCCTCACCATCGTCGAAGGGCGCGAACAGCTGCGCGCGCTCGGCAACAAGGTGCTGTGGGAGGGCGCGCAGGACGTGCTTTTCGAAGCCCTCTGATTCATCCGCCGATTCATTCGCCGATTCACCCGCTGATTCGCTTGCCGATTCATTCTCCGGAGCCGCTCATGACCTTTTCCGTATCCCGCCGCAAGGCGGTCGTCGCCTTGTCGGCGGCCCTGGGTTCGTCGCTCGCGGCGTTGCCCGCGCGCCAGGCGCGCGCCCAGCCGCTCACGCCCGTGCGCTTCGTGCTCGACTGGAAGCTGCAGGGCGTGCACGCCTGGTACTACCTCGCCGAAGACCGCGGCTACTTCGCCGCGGAAAACCTCGCGGTCGCCATCGACCAGGGCGACGGCTCCGCGGCTGCCGTGACCAAGGTGATGGCCGGCGCCTACGACGCGGGCTTCGGCGACGTCAACGCGGTCATCCAGAACGCCGCTGCCAAGCCGGGCGCCGCGCCCGTGATGGTCTACATGGTCTACAACCGCGCGCCGTTCGCGCTCATCGTGAAGGCCAGCAGCCCCGTTCGCACGCTGAAGGACCTGGAAGGCCGCACGCTGGGCTCGCCGGCCGGCGGCGCCGCGCTGCGCATGTTCCCGCTGATGGCGGCGCGCAGCGGCGTGGACGCGGCCAAGGTCAAGTGGACGAACATGGCGCCCAACCTGCAGGAGCAGATGCTGCTGAAGGACCATGTCGAAGGCTCGGCCGTGTTCTCGGTCACCAGCTACATGAACCTGGTGGCGCAGGGCGTGGACCCCGACAAGGACATCCGCTGGTTCCACTACGCGGACCACGGTGTCGACCTGTACGGCAACGGCGTGGTGGTGTCGCGCCAGTTCCTGAAAGACAAGCCACAGGCCGTGGCCGGGCTGGTGCGTGCCATCCACAAGGCGGTGCGCGACACCGTGGCCGACCCCGACGCCGCCATTGCCGCGCTCATGAAGCGCGAGCCGCTGCTGAACGCGGCGCTGGAGAAACGGCGGTTGCTCTACACGCTGCGCACCGTCATGCTCACGCCCGAAGTCGCCGCCGCCGGGCTGGGCGATGTGAACGACGCGCGCATGGCGCGTGCCGTCGGGCAGGTGAAGGAGGCGTTCGAACTGGCGAACGCGCCTGCCGCTGGCGAGGTGTTCGACCGGCGCTTCCTGCCGCCGCTGGCGGAGCGCAAGGTCGCCGCGCTGCAACCGTAGCCAGGGCGCCCAACCGACAACGAAGGAAGCGCCATGCTCGCTCGCACGCCTGAAGAACACATCGACTGCGCCTGGTTGCTGGCCGACCCCGGCGTGCAGCCTGCGCAACGCGGCATGCGCATCGCGTTGGAAGGCGGCGGCATCCGGTCGGTCGCGCCGTTGCCGGACCTAGCCGCCAGCAGCGCGCCGCGCCTGCTCGCGCTGCCCGCGTTGGCCAACGCGCACGACCATGCGCGCACTTTCCGCAGCGCCACGCTGGGCGCTTTCGGCCAGCCGCTGGAGAGCTGGCTGCCGTTCCTGGGCGTGGTGCCGGGCATGGACCCGTACCTGTGCGCCGCCACGTCGTTCGCCCGCTCGGTGCGCCACGGCGTCGCGAACCTGATGGTCCACTACACACGCGTGCAGGGCGGCATGGCCTATGCCGACGAAGCGGCCGCGGTGGCGCGCGCGGCACGCGACGTGGGCGTGCGCATCGGCTTTGCAGTGGCCATGCGCGACCGCCATGGCATCGCCTACTGCGACGACGCGGCGGTGCTGTCGGCGCTGCGCCCGGGCATTCGCGATGCGGTTGCCGAAAGGCTCGCGGTGAAGCCGGTGTCGCCGGCGCAGCAGCTCGCGCTGGTCGACGAGGTCGCTCGCAGGGTGGAAGAGGGCGGCCACGCTGGCCACGTGACGGTGCAGTACGGCCCGGCGGCCGTGCAGTGGTGCAGCACGCCGTTGCTCGAGGCCATCGCGCGGGCGTCGGCCGACACGGGCCGCCCGGTGCACATGCACCTGCTCGAAACGCGCTACCAGCGCGACTGGGCCGATGCCAACCACCCCGGCGGCATCGTGCGCTTCCTGGACGACATCGGGCTGCTGACGCCGCGCCTCACGCTCGCGCACTGCGCCTGGGCCCGGCCGGAAGAGCTGGCGTTGATTGCCGAGCGCGGCGCGACCATCGCGGTCAACACCAGCTCCAACCTGGGCCTGAAATCGGGCATCGCCCCGGTGCCCGAGATGCTGAAGCACGGCTGCCGCGTGGCCATGGGGCTGGACGGCATGGCCTTCGACGAAGACGACGACGCGCTGCGCGAGATGCGGCTGGCGTATTCGCTGCACCGCGGCTGGGGCTACGACACCACGATGACGCGCGAGCAGCTCTGGGCGTTCGCCTCGGGCAACGGGCCGCGCAGCGTGCGCGGCGGCGGCGCGTGGGGTAGGCAAAGCGGGCGCATCGCACCCGGCGCGCCGGCGGATATCGTGTTGCTGGACTGGGATGCGCTCGACGACGACGCGCTCTTCGCCGAGACCGACCCGCTCGACCTGCTGCTGGCGCGCGCCAACGGCAGCCACATCGCCAAGGTGCTGGTCGGCGGGCGGCGGGTGGTCGACCGGGGGCGCGTGCTGGGCATCGACGAGCCCGCGTTGCGCGCCGAGCTGCTGGCGCGCATGCGCGGCGCGCTGGCGGCGGACGCGGCAGGCGCGCTGTCGTGGCGCGAGACCGTCAAGGCGCTGGCCGAGGACCTCGGGCCGTTCTACCGCAGCGGGCGGATCGGCGGCTGCTGCGGCTAGGAAGCTGGGAAGCTGGGGAGTTGGAAGGGGCCTCCAGCCGGGGCCTTACAGCGTGAAGTCGTACTCCACCGTGATCGGCGCGTGGTCGCTGAACTTGATGGTCTTGTAGATCGCCTCGGTGCGCGCCAGCGCGCCGATGGCCGGCGTGGCCAGGTGGTAGTCCAGCCGCCATCCCACGTTGTTCGCGTAGGCCTGGCCGCGGTTGCTCCACCAGGTGTAGGCCTCGTCGGTGGTGTCGGGCTTGAGCATGCGGTACACGTCCACCAGGCCCGCGCCGTCGGTGCCGGCGTCGAGCAGCTTGGTCATCCAGTCGCGCTCCTCGGGCAGGAAGCCGCTGTTCTTGCGGTTGCCGCGCCAGTTCTTCAGGTCGATTTCCTTGTGCGCGATGTTGATGTCGCCGCACAGCACGAACTCGCGCTCCTTCTTCAGCGCGATCAGGTGCGGGAAAAAGCCTTTCAGGAAGCGGAACTTGGCCTCCTGGCGCTCCTCGCCCGAACTGCCGCTCGGAAAGTAGCAGCTGATGACGGAGAACTTGCGGCTGGGCGTGTCGAAGCGCAGCTCCAGGTAGCGGCCCTCGGCGTCGAACTCGGCGTCGCCCCAGCCCACCACGACCTGGCTCGGTGCGTGCTTGGTGTAGATGGCGGTGCCGGCGTAGCCTTTTTTCTCGGCGAAGTGGAAGTGGCCCTTCAGGCCCGCCATCTCCTCGAAACGGCCTTCGATGTCGCTGGCCTGGACCCGGATCTCCTGCATGCAAATACAATCCGGCGCAAGTTCGGCCACCCAGTCGGCCACGCCTTTGGTAGCGGCCGAACGCAGGCCATTGAGATTGAGACTGGTCAGTTTGAACACAAGGAATTTCCGATGGCTGTAGAGAGTGAGAAAAGCAGCGCGGTCGCACAGGACTTCGTCCAGTTTGCGTTGGATGCCGGCGTGCTGCGCTTCGGCGAATTCAAGACGAAGGCCGGGCGAATGAGCCCTTATTTCTTCAATTCCGGGCTCTTCGACGACGGCGCCAAGATCGCCCGTCTGGCCGGATTCTATGCAGACCGCATCATCGAGAGCGGGCTCGAATTCGACATGATCTTCGGCCCCGCCTACAAGGGCATTCCGCTGGGCGCCACGGTGGCCGCCGAGCTGGCGCGCCGCGGGCGCAACTACCCCTTTGCCTACAACCGCAAGGAAGCCAAGGCCCACGGCGAGGGCGGCAACCTGGTGGGCGCGCCGCTGAAGGGCCGCGTGCTGATCGTGGACGACGTCATGTCGGCCGGCACCGCGGTGCGTGAATCCATTGCCGCCATCCAGGCCGCGGGCGCCACGCCGCATGCCGTGGCCATCGCGCTCGACCGGCAGGAGAAAGCCACCGAGAACGGGGTCGACGTGGACCACAGCGCCGTGCAGTACGTGCGCAACCAGCTCGGCCTGGCGGTGTTCGCCATCGCCACGCTGGACGACCTGCTGAACTACCTCGCGGGCAACGCCGCCGCCGACCTGGGCGCGCACCACGAGCGGGTGCTGGCCTACCGCACCCGCTACGGCGCCAGCTGAGGCAAGGCCCGCATGCACGCACGCGATCACGGCCATCCGACTCGCCTGCGGGCAGCGGCGACTTCGTTTCTTGTGCTTCTGTCGTTCCTGGGCTCCGGCGGCGCGTTGCATGCGCAGCCGAAGAGCGTGGACGGCGCGGGCCCCAGCATCTACACCTGCACCGACGCACGCGGGCGCACGCTGACGGCCGACCGGCCCATTGCCGAGTGCAGCGACCGCGAGCAGCGCGAGCTGAATCCCAGCGGCTCGATTCGCCGCAAGGTCGAGCCGACCTACACGGCGCGCGAGCTGCAGGAGCGCGAAGACCGCGCCCGCGAAGCCGCGGTGCAGGCCGCGCGCATCACCGACGAGCGCCGCCGCGAGCGCGCGCTGCTGGTGCGCTACCCCAACGCCACCACGCACGACCGCGAGCGCTCGGAGGCGCTGGCGCAGGTCGACGCCGTGACCCAGGCGGCGCGCAAGCGCATCGCCGAGCTGGCCGAAGACCGCAAGAAGGTCGACGAGGAGATGGAGTTCTACAAGCAGGACCCGAGCAAGGCGCCCGGCTCGGTGCGCCGCAAGCTCGAGGACAACACGCAGAGCGTGGCCGTGCAGAACCGCTTCATCGCGGAGCAGGAAGACGAGAAGAAGCGGGTGAACGCGCGCTTCGACGAAGAGCGCATTCGCCTGAAAGCGCTGTGGTCGCCGCAGAACGGCGGCACCAACCGGTGACAGTGCCGGGGCCCTGCGCAAGCCATTGCGCAAGGCCCCGGTCGGCCGGGTTCAGCCCAGCTTGGCCTTCAGCAGCTCGGTGACCTGCGCGGGGTTCGCCTTGCCGCCGCTGGCCTTCATGACCTGGCCCACGAGGCCGTTCAGCGCCTTCTCCTTGCCGCCGCGGTATTCCTCGACGTTCTTCGCGTTCTTGGCGATCACCTCGTCGAGGATCTTGTCGAGCGCGCCGGTGTCGGCCATCGGCTTCAGGTCTTTCGCCTCGATGATCGCGTCGACGTCGCTGCCTTCGCCGGTCCACAGGGCGTCGAACACCTGGCGCGCGGCGTTGTTGGGCAGCGTGCCGTCGGCGATGCGCGTGACCAGCTGGGCCAGTTGCCGGGCCTTCACGGGCGCGGCCTCGATGCCGATCTCGGCGGCGTTCAGGCGGCGCGCCATCTCGCCGGTGATCCAGTTGCTCGCGAGCTTGGGCGTGGCGCCCGCGCCCACGGCTTCGTCGAAGTAGCCGGCCAGCGCCGCGCTCTGCGTGAGCTGCGCGGCGTCGTATTCCGACAGGCCGTGGTCGCGCGCATAGCGCTCGGCGGTGGCGCGCGGCAGCTCGGGCATGGCCGCCTTCACGCGCTCGATCCACTCGGCGGCGATCACCAGCGGCGGAAGGTCGGGGTCGGGAAAGTAGCGGTAGTCGGCCGAGTCTTCCTTGGCGCGCATGGCGCGCGTCTCGCCGGTGTCGGTGTTGAACAGCACCGTGGCCTGCTCGATCTTGCGGCCGTCCTCGATCTCCTCGATCTGCCAGCGGATCTCATAGTCGATCGCCTGCTGCATGTGCTTGAAGCTGTTGAGGTTCTTGATCTCGCGGCGCGTGCCCAGCCTGTCGCCGGGCTTGCGCACCGACACGTTGGCGTCGCAGCGGAAGCTGCCTTCCTGCATGTTGCCGTCGCAGATGCCGATCCAGGTGACGATCTTGTGCAGCTCGCGCGCATAGGCCACGGCCTCGGCGGTGGAGCGCATGTCGGGCTCGGTCACGATCTCCAGCAGCGGCGTGCCGGCGCGGTTCAGGTCGATGCCGCTCTGGCCGATGAAGTTCTCGTGCAGCGACTTGCCCGCGTCTTCCTCGAGGTGGGCGCGCACCAGGCGCACTGTCTTCTTTTCTTCGCCGAGAAAGAACGACACCGAGCCGCCCTGCACCACCGGGATCTCGAACTGGCTGATCTGGTAGCCCTTGGGCAGGTCGGGGTAGAAGTAGTTCTTGCGCGCGAACACGCTGCGCGGCGCGATGTGCGAGCCCAGCGCCAGGCCGAGCTTGATGGCGCGTTCGACCGCGCCCTTGTTCATCACCGGCAGCGTGCCCGGCAGCGCCAGGTCGACCGCGCAGGCCTGCGTGTTGGGCTCGGCGCCGAAGGCGGTGGAGGCGCGGCTGAAGATCTTGCTGGCGGTCGACAGCTGGGCGTGCGTCTCGAAGCCGATGATGACTTCATAGCCGCGCACCAGCGGGCCGGTCGGGCGGCCTTGTTGTTGTGCTTCGAATGTGTTCACGGTCTCGCTCATGTCAGAAGCCCTCCGGCGTGCGTGCATGCCAGTCGGTGGCCTGCTGGAAGCGGTGGCCTGCGTTGAGCAGCCTGGCTTCGCCGAAGTAGTTGCCGATCAGCTGCAGCCCCACGGGCATGCCGCCGTCGAAGCCCGCGGGCACGCTCATGCCGGGCAGGCCGGCCAGCGACGCAGGCAGCGTGAAGATGTCGGCCAGGTAGTCGGCCACAGGGTCGTCACCATGCTCGCCGAGCTTCCACGCGGTGGTGGGCGCGGCCGGGCCGGCGATGACGTCGCACTGCGTGAAGGCCTGCTGGAAGTCGTCGGCGATCATGCGGCGCACCTTCTGCGCCTGCAGGTAGTAGGCGTCGTAGTAGCCGTGGCTCAGCACGTAGGTGCCGATCATGATGCGGCGCTTCACTTCGTCGCCGAAGCCTTCGGCGCGCGTGCGCTCGTACATGTCGGCCAGGTCCTTGTACTGCTTGGCGCGGTGCCCGAACTTGACGCCGTCGAAGCGGCTCAGGTTGCTCGAGGCCTCGGCCGCGGCCAGGATGTAGTACACGGGAATCGACAGCTCGGTGCGCGGCAGCGATACCTCGACGCGCCTGGCGCCGAGCTTCTCGTATTCGGCCAGCGCCGCGTCGATGGCCGCGCGCACGCCCGGTGCCACGCCGTCGCCGAAGAATTCCTTGGGGACGCCGATGCGCAGGCCGTCGAGCGAATCGTTCAGCGAGCGGCCGAAGTCTTCTGCGGGCTTGTCGAGCGAGGTGGAATCGCGGTCGAGATCGGGGCCGCAGAAGGCCGACAGCAGCAGCGCGCAGTCTTCGGCGGAGCGGGCCATCGGGCCAGCCTGGTCGAGGCTGGACGCGAACGCCACCATGCCGTAGCGCGAGGCGCGCCCGTAGGTCGGCTTGATGCCGGTCACGCCGCAGAACGACGCGGGCTGGCGAATGGAGCCGCCGGTGTCGGTGCCGGTGGCCGCGGGGGCCAGGCGTGCGGCAACGGCCGCGGCGCTGGCGCCGGACGAACCGCCCGGAATGCGCTCGCGGTTCCAGGGGTTCTGCACGGGCACGGCCTTGTCGTGGCCCACGGCGGGCACGGCGACGTTCTCGTTGGCCGAGCCCATGGCGAACTCGTCGCAGCTCAGCTTGCCCAGCGTGACCGCGCCGGCCTCGGCCAGGCGGCGCACCACGGTGGCGTCGAAGGGCGAGCGGTAGCCCGCGAGCATCTTCGAGCCGGCGGTGGTGGCGAAATCGGCGGTGACGAAGATGTCCTTGTGCGCAATGGGCACGCCGGCCAGCGCCGGGGCGTTGCCCGCGGCGATGAGGGCGTCGGCCGCGCGGGCCTGGGCCAGCGTGGTTTCCTCGTTCACGTCGACGAAGGTGCCGAGCGATTCGTGGGCCTTCATGCGGCCCAGGAACACCTGCGAGGCTTCCACGGCCGACACCTTGCGTTCGGCCAGCGCCTTGGCCAGCGCGACCACGCTCATCTGGTGCAGTTCAGCGCTTGTCGTCATTCGATCACCTTGGGCACGAGGAACAGGCCGGCTTCGACGGCGGGGGCGCTCTTCTGGTTGGCTTCGCGGTTGTTGGGCTCGCTCACCACGTCGTCGCGCAGGCGCAGCGTGATGTCCTCGAGGGCGGCCACGGGGTGGGCCAGCGGCTCGATGCCGGTGGTGTCCACGGAGCGCATGCGTTCGACCAGGTCGAAGAAGCCGTTGATCTGGCTGAGCATGCGCTCGCTTTCGTCGGAGGCCAGCTGCAGCCTCGCCAGCGAGGCGATGCGCGCAATATCGGAAGCGGAAAGTGACATAAGTGCGGGACGCTAAAAAAGCGAAGCTAATCGCACCGCGAGGCGGGTGCTAATACAGGAATCAGAGGGGATTCGGGTATTATCCCGCCTTTGCCGCAACCCCCGCGAACGCGCCGGCTTTTGCGCCAAAAACGATCAATTCACCCCGTCAAACGACCCAAAAAATAGAGCGACGACCTGCCGATGCGCAGGCCGTGCTCAGAGGATTCCGCACATGTTTGGAGCTTTCCGTCGGTACTTTTCCACCGACCTTGCGATCGACCTCGGCACCGCCAACACCCTGATCTTCGCCCGCAACAAGGGCATCGTGCTGGACGAGCCGTCCGTCGTGGCCATTCGCCATGAAGGCGGCCCGCACGGCAAGAAGGTGATCCAGGCCGTGGGCCGCGAGGCCAAGGCCATGCTGGGCAAGGTGCCCGGCAACATCGAGGCGATCCGCCCGATGAAGGACGGCGTGATCGCCGACTTCGTGATCACCGAGCAGATGATCAAGCAGTTCATCAAGATGGTGCACCCGCGCACGCTGCTCACGCCGAGCCCGCGCATCATCATCTGCGTGCCCTGCGGCTCGACCCAGGTCGAGCGCCGCGCCATCAAGGACGCGGCCGAAGCGGCCGGCGCCACGGCGGTCTACCTCATCGAAGAACCCATGGCCGCGGCCATCGGCGCCGGCCTCCCCGTCAGCGAGGCCTCGGGCTCGATGGTGGTGGACATCGGCGGCGGCACCACCGAAGTGGGCGTCATCAGCCTGGGCGGCATGGTCTACAAGGGCTCCGTGCGCGTGGGCGGCGACCGCTTCGACGAAGCCATCATCAACTACATCCGCCGCAACTACGGCATGCTGATCGGCGAGCCGACGGCCGAAGTCATCAAGAAGAACATCGGCTCGGCCTTCCCGGGCTCCGAAGTCAAGGAAATGGAAGTCAAGGGCCGCAACCTTTCCGAAGGCGTGCCGCGCAGCTTCACCATCAGCAGCAACGAAGTGCTGGAAGCCCTGACCGATCCGCTGAACAACATCGTCTCCGCCGTGAAGAACGCGCTGGAGCAGACGCCGCCCGAGCTGGGCGCCGACATTGCCGAGCGCGGCATGATGCTCACCGGCGGCGGCGCGCTGCTGCGCGACCTCGACCGCCTGCTGGCCGAGGAAACCGGCCTGCCGGTGCTGGTGGCCGAAGACCCGCTGACCTGCGTGGTGCGCGGTTGCGGCATCGCGCTGGAGCGCATGGACCGACTTGGAAGCATCTTCACGAGCGAGTGAAGGGCCCCCAGTCCTCATCGCCGGCCTCTGCTTGCGCAGGCCGGCTTTTTGTTATTTGATTCCGCACCACCGCCGGGTCTGAACTCATGCCTCTGGGCACGCTCGATCGCACAGCGCCACCCTTGTTCAACCAGGGGCAGTCGGCGCTCAGCAAGCTGATCTTCTTCGGCGCGCTCGCCCTGTTCCTCATGGTGGCCGATGCACGCTTTCATATCGTGCAGCCCGTGCGCGCGGCCATCGGCGCGGTGCTGTACCCGGTGCAATGGGTGGCGCTGAAGCCGGTGCAGGCGGTGCTGGGCGGCGGGCGCTACTTCGAAGACCTGCAGACCGCGCAGCGCAACGAGGACGACGCCCGCAAGGCGCTCATGATGCAGGCCGAGCGCGCCGCCCAGGCCGACACGCTGGCGCAGGACAACGCCCGCCTGCGCGAACTGCTCGAACTGCGCCAGGCCACCACCACGCCGGGCCGCGCGGCCGAGGTGCTGTACGACGCGGCCGACCCCTACACCCGCAAGATCGTCATCGACCAGGGCCTGGCCCAGGGCGTGGCCGCGGGCTCGCCGGTGATCGATTCGCGCGGCGTGCTCGGCCAGGTCACGCAGGTGCTGCCCTTCACGAGCGAGGTCACGCTGGTGATCGACCGCGACCTGTCCATTCCCGTGCAGAACACCCGCACCGGTGTGCGCAGCGTGGCCTTCGGCGACGCCTCGGCGCACGGCGGCGGACTGGAACTACGTTTCATGGCAGCCAACGCCGACCTGCAGGAGGGCGACCTGTTGTCCACCAGCGGCGTCGACGGCATCTATCCCGCCGGCCTGCCGGTGGCGAAGATCGATCGCATCGAGCGGCGCGCCGACTCGGCCTTCGCGCGCATCTACTGCGTGCCGCTGGCCCATGTGACGGCCGCGCGCTACGTGCTCGTGCTGGCACCCACCGGCACACCGGCCGCGCCGCCGCCGGCCGCGCCCGCCACCGTGCAGCGCAAGCGCCCGGAAGGCAAGCCCGGCGCGGGCAAGAACGAAAAGAAGCAGGGGGAACGCCGATGATCAAGCGCCCCGGCCAACAGCAGCTGCTGCTGCCCGTGAGCCCGGTCTTCATGTGGACCAGCCTCATCGCGGCGGCGCTGGTCAACCTGATTCCGATCGGCCGCGCCGTGTGGATGCCCGACCTGCTCGCGCTGGTCATCGTGTTCTGGGGCGTGCACCAGCCGATGCGCGTGGGCATCGGCGCGGCCTTCGTGTTCGGCCTGTTCATGGACGTGCACCAGTCGTCGATGCTGGGCCAGCACGCGCTCTCGTACACCACGCTGGGCTTCTTCGCGATCACCATCCACCGGCGCCTGCTGTGGTACCCGGTGCTGTCGCAGGCGCTGCAGGTGCTGCCGCTGTTCGCGCTGTCGCAGCTCATCGAGGTGGTCACGCGGCTGATCGGCGGCGGCGTGTTCCCGG
The DNA here is from genome assembly GCF_041355175.1 of Variovorax sp. RCC_210. Classification (NCBI taxonomy): domain Bacteria; kingdom Pseudomonadati; phylum Pseudomonadota; class Betaproteobacteria; order Burkholderiales; family Comamonadaceae; genus Variovorax; species Variovorax sp. RCC_210. The sequence goes on along the minus strand of NZ_JBFUPJ010000004.1, from coordinate 209,113 downwards.
GCTGGGCGGTGCTGATCTCGCCGGCCATCGAGGCGGCCCTCTGGCCCCTGGTGACAGCACTGTTGCTGGCCCCGCAGCGCCGCACCCCGGAACCGGACGAGAACCGCCCCCTCTAAGTCCTGCCTGCGCCGTTCCTGGCATTTGCCTCCGCCATTGCCTTCGCCATTTGCCTTCGCACTTGCACGCGCCTAAGCTCGCACCGCCATGACCGAAATCCGCAACGTCGCCGCCGACCTCGCGCGCTTCAAGCGCCGCGTGATCGTCATCGGGCTGGCCGTGCTGTTCGCCTTCAGCCTGCTGTGCGCGCGGCTCATCTACCTGCAGGTCACGCGTCACGAAGACCTGGCCGAGCAGGCCGAGAGCAACCGCACGGCCGTGGTGCCGGTGGTGCCCAACCGCGGGCTCATCCTCGACCGCAACGGCATCGTGCTGGCCTCGAACTACTCGGCCTACACGCTGGAGATCACGCCCTCGAAGGTGAGCGACGTCGACGAGACCATCGACAGCCTGACCCAGGTGCTCGAGGTGTCGCCGCGCGACCGCCGCCGCTTCAAGCGCCTGCGCGAAGACTCGCGCAGCTTCGACTCCATTCCGATCCGCACCCGCCTGAGCGACGAAGAGGTCGCGCGCTTCGCGGCCCAGCGCTACCGCTTTCCGGGCGTGGAGATCAAGGCGCGCCTGTTCCGCAACTACCCGCAGGGCGAGCTGGCCTCGCACGTGCTCGGCTACATCGGGCGCATCAACCAGCGCGAGAAGACCGCGATGGAAGACTGGGACGAGGAAGACCAGGCCAACTACAAGGGCACCGACTACATCGGCAAGCTGGGCATCGAGCAGAGCTACGAGAAGACGCTGCACGGCCAGACCGGCGTCGAGCAGATGGAAACCTCGGCCGGCGGGCGCGCCGTGCGCCGCCTGGCGAGCCACCCGGCCACGCCGGGCAACACCGTGATGCTGGCGCTGGACATCAAGCTGCAGAAGCTGGTCGAAGACATGTTCGGCGAGCGGCGCGGCGCGGTGGTGGCCATCGACCCCAAGACCGGCGAGGTGCTGGCCTTCGTGAGCAAGCCCACGTTCGACCCGAACCTGTTCGTCGAGGGCATCGACAACGAGAGCTGGGCGGCGCTGACCGAGTCGCTCGACAAGCCTTTGCTGAACCGTGCGCTGCGCGGCACCTACCCGCCCGGTTCCACCTACAAGCCCTTCATGGCGCTGGCCGCGCTGCAGACCGGCAAGCGCGGCCCCAGCGTGGTGGTGAACGACCCCGGCTACTTCAACTTCGGCGGCCACCGCTTCGGCAGCCCCGAAGGCAACCTGGGCGGCGTGGACATGCGCCGCGCCATCCAGCTGTCGAGCAACATCTATTTCTATTCGCTGGCCAACGAGATGGGCGTGGACATGATCCACGACGCCATGAAGCCGCTGGGCTTTGGCCAGATCACCGGCATCGACCTGGGCGGCGAGGTGCGCGGCGTGCTGCCCAGCACCGAGTGGAAGCGCAACACCTACAAGCGCCCCGAGCAGAAGAAGTGGTACGCGGGCGAGACCATCTCGCTGGGCATCGGCCAGGGCTACAACGCCTTCACGATGCTGCAGCTGGCGCAGGCCACGTCGATCGTGGCCGACGGCGGCATCAAGCACAAGCCGCACCTGGTGCTGGCCACGCGCAACACCGTGAGCGGGCAGGTCATCCCGCTGCCGCCGGTGCCGGCGGAAAACCTGGGCTACACGCCCGCGGCCATCTCGGTGATCCGCGAGGGCCTGACCAGCGTGGTGACCAGCGGCACCGCGCGCGGCGTGTTCGCCGGCGCGCTCTACCAGGCCGCCGGCAAGACCGGCACGGCGCAGGCCGTGACGCAGGCGCAGAACACCAAGTACAACGCCCGCGCGCTCGAGGAGCACCAGCGCGACCACGCGTTGTTCATGGGCTTCGCGCCGGTGAACGACCCGAAGATCGCGATTGCCGTGATCGTGGAGAACGCCGGCTGGGGCGCGGGCGCCGCGGCCCCCATTGCGCGCCGCGTGTTCGACTACTGGCTCGCGAACCAGTACCCGAGCGAAGCCGACCTGGCGGCGATCAAGACCGGCAAGGCGACCGCGCCGATCGGCAAGCCGCGCGTGGCGACGGAAGTGTCGTGGCCGGCGCCGGTGGCAACGCCGGTGAATGCACCCTGATGTGTTGCTGCCTCCCCTTCCGGGGGAGGGGCGGGGTGGGGGCATGCGGCGATCGAGCTCGCGCGATGTTGTGGGGCCGTCAGCCCTCACCCTAGCCCTCTCCCGCTCGCGGGAGAGGGGACAACACAGAGCCCCGCTGCGATGAATTCGCCCCTGATGCCTTGCTCCCTCCCCTTCCGGGGGATGGTTGGGGTGGGGCACGCGGCGATCGAGCTCGCGCGATGTTGTGGAGCCGTCGGCCCTCACCCTAGCCCTCTCCCGCGAGCGGGAGAGGGGACAACACAGAGCCCTGCTGCGCTGAATTCGTCCCTGATGCCTTGCCCCCTCTCCCGCTTGCGGGAGAGGGTTGGGGTGAGGGTCAGCGGCAACGAAGACCGCGCGATGTCGTGAGGCCGTCGGCCCTCACCCTGGCCCTCTTCCGCAAGCGGAAGAGGGAACCCATCCTCAAACCACCGTGCCGCTCACCTCGCCCAGCCCGATGCGCACCGCGCCCGCACGCTCGCAGTACCCGCGGATCACCAGCGTGTCCCCGTCCTCCAGGAACGTGCGCTTCTCGCCGTTGGGCAGCGTGATTGGCTGCTTGCCGCCTTGCGTGAGCTCGATCAGCGAGCCCGCTTCATCGGGCTTCGGCCCCGACAGCGTGCCCGAGCCCAGCAGGTCGCCGGGCTGCAAGTTGCAGCCGTTCACCGTGTGGTGCGCGATGAGTTGCGCGGCCGTCCAGTAGGCGGCTTCGGTCGTGTTGCCGCGCGTCAGGCGCACGGGCGCTTCGCCGGCTGCGCGCATCTTCTCGGTCTGCAGCAGCACCTCGAGCGTGATGTCGAGCGCGCCGCTCTCGCGGTTGGCTGCCGAGTCGAGGTAGGGCAACGGCTGCGGGTCGCCGGCGGGCCGCTCGAACTTCGCGCGGAAGGGCGCCAGCGCCTCGGTCGTCACGATCCACTGCGACAGCGTGCTGGCGAAGCTCTTCGACAGGAACGGGCCCAGCGGCTGGTATTCCCAGGCCTGCACGTCGCGCGCCGACCAGTCGTTGAGCAGCGTCACGCCGAACAGGTGGTCCTCGGCCTCGCCGATGGCGATGGGCTCGCCCAGCGCATTGCCGCGCGCCACCACGAAGCCCAGCTCCAGCTCGTAGTCCAGCCGCTTCGACGGGCCGAAGCTCGGCTCCGCGGCATCGGGCGCCTTGGTCTGGCCCTGCGGGCGCTTGAACACCTGGCCGCTCACGCGGATGGACGACGCCCGCCCGTGGTAGCCGATGGGCACCCACTTGTAGTTGGGCATCAGCGGCTGGTCGGGGCGGAACAGCTTGCCGATGGTGGTCGCGTGGTGGATGCCGGTGTAGAAGTCGGTGTAGTCGCCGATGCGGCAGGGCACGGTCATCTCGGCCGCGGCCTGCGCCAGCAGCGCCTTCGACCACGCGGCCTGCTTGTCGCTGCCTTCGGCCAGGCCGGCGGAAATCGACGCGCGCAGGGCCTGGCGGTCTTTCACGCTGACGCTCATCAGCGCGTTCATGTCGTCGGTGTCGACCAGCCCGGCGGCCTTCAGGTCGAGCACCTGGTCGCCGATGGCCACGCCGATGCGAAAGGCCTCCTGGCTGCCCGCGGCGCGGAAGCGGCCGAAGGGCAGGTTCTGGATCGGGAAGTCGGTGCCGGCTTCGTTGGCCGAGGCGACCCAGCTGCGCAGCTTCGGGTCATGGGTGGCGTTGAGTGCGGTCATGGATGTCTTTCGTTGAGTCTGTTCAATCGGCGGTCATGCCGGCCTTCTTGGCGACGTCGCCCAGGCGCTTGTATTCGGTCTCGGTGAGCGTGGTGAGTTCTTGCGCCGTGGAGCCGCGCGGCGAGAAGCCGGCCTGCTGCAGCTTGGCCTTCACGTCGGGCATGGCCAGGGCCTCGACGAAGGCCTCGTTCAGCGCCTTCACGATGGGAGCCGGCAGCTTCGCCGGGCCGTACACGCCGAACCACGGGTCCAGCGCGTAGCCCTTGAGCCCGGCTTCGGCCATGGTCGGCACGTCGGGCAGCGAGGGCGAGCGCGCGGGGCCCGCCACCGCCAGCGCGCGCAGCTTGCCGGACTGGATGTGCGGCAGCGACGCCGGCAGGTTGTCGAACATCACGCCGATGTTGTTGCCCAGCATGTCGGTGATGGCCGGGCCGCTGCCCTTGTAGGCCACGTGCACGAGCTCGGTGCCGGTCATCTGCGCGAACATCACGCCGGCCAGGTTCATCGAGGTGCCGGCGCCCGCGGTGGCGTAGGGCATGCCGGGGTTCTTCTTGGCGGCCGCGACCAGCTCGGGCACGGTCTTGATGGGCGACACCGCCGGCACTTCGAGCACGATGGTCGAGGTGCCCAGCAGGCTGATGGCGGTGAAGTCCTTGCGCGGGTCGAAGGCCATCGACTTGTAGATGTGCGGGTTCAGCGCGTTGGTCGAGATGGCGCCGAAGCCGATGGTGTAGCCGTCGGGCGCGGCCTTGGCCACGGCGTCCATGCCGATGTTGCCGCCCGCGCCGCCGCGGTTGTCGATGAGCACCGGCTGGCCCAGCTTCTCCGACACCTTCTGGCCCACCGTGCGCGCCACCAGGTCGGTGGTGCCGCCGGGCGAGTAGGGCACGACGAAGCGGATGGGCTTGCTCGGGTAGTCCGCCGCGTGCGCGAGCAAAGGCGCCGCGAAGGGCGCGGCGAGCAGGGCGACGGCCGCGGCGCGGCGGGTCAGGGTGAATGCGTTCTTCATGCTTTGAATTGATCTTTCAGGCCGGCCCAGCAGTCGGCGTAGTCGGTGTCGAGCGCGCTGCTCTGCAGCGCGAAGTGGGTGGGAATGAAGCGGTAGCGGCTCTCGAACATGAAGGCCAGCGTGTTGTCCAGCTTGTGCGGCTTCAGGTCGGCGTGGGTGGCCTTGTCGAAGGCTTCCTCGTCGGGCCCGTGCGGCACCATGCAGTTGTGCAGGCTCGCGCCGCCGGGCTTGAAGCCGCCCGGCTTGGCGTCGTACTCGCCCAGCACCAGCCCCATGAACTCGCTCATGAGGTTGCGGTGGAACCATGGCGGGCGGAAGGTGTTCTCCATGACCATCCAGCGTGGCGGGAAGATCACGAAGTCGCAGTTGGCGGTGCCGGGCGTGTCGCTGGGCGAGGTCAGCACGGTGAAGATCGACGGATCGGGGTGGTCGAAACTGATCGAGCCGATCACCATGAAGTGCGCCGTGTCGTACTTCACCGGCGCGAGGTTGCCGTGCCAGGCCACCACGTTGAAGGGCGACTGGCTGGCGGGCGCCTTCCAGAAGCGGCCGCCGAATTTCTTGACGAGCTCGTAGGCGCCTTCTTCCGATTCGAAGGCCGCCACCGGCGCCTGGAAGTCGCGCGCGTTGGCCAGGCCGTTCGAGCCGATCGGGCCCAGCTCGGGCAGGCGGAAATGCGCGCCGTAGTTCTCGCACACGTAGCCGCGCGAAGGCCCCGCGCCAGCGTCCGAGTCCGGCAGCGCCACCTTGAAGGCCATGCCGCGCGGCAGCAGCGCGATTTCGCCCGGCTTCACGTCGAGCACGCCCAGCTCGGTGGTGATCACCAGGCGGCCCTGCTGCGGCACCACCAGCATCTCGCCGTCGGCGTTGACGAAGGCGCGGCGTTCCATCGAGCGGCCGGCCAGGTACATCAGCGAGCCGATGCCCACCTGCGACTCGGCATCGCCGTTGGCCGCGATGGTGTGCATGCCGTCGATGAAGTCGACCTCGGCGGCGCCGTCCAGCGGCTGCGGGTGCCAGCGCAGGGGCTCGGGCGGCAGCGCGATCTCGCGGTCGGCGCCGGTGCTCCAGTGCGCCTGCGCGTACGGCTGGTAGCGCCCCGATACCACCGAGGGCTGGCGGCGGTACAGCCAGGTGCGGCGGTTCTCGTGGCGCGGCGCGGTGAAGGCGGTGCCCGAGATCAGCTCGGTGTACAGGTCGAAGGGGCCACGCTGCGGGTTGTTGCGGCCCTGGGGCAGGGCGCCGGGCACGGCCTCGGAGGCGTACTCGTTGCCGAAGCCGCTCTGGTAGCGGCGCTCGGCGGCGGGGGGTGCTTGGGTCATGGTGTTCTCTTTCGAAAATCGCGATGAGGTTGGAATGCTGTGAACGTGCTCAGCCGGCGCGCGCGGTCTCGAAGGCCTCGCGCAGCACGGCCAGCGAGCCGACGTGGTTGGCCAGCACCAGCACGAGCCGCGCGTTGAAGGCGTGGCTCTCTTCGGTGGTCAGGCCCTGGTGCGCCTCGATGAGCGCCTCGTAGAAGTCGTCGGGCGCCTCGAGGTTGGGCGTGGTGGTCAGTTGCATCGTGGTCATGCGGTTGCCTTTGTGTTTGCCTTCGCCAGCGCCCGGTCCAGTGCCGCGCGAACGTCCGTTGCCGTGGGGTGCCGCCAGCGCGCGCACACGTGCTGGTCGGGCCGCAGCAGGTAGACGGTACCGGGTTGCGCGTCGTAGCGCTGCACGGCGAGTTCGGCGCCGGGGCCGGTGCCTGCCACGCGCACGATGTGCAGCGGCAGGTCGGCGCCCTGCAGCGCCTGCAGGCTGCGCTCGGCGGCTTCGCCCTGGCCGAACACGAGCGCGGTGAAGCGTTCGACGTGGCACTCGCGCAGCAGCCAGCCGGTGCTGCCGTCGGCGCGCGCCACGGGCGCATCGGCCGCGGCGGCGCCCGGCACCATCGCGCCGGTGAATGCGTCGGCGTCGCCAGTGTTCAGCGGCGAGTCGCGCAGCACCGTGGCCACCGACAGCCGCCCGCTGTTGACCAGCGTGCGCGCGAAGGCGTGGCGCTTCGTCAGCTCGAGCACCGCGTCGCGGAACAGCCGGCTCACCTCGCTCTTGGGCGTGATGAAGTCGGTGGCGCGCGTGGAGTTGCGGATGTTCTCGTCGGCCGCGTACTCGCGCTCGCTGGCATAGCTGTCGAGCAGCGCGTCGGGCGCCTGGCCCTGCACCACCGCGGCGAGCTTCCAGGCGAGGTTGTCCGCGTCCTGCACGCCCGAGTTGGCGCCGCGCGCGCCGAAGGGCGACACGCCGTGCGCCGAGTCGCCCGCGAACAGCACGCGGCCGTGGCGAAAGCGCTCCATGCGCTGGCAGGCGAAGGTGTACACGCTGGCCCAGCCGATCTGGAACTGCACGCCCTCGAAGCCGATGCTGTCGAGCAGCGCGCGCACGCGCGGCGTGATGTTCTCGGGCTTGCGCTCTTCCACCGGGTCGGCGTCCCAGCCGAGCTGGAAGTCGATGCGCCACATGCCGTCGGCCTGCTTGTGCAGCAGCACGCTCTGGCCGGGGTGGAACGAGGGGTCGAACCAGAAGCGGCGCTCGGTGGGCAGCTGCGCGTCCATGGTGATGTCGGCGATCAGGAAGCGGTCGCGGAACACGCGGCCTTTCGCTTCCTGGCCCAGCAGCTGGCGCAGGTTGGAGCGCGAGCCGTCGCAGGCGGCCACGTAGCCGGCCTGCAGGCGGTGGGTGCCGTCGGGTGTTTCCACCGTGAGCACCGCGCCATCGGCACCGTCTTCGCCTTGCTCGATGCCGGTCACCTTGTGGTTCCAGCGCAGGTCGATCAGCGGCAGCGCCGCCGCGCGCTCCACCAGGTAGCCCTCGACGTAGTACTGCTGCAGGTTGATGAAGGCCGGGCGCTCGTGGCCGGGCTCGGGCAGCAGGTCGAAGCGGAACACCTGCTCGTCGTGGAAGAACACCTTGCCCACGTTCCACGACACTCCCTTGTCGACCATGCGGTCGCCGCAGCCCAGGCGGTCGAACACCTCGAGCGTGCGCTTGGCGAAGCAGATGGCGCGCGAGCCGCTGGAGAGGGTGTTGTCGTTGTCCAGTAGTACCACCGGCACCTGGCGCAGCGCCAGGTCGATGGCCAGCGTGAGGCCCACGGGGCCGGCGCCGACCACCACCACCGGGTGTCGTGCGGGCGCGGACGCGGGGGCGTCCTGGTCGGCGTGGCGCTTGTAGTCGAAGCGCAGGCTCTGGTAGTCGATCACGTGCTTGTCTCCGTGTCTTGTCGTCTTCTTGCTTTGTCTTTTTGACTTGCTCCTTCCCCCGCTGGGGGAAGGTCGGGATGGGGGCAAGCGGCGTTCACTTCGGGCGCTCTGCCTGCCCCCACCCCAGCCCTCCCCCAGCGGGGGAGGGAGCAATGCGCGCGCTCAGCCCTCCAGGGCCTTCCACATGTCGATGTCGCGCTGCGCCGTCCACACGCGCGGGTCCGCATGGCCCGAGGCCTCGTCGTACGCGCGGCTCACGTCGAAGGGCATGCAGTGGTCGAAGATCACCCACTGGCTGTACTTGGGCTTGAGCTTCTCGTACGTGTCCTTGTAGACCGCGTTCAGGTCGCGCCCGGCCTTCACGCCCTCCTGCACGCTGGCGTACACGTCGGAGATGAAGTCGCGCGTGCCGCTCAGGCCTTCGGCCACGGCCTCGGGCGTGGTCAGCGCGGCACCGCGGCCGGGCACCAGCGCGGCGGGCTTCAGCGCGGCGATGTTGTCCAGCGTTTGCGGCCAGTCCTTGAAGTAGGCGTCGCCGGCGTACGGCGTGGCACCGAACTCGACCAGGTCGCCCGACAACAGCGTGCGCTCCTGCGGCAGCCACACCACCGTGTCGCCCTTGGTGTGGCCGCGGCCCAGCTGAATCAGCTGCACCTCGAGCTTGCCCAGCCACAGCGTCATCTTGCCGGTGAAGGTCATGGTGGGCCAGGTCAGGCCCGGGGGCACCGTTTCCACGTTCTGGAACAGGCGCGGGAAGCGGCCGATTTCGCTGGCCTTGTCTTCCTCGCCGCGCTCCACGATCAGGTCGCGCGTGTCCTGGCTGGCCAGGATGTGGCCTTCGCCCGGCGCGAAGTAGCCCGCCGCGCCCAGCACGCGCACCGCGTGGTAGTGCGTGAGCACCACGTACTTGATGGGCTTGTCGGTCACTTCGCGAATGCGGCGCACCACGTCGGCCGCCATGGCAGGCGTGGCCTGGGTGTCGGCCACCAGCACGCAGTCGTCGCCGATGACGATGCCGGTGTTCGGGTCGCCTTCGGCGGTGTAGGCCCAGGCGTGCTCCGAGATCTGGCTGAAGGTGACCTTCTTTTCTTCCATGTCGGCCTGGCTGGCGAATTTCTTGGCTTGGCTCATCGTTGTCTCCGGTGGTCGTGGGGATGAATGCGGGGTTGGATGCGGGGTCGAAACTAATTCGTCTAAGGCGAACGAATTTGCTGTGAACGAATTTTGGCAGTGTAAGCGTCGGATCAGTTAATGTCTAATCCCTTCTTCATGAACGAACGATCGGCGGGCCATGGCAGCCAATGACACCGACCGCGCCCAGCGCGGCATCCAGAGCATCGAAGTCGGCGGACAACTGCTGCGCGCGCTGGTGCACCACGGCCGGCCGATGGCGCTGAAAGACCTCGCGCGCGAGGCCGACATGACGCCCGCCAAGGCGCACCCGTACATGGTCAGCTTCGGCCGGCTGGGCCTCATCGAGCAGGACCGCGCCAGCGGCCACTATCTGCTCGGCCCGCTCGCCTTGCAACTGGGCCTCATCAGCCTGCAGCAGGCCGACCCGGTGCACATCGCCACCCCGCTGATCGGCCAGCTGGCCCAGCAGCTCGGCCACACCGTGGCGCTGGCCGTGTGGGGCGCGCGCGGCGCGACCATCGTGCGCACGGCCGAATCGCCTTCGCCGGTGCACGTGAACATGCGCCACGGCACGGTGTTCTCGCTGACGCACACCGCCTCGGGCCGGGTGTTCGCCACCTACCTCGACGCTGGCGTGGTGCGCCAGCTGCTCGACGAGGAGCGCCAGCGCCAGAAGCAGCGCAAGGGCGCCGAGCCCGCGCCGCCGGCCGGCATGCCGCCGGTGCAGCCGCTGCCCTCGTGGAGCGACTTCGAGCGCCAGCTGCAAGAGGTGCGCGACCACGGCATCAGCCGCTCCGACGGCGAGGTCATCGAAGGCGTGAGCGCCATGGCCGCGCCCGTGTTCGACCACACCGGCGCCATCGTGCTGGCCGTGACCGCCATCGGCCCGGCCGGCATCTTCAATACCGCGTGGGACGGCGAGATTGCCCGCGCGCTCAAGGCCTGCGCGGACACGGTGTCGCAACGGCTGGGCGCCAGCGTTGCGACGCCCGCGAACAGCCCCAGATCAGACAGATGACGCCAGCTTCCGCATCCGCACCCGACCTTTGTTCTTCGCTGCACGCCGCGGCCCAGCTGCTGGGCAACGCCCGGCGCATCGTCGTCTTCTCGGGCGCCGGCCTGTCGCGCGCCTCCGGCATTCCGACCTACCGCGACGCCGACGGCCTGTGGAAGAGCCAGAACGCCCTGCAGTTCTCGCACGCCGAAGACCTTCAGCGCGACCCCTCGGGCTTCACCAGGTTCTGGGCGCAGCGGCTGTCGGTGATCGAGTCGGCCCAGCCCAACCCGGGCCACGCCGCGCTGGCGCAGCTGCAGCGGCTGCGCCCGGCCACGCGGCTGGTGACGCAGAACGTCGACGGCCTGCTCACGCTGGCCGGCGGGCAGGACGTGCTCGAGCTGCACGGCTCGCTGCGCCGCTGGCGCTGCGACCACTGCGGCAACCGCAGCGGCCCGTGGCCCTTTCACCGCTGCCTGCGCTGCGGCTCGCATGCGCGCCCCGACGTGGTGATGTTCGGCGAGATGCTCAACGCCGGCGTGCTGCTCGACGCGCAGGTGGCGGCGCAGGAGTGCGACCTGTTCGTGGTGGTCGGCAGCACCACCATCGTCTACCCCGCGGCCGAGCTGCCGCAGACCGCGCTGGCGCATGGCGCGAAGCTGGTCACGCTCAACCTGGAGCCGCTGCCGCACCTGGACGATGCGGCGTCGGTGGTGCTGCGCGGTGCTTCGGAAGACCTGCTGCCGAAGCTGCTGGCCGGGCTGGGCTGAAAAGAACAGGGCCGGGCCGAGCCGGGCCGAGCTTGACAGGGCCGGGGGCCTCAGCCCTTCTTGCCGCCCAGCAGCACCAGCGCCCCGCCCACCACGATCGCGGCCACGCCGGCCCAGGCCGGAATGGCGACGGTCTGCTTCTCTTTCAGCGAGAACTCCAGCGGGCCGAGCTTGGCCTCGTGGGTTTCCTTGGTGAAGCTGAAGCTGCCCACGCCGATGGCCGCGATGCCGGCCACGATCAACAGGATGCCGACGATGCGAGTGACGTTCATGGGATCGCTCCTGTGCGTTGACCGGTGGCTGGAAGCGGTCGCCTACTGCCGGGGCGCTGCGGCCTGCTGTTGCTGCAGCTGGTCGACCCACTGCACCAGCTCGCCCGAGGCGGTGTCGCTGGCCGCGATCAGCGCCTTCACGCCACCGGGCGCATCGGCGCTGGCGGCGGGGCTGCGCACGGTGAAGGTCCGCTGGCCCAGCACGCGGTCGCCGCCGGCGGTGCCGCGGATGAGCGTGGCGCGCAGTCGCACCAGGCCCACGCTGGCGCTGGCCGAATCGAAGTAGTGGCTGAACTCGTCGAGCGAGATGCGCAGCGTGTCGGGCACCTCGCCCTTGCCGCGCGCGATGGTGGCGCTTTCTTCCGGGCCGAGCACCATGCGGCGCGCGGCCAGCGCGTCGCGCAGGCGCTGGCGCAGCAGTTGCGCGGGCGGCTGGCTCCAGCGCGACTGGCCGTAGGGGCGCAGCTCGTTGGCGTCGGCGTAGCCCAGGCGGTACAGGATCTGCGTGCCGTCCAGGCGCGAGTTGCTCTCGAACTCGGCCAGCGCCAGCGTGGGCAGGGTGGCGACCGCGGGCGCGGCGGCCGGAGCCGTCATGCCGGGGCCGAAGTCGTACAGCGTGGCGCGGGCGGGCTTGTCGGGCAGCGCGCCGCAGCCGGCGGCCAGCAGGGCGGCGCCGAGCGCCAGCGCAGAGAAGGCCGTTCGTGCAAAGGCCGTCCGTGCAAAGGCCGTTGGTGCAGCGGCCGGCAGGGCGGTCCGGGACCGGGCGGTGTTGTTCAGGTTCTTGGTCATGCGCTTGGCCTCCCTCAGCGGTTCGCGGCGGCCGGCGCGCTGAAGCCCGGCTCGCCCGGGCCCGCGGCCGCGCCGCCGTTGCCGAACAGCAGCGATTGCGGGTTGTCGTTGATGCTGTCCGCCGCCCGGCCCAGCCGGCGCACGGCGTGCGAGGTGTCGTCGGCCACGCGGTTCACGCGCGGCAGGGTGGCGGCGTTGAACGAGTCGACCGCCTGCGCCAGCGCCTTGGTGCCGTCGCTCAGCCGCTCGACCGGGCCGTCGGGCGCGTTCAGGCGGCCCACGGTGGTGTTGAAGTTGTTGGCCACGCGCGAGACGTCGCCGGCCGCCTTCTTCACCGAGGCCATGGTGTCGGGCAGCCTGGTGAGCACCGGGTTCAGGCCGGTCTTCACGGTGGTGTCCAGCGTCTTGAGCAGCGTGTTGGCGCTGGCCGAGGCGGCCGCGATGTTCTCCAGCGCATCGGCCGCGCGCTTCTGGTTGGGGTCGCTCAGCAGCTGGTTGGCGCGCTTGGTCACCTCTTCGACCTGGTTGATGATGGCCTCGCCGCGGTCCTGCAGCTGCGCCAGCATCGAGGGCTTCAGCGGAATGCGCGGCGGGTCGTCGTTGTCGGGCTTGAGCACCACGCTCGACTCGCCCTTGTCGTCCAGCGCGATGAACGCCAGGCCGGTCACGCCCTGGTAGCTCAGCGTGGCGAAGCTGGAGGCGGTGAGCGGCACGCGCTCGTCGACCGTGATGCGCACGCGCACGTTGCCCTTCACCTTGGGGTCGAAGTCGATGGAGGTCACCTTGCCCACCGCGATGCCGCGGTAGCGCACCATGGCCTGCGGCTGCAGGCCGCTGACGGCCTCGCGCGTGGACAGCTCATACACGTTGCGCACGGTGTTGTCCCGCGTGAACCAGATCACCAGCGCGACGAGCGCGGCGACCAGGCCGAGCACGAAGGCGCCGGCGGCGAAAGCGTGGGCCTTGTTTTCCATGGGGGTGTCCTGCCTTTCAGGGCTTCAGCGGTCCGCCTGCGCGGCGGGTTGCCGGGGAGCGACGGGGGAAGCGACGGGGGGAATGGTCGCGGTCGTGTCGGCGGGCCTGTCGTGCAGCGCCTCGAGTGCGCGCTGGCCGCGCCCGCCGAGAAAGTATTCGTGGATGAAGGGGTGCGGGTACGCGATGACCTCGCGCGCCGCGCCGGTGACGATCACCTTCTGGTCGGCCAGCACCGCGATGCGGGTGCTCAGGTCGAACAGCGTGTCCAGGTCGTGCGTCACCATCACCACCGTCAGCCCCAGCTCGCGGTGCAGGCCGCGCAGCAGGTCGCAGAAGCTGTCCGACGCCTCGGGGTCCAGGCCGGCCGTGGGTTCGTCCAGCAGCAGCAGCGGCGGGTCCATGATGAGCGCGCGCGCCAGCGCCACGCGCTTGATCATGCCGCCCGACAGGTCCGACGGGCTCTTGTTGGCGTGCTGCGGGCCCAGGCCCACCATCTGCAGCTTCACCAGCGCCGCGTGGCGGATGAGCTCGTCGGGCAGCAGCTTCAGCTCGCGCAGCGGAAAGGCGATGTTCTCCAGCACACTGAAGGCAGAGAACAGCGCGCCGTGCTGAAACAGCATGCCCACGTTGGCCGCGCCCGAGGCGCTGAGCTCGCCGGGCTCCTGGCCCAGCACCTCGACCGTGCCGCGCGTGGGCTTCTCCAGCCCGAGAATCTGGCGCAGCAGCACCGTCTTGCCCGTGCCCGAGCCGCCCACCAGCGACAGCACCTCGCCACGGTCGATGTGCAGCTGCAGGTCGCGGTGCACCACCTGCTCGCCGTCGGCGTTCCTGAACACTGTCCACAGGTTGCGGATGTCCACCACGGTGGTGTTGGTGTCGGGGCGCACGGGCATGCTCATGGCGTCATCCGCGGAACCCGATGCCCTTGAAGAGCACGGCGAACAAGGCGTCCACGAGGATCACCGCGGTGATCGAGGTCACCACCGACGACGTGGTGCCGCGCCCCAGGCTCTCGGTGTTGGGCTTGACCTTCATGCCGAAGTAGCAGCCGATCAGCGCGATGAGCACGCCGAACACCGCCGACTTGGCCATGGCCAGCCACAGGTTCGAGATGGGCACCGCGCGCGGCAGCGCCGAGAGAAAGTAGGCCGGTGAAATGTCCAGCGCCGCGTCGGCCGCCAGCATGCCGCCGGCCAGCGCCGCCATCGAGGTCCACAGGCTGATGAGCGGCATCGCGATGGCCAGCGCCAGCACCCGCGGCATCACCAGCCGGAAGCCGTGCGGAATGCCCATGACGCGCATGGCGTCGAGCTCTTCGGTGACGCGCATCACGCCGATCTGCGCGGTGATGGCCGAGCCCGAGCGCCCGGCGATGAGCACCGCCGCCAGCACCGGCCCGAGCTCGCGCACCAGCGACAGCCCGAGGATGTTCACCACGAAGGTCTCGGCGCCGTACTGGCGCAGCTGCTGCGAGATCAGGTAGGCCAGCACCACGCCGATCAGCAGCCCGACCAGCGCCGTGATGTGCAGCGCCGTGGCGCCGAACTGGTACAGGTGCCCCGAGAAGTCGCGCCACGGCCCGCGGTGCGGCGCCTTGATGAGCCGGCCCACGTCGATGGCCAGCTGCCCGATCAGCTCCGTCAGGTCGCGCATCACGTACATGGCGCGCGGCCCGTTGTGCGAGAACGCGCGCACGCGGTCGATCAGCGTGGGGGCGGGTTCGTCGGGCGTGGCGACGGTGTATTGCGCCACCTGGTCGAGCACCGCCTTGTGCTGCGGCCCCATTTCCAGCGTGGCGGGCCACTGGTGGCGCCAGTGCTCCCACAGCAGCTGCGCGCCGATGTGGTCGAGCTGCTCGACGGGGCGCAAATCCCAGGCGCGGTCGTCGGCGGCGGGGGCGGCCTCGAGGCTCTTCGACAGTGCCGTCCACGCCGGCTTGGACGACATGCCCAGCGCGGTCCAGCGGCCGCTGGCCACCGTCCATTGCCGGCCTTCCTGTTCACGCTGCCCGACGCGGGGCCACGCGCTGTCGGCGGCTGAAGCGTCGGCAGGCGATGTGGCAGGGGACATAGGGCGAATGAGGGGAAAGTAAACAAAAAGCGGGGGTTGGGCGCATCGTAACCGGGTGCATCCGTGAGTCTTATGTCACAGACCCTTCGTGTGCGTAGGGCACGACGCCGTTTGTTCAGGTTTTCTTCAGGTAACGCTGCTTACGAAATCATGCGGCGAAGCCGTCCGCCAGCGTGGCGCGCAGCCAGCCCACGAAAGCCGTCACCGCCTGCGGCACGTGCGTGGCGTAGGGCCGTATCGCGTACAGCCGCTCGCCGAAGGCGCCCACCGAGCGCCACTGCGGCAGCACCTCCACCAGCTTGCCCGACTGCAGCGCCGACTGCGCGCTGAAGTCGGGCACCAGCGCAATGCCCAGCCCCGTGGCGGCCGCGTCGCGCAACGCTTCGCTGTTGTTGGCGACCAGCGGGCCCGACACCGGCACCGTGATGCGGGGGGCCGTGGGTTTGCTCGTGGCCTTGCCTGCAGATCTACTAGTGGTTTTCGGCGACGGCTTTCGCGCCTCGAAGTGCCAGGTCGGCGTGTCCTGCGCGCGCGGGTAGTGCAGGCAGTCGTGCCCGGCCAGCGCCTGCGGCTCGCGCGGCGTGCCGCGGCGGCGCAGGTAGGCGCGGCTGGCCACCAGCAGCGAGCGGGTTTCGCACAGCGTCCAGGCCACGTGCGTGTCGGGCGGTGCCGCCGTGTGGCGGATGGCCAGGTCGAAGCCTTCCATGGCCAGCGAGCTCAGCCGGTCGGACAGGTCCAGCTCGATGCGGATCTCGGGGTGCGCGCGCAGGAAGTCGGCCAGCCGCGGCACCAGCTGCTGGCGCGCGAAGGCCACCGGCGCCGTGACGCGCACCAGCCCGCGCGGCACGCCCGCCAGGTCGCGCACGCCGGCAAAGCTGTGGGCAATCTGCTCGAAGGGCCCGCGCATGTCTTCCACCAGCCGCTGGCCGGCCTCGGTGAGCCGCACGCTGCGCGTGGTGCGCTGCACCAACGGCGCCTCCGCGGCCCGCTCGAGTTCGGCGATGCGCTGGCTCATGGCCGCCTTGCTCACGCCCAGGCGCAGCGCCGCGGCCGTGAAGCTGCCCTGCTGGGCCAGCACCGTGAGCCAGTGCAGGTGCGTCCACAGCGCCTCGATATTTTGGGGTTTCATGCTTGCATTGTTCAGCAGAGTGAACAATAAGTTCAAGCCTCGTGGCTAGGCGCGGGCCGTGCCGCTGCCTAAACTGGCCGCATCGTTCCCGACATCCTCCCGACTTCCCCCTGACAGCAACGCCCTTCAAGGCCCTCTTCATGTCCACCACCTCCATCGACCACTTCATCGCCGGCAAGCCCGCTGCCAACACCTCCGGCCGCACGCAGGACGTGACCAACCCCGCCACCGGCGCCGTCACCGGCAAGGCCGGCCTGGCCGATGCCGCGCAGGTCGGCGCCGCCGTGGCCGCCGCGCAGGCCGCCTTCCCGGCCTGGGCCGACACCCCGCCGATCCGCCGCGCGCGCGTCATGTTCAAGTTCCTGCAGCTGCTCAACGAGCACAAGGACGAGCTGGCCCACCTCATCACCGCCGAGCACGGCAAGGTCTTCACCGACGCGCAGGGCGAGGTCAGCCGCGGCATCGACATCGTCGAGTTCGCCTGCGGCATTCCGCAGCTGCTCAAGGGCGACTTCACCGACCAGGTGAGCACCGGCATCGACAACTGGACCCTGCGCCAGCCCCTGGGCGTGGTCGCCGGCATCACGCCGTTCAACTTTCCGGTGATGGTGCCGATGTGGATGTTCCCGGTGGCCATCGCCGCGGGCAACACCTTCGTGCTCAAGCCCAGCCCGACCGACCCGAGCGCCTCGCTGCGCATGGCCGAGCTGCTGAAGGAAGCCGGCCTGCCCGACGGCGTGTTCAACGTGGTGCAGGGCGACAAGGTCGCCGTCGACGCGCTGCTCGAGCACCCGGATGTGAAGGCCATCAGCTTCGTGGGCTCCACGCCCATCGCCAACTACATCTACGAAACCGGCGCCCGCCACGGCAAGCGCGTGCAGGCCCTGGGCGGCGCGAAGAACCACATGGTGGTGCTGCCCGACGCCGACATCGACCAGACGGTGGACGCGCTCATCGGCGCGGGCTACGGCTCGGCCGGCGAACGCTGCATGGCGATCAGCGTGGCGGTGCTGGTGGGCGACGTGGCAGACAAGATCATTCCCAAGCTCGTCGAGCGCACCAAGACCCTGCAGGTGCTCAACGGCACCAACCTGGCCGCAGAGATGGGCCCGATCGTCACGCGCGCCGCGCACGAGCGCATCACCGGCTACATCGACCAGGGCGTGAAGGAAGGCGCCACGCTGCTGGTCGACGGCCGCGGCTTCGACGCCAGCAAGGCCGGCGAAGGCTGCGGCGACGGCTTCTGGATGGGCGGCACGCTGTTCGACAACGTCACGCCCGAGATGCGCATCTACAAGGAAGAAATCTTCGGCCCGGTGCTCGGCTGCGTGCGCGTGGCGAACTTCAAGGACGCGGTCGACCTCGTCAACGCGCACGAGTTCGGCAACGGCGTGAGCTGCTTCACCCGCGACGGCAACGTGGCGCGCGAGTTCAGCCGCCGCATCCAGGTGGGCATGGTCGGCATCAACGTGCCGATTCCGGTGCCCATGGCCTGGCACGGCTTCGGCGGCTGGAAGCGCTCGCTGTTCGGCGACATGCACGCCTACGGCGAAGAGGGCGTGCGCTTCTATACCAAGCAGAAGTCGGTCATGCAGCGCTGGCCCGAGAGCATCGGCAAGGGCGCCGAGTTCGTGATGCCCACCGCCAAGTAAGGCGACCCGCGCGGCCCCGGCCCGGACCCCTCCGGCGCCGGGTTTCCTCACTCCTCCAGTTCTGAATTTTTTCTTTCGTAGAGTTCGCGATGAACAGTTAGAAACCTGGACGCCTTTCACGTCCAATTCCAGAACACCCAGAGAGGAGCGAGGAGACAAATGGCCGAGAACCACCCCCGGAGGATCTTTCCCCTGCCAGCCCGCGGCGCACTGCTGCGCGTGCTGGCATCGGCCGTGGCGTGCGCGTCGGCACTCGCGGCCGCGCCGCTCCATGCGGCGGGCGTGCTCAGCGTCAGCCCGCAGGGCGAGGCGCGCGACGTGCGCCAGGTGGCGGTGCGCTTCGATGCCGACATGGTCCCGCTCGGCCAGGGCCAGGGTGGAGGCGATGGCGCCGAGCCGGCCACCCTTCAATGTTCCCCGCAGACGCCTGAAGGCCGCGCGCGCTGGATCGGCCCGCGCGCCTGGGCCTTCGAGTTCGCGGCGGACGTGCGCGGCGGCACGCGCTGCAATGTCGTGTTCAAGCCGGGGCTCAAGACATTGGCGGGCGAGGCCGTCGCCACGCCGCCGGCGGCGGGCTTCGTCGCGGGGCCGTACGGGTTCTTCGCCTCCTATCCGTCCGAGGGTGCCGAAGTGGCGCCCGACCAGGTCTTTCTGCTGCAGCACCACGACCCGCAGCCGGGCGCCGACGCGCACACCCTGGCGGCCGGCTTCACCTGCGAGCAGCGCGCCGGCGACAAGGTGCTGAGCCAACCCGCCATGGCCGTGACCGGTGCCGCGCTCGATGCCGCGCGCCGTGCGGTGCCCGGCATGCAGGACGTGCGCTTCGCGCTGGCCCTGCGCTGCGCCCAGCCCGTGCCCGAAGGTGCCGAACTGCGGCTGCGCCAGGCGCCCGTGGGCACGGCGCAGCCGCGGCTCTTCAACTACCGGGTGCGCTCGCCGTTCACGGCGCGGGTCGACTGCACCATCGTCAACTACCCGAAGGGGCACCAGGCCTGCGATCCGCGCCAGCCGCCCGTCATCCAGTTTTCCGCGCCGGTGGACGTGCAGGTCGCGCAGCAGTTGCGCCTCGTGAATGCATCGGGCGCCGAGGTGGCGCTGAAGCCCTCGCCCCTGTGGAACAACGTCGCGCAGGCCACGCAGGTGCTGGTGGTGCCGCCCGCCGGCGGCTTCGGCGAAGACAGCCGCTACACGCTGCAGATGCCGCCGGGCTTGAGCGACGTGCTCGGCCGGCGGCTGGCCAATGGCGGCGAGTTTCCGAAGGCGGTGCAGTTCGCGCGCCTGCCGCCGTACCTGGGCCCGGTGAATTCGCTGTCGGTCATGCCGTGGCGACCCGGCGCCGGCTCCCCCGCTGTCGCCGCCTTCGCCGTGCGCCGCACCGAAAAGTCGGTGCCGCTGCGGCAATGGCGGCTCGGCGGCGAGATGGGCGAGGGCATCGAGGTCCACGCCATCGAGCTGCTGCAGGTTCGGCAGGCGGGGCAGGCGGGGCTGGAATCTCCCGAGCCGCTCGCCGCCAAGTTCGGCACGCCGTCCACGTCGACGCTCGCCACGCGCGGCGATGCGATGGAGTTCGTCGGTGCGCCGCTGGCCGCGCCCGGCCTGCACGTGGTGCGCGCCGACAGCGATGCCTTCGCCGAGTACATGGACAACCGCAAGCCGCTGTCAGGCGAAACGCCCGACACCGGACCACGCCAGCGCTATGCGGTCGTGCAGGCGACCAACCTCAACCCCGGCGCCAGCCTCAGCGACACGGGCGCCTCGGTGGTGTGGGTGACCGCCCTCGACAGCGCGCAGCCCGTGGCCGGTGCCGACGTGGCGGTCTATTCGTGCACGCGCGAACTGCTGTGGCGCGGCAAGAGCGATGCCCAGGGCCTCGCGCAGCCGGGCGAGGCCTTGCGCGGCAAGCTGGCGTGCAACGAAGGCACGGCGAACCTCGCGCAGCGGCGCCACGGGGGCTATGGCGGCCATGGCGGCTATGGCAACAGCGCCTGGGTGGTCGTGCGCGCAGGCCAGGACATGGCGGTGATGCAGGCGTCGGCGGGCTGGAACAGCTACGGCATGGCGCGCGGCGCGCAGGGCCTGCGCGCCCACACCGTGCTCGACCGCACCCTGTTCAAGGCCGGCGAAACCGTCCACATGCAGCACGTGGTGCGGCTGCTCGAAAGCCGAGGCTTCGCGCTGCCGCCGGCGGGCACGCTCGACGTCGACATCCGCTACCAGTACAGCGACAAGGTGAACACCGCCAGTGTGCCGCTGGGCACCGACGGCAGCGCGGCCAGCGAGTGGACGATTCCGCTCGATGCCAGGCTCGGCGCGTACACCGTGCTGGTGTCGCAAGGCGGCATGCAGCTGGCGAGCGCGCAGTTCCAGGTCGAGGAGTTCCGCACGCCGGTGTTCGATGCCGCGCTGCAGGCCAAGGCGTTCTGGGAGCGCGACGTGCAGGTGGCGCAGCTCGACGCGCGCCTGGGCTACTTCGCCGGTGGCGCCGCGGCGGGCCTGCCCGTGAGCGTGCAGCAGGGCTGGTTGCGCACGGTGCGCAGTCCGCGCGCGGGGTATTCGTTCTACGAGGAAGGCATCGACGCCGAACCGGCCCCGCCACCCGACATGCGGGCCGGCACGCCGCGCCAGGAGACGAGGCTCGACGGCAACGGCAAGGCGCAGGTCCGCCTGAAGGCACCGCCGCTCGCGCGGCCGTGGCTGCTGCAGACCGAGCTGAAGTTCCAGGACCCGAACGGCGAGACCCAGGCCGTCGGCGGCACCGCCATGCTGTGGCCCGACCGCATGAAGCTCGGCCTGCGCCTGCGCGCGAAGGACCGCGACCGGCCGCAGGCCGTCGAAGGCATCGCGCTCGACGACAAGGACCAGCCGGTGGCCGACGAGCCGGTGACGGTGCGGGTCAAGCCGGTGCGCCGGGAGTGGAACAGCGGCCGCAACCAGGTCATCGATGTCGGCGCCGAGGTGGAGGTGTGCAGCACCCGCACCGATGCGCAGGGCCAGTGGGCGTGCGAGTGGCAACTGCCGCAGCCCGCGGCGGACGCGCAGGGCAACCAGAGCGCCCGTGAGGTGCCGTTGCCCGAGCAATGGCTGTTCAGCGCCAGCGCGTCTTCGCTGAAGCACAGCCGCGCCGTCGTGCGCACCGAGATGCTGCAGTACCGCTGGACGCTGGGCTGGCAGGCGGCGGTGGCGCGCGACGTGCTGCAGCTGGAAAGCAAAGAGAGCGGCCCGGTCTTCGGCCCCGGCGAGACCGCCATCGTCGTCGCCCGGCCCGAGCGCCTGCCGGCGAACCTGCTGCTCACCACCGAGCGCGAAGGCGTGCTGGCCGCCAGCGTGCACGCGCTCACCTCGATGACGCAGCGCATTCCGCTGCCGCTGGGCGCGCATTACGCGCCCAATGTGCACCTGTCCGCGCGCTACGTGTACCCGCTGCAGGGGGTGGGCAAGGATGTGGGCAACGACGTGGGCAACGACGCGGGCAAGGACGCCCCGCTGTCGAGCACGCAACGCGTCGAGGTCAAGGTGCGCCCCGACGCCTGGACGCTGTCCGTCGGCGTGCGCCCCGTGGCTGCGACGGCGCGGCCGCGCGCGCAGGTGCCGATGGAAGTGGCGGTGCGCGACGCCGCCGGCCAGCCCGTGGCCAACGCGAACGTGACGCTGGCCGCCATCGACCAGGCCTTGCTGTCGCTCAAGCCCAACGGCACCTGGGCGCTGGCCGCCGCGATGTTCGCCCCGCGTGGCAACGCGGTCAGCACCACCGCGCTCGATGCGCGCCTGCAGCGGCGCGTGGACGTGGGGCCGCAGCCGCGATACCTGCCGGACGACGAGGCTGCGCGCAGCCGGTTCGGTGCCGTGCCGGGCGTGGCGGCACCTGTGTCGGCCATGGCCCCCGCGCCGTCGGCCGCCAAGGTCGCGGGCGCGAACGTGTCCCAGGCGCCGCCTCCGCGCAGCGACATGTCGTCGCTGATCCTCTGGCGCACCGACCTGCGCACCGACGCCCAGGGCATCGCGCGCGTCTCCGTGCCGCTGAACGACGCGCTCACGCAGTTCCGCATCGTCGCCGTCGCCAGCGCGGGCGAGGCGCAGTTCGGCCAGGGCGAAGCCACGCTCACCAGCACGCAGCCGCTGCAGATCTTCAGCGGCCTGCCCGAGCTGCTGCGCGCGGACGACGCCATCGTGCAGAAGCTGAGCCTGCGCAACACCGGCAAGACGCCGCTGGCCGTGGTGCTGAAGGCCGAGGCCGCGGTCGAGCCCGGCGGCGACTGGCCTGGCGCGCGCGACGTGGTGCCCGCCGACGCGCTGGCCGCGCGCGGCCTGAAGATCGAACGGCGCGTGCAGCTCGCGGCCGGGCAGACGCAGGAGCTGCTGTGGCCCGTCGCCGTGCCCGCCGGCGCGGGCGCGTTGCGCTGGCGCATCAGCGCGCAGGGCGGGGAAGAGCGCGACGCGCTGGAAATCACCCAGCGCGTGGTGCCGGCCTTGCCCGTGACCGTGCGCCAGTCGACCTTGCTCTCGGTGGCCGATGCCGGTGCGGTGCCGGTGGTGCAGCCGCGCGATGCGTCGCCCCTGACCGGCGGCGTGCGCGTCGCGCTGCAGTCCAGCCTGGTCGATGCCGCGCTGGCCGAGTCGATGCGCTGGATGGCGCAGTACCCGTACCTGTGCCTGGAGCAGCAGAGCTCGCGCTTCGTCTCGCTCGACGACCGCGCGGGGTGGGACGCGCTCATGGCCACGCTGCCGAAGTACATCGACGGCCAGGGCCTGGCGCGCTACTTTCCCGAGGCCACGCTCTCGGGCAGCGAGATGCTCACCGTGCAGCTGCTCGACCTGGCCCGCGCCAAGGACTGGCCCGTGCCCGAGGCGCAACGCGCGCGCATGCTCGATGCGCTCGACGCGCTGCTGCAGGGCCGCCTGGCCGCGCAAGACTGGGCGCCGCGCAACGACCTGGAGCCCCGGCAGCTCGCCGCGCAGGCCACGCTGGTGGAGCACGGTCGCGCGAAGATCGTGGTGCGGCCGAAGGCGCTCGACGCGCTCTCGGCGCAGTCGCTGGTCGATTGGTCGCGCACGCTCATGGCCATGCCAGCCGAGGCTGAACGCGACGCCGCGTTGAACGAAGCCGGCGCGCAGCTGCGCAGCCGCTTCGACGTGCAGGGCACGCGCCTGCGCTGGCGCGACGAGTCGGCCCAGCACTGGTGGTGGTTCATGTGGAGCGGCGACAGCATCGCCGCGCGCATGGCGCTGCTGGCGCAGCAATGGGCGCAGACCGATGCCGCCTGGAAGGCCGACGCGCCGCTCATCACCCAGGGCCTGGTGGGCCGCCAGGACGCGGGCCGCTGGAGCACCACCACGGGCAACGCGTGGAGCACCGTGGCGCTGCGCCGCTTCCAGCAGCAGTTCGAGGCCGGGCCGGTCGACGGCGTCACGCACGCCACCCT
Source organism: Variovorax sp. RCC_210 (assembly GCF_041355175.1). NCBI lineage: Bacteria > Pseudomonadati > Pseudomonadota > Betaproteobacteria > Burkholderiales > Comamonadaceae > Variovorax > Variovorax sp. RCC_210. Next base: position 185,778 of record NZ_JBFUPJ010000004.1, on the reverse strand, counting down.
GGGCCGCGCCACGCGCGACGCGGCGTGGACCGATGCCAGGGCGCCGAGCGTGCTGCTGCCCTGGCCAGCCCAGGGAGCACAGGGCACATTGCAGCTGCGCCACGAAGGCAACGGCAAGCCCTGGGCCACCATCAGCACGCTGGCCGCGGTGCGCAACACGCAGCCCGTGGCCAACGGCCTCGTGGTGCGCCGCACGGTCACGCCGGTGACGCAGAAGCGCAAGGGCCAGTGGTCGGTGGGCGACGTCTACCGCGTGCGGCTCGACCTCGAATCCACCGCCGAGCAGACCTGGGTGGTGGTGCGCGACGCCGTGCCCTCGGGCGCCAGCCAGCTGGGGCGCGGCCTGGGCCGCGAAAGCCAGCTCGCGCAGCGCGGCGAGACCCGCGCGGGATGGGCCTGGCCCAGCCACATCGAGCGCGCCACCGACAGCTACCAGGCCTACTTTCGCTACGTGCCGCGCGGCAACTGGCAAGTGGAGTACACCGTGCGCCTGAACAACGCGGGCGAGTTCAAGCTGCCGCCGGTGCGCGCCGAGGCCATGTACGCACCCGAAGTTTTCGGCGAGGGCATTGCCCAGACCATGACCGTCAAACCCTGAGAAGAAAAGATGAGAGACAACGACAACACCTTCGACTACATCATCATCGGCGCGGGCACCGCGGGCTCGCTGATGGCGAACCGGCTGAGCGCCGACAGGAGCAAGCGCGTGCTGCTCATCGAGGCGGGCCGCAAGGACGATTACCACTGGATCCACATTCCGGTGGGCTACCTGTATTGCATCGGCAACCCGCGCACCGACTGGCTCTACAGCACCGAGCCCGACGCCGGCCTCAACGGCCGCGTGCTGCGCTACCCGCGCGGCAAGACGCTGGGCGGCTGCTCGAGCATCAACGGCATGATCTACATGCGCGGCCAGTCGCGCGACTACGAGCACTGGGCCGAGCTCACGGGCGACGACGGCTGGCGCTGGCAGAACGTGCTGCCGGCCTTCAAGAAGCACGAAGACCACTACCTGGGCGCCGACGAGATGCACGGCGCCGGCGGCGAATGGCGCGTCGAAAAGCAGCGCCTGCGCTGGGACATCCTCGACGCCTTCGCCGCGGCGGCGGAGCAGGCGGGCGTGCCGCATTCCACCGACTTCAACCGCGGCAGCAACGAGGGCGTGGGCTACTTCCAGGTCAACCAGAAGAACGGCTGGCGCTGGAACACGGCCAAGGCCTTCCTGCGTCCGACCTGCTATGGCAGGCCCAACTTCGAGCTGTGGACCGGCGCGCAGGTGTCGCGCCTGCTGTTCGAGACCTTGCCCGACGGCACGCGCCGCTGCACCGGCGCCGAGGTGTGGAACGGCACCGAGATGGCCACGGCCACCGCCACGCGCGAGGTGGTGCTGAGCGCGGGCGCCATCGGCTCGCCGCAGATCCTGCAGCTCTCGGGCATCGGCCCGGCCGAGCTGCTGCGCCAGCACGGCATCGACGTGGTGCTCGACGCGCCCGGCGTCGGCGCCAACCTGCAGGACCACCTGCAGATTCGCGCGGTCTACAAGATCGACGGCGCGCCCACGCTCAACGTGATGGCCTCGTCGATGGTGGGCAAGGCCAAGATCGGGCTGGAGTACCTCATGAAGCGCAGCGGCCCCATGAGCATGGCGCCCTCGCAGCTCGGCGCCTTCACGCGCAGCTCGCCCGAGCGCGAATGGCCCAACCTGCAGTACCACGTGCAGCCGCTGTCGCTGGACGCCTTCGGCGATCCGCTGCACGCGTTTCCGGCCTTCACCGCGAGCGTGTGCAACCTCAACCCGACGAGCCGGGGCTCGGTGCGCATCAAGAGCAAGCGCTTCGAAGACGCGCCGGCCATCGCGCCCAACTACCTGAGCACCGACGAAGACCGCAAGGTGGCGGCCGACTCGCTGCGCGTCACGCGCCGCATCGCCGAGCAGCCCGCGCTGGCGAAATACAAGCCGCAGGAGTGGAAGCCCGGCGTGCAGTACCAGACCGACGAAGACCTGGCGCGGCTGGCCGGCGACATCGCCACCACCATCTTCCACCCGGTGGGCACCACAAAGATGGGCGCCGAGGGCGACCCGATGGCCGTGCTCGACGCGCACCTGCGCGTGCGCGGCGTGAAGGGCCTGCGCGTGGTCGACGCGGGCGCCATGCCCACCATCACCAGCGGCAACACCAACAGCCCCACGTTGATGATGGCGGAGAAGGCCGCGGGCTGGATCCTCGAAGACAACCGCTGAGTCAGGCCCAGAGGTCGTTCGGGCGGGTGCGGTCGCTTTGCGCGTCGCCGGTGTTCACCACGCCGCGCGGCTCCACGAGCAGCACGTGGGCCTCGCTCTGCGCGAAGGGCTTGTGCTCGACGCCCCGGGGCACCACGAACATGTCGCCGGCGCGCAGCGTGACCGCGCCGTCGCGAAAGTCGATGCGCAACTCGCCCGCCACGACCAGGAAGGCCTCGTCGGTGTCGGCATGGCTGTGCCACACGAAGTCGCCTTGCAGCTTGGCGATCTTGAACTGGTAGTCGTTCATTTCGGCCACCACGCGCTGCGACCAGTGTTCGTGCAGGCGCGAGAGCTTGTCGGCCAGGTTGACGGCAAGGTAGGGCGTGGGGGTGGGGTTGGAAGCAGGGGGGGGTGTGGTGGTGGAGGTCGATGTCATGGCGCTGGCGGTCCGGGGGAATCAGTCGATCCGCACTCTAGAAGGCGCCCGGCCCGGGGTCTTGAACGATCGTGCGTCGTTCGTTCTCAAGGTCGCGCCCGACGCTGGCAATGCGCAGCCACCGGGCCGGCGTCACGCCGAAGGCCTGCACGAAGTGCCGCGTCATGTGGCTCTGGTCGGCGAACCCCGACATGGCGGCGCATTCGGCGAGGCTGCGGCCGGCCAGCATGTGGCCGCGCGCGCGGTCGAGCCGGCGCAGCGTGACGTAGCGGTAGGGGCTGGTTCCGAAGAAGGCGCGAAAGTCCCGCGACAGACTCCAGCGGTCGCGTCCCGTTGCCGCGGCGAGCGCGTCCAGCGTGACGACGCGGTCGGGGTCGTCGTGAATGAATTCGCGTGCGATGCGCGCCGCGCGAAAGTCGCCCGCCGCCGGGCGCGCAGGCGCTCCGGAGGCCGCCTGCAAGGCGAGCGCCAGCGACAGCAGCGCATCGTCTTCCTCGAGCGCTTCGAGCGGTGCGTCCAGGTGGTCCAGCAGCGCCCTGGCCGCGCGGGCAAGGCGCGGGTCGGTGGACACGCCCGCCGCGACGAAGGGCAGGGCGGCGCCGCCCAGTGCCTCCTGCAGCCGTGACGGCGCCACGTACAGCATGCGATAGCGGAAGCCTTCGGCCGTGCCGGCATGGCCGTCGTGCAGTTCGTCGGGATGCAGCACCACCGTGTTGCCCGCCAGGCTGTGTCGCAGCGACGCGCGGTACATGAACGATTGCACACCGGCCACCGTGCATCCGATGGCGTAGGTGTCGTGGCGGTGCGGGGCGTACGCATTGCCCCCGAAGAAGGCTTCGATGCGCTCCAGGCCGCCGCTGTCGGCGCCGCGCAGCAGCCAGTCCGGGGCAGCGGAACGAGGTGTCATGCGGCGACTTTAGATGCAGCCGCGCCGCGCGTCGAGCGCATGCGGCCACGTGAAAAACGCAGGCATTTTGTTCAAGATATGTCGCGCGATTCGGCGGACAGTGCGTGGGCGGCGACGCATTCCGCGTTCGCCGCCAACCACGCACTCCATGAAAAACAGCATGTCCGACATCAAGACGAACCCCGCGACAGGCGCCTCGCGGCGGCGTATTCTCGCGGGCGCGGCCGGCATCGCGACCGTGTCCGCCCTCGGTACTTCCACAGCGGCAGCCGCGCAGAAACGCGCGGCGCCAGCGGCCTCCGACCACCTGAAAGGACTTCCCATGAGCTTTGTGACGACCAAAGACGGCGCGAACATCTTCTACAAGGACTGGGGCCCGCGCAACGCGCAGCCCATCGTCTTTCACCACGGATGGCCGCTGAGCGCGGACGACTGGGACACGCAGATGCTGTACTTCCTGGGCAAGGGCTACCGCGTGATCGCGCACGACCGCCGGGGCCACGGCCGTTCCTCGCAGACCGCGGACGGGCACGAGATGGACACCTACGCGGCCGACGTGGCCGCGCTCACCGACGCGCTGGACCTGAAGAACGCCGTGCACATCGGCCACTCCACGGGCGGCGGCGAGGTGGCGCGCTATGTGGCGCGCGCCAAGCCGGGCCGCGTGGCCAAGGCGGTGCTGGTGAGCGCCGTGCCGCCCATCATGCTGAAGACGGCGGCCAACCCCGGCGGCCTGCCGTTGGAGGTGTTCGACGGCTTCAGGGCCGCGCTGGCGGCCAACCGCGCGCAGTTCTTCATCGACGTGCCCGCCGGCCCGTTCTACGGCTTCAACCGGCCGGGCGCGAAGGTCTCGCAGGGCCTCATCGACCGATGGTGGCTGCAGGGCATGATGGGCGCGGCCAATGCGCACTACGAGTGCATCAAGGCGTTTTCGGAAACCGACTTCACCGAAGACCTGAAGAAGATCGAGGTGCCCGTGCTCGTCATGCACGGCACCGACGACCAGGTCGTGCCCTACGCCGACTCCGGCCCGCTGTCGGCCAAGCTGCTCAAGCACGGAACGCTGAAGAGCTACGACGGCTATCCGCACGGCATGCTGTCCACGCACGCGGACGTGATCAACCCGGACTTGCTGGCTTTCGTGAAGGGCTGAGGCCGGGCGGCCTTCAGCGGCGCGGCGCGGGGCTGCGCCGCTTGGGGGCGGAGCGAGGTGTGTCTGCGGCACCCGCAGCACCATCCGCCGCCCCCGCCAGGCGCGCCTTCGCGCCTTCGAGCATCAGGTCCACGCCGACATCGAACAGCGCGTCCGGCCCGGCCCGGCGGTAATGGGCGAAGGCCTCGGCCAGCAGCGGGCGCGAGGCCGCCGCGGCGTCGAGCGCCTGCTGCTGCGCTTCGGCGTCGGGCGGCGTGGCCTGCTGCTCGAGCACGCAGCCCACGGTGTAGCGGCCCAGCGCGATCAGCAGCGTCATCGCCTGCGTCGCCGGCACTCCCAGCTCGACCACCGCGGCGAGCTGGGCCTCGACCATGTCGAGGTCGCCCGGGTCGGGCTCGGAGCCCGCATGCAGACGCGCCCCGTCGCGCCGCGCCAGCAGCGCGCGCCTGAAGCTGCGCGCGTTCTCGCGCAGGAACATGTCCCAGGTTTCGCCAGGCCGCGGCAGCGTGCGCTCGTGCGCGCTGTGCAGGATCTGGCCGTTCATCGCGTCCAGCAGCGCGCGCTTGTTCTTGAAGTGCCAGTACAGCGCGGGCTGCTGCACGCCCAGCCGTTCGGCCAGCAGCCGGGTGCTGAGCTTGTCCATGCCGACCTCGTCGAGCAGCGCCAGCGCCGCTTCGAGGATCGCTTCGCGGTCGAGTTTCATGCCGAAGTGTGTGCGGGTGGGTGTGCCGATGTCATTGCGGCCGAGCATGCCATGCCGCACCCGGTGCTTCACAGGCCGGAATTTATCGCTGATAATTCCTTATCAATGATAAATTCCAACATCAATCCAGGCCCACCCAAGGGCTCGTTCATGGGCGGCAGCCACGCGCACGCGGTGATCCTCGCGATCGTCACGCTCGACGCCGTCGGCATCAGCCTGGTCATGCCCATCGTGCCGAGCCTGCTGCGCGAGGTCGGCCATACCGGCAACCTCGGCTGGCGCTTCGGCGCCTTCCTCTCGCTCTATGCGCTGATGCAGTTCATCTGCGCGCCTGTGCTCGGCGCGCTCAGCGACCGCTTCGGCCGCCGGCCGGTGCTGCTTGTTTCGGTGCTGGGCGCCGCGGTCGACGCGCTGTTCATGGCCTTCGCGCCTTCGTTGTGGATGCTGTTCGTGGGCCGCGCCATCGCGGGCATGACCGGCGCGAGCATGGCGGTGGCCTCGGCCGCCATTGCCGACCTCACGCCCGAGCACCAGCGCGCGCGCTGGTTCGGCCGCATGGGCGCGTGCTTCGGCCTGGGCTTCATCGCCGGGCCGGCGCTGGGCGGCGTGCTCGGCGACCACGGCGTGCGGCTGCCCTTCATCGCGGCGGCGGTGCTCAACGGCCTGACCTTCCTGGCCGGCCTGTTCCTGCTGCGCGAATCGCGCCCGCCGGCGCTCGCGCGGCAGCCCTTCGACCGCGGCGTGCTGCACCCGCTCGCGCCGCTGCGCTGGGCCGCGGGTTTTCCGGCGCTGCTGCCGATGCTCGGCGTGTTCCTGGTGCTCGTGTTGGTGGGCGAGGTCGCGGGCACCACCTGGGTGGTGTACGGCGAGGACAAGTTCGCCTGGAACGGCACCATGGTCGGCCTGTCGCTCGCGGCCTTCGGCCTGTTCCATGCGCTGGTGCAGGCCTTCGTGGCGGGGCCGCTGGTCGAGCGCTGGGGCGAGAGCGCGGCCATCGCCATCGGCACCGCGTGCGACTTCACGGCCTACGCGCTCATCGCCTTCGCCACGCGCGGCTGGATGGCGCTCGCGCTGCTGCCGCTGCTGTGCCTGGGCGGCGTGTGCGCGCCGGCGCTGCGCTCGTCGCTGTCGGTGCGCGTGGGCGAGGCGCACCAGGGCCGGCTGCAGGGCGTGCTCGCGAGCATCACCAGCCTGGCGGCGGTGGTCGGGCCGCTGCTGATCAGCACGCTGTATTTCGCGTACCGCACGACCTTCCCGGGCATCGTGTGGCTCGCCGGCGCGGCGGTGTATGTGCTGTGCCTGCCGGTGATGTTGCGCAAGACCTCGCCGTGACAGGCTGAAACACGGAGCCCGCATGACGGCCCGCTCCACCTTCGGCATACGCAGTTTGTGGAATTTCCTTCGCCGCGCGCACGCGGAAAGATGCGCGGGCCGCAGCTTGCGACGTGTCATCGCCCGAAGGAGCTTCTTTCATGCTGACCGATCTTCAACTCGCGCAGGTCATGCGCAACGCCTCGCAGCGCCGGCGCGCGCTGTTCCTGCAGCCGCTGAACGACGCCATGGCCTCGCACGGCATCGACACGCCGCTGCGCATGGCGGCCTTCCTGGCGCAGCTGGCGCACGAAAGTGGCGAGCTGCAGTTCATGGAAGAAATCTGGGGCCCCACCGCCGCGCAGAAACGCTACGAGCCGCCCAGCGACCTGGCGCGCCGCCTGGGCAACACCCAGCCCGGCGACGGCCTGCGCTTCAAGGGCCGCGGGCCCATCCAGATCACCGGGCGCGCCAACTACAAGACCTTCGGCGACCTGATGGGGCTCGACCTGGTCGGCAACCCGCAGCAGGCCGCCACGCCGGAGGTGGGCTTTGCCATTGCCGGCCTGTTCTGGCAGCGCAAGGGCCTCAACGAACTGGCGGACGCGGGCAACTTCACCGAGATCACGCGGCGCATCAACGGCGGGCAGAACGGCGCGGCCGACCGTGAGCGTTTCTACGCGGTGGCAAAGCAGGTGCTGGGCGCCAGCGCGCCGGTGCAGCGCGCAGGCAGTGCACGGGCCGGCGCCGTTGCAAAGCCCAGTGCGAAGGCCCGCGCGAGCGCCGCCGCCATCGACGCGCTCGTGCGTGGCCCCGAGCTCGTCGCGGCGGACGAAGCGGCGCAGCCCGCCCCGCCTGTGAAGGCGACGAAGCTGGGCAAAAGCAAGGGTGCGGCACAGGCCACGGCCGACGCCCCGGTGCGCGTGCTCGACGCCCGCCCCGACACGCTCGACTTTCGCGACCTCATGTACACCCCATCGCTGGTCGAGGTGCCCACGCACGTGCCGCTGGGCGACTATATGGACCAGGGCGTGCCCATCCTCGACCAGGGCAGCGAGGGCGCGTGCACCGGCTTCGGCCTGGCCACGGTGGCCAACTACCTGCTGTTGCGCCGGCGCGTGGTGCCCGACAACGCGCCGGTGAGCCCGCGCATGTTCTACGAGCTGGCGCGCCGCTACGACGAATGGCCCGGCGAGAACTACAGCGGCTCCAGCGCGCGCGGCGCGATGAAGGGCTGGCACAAGCACGGCGTGTGCGCCGAGACGCTGTTCCCCTACACGCCCGCGAAGAAGAACGACCCGCAGGGCCTCACCGACGCGCGCACGTCCGACGCGCTGCGCCGCCCGCTGGGCGCCTACTTCCGGGTGAACCACAAGGACATCGTGGCCATGCACTCGGCGCTGGCGGAGGTGGGCGTGCTGTACGTCACCTGCACCGTGCACGCGGGCTGGAACGACGTGGGCGCCGACGGCGTCATCACGCAGTCGGACAGCATCACCGGCGGGCACGCCTTCGCCATCGTCGCGTTCGACGACCAGGGCTTCTGGCTGCAGAACTCGTGGGGCGCGTCGTGGGGCCGGCAGGGCTTTGCGCGCATCAGCTACGACGACTGGCTCGAGAACGGCACCGACGCGTGGGTGGCGCGCCTGGGTGCGCCGGTCACGCTGCGCAAGCTGGAGTCGATCGCGTCGGTGCATGCGTCGACCTCGGCGCAGTCGAACGCCTATTCGTTCGCCGACCTGCGCCCGCACATTGTGAGCGTCGGCAACAACGGCACGCTGAAGGCCGGCGGCGACTACGGCAGCACGCCGGCCGAGCTGGCGCAGATCTTCGAGCAGGACATTCCGCGCGTGACCCAGGGCTGGGACAAGCCGCGCATCCTGCTCTACGCGCACGGCGGCCTGGTGAGCGAGCAGGCCGCCACGCAGCGGCTGGCCGAATACCGCCCGCCGCTGCTGGGCGGCAACGTGTACCCGCTGGCCTTCATCTGGCGCACCGACTACTGGACCACCGTCACCAACATCCTGAAGGACACGGTGAGCCGGCGCCGCCCCGAAGGCGTGCTCGACGCCACTAAGGACTTCATGCTCGACCGGCTCGACGACGCGCTGGAGCCGCTGGCGCGCGTGCTCACCGGCAAGTCGGCGTGGGACGAGATGAAGCAGAACGCGCTGGCCGCCAGCGACCCCGGCGGCGCCGCGGTGCTGGTGGCCGACCAGCTGAAGGCGCTCGCGAAGAAGCTGCCCGGGCTGGAGATCCACATGGTGGGCCACAGCGCGGGTTCCATCCTGCTGGCGCCGGTGGTGAAGCTGCTGACCGACCGCGGCCTGAAGGTGGAAACGTGCACGCTGTGGGCGCCGGCCTGCACGGTGGACCTGTTCCGCTCGGCCTACCTGCCCGCGATGCAGAAAGGCTCGCTGGGCAAGATGGCCGTGTTCGCGCTGAGCGACAAGACCGAGCGCGACGACAACTGCGCCAGGATCTACAACAAGTCGCTGCTGTACCTGGTGTCCGCCGCGTTCGAGGCGCAGCAGCGCATTCCGCTGTTCCGCGAGGGCGAGCCCATCCTGGGCATGGAGCGCTGGATCGACGCGGGCCTGCGCAGCACCTTCGAGCAGCTGGGCGCGGAGCTGGTGCTGGCGCCGAACAACGCGCCGGCGGATTCGCAAGGGGCCTCGGGCGCGATGCACCATGGGGACTTCGACGACGACGAGAAGACGGTGATGTCGACGTTCAGGCGGATTGTTGCGGGGGCGGGGGCACCGAGCCGGTCTGCGCGCGGGGTGGCGGGCAAGGCCGGGCGGGCAGTGCGGGCGGGTGTCGCGCGCGCGCAGCCGATGCCGGCGCACGTGGCCGCCGAACGCGACGGCACCACGCCGATGTTCCGCCGCTCGGAGTCGTCGCTGAGGGACCAGCGCACGCTGATCGATTTGAAGACGATGCGCTAGGTGGGGCGGGAGGCTTGTTGCGTCGCGCGGACTTCATCGCCGCTCACCCTCACCCCAGCCCTCTCCCGCAAGCGGGAGAGGGGGCAATGCATCAGGGGCGAATTCGGCGCAGCGGGGGCCGTCGTGTTGTCCCCTCTCCCGCTTGCGGGAGAGGGCTAGGGTGAGGGCCGACGGCCTCACAACATCGCGCGGACTTCACCGCCGCGTGCCCCCACCCCAGCCCTCCCCCGGAAGGGGAGGGAGCAATACATCGGGGACGAATTCAGCGCGGCGGGGTGTGTCGTGTTGTCCCCTCTCCCGCTTGCGGGAGAGGGCTAGGGTGAGGGCCGACTGCCTCACAACATCGCGCGTATCTCATCGCCGCTCACCCCCACCCCCAACCCTCCCCCGGAAGGCGAAGCAGCAAGCCAAATCAACGCTCGATGGTCTTGTTCCATCGCGCGTTCCACGCAGGCCGGTTCGCGTTGATGCTTTCCCAGTCGATGGTCACGGCCGTCTTCATCCACTTGGTGATGTCCGCCACCTGCGCCGCGCCTTCACCCTCGGCCGGGGTCTTGGGGTTGGTCGGGATCTGCGCGCCGTACTGCAGCACGTTGGCCTGCGCCACCGGGCTCAGCAGGAACTCGGCGAGCTTCTGCGACAGCTCGGGCTCGCTGTTGTTGGCAATCACGCACTGGCCCACCATGAGCACCACCGCGCCTTCCTTGGGCGGCGCGTACTCCACCGGAATGCCCTTGGTCTTGAGCGCGGCCACGGCCGTGGGCGTCAGCGGGAAGATGGCCGCCTCGCCGGTCTGCACCATCTCCGACAGCTTGGCCGAGCTCGGGATGTACTCCAGCACGTTCGGGCCGATGGTGGTGGGCCAGGCCTTGAAGCCGGGCTCCACGTTCTTGTCGTTGCCGCCCTGGATGCGGTTGAACATCAGGAAGCCGTGCAGCCCGAAGGACGAGGACGACATCGACTGGAACACCACCTTGCCCTTGTACTTGGGGTCGGCCAGGTCCATCCACGAGGTGGGCGCGGCCCAGCCCTTTTCCTTGAACATCTTGGCGTTGTAGGCCAGGCCGGTCATGCCCAGGCTCACGCCGCTGGCCATGTCGTCCTTGAAGCGCGCGGCCGGGTAGATCTCGCTGAGCGAAGGGTTGGGCTTCTGCTTCTGGCACAGGCCCATGCCGATGGCGCGCACCATGATGCCGTCGTCCAGGAACATCACGTGCATCTGCGGCTTGTCCTTGTTGGCCTGGGCCTTGGCCAGGATGTCGGACGAGGTGCCCGGCACCACCACCACCTTGGCGCCGTAGGCCTTCTCGAAGGCGGGGAACACGTACTGCGAGTACGCCTTCTCCATGGTGCCGCCGTTCATGCCGATGTAGATGGTCTTGGTCTGCGCGAGCGCGGTGCCGGCGCAGGCAAGCAGCGCGGCCATGGCGACGGCGGCGGGGAGGGAGGAAAGAACGCGGGACTTGGCGGTGCGGGACATGGTGATGCTCTCCAATCAAGTTCAGGTGGGGAAATTCAACGTGGGTGACGTGGTGACGTGGGGAACGCAGGGGCGGTTGATTCAGCCGTCCGCAACGGCCAGCGCCTGCGCGCCGGCATGCGCGAAGCGCTCGATGGCGAACGCGTCGATGGGCGTGTCGCTTCGCCCGTCGCGCGCGAGTTCTGCCAGCACCTCGCCGGCGGCCGGGCCGATCTGGAAGCCCGCGCCCGCGAAGCCGAAGCCGTGGAACAGCCCGGGCGTGGTGCGGCTGGGCCCGAGCACCGGTTCGCGGTCGGGCAGGTAGCCCTCGGTGCCGCCCCAGGTACGGATGATGTGCGCGTGGCGCAGCACGGGCAGCAGCTCGACCGCCTGCACCGCCAGCGTGGCGATGGCGTCGTGGTCGGCGCGCGCGCGGTCGGCGTCCAGCGTGATGCCGGTGCCGCCGCCGAGCACCAGGTTGCCGCGCGCCACCTGCCGGCAGTAGATGCCGCCGCCTTCCACGCCCAGGCTCCAGCCCATGAAGTGCGGCACCGGCTCGGTCACCGCCATCATCGGGCTGCGCGCGCGCATCGGCGGGGTCTCGCCGAACTGGCTGGCGATGGCACCGGCCCAGGCGCCCGCGCAGTTGAGCAGCACCGGCGCCCGCACCTCCAGCGTGCCGGCGTCCTGCGCCGACAGCACCGTGGCGCGCACGGTGAACAGCGCGCCGTCGTGCGCCAGCTCGTCGACGCGGTGGCGCTCCAGCACCTGCGCGCCGGCGCGCCTCGCGGCCAGTGCGAAGGCCGGCGACACCAGGCGCGGATTGGCCTGGCCGTCTTCCAGGCACAGCGAGCCGCCCACGGCGCGCGTGCCGAGCCAGGGGCATTCGGCACGCAGGCGCGCGGCGGAAATCAGCTCCAGGCCCAGGTCGAAATCGCTGCTCATCGCGCGGTAGCGTTCCAGCGAGGCCATGTCCGCTTCGCTGCGCGCGATCTTGAAATGGCCCGAGCGGATGTACTCGCCGTCGGTGCCCAGCCGCGCGGGCAGCTCGCCCCAGATGCGGTGCGCGCGCTGCGCCAGCGGCAGCTGGCTCAGCGGGCGGCCCTGCCGGCGCACGCCGCCGAAGTTCACGCCGCTGGAGCGCGAGCCGCACAGGTCGCGCTCCAGCAGCACCACGCCCAGGCCCATGCGGCGCAAGGCCAGCGCGGCGGACGCGCCGACGATGCCGCCGCCGACGATGGCGACGTCGGTCTTCAGTGTCCTGGTGCCGCTCATGCGCCGCTCCCTTCGGCGGGCACCAGCCGCATCGGAATCGGCTTGATCGGTGCCTGTCCGCGCAGGCGGCCGACCTGCTGCAGCGGCTGCTGCGTGGCGTGCGCCAGTATTTCCGCCGCCGCCACGCCGCACATGCGGCCCTGGCAACGGCCCATGCCGACACGCGACAGCGCCTTCAGTCGGTTGATTTCGTCCGCGCCCTGCACGGCGACGGCTTGGCGCAGCGTGCCGGCGGTGATGTTCTCGCAGCGGCAGACCACGAGCTCGTCGGGTGCGTGCGCGCCCCAGTCGTCCGGCACCGGAAAGGCGCGCTCCAGGCCCTGGCGGAAAGCGCCGAGCCTGTGCAGCTTGCGTTCGAGCTCGGCGGCGCGCGCGGTGTCGGCCGCTGTGTCGGTCGCGATGCCCGCGTCGGCCAGCAGCGCCAGCGCGGCGCGTTCGCCGGCCCACTCGGCGGCGTCCGCACCCATGATGCCGGCGCCGTCGCCCGCGAGGTACACGCCCTCGACGCTGGTGCGCCCCGCCGCGTCGCGCACCGGCAGGTGGGCGCGGTGCATGGGCGCGTAGTCGAAGCGGCAGCCGAGCAGGTCGGCCAGCTGCGTTTCGGAGCGCAGCGCATAGCCGAAGCCGACGGCGTCGCAGGCCAGCGTGCGTTCTTCGTTGCCATTGCCCGCTTGCCAGGCCACGCCAGTGACGCGCCCCTGCGCCTCGTCGCCGAGCACGCGCAGCGGGCGCACGCCGCTGTGCAGCGCCACGCCGTGCGCGCGCAGCCAGCCGACGTAGTACACGCCCTTGGCGAACACGGCGGGCTGCGACAGCATCGCGGGCGTGGCGGCCAGCTGGTCGGCCAGGCGCGCAGTGTCGAGCACCGCCGCCACCTTCACGCCGGCCTTCGCGTATTGATAGGCCACCAGGTACAGCAGCGGCCCGGTGCCCATGAACACCACGCGCTGGCCGATGGCACAGCCCTGGAACTTGAGCGCCACCTGCGCGCCGCCCAGCGTGTACACGCCCGGCAGCGTCCAGCCCGGCACGGGCAGCACGCGGTCGGTGGCGCCCGTGGCGACGATGAGGTGGCTGTAGGGCACGCGGCGGTTGCCGCGCGTGGGGCCGTGCATCACGTCGAGCACCTTGTCTTGCGCGCTCCACACCAGGCTGTCGGGGTGGTGGTCGATGCGGCCCTGCAGTCCGTCGAAGGCGGCGTGCAGCGCATCGGCGCGCGGCGCCTCGAAGCCGTAGAGCGTGCGTGTGCTGCGCTGCGCCAGCCCCGCGGGCGGGCGCCGGTAGATTTGCCCGCCGGCGCGCGCGGCCTCGTCGATCACCACGGGCCGCAGCCCGTGCGCCACCAGGGCCTGCGCCGCGCGCACACCGGCCGGGCCGGCGCCGACGACCACGGGGCGAAGTGCTTCGGCCGTGCTCATGCGCCGCTCTTTCCGGTGACCAGCGCCATGCCGGGCGCGATGAAGGTCGAGCAGGCGCGCAGGCGCTCGCCCTCGCCGGTGGCGATCCAGCAGTCCTGGCAGGCGCCCATCATGCAGAAGCCCGCGCGCGGCAGGCCGCTGAATTCGTTGCGCCGCAGCTGGGCGCCTTGCGTGAGCACGGCGGTCAGCACGGTGTCGCCGGCCAGCGCGCTGGCCGGCGCGCCGTTGAGCGTGAAGCGCACGCTCTCGCGGCCGGCGGCCTCGGCCACGCGGTGCAGCAATGGATGTGCATGCGATGTCGTCATTTGCTGCGCCCCACGAGCACGCGGTCCAGCCCGTACACACGGTCGAGCAGCACCATCGCAAAGGCCGTCACCGCCACCATCAGCGCCGACACCGCCGCCATCAGCGGGTCGATGGACTCGGTGGCGTACATGTACATGCGCACCGGCAGCGTCACCGTGCTGGGCGAGGTGACGAAGATCGACATGGTCACCTCGTCGAAGCTGTTGATGAACGACAGCATCCAGCCGCCGGTCACGCCCGGCAAAATCATCGGCAGCGTGATGCGGCGGAACACCGTGGCCTGGCTCGCGCCCAGCGACAGCGCGGCCTGCTCGGCGCTGCGGTCAAAGCCCACCAGCGCCGCCACCACCAGCCGCAGCGTGTAGGGCGTGACGATGAGCGCGTGCGCCATCACCAGCCACGCGAAGCTGCCCGTGCCGCCGACCAGCGCGAACAGCCGCAGCAGCGCCACGCCCAGCACCAGGTGCGGCACGATGAGCGGCGAAAGGAACAGGCCGTTCAGGAAGTTGCGCCCCGGAAATTCGTAGCGCGTGATCGCCATGCCCGCCGGCACCGCCAGCAGCGTGGCGATGGTGGCCGAGCTCAGCGCGAGCCACAGGCTGTTCCAGAACGACTGCATGAAGTCGGGGTGCGCGAACACCGCGCGGAACCAGCGCAGCGAGAAGTGCGTGGTCGGAATGGTCAGCGTGTTCTCGGGCGTGAACGCCACCACGCACACCACCACCAGCGGCGCGAGCATGAAGGTGATGACGAGCGCGTTGAACGCGAGGGCGATGGGGCCGTTCTTGGTCATGGTGCCTCCCGCCGGGCCGCCCCAAGGGAGGCACGCGCCCCCTCGGGGGGCAGCGAATACACGAAGTGATGGAGCGTGGGGGTCATGTTCAGCCCAGCGCTTTCTTGTAGCGGCCTTCTACGAGGCGGTTGTAGCTGAGCATCACGACCAGGTTGGCTACCAGGAGCACCAGCGCCACGGCGGCGCCCAGGGGCCAGTTCAGTTCACTCAGGTACTCGTCATAAACGATGGTCGCGACCATCTTCAGCCTGCGTCCGCCCAGCAGCCCTGGAATCGCGAACGAGCTCGCGGCCAGGCCGAACACGATCAGGCTGCCCGAGAGAATGCCCGGCATCACCTGCGGCAGCACGATGCGCCGCAGCGTGGTGAAGGGCGTGGCATTGAGCGAGAGGGCGGCGTTTTCCACGCCCGGGTCCAGCTTCTGCAGCGAGGTCCACACCGGGATCACCATGAAGGGCAGCATGACGTGCACCAGCGCGATGACCACAGCCGCGTTGGTGTACAAAATTTTCACCGGGCCGATGCCCAGCAGGCCCAGCAGCCCGTTCACCGCGCCCTCGGGCCCGAGCAGCATGCTCCAGCCGAAGGCGCGCACCACCACCGACACCAGCAGCGGCGCCAGCACCACCAGCAGGAGCACCGAGCGCCACGGGTTGCGCATGCGGCTGAGCACGTAGGCCTCGGGCGCGCCGATCACCACGCAGATCAGCGTGACCAGGCCCGACACCCAGAAGGTGCGCCAGAAGATGCCGAGGTAATAAGAGTCGGAGAACACCAGCGCGTAGTGCGCGAGCGTGAACTCACCCGCCTTGGGGCCGGTGGCCGGGTCGTACACGTTGAACGACAGCACCGCCGTGAGCGCGAGCGGCACCACCAGCAGCGCGGTGAACAGCAGCAGCGCCGGGGCGGAAAGCCACCAGGGGGTGGCCGTGTGCTTCGAGGTGCTCATGCCGCGACAGCCTTCGCCGGCGCACCCGCGGTCGCACCCGAGGGCACACCCACCGGCACATCCGCCGGCAGCAGGCGCATGCAGTGCGCGGGCCAGTCGATGCCGGTGCGGGCGCCTTCCTCGAGCGCGTCGCGCCCGTCGTTGGGGCTCAGCACGGTGAGGTCGCCCACGGGCGTGGCCACGCGGTAGAGCCACTGGCTGCCGAGGAAGAAGCGCTCCTGCACCTCGCCGTCGATGCGGCCGCGGCCCGTCGGCACCAGCTGCAGCTTCTCGGGCCGCACGCTCAGCAGCGCCGAGGCGTCGACGCAGAAGCCGGTGTCGTCCTCCACGTCGAGCGAGAGCGTGCCGACCTCCACGCAGGTGCGCGTGGCGCCGCTGCCGGACACGCGGCAGTCCAGCAGGTTGGCCTTGCCCACGAAGGTGGAGATGAAGCGCGTGCTCGGGTGCTCGTACACGCGCTGCGGGTGGTCGATCTGCGTGGCGCAGCCGCCCTCCATGACCACCACGCGGTCGCTGATGGACATGGCCTCGCTCTGGTCGTGCGTGACCATCACCGTGGTGGTGCCGACCTTGCGCTGGATCTGCCGCAGCTCGAACTGCATTTCCTCGCGCAGCTTGGCGTCCAGGTTGGACAGCGGCTCGTCCAGCAGCAGCACCGGCGGCTCGATGACCAGCGCGCGCGCCAGCGCCACGCGCTGCCGCTGGCCGCCCGAGAGCTCGCGCGGGTAGCGCGCGGCGTGGGCCTCCAGGTGCACCAGCGCCAGCGCCTGCTTCACGCGCTCGGCGCGCTCGGCCTTGGGCATCTTGCGCATCTCCAGGCCGAAGCTCACGTTGTCGGCCACCGTCATGTGCGGGAACAGCGCGTAGGTCTGGAACACGATGCCCAGGCCGCGCGTGTTGGCCTTGGCGTGCGTGATGTCCTTGC
The DNA here is from genome assembly GCF_041355175.1 of Variovorax sp. RCC_210. NCBI lineage: Bacteria > Pseudomonadati > Pseudomonadota > Betaproteobacteria > Burkholderiales > Comamonadaceae > Variovorax > Variovorax sp. RCC_210. The sequence continues at coordinate 168,971 of NZ_JBFUPJ010000004.1, read as the reverse complement.
CCGCGAGCTCGATGCGCCCGCTGCTCACGGCCTCGAAGCCCGCGATCATCTGCAGCGTGGTGGTCTTGCCGCAGCCCGAAGGCCCCAGCAGCGAGACGAACTCGCCTTTTTCCACCGTGAGGTTCATGGCCGACACCGCGCGGGTGGCGCCGTAGAACTTGGTGACGTCGGTCAGCCGAAGGAATGACATGGAGGCTTGCCTTTCTGCGGGGGGCGAAAAGATGGCCTTGGGCACCACGTTTCAAGTTGGTGCAGGCCATGGACAGCGTGCTGCGTTCAATTCACTCTATTGCAACGATTGCGCCAGATCGCCTCGGGTATTCCATTAATCAGAATATTTCTTTAATTTATTCCAATCAATGGAATATCATGGCCGAAAGCAATGGATCGAATTCCACAGGAACAAGGCATGGAAAGCACTTCGGCGGTCACTTCGGCAGCTACCTCGGCAACCACGGCGGCCAGCGGCGGCGTGCCGCGCGTCTTCTCGGTGATCCGCGCGCTCGGCGCGGTGCAGGCCGAGGGCGGGCGCGTGACCCAGATCGCGCGCTCGGTGGGCCTCACGCAGGCCACCACGCACCGTCTGCTGCAGTCGCTCATGGCCGAGGGCATGGTCGAGCAGGACGAGCGCAGCAAGCTCTACCGCCTGAGCATCGACTTCTTCGCGCTGGCCGCCAGCGCGGGCAACCCCGGCGACCTGCGTTCCATCTGCCGGCCGGTGCTGCTGCGGCTGTGCGCCAGCCTGGGCGACAGCATCTTCCTGCTGGCGCGCAGCGGCTTCGACGCCATCTGCCTGGACCGCAGCGAGGGCCCGTTTCCCATCCGCTCGTTCACCGGCGACATCGGCGGGCGCATTGCGCTGGGCGTGGGGCAGGGCGCGCTGGCGATCCTGGCCTTCCTGCCCGAGGCCGAGCGCGAAGAGGTCATTCGCTTCAACCTGTCGCGTGTGCGCGAGTACGGCGTGTACGACGAGGTGTACCTGCGCACCGAGATAGAGCGCGTGCGCCAGCAGGGCTACGCGGGGCGCAACACCGGGCTGCTCGAAGGCATGGCCGGGGTGGCGGTGCCCGTGCTCGACCGCGAGGGTCGCGCGGTGGCGGCGCTGAGCGTGGGCACCATCGCCGACCGCCTGAACGCCGACCGCATGCCGACGGTGGTGGAGCTGCTCAAGCGCGAGGCGGCGGCCATCGGGCCGAAGATCAACCCGTTCGACGCCACGCTGAGGCGGCCGGCGCAGAGCCTGGCGAGTTCGCCGGCGGGGCAGAAGATTGAGCTGCCCGAGGCGCCGGGGCCGCAATAGGCCCCCAGTAGATCCCCTGCGTTGGAACGCGCGCCGCAGTCGCTACGGCTTCCAAGCCGAGGTCGCTTTGGACGCGGCCTACATTGCGAACTGGAAGTTCGACTTTGCGTGCTTACGCAGCAGTTGGGAGAGTGAGATTGTTTCGATGCTCAAGCTCGCCGCCGCGTCCGGTAGCTTGACGTCTTTTTTTGACTCCGGTGCCGACACTTCATTGGTCACCACTTTCCACGCCGCGCCCTTGTTTGCTGCGGCGGCTATGAGCCACGCATCGGCTCCTTTGGTTGCAAGAAACTTGCTGAGCGCTGCAGGAAGGTATTCGGGCTGGCGCTTCGCGACCCAGTTCGCCAGCGCAGCGTACTCGGCAACGGCCCCTTTCGACGGCAAAAAGAAATCGCTCAGTCCGGGACGCTTGCACCATTGCCGAAGAAGATCGTCTTCATTTCCGCTCATCAGTTCGTCTTTCACCTTGTCCAGGCTGAAGAAGACTCCCATGCTGTGGCCGACGTCAATCCAATCCCAGAAAAGCTGGCAAAAGTCCGGGTGATAGTGCATTCGCTTCGATGCGACAAGCACGTCGGTGTCAAGCAGGTAGGGCACGGCGTTCGTGATAGTTGATGACGTTACTTGGGGAGGTGTTCAACAAGCGGCCGGCCTGCCGCAGCCCGAGTTCGCCGGAGTGCGCGAGCCGCGCCACCGTGTCCGAGAAGCGCTTTCCATTGCGTGCGCCGAGCGTGGCATAAAAGTCGCCTCCGCCGCCTGCACTGCTCGACCTTCTCGCCGCTTCATAGATTGCGGCATACACCCCGCGCTCGATGAACCCCTCATCCAGGGCCCGGCGGGCGATGACAAGGGTGCTGACCTTGAAGACAAGTCTCAGGCTTTCAAGTTTCTCTTGCACTGTTCCGTCAAGAGCTTTCCAGCGGACCCTGAATTCTTCGGCTGGCACAAGAATCTCGGCTGCTGTCGCGTTGCTCAAGACTTCCATCGGGTGATTGGTCTGGGGAGCGGAGTCTGTAACTGCAGATTCGCCAACCCAGATATGCGCAAGCTCATGGAGCAGGGTGAAAGCCCATGCGGCCTTGGCATCCGCGCCATTCACGAAAACGACCGGGCAATGCGGGTCCACGATCGCGAAGCCGCGGAACTGCGAAACGGGCAGACCTCGACGGGTGTTGTTGCCTACGACGCCGTTCTTGAAGACCAGTACGCCTGCGCGTTCGGCCGATTGGGACAGATACGCATACAGCGCCTCGGGCGTATTGGCCTTGCGCATCGTCGATATGTCGAGCTTGAGATCTTGAAAGATCGCTGCTGCAAGCGCACGGGGCGAGCTATTGGCTTTGTGCTTGCTCACGAAAGCAAGAGGCGGCGCTCCTATGCTCGCCAGGTAATCCCGAAACCACTCCTGCTTGTAGATGACGTCGTCGTAGACATCGAAGAACTCCGCACCCAGAGGCTCCCTGTCCTGAACGTTGCGAAAGTCAGGCAGAGGAACAGGTCGTTTTGCCGGCGCCTCCTCCAAAAACAAAAAGCCCAGTGGGATTTGGTCAGCCGTGCGTACTTTTCAGCCTGACTCAGTGTGAGGCGGCCTTCCAGGATGGCCTCGGAACGTTTCGAGACCTTGACTGCAATTTCTCCCAGCGAACTTCCTGCACGCCTGGCGGCCCAAGAGAGAACCTCTGTGGACAGTTGAATCGGATGTGCGGTCATTGCGCGGTGTTGCGATCGTGGTTTGGGACTCCCACGTGGAGTCCAATGCTTTGTATCACACGAGTTTCTGCACGATGCGCCTGACCAAATGCTTGCTGCGTGATCTCACCGTGCGCGAGTGACTTTTGCAACGATGGCCGACCAAACCTTTGAACAGATCGATAGATGCCGTTCCTTCCCAAAACGCATCACGTCCTTCCATTTTTTCACTAGCCAATCGCGCGGAGTTCGCTGATATTGGCCGGCTTCCACCGTCCCGTTTGCCTTCTTTCCTTCACCTCCTTCCCCGGAGCGCGTCCATGTCCGAAGCCCACACCTCTCTTCCCGTCGCCACCGAAGTCGAGCAGCTGCTGCTGCGCCTGGGCGTGCCCCGCGAGGCGCACACCGGCGGCGAGCTCACGGTGCGCTCGCCCGTGTCCGGCGAGGTGGTCGCGCAGGTGCGCCAGACCTCGGCGGCCGAAGCGACCCAGACCATCGGCCGCGCCCACGCCGCCTACAAGGCCTGGCGCAACGTGCCGGCCCCGCGCCGCGGCGAGCTGGTGCGCCTGCTGGGCGAAGAGCTGCGCGCGGCCAAGCGCGACCTGGGCCGCCTGGTGACGCTGGAGGCCGGCAAGATCCCGTCCGAAGGCGCGGGCGAGGTGCAGGAAATGATCGACATCTGCGACTTCGCCGTGGGCCTATCGCGCCAGCTCTACGGCCTCACGCTGGCCACCGAGCGCGCCGAGCACCGCATGATGGAAACCTGGCACCCGCTGGGCGTGTGCGGCGTGATCTCGGCCTTCAACTTTCCGGTGGCCGTATGGTCGTGGAACGCGGCGCTGGCGCTGGTGTGCGGCGACTCGGTGGTGTGGAAGCCGTCCGAAAAGACCCCGCTCACCGCCCTGGCCGTGCATGCCATCGCGCAGCGCGCCATCGAACGCTTCGGCGATGCGCCCGAGGGCCTGCTGGGCCTGCTGCTCGGCCAGCGCGACATCGGCGAGCTGCTGGTGGACGACCACCGCGTGCCCATTCTCTCGGCCACCGGCTCCACGGCCATGGGCCGCCAGGTGGGGCCGAAGCTGGCCGCGCGCTTCGCCCGCGCCATTCTGGAGCTGGGCGGCAACAACGCCGCCATCGTCACGCCCTCGGCCGACCTCGACCTCACGCTGCGCGGCATCGCCTTCGCGGCCATGGGCACGGCCGGCCAGCGCTGCACCACGCTGCGGCGCCTGTTCGTGCACGACAGCGTGTACGACCAGCTGGTGCCCAAGCTGGCCAAGGTCTACGGCAACGTGCAGGTCGGCGACCCGCGCGAGGCCGGCACGCTGGTCGGCCCGCTGATCGACCGCGCCGCCTTCGACGGCATGCAGAAGGCGCTCGGCGAAAGCCGCGAGGCCGGTGCCACGGTGCACGGCGGCCAGCGCGTCGAGGGCATCGGCACGAACGACGCCTACTACGCGCGCCCCGCGCTGGTCGAGCTCAAGTCGCACGCCGGCCCGGTGCTGCGCGAGACCTTCGCGCCCATCCTCTACGTGGTGCGCTACAGCACGCTCGACGAGGCCATCGAATGGCACAACGAAGTGGGCGCGGGCCTGTCGTCGTCGATCTTCACGCTGAACGTGCGCGAGGCCGAGCGCTTCATGTCGAGCGCGGGCTCCGACTGCGGCATCGCCAACGTCAACATCGGCCCAAGCGGCGCCGAGATCGGCGGGGCCTTCGGTGGCGAGAAGGAAACCGGCGGCGGCCGCGAAGCCGGCTCCGACAGCTGGAAGGCGTACATGCGCCGCGCGACCAACACCATCAACTACTCGACCGCGTTGCCGCTTGCACAGGGCGTCACGTTCGACATCGGAGAGTAAGGCTCTCCCCCAGGCTTCGCGCACTTCGTGTCGCTGCGCCAACCCCCTTCCGGGGGCGACATCAGCGGTCCGGCAAAGCCGGCTCCGCGATGTCTCGCGAACGGGCTGTCCGCTGCTCGCGGCCAGCCTTTGCCTTGCAGATCACAACAACCACAGGAGACAGAGACCATGCACATTCCCTTCAAGACCGCGGCCACCACCGCCATCGCAACCGCCATGCTCGCGTTCGCATTCGGCGCCGCCGCGCAGACCGCCACCGGCACGCTCGACAAGATCAAGGCGAGCGGCAAGGTGGTGCTCGGCGTGCGCGAGGCCTCGCCGCCCATGGCCTACATGCTGGGCGCGGGCGAGAAGTACGTGGGCTACCACGTGGAGCTGTGCGAGCGCGTGCTGAAGGACATCGCGCCGCAGGCCAGGCTCGAGTACATGGCCGTCACCGCGCAGAACACCATTCCGCTGGTGCAGAACGGCACGCTGGACATCGGCTGCGGCCCCACCACCAACAACACCGCGCGCCAGCAGCAGGTGGCCTTCGCGCTCACCACGTACGTGAGCGAGGTGCGCATGGCCACCAAGGTCGACTCGGGCATCACCACGCTCGACCAGCTCGCGGGCCGCAACGTGTCGGCCTCGACCGGCACCACCGCCGTGCAGCTGCTGCGCAAGCGCGAGCGCGCACAGAACGTGTCCTACAACACCATGCTGGGCAAGGACCATCTCGAGAGCTTCCTGCTGATGGAGTCGGGCCGCGCCGATGCCTTCGTGCTCGACGACAACCTGCTGGCCGGCATCATCGCGAACTCGAAGAGCCCGGCGAGCTACCGCATCGTCGGCGAGGCGCTGGGCTCCGAGCCGATCGCGCTGCTCTTCCGCAAGGACGACCCGGCCTTCAAGACCGCGGTGGACGACTCGCTGCGCCGCATGATGAAGAGCGGCGACCTCGAGAAGATCTACACCAAGTGGTTCGTGGCCGCCATTCCGCCGAAGAACACCAGCCTGAACCTGCCGATGAGCCCGGCGCTCAAGCAGCTGATGGCCGAGCCCAACGACAAGCCCCTGGAGGCGTACGCCAAGTGAGCCAGCACAGCGCCACCTCCATCGCCTTTCGGCCGGCGCAGCGCGTGCGCGCCATGGGCGTGTCGGAAATTCTGCGCATCACCGACCATGCCAACGCGCTCAAGCGCGCCGGCCGCCCGGTGATCGTGCTGGGCGCGGGCGAGCCCGACTTCGACACGCCGCAGAACGTGCGCGAGGCCGCGGTGCGCGCCATCGAGCGCGGCGACACGCGCTATACCGTGCTCGACGGCAGCCCGGCGATGAAGGCGGCGGTGCAGCTGAAGTTCAGGCGCGACAACGCGCTGGACTTCGCGCTCGACGAGATCAGCGTGAGCGCGGGCGCCAAGCAGGTCATCTTCAACGCGCTGATGGCCAGCCTGGACCCGGGCGACGAAGTGATCCTGCCGGCGCCGTACTGGACGTCTTACGCGGACATCGTGCAGATCTGCGGCGGCGTGCCGGTGGCCGTGCAATGCACCGAGGCCAACGGCTTCCGGCTCGACGCGGCGCAGCTCGAGGCGGCCATCACGCCGCGCACGAAGTGGCTCTTCGTCAATTCGCCGTCGAACCCGAGCGGCGCGGCCTACAGCGCGGCGCAATTGCAGCCGCTGTGCGAGGTGCTGCTGCGGCACCCGCAGGTGTGGGTGCTGGCGGACGACATCTACGAGCACATTCTTTACGACGGCCTCGCGTTCGCCACGCCGGTGGCCGTGGAGCCGCGCCTGCGCGAGCGCACGCTGACGCTGAACGGCGTGTCGAAGGCCTACGCGATGACCGGCTGGCGCCTGGGCTACGGCGCGGGGCCGCGCGCGCTCATCGCGGCAATGGCGGTGGTGCAGAGCCAGACGACCTCGTGCCCGTCGTCGATCAGCCAGGCCGCGGCCATCGAGGCGCTGACCGGCCCGCAGGACATCGTGGCCGAGCGGTGCGCGGACTTTCAGTCGCGGCGCGACTTCGTGGTGGCCGCGCTGAACCGCGCGCCGGGGCTGCGCTGCCGCGTTCCGGAAGGCGCGTTCTATACCTTCGCGAGCTGCGCCGGGGTGCTGGGCAAGCGCACGCGCGGCGGCACGCGGCTGCAAAGCGACAGCGACTTCTGCAGTTACCTGCTGCAGGACTTCGAGGTGGCGGTGGTGCCGGGGAGCGTGTTCGGGCTGGCGCCGTATTTCCGGATTTCTTATGCGACGTCGATGTCGCAACTGGAAGAGGCGTGCAGCCGCATCGTCGCCGCGTGCAACGCCCTCGAATGACTGTGCATTTCTCCCTCCCCTTCCGGGGGAGGGGCGGGGTGGGGGCGCGCGGCATGTCAATTGCTGCCGGTGTAGCCAGCGCCGCTTGCCCCCATCCCAACCTTCCCCCGGGAGGGGAAGGAGCCGCTCTCCTTACCTTCAGCCTTTTGGAACAAGCATGACCTCACCCCGCACCGGCGGCCAGATCCTGGTCGACCAGCTCATCACCCACGGCGTGCAGCAGCTCTTCTGCGTGCCCGGCGAAAGCTTTCTCGCCGTGCTCGACGCGCTGCATGACGCATCGATCGACGTGACCGTGTGCCGCCAGGAAGGCGGCGCGACCATGATGGCCGAGGCGCAGGGCAAGCTCACCGGCAAGCCCGGCATCTGCTTCGTCACCCGAGGCCCCGGCGCCACCAACGCCGCCGCCGGCGTGCACATCGCGCACCAGGACTCCACGCCGCTGCTGCTGTTCGTCGGCCAGGTCGCGCGCGACGCGCTGGGCCGCGAGGCCTTCCAGGAGCTGGACTACGGCGCCGTGTTCGGCACCATGGCCAAGTGGGTCGTGCAGATCGACGACCCGGCGCGCCTGCCCGAGCTGGTGTCGCGCGCCTTCCATGTCGCCACCTCGGGCCGCCCCGGCCCGGTAGTGATCGCGCTGCCCGAAGACATGCTGACCGAAGCCGCCACGGTCGCCGACGCGCTGCCCTACGCCGTCACCGAAACCCACCCCGGCGCGGCGCAGCTCGCCGAGTTGCAGCAGCGCCTTGCGCAGGCGCAGCGCCCGGTCGTCATCCTGGGCGGCAGCCGCTGGTCGGAAAAGGCCGCGCTGCAGTTCGCGGATTTCGCGGCCGCGTACTCGCTGCCCGTGTACTGCTCGTTCCGCCGCCAGATGCTGCTGTCGGCCGAGCACCCCAGCTATGCAGGCGACCTGGGCCTGGGCGCCAACCCGCGCATGCTGGAGCGCATCCGCAATGCCGACCTGGTGCTGCTGGTGGGCGGGCGGCTGTCGGAGGTGCCGTCGCAGGGCTACGAGCTGCTGGCCATTCCGCAGCCGAGGCAGTCGCTGGTGCACGTGCACGCCGACGCCGACGAGCTCGGCAAGCTCTACCGCCCGGCGCAGGGCATCCACGCCACGCCGCAGGCCTTCGCCGAAGCCGTGGCCGCGCTGCGCCCCGCAGCGACGCCCGCATGGCAGGCCGAGACGAAGGCCGCGCGCGAGGACTTCCTGCGCTGGAGCGACCCGGCCCCCATCCGCATTCCGGGCCCGCTGCAGATGGGCGAGGTGATGCAGCACCTGCGCGAGGTGCTGCCGGCCGACACCATCTTCTGCAACGGCGCGGGCAACTTCGCCACCTGGGTGCACCGCTTCTGGCCGTTCCGCGCGTTTGCCAGCCAGCTGGCGCCCACCAGTGGCTCGATGGGCTACGGCCTGCCGGCCGGCGTGGGTGCCAAGCGGCTGTGGCCGCAGCGCGAGGTGGTCGTGTTCGCCGGCGACGGCGATTTCATGATGCACGGCCAGGAGTTCGCCACGGCCGTTCAGTACGGCCTGCCGATCATCGTGGTGCTGCTGGACAACGCCATGTACGGCACCATCCGCATGCACCAGGAGCGGCACTACCCTGGCCGCATCAGTGCCACGCAGCTGAAGAACCCTGATTTCCGCGGCTACGCCGAGGTGTTCGGCGGCCACGGCGAGCGCGTGACGACCACCGAAGAGTTCGGCCCCGCGCTGGCCCGCGCGCGCGCCAGCGGCAAGCCGGCCATCCTGCATTGCCTGCTGGACCCGGAAGCCATCACGCCGGCCAGCACGCTGCAGTCGATCCGCAAGGCGGCGCTGGCCGCGGCTTGATCGGGGGCGGCCCGAACGCCGGGCACCGGCCTGCGAACGGTCAGCGCAGGCCGCCGACGTAGCGCGGCGGCGGCGTGGGCGGCTGCCCATCGGGCTGCCGCGCCGCCAGCCGGGCCGCGCGCGCCACGGGTTCCATCGCCTGCTCCAGCCGCGTGGCGAGCTGGTCGAGCTCGTCGTCCTTCGTCTCGGCGGCATGCGCCCGCGTCATGCGGACGATTTCCGCGGCGTACTCCGCGTTGGTCGCCATCCATTCGGTGTCGGTCACGCGCCCATGCTTTCGCCGAAGGGCCACATGCAGGCGGGCGGCGAGGGCGATGCGTTCGCTTTCGGACATGGACGGCATGGTTCCTCCTTCGGTGCGTGCGTCAACTCCCCAGGTGCTCCCTGTGCTGTGCAAGATCGAGGCCCAGCTGCTCGCTTTGCGCGTCGACGCGCAGGCCCACCAGCGCGTGCACCAGCAAGAGCACCACCGCCGTGCCCGTGGCGCTGTAGATGGCCACGCTGCCCACCGCGATCGCCTGGGTCAGCACGTCGCCGGTGGCGCCCGAGATGCGCGCGTCGGCGAACACGCCCGTGAGCAGCGCGCCCACGATGCCGCCGATGCCGTGCACGCCGAACACGTCCAGGGAGTCGTCCGCGCCCAGCAGGTGCTTGAGCCCTGTGGCGCCCCAGTAGCAGGCCAGCCCCGCGATGGCGCCGATGGCCAGCGCGGCCAGCGGCGTGACGAAGCCCGCCGCCGGCGTGATGGCCACCAGCCCCGCCACCAGGCCCGAGCACAGCCCCAGCAGCGACGGGCTGCGCCGCACGATCCATTCGCCGACCATCCAGCTCATGGCGCCCGCGGCCGCCGCGATGTGCGTCACCAGCATCGCCAGGCCCGCGCGCCCGTCGGCCGCCACCGCCGAGCCCGCGTTGAAGCCGAACCAGCCCACCCACAGCAGGCCCGCGCCCATCATCGTCATCGCCAGGCTGTAGGGCTCGAAGGCCTCCTTGCCGTAGCCCTTGCGCGGCCCCAGCGCATAGGCGCACACCAGCCCCGCGATGCCCGCGTTGACGTGCACCACCGAGCCGCCCGCGAAGTCGAGCGCGCCCATCTGCGCGAGCCAGCCGCCCGGCTCCCACACCCAGTGCGCGACCGGCGCGTACACCAGCACGCTCCACAACAGCGCGAACCACAGCACCGCCGAGAAGCGCATGCGCTCCACGAAGGCGCCCAGCACCAGCGCGGTGGTGATGATGGCGAAGGTGAGCTGGAACATCGCGTAGACCGACTCGGGCACGTTGGGCGCCACGTGGCTCACCGCCACCTGGCCCGCTTCCTTCAGGTATTCGAAGCCCGAGAAGCCCCATTTGCCGAGGCCGCCGAGCCAGGGCCAGCCGGGCGTGAACGCGAGCGAGTAGCCCACGAGGAACCACGTCAGCGAGACCGCCGCCGCGATGGCCACCACGGCCGCCATGGTGGCCAGCACGTTCTTGCGCCGCACCATGCCCGCGTAGAAGAGCGCAATGCCGGGCAGCGTCATCAGCAGCACCAGCGCGGTCGAGGTCATCATCCACGCGGTGTCTGCCGCGTTGATGGAGGCTTGTGCTGCCAAGGCCATGGCCGGTGTCTTCTTCGAGTTGTGGACTGTGGCCTTACGTGCACAAGTCATGCCATGTCGTTAACGCTCCGACACACTTTGGTTCGACAAACGTGTTTCAGACGTAAGACAAAGCGGGTAATTCCTAATGCACTGGCGCGGTGCACGCCCTAAAGTCTGCCCACTCGCGAACGGGCCCTGCTCGTGCTGCCGAGGGTCCGAGGAGACAACTTCCCAAGCAACAAGAAAAATCTTCAAAGGCTCCGTACGAGATGCCTGGTCAGAACTTGAAAAGGCGCCGCTGGTCGGCGCCTTTTTTTATGCCTGTCCGAACGGGAAGTCCGGGTTTTTTGGCCGAGCCGAAGTGGCTCCCAAGGCATGGTGCGCATGCGCCTGCAGCTATCGTTTCGATAGCGACGTGGGTGAGACAATCCGGCCATGGAAATGCTGGTGGTCACGGGTGCCTCGCTGCTCGCGGGTTTTGTCGATTCGATCGTGGGCGGGGGCGGGTTGATCCTGGTGCCGGCGCTGTTCGCCGTGTTCCCGGGCGCACCACCGGCGACCCTGCTGGGCACCAACAAGAGCGCGTCCATTTGGGGCACGGCGGCCGCCGCGGCCCAGTTCAGCCAGCGGGTGCAGATGCGTTGGGGTGCGCTGTGGCCCGCCGCGCTGCTCGGTTTCGTCGGCGCGATGCTGGGTGCCTGGGGTGTCACGATGTTTCCCGGCGACTTCCTGCGCCGGGCGTTGCCGGTCATCCTGCTCGGGGTGTTGCTCTACACGCTGGCGCGCAAGGACATGGGCCGGCTGCACGCGCCGCGCTTCACCGGCCGCGCCGAAACCCTGGCGGCCTGCACCATCGGCCTGTCGATCGGGCTGTACGACGGCTTCTTCGGGCCGGGCGCGGGCAGCTTCCTGGTGTTCCTGTTCGTGCGCTGGATGGGCTACGACTTTCTCAACGCCTCGGCCTCCGCCAAGATCATCAACACGCTGACCAACGCCGCCGCGCTGATCCTGCTGGCGGCCAAGGGCCACGTGTGGTGGCACTACGGGCTGGTGATGGCGGTGGCCAACGTGGCGGGCAGCCTGCTGGGGACGCGCGCGGCGTTGAAGCACGGCGCGGGGTTCGTGCGCGTGGTGTTCATCGTGGTGGTGAGCGCGTTGATCCTGAAGACGGCTTACGACGCGTTTCTTCGGTAGGGGCCTGTTCGCGCGTGCCGAACGGCAGCGCATCGAACAACCACCGGAAATGAAAAAGCCCCCGAAACCGGGGGCTCGCAGAGGAAGCCGAGACGCTCACTCTTCGACAAAAGCCTCTTCGCGCTTGGCCTTGATGGAAGGCAGCAGCACGATGCCGAGCAGCAGCACCGCCGCCGCGAGCAGCCCCGCCGACAGCGGCCGCGTGACGAACACGCTCCACGCACCGCGCGACAGCAGCAGGGCGCGCCGCAGGTTCTCTTCCATCATCGGGCCCAGGATGAAGCCCAGCAGCAGCGGCGCCGGCTCCGTCCTGAGCTTGATGAACAGGTAGCCGATGAAGCCGAAGGCCGCCACCATCCACACGTCGAAGGTGTTGTTGTTGGTCGAGTACACGCCGATGGCGCAAAACAGCACGATCGCCGGGAACAGGAACTTGTAAGGCACCGACAGCAGCTTGATCCACATGCCGATCAGCGGCAGGTTCAGGATGATGAGCATCGCGTTGCCGATCCACATCGAGGCGATCAGGCCCCAGAACAGCTCGGGGTTGCTGGTCATCACCTGCGGGCCGGGCTGGATGTTGTGGATGGTCATGGCACCCACCATCAGCGCCATCACCGCGTTGGGCGGAATGCCCAGCGTGAGCAGCGGAATGAAGGAAGTCTGCGCGCCGGCGTTGTTGGCCGACTCGGGCGACGCCACGCCGCGGATGTTGCCCTTGCCGAAGGGCATTTCGCCCGGGCGCATCTTGATCTTCTTTTCCAGCGCATACGCTGCGAACGACGCCAGCAGCGCGCCGCCGCCCGGCAGGATGCCCAGGGCCGAGCCCAGCGCCGTGCCGCGCAGCACCGCCGGCGTCATGCGCTTGAAGTCTTCCTTGGTGGGCCACAGGCCCTTCACCTTGTGCGTGAACACCTCGCGCTCGTCGTCGGGCTGCGACAGGTTGCCGATGATTTCGCCGTAGCCGAACACGCCCATGGCGATCACCACGAAGCCGATGCCGTCGGTGAGTTCGGGCACGTCGAAGCTGAAGCGCGCCACGCCCGAATTGACGTCGGTGCCCACGATGCCCAGCAGCAGGCCCAGCACGATCATGGCCACCGCCTTGATCAGCGAGCCCGAGGCCAGCACCACCGCGCCGATCAGGCCCAGCGTCATCAGCGAGAAGTATTCGGCCGGGCCGAACTTGAACGCCAGCTCGGTCAGCGGCGGCGCGAAGGCGGCCAGGATGAGCGTGCCCACGCAGCCGGCAAAGAACGAGCCCAGGCCCGCCGCGGCCAGCGCCGGACCCGCGCGGCCCTGCCTTGCCATCTGATAGCCGTCGATGCAGGTGACCACTGACGAAGACTCGCCCGGCAGGTTGACCAGGATGGCCGTCGTGGATCCGCCGTACTGCGCGCCGTAGTAGATGCCGGCCAGCATGATCAGCGCCGACACGGGCGGCAGCGCGTAGGTGGCGGGCAGCAGCATCGCGATGGTCGCGACCGGCCCGATGCCCGGCAGCACGCCAATGAGCGTGCCCAGGATGCAGCCCAGCAGGCAGTACAGCAGGTTGGTGAAGGTGAAGGCGACGCCGAAACCGATGGAAAGGTTGTGGATCAGGTCCATGGTGTTCGCTCCTCAGCCCGAAATGAAAGTGGGCCAGACCTGGATCTGGAGCTTCAGCGCCCAGATGAAGGCCACATAGCTGCCGGCCGCCAGGATGGTCGAGAGAACCAGCACGTCGCGCAGCTTGAAGTGCTCGCCGGCCATGCTCGAGATGATGGTGAGCGCGTAGATGGCGATGATCATTCCCATCGCCGGCAGCCCGATGCTGGGCAGACCGCCCAGCAGCACGCCGAAGGCCAGGTTGGCGCCGAGCACGAAGGCCAGCGGCTTCCAGGCCCATTTGCCGATCGGGTCGCCGTCGGTGGTTTCGACCACCAGGGCCTGGAACATGATGATGGCGCCCAGCACGGCCAGCAGGATGCCCAGCATCAGCGGGAAGTACCCCGGCCCCATGCGGGCGCCGTCGCCGATGGTGTACGTGGTGGCGCCTATCGCGAAGGCCCCTCCCACGCTGGTGAACATGACTCCTGAAAAGAAGTCCGCCTGACTCTTGATGCGCATGTCTCGCCCCTCTTGTTTTGGAGGGGTGAGGGTCGTTCCGCGCGGCTGACCGTTGGCTGACCGCGAGGGTACGGACAAATGCTTACCGGGTTTCTATTAGGGTGACCTGACCGCCGGGGTCGAAGGCTGGCGCAGAAACGAAAAAAGCTCCCGAAAGAGCTTTTTCTTTTCATTCGAAGCGCCGAAACGCTTCGAGAGCAGGGAAGGGCTTAGTAGCCGCCGCGGCCACCGCCGCCGCCGCCGTAACCGCCGCCACCACCGCTGCGGCCACCGCCGCCGCCGCCGTAGCCGCCGCCACCACCGCCGTAGCCGCCACCGCCGCCGCCACCACCGTAGCCGCCGCCACCACCACCGCCGGTGCGGGGGGGACGAGCTTCCATCGGACGGGCTTCGTTCACCGTCAGGGCGCGGCCCTGCAGGGAATGGCCGTTCATGGCTTCGATGGCTGCGAGTGCTTCAGCGTCCGTGCCCATTTCGACAAAGCCGAAGCCCTTCGAACGACCGGTGTCGCGTTCCATCATGACCTTGGCGCTGACGATCGAGCCGAACTCGCCGAAAGCTTGTTCCAGGTCGTTGTCACGCACGGAGTAGGCGAGGTTGCCTACGTAGAGTTTCTTGCCCATTGAGGGACTCCTAATTCAAACCAACAAGACAAAGCGATGGAGTCCCAGAATCACAACAAACAAGTGCGCTGTGGCGCGAAACTGACCGATCACCGAATTACGTGCACGGGAGACAAAGCTCACAGACACGTGGGCCGGATTATCAGCCCCAATTGCAAAAAGCGTTGGAAATTCGTGTGTTATTGAGAAACATCGCGAGCCGGCGGGCGGTTTCGCAACGGTTTGAGCAGGTCTGAAAGGCCGTTGTGGTCTATTTCATGCATCAAATCGAGCAGTCGGCCAATTTCTCCTGAGGGAAAACCCTCGCGTGCAAACCAGGTCAGGTAATTTCCGGGCAAATCGGCAATCAGCGTGCCCTTGTGCTTGCCAAAGGGCATTTGAAGGGTCACCAGGCGCTGCAGGTCTTCGGGTTTCATCGTGCGGCTAGCCTCCGGCCCGCTTGACGGTGTGGCCCTGCTTCACGAGGGCGGCGATCACGGTGTCGCGGTGGTCGCCCTGGATTTCGATCACGCCGTCCTTCACCGTGCCGCCCGAACCGCAGGCGGTTTTCAGCTGCTTGCCCAGCGCCGCGAGGCCTTCGGCGTTCAGCGCCACGCCCTTCACCACGGTCACGCCCTTGCCTTTGCGGCCCTTGGTCTCGTGCGATACACGCACAATGCCGTCGGTGGCCGGCACGCGCGCCTTGAGTTCCTTGCAGCGGCATTGGGCCGCCGGCTCGCCGCAGTCCGGGCACATGCGCCCGCCCGCCTCGGTGGAGTACACCAGGGCGCTGCCGGCTTGATTGCGCTGTTTCATCGTCGACATTCGATACGTCTCTTCTCTATCTCGGGTTTTTCTCTCTGTCTGCTCACATGCCATTCGATTCACTGGGCCTGGCCCCCGCGCTCGTGCAGGCTGCCGCCGAAAGCGGCTACGCCGCGCCGACCGCCATCCAGGCCGCGGCCATCCCCGCGATTCTGCAAGGTCGCGACGTGCGGGGCTCGGCGCAGACCGGCTCCGGCAAGACCGCCGCATTTTCCCTTCCGCTGCTGCAGCGCCTGGGCAGCGAGCGCGCCGCGCAGGCCGAAGGCCCCCGCCGCGTGCGCGCCCTGGTGCTCGTGCCCACGCGCGAACTCGCGGCCCAGGTCGGCGAAACCCTGCGCAGCCTGGCGCAGCACCTGCCCGAACGGCTGAAGATCGTCGTCGCCTTCGGCGGCGTGTCGATCAACCCGCAGATGATGGGCCTGCGCGGCGGTGCCGACATCGTCGTGGCCACGCCGGGCCGGCTGCTCGACCTGGTCGAGCACAACGCGTTGCGGCTCGCCGCCGTGTCCACGCTGGTGCTCGACGAGGCCGACCGCCTGTTCGACCTGGGCTTTGCCGAGGAACTCGGCCGCATCCTCGCGCTGCTGCCCGCCAAGCGGCAGAACCTGCTGTTCTCCGCCACCTTCCCGCCCGCCATCCAGGCGCTGGCCGACGGCATGCTGCACGAGCCCGCGGTGATCGACGTGCAGGGCGAGCCCGGCACCGAGCCCAACATCGTGCAACGCGTGATCGAGGTCGACGCCATCCGCCGCACCCAGCTGCTGCGCCACCTGCTCAAGCAGCACGAAGGCGAATGGGACCGCGTGCTGGTGTTCGTCGCCACGCAGCATGCGGCACAGATCGTGGCCGAGAAGCTCTACAAGAACGGCATCTACGCGGTGCCCTTCCACGGCGACATCGCGCAGGGCACGCGCACCGACATCCTGTCGCAGTTCAAGCAGAGCCGCTGGGACGTGGTGATTGCCACCGACCTGGCGGCGCGCGGCATCGACATCGCGCAGCTGCCGGTGGTCATCAACTACGACCTGCCGCGCTCGCCGACCGACTACATCCACCGCATCGGCCGCACCGGGCGCGCAGGCGAAAGCGGCCTGGCGATCAGCTTCGTGAGCGCGTCGACCGAGGCGCACTTCCAGCTGATCGAGAAGCGCCAGGGCCTGAGCCTGCCGCGCGAGCGCATCGAAGGCTTCGAGCCGACCGAGGTGGCCGTGCCGGTGACGGACACGTCGGGCACCGGCGGCGTCAAGGGCAAGCGGCCGAGCAAGAAGGACAAGCTGCGCGCGGCGGCGAAGGCCGCGCAAGCCGGTGGCGACAACAACGGAAACGACGGCGGGCTCTGAGCCCGATTTGCTTGGTTGCGTCCCCAGTTCCGCCTGGGTTCCGCCTCAGCCCCGCCCGGCGTGGAACGACGCCGGCGAATGCTTCGCCAGCTCCGCCAGCAGCAGCGTCCAGCCGCGCGTGCCTTCGCCGATCGACTTCAGCCTGAAGAACTCGTTCGGCGCGTGCACGTCCTCGTCGGGCAGGTTGAAGCCGAACATCAGCGTGTCGATGCCCAGCATCTCCTTGAAGATCGCCGTCACCGGCACGCTCGCGCCCAGGCGCACGTGAATGGGCCGGCGGCCGCTCTCGCGCTCCAGCACCGCCTCGGCCGCGCGCACCAGCGGATGGTCCGCGGCGAGCGTCGATGCGGGCGAGCCATCGTTCATCGCCACCACGTCGAGCGTGCAGCCTTCGGGGCAATGGCGTTGCAGGTGGCGCAGCACCGCGCGGATCACCGTGGCCGGGTCCTGCCCCGCGACCACGCGCGGCGTGAGCTTGGCCTGCGCCTCGCAGGGCACGATGGTCTTGCCCCCGCCGCCGGTGTAGCCGCCCCACAGGCCGTTGACGTCGAGCGCGGGCCGCAGCGTGACGCGCTCGCGCGCCGTGTAGCCCGGCTCGCCATGCGCGCTGCCGCCGACGTCCGAGAAGAACGCGGCCTCGTCGTACGGAAACGCGGCCGTGTCGTCGCGCTGCCGCGCGGTCGGCGGCAACGCGCCGTCGTGGAAGCCTTCGACCGCCACGCTGCCGTCCGCATGGTGCAGCGACGCCACCAGCCGCGCCATCTCGTGCAGCGCGTTGCGCACGCTGCCGCCGTAGCGGCCCGAATGCAGGTCCTTGTGCGCGGTGCGCAGCCGCACCTCGAGCTGCGCGTTGCCGCGCGCGCCGGTGTTGATGGTGGGCACCTCGGCGCTGGCGCGACCGCCGTCGGCGGAAAGCACCGCGTCGGCCTGCAGCAGCGCGCGGTGGCGTTCGACCAGCGTGCGCAGCGACGGGCTGCCCGTTTCTTCCTCGCCTTCGAGAAATACCTTGATGTTCACCGGGCAGGCGCCCTGCACCGCGAGAAACGCGGCAATCACTTCCAGCGCGATGGTGGTCGAGCCCTTCACGTCGGAAGTGCCACGGGCGTAGAGCCGGCCGTTCACCTCCGTGGGCTCGAAGGGCGGCGTGCGCCACTGGTCGACGGGGTCGGCCGGCTGCACGTCGTAGTGGCCGTAGACCATGAGCGTGGGCTTGCCCGGCGCGCCGTTCCATTCGCCATACACGGCAGGCTCGCCGCCACCGTCGAGCAGCCGCACGTTGGCCAGGCCGATGTGTTCCAGCCGCTCGACAAGAAAGCGGCGCGCGTTGTGCATGCCCTGCCCGAAGGCCGGGTCGGCGCTCACGCTCGGTATGCGCAGGAAGGCCTTGAGCCAGTCCACGATCTCGGGTTGCCGCGCCGCGAGGTGGTCGATGACGTGTTGTTCGTTCATGGGGAATCCGTTGGGGGTCTGTAGGTCAGGGTTCAGTACAGCGGTGGGAACACGGCAGGCCCCCACAGCGTGTCGCACTTGTGCGCCTGCTCGAACGCGTTGCGCGAGGTCTCGACGGCGGGGTAGCTGAAGTCGATCAGCGCGCGGTCCGACGGTCCCGTGAAGCGCGGCCAGGGCGTGGCGACCTCGCGGCCGTCGCCGTTCGGATCGCCGTTCTTCGCGAAGTTGAGCAGGTACGAAACCATCTGCGCCGACAGCGCCTTGCGCTGCGCCGTGGTGGCCGCGTCGGGCGTGGCGCTGCCGGGGTCGAAGTACGGGTAGCTGGGCAGCGCATCGACCGTGCCGGTGAAGTAGTAGCTGTCCATGCCGTGCGCGGTGCCGTAATAAAAGGCCTTTGAGCTATTGAGGCTCGCTGGGAACGAGAGCTGCGGGTCGGTCAGCTCCCAGCCGTACACCGGCACCCAGGCCGACAGCGCATCGCGCCGCGCGCTGTTGCCGCAGGCGTACAGCGCGTCGCCCATGGCCCGCGCGAAGCCCTGCGCGGGCACGGCGTAGCTGCCGACCGGGTACGCCGCCTCGATGGCCGTGGTGTCGTAGCCCGCCGGTGCCAGGCTGCGCAGGTACAGCGGGTAGTTGTCGGCGCTCAGCTTCGTGTCGACGAACAGCGTGCCCTCGTCGTACACGCCGCCGATCATCACGGGCACCTGGTTGAAGTTGCCGCTCTGGAAGGCGCGCGCGGGCACCTGCGTGATGACCTGCGCGTCCACCGTGGGCCGCCACTTGAGCCCGCCCTGGCCGAGCAGCGCGGACACGGGCAGCGCGCGCAGGCAGGCGACCACGTCGGCGGCGGTGTTGCAGCCGAGGTTCTTCACCGCCGTGTCACCGACGGCCAGCGAGGTGTCCATGCTCGGGTTCGAGTACTCGGCCGAACCGCCGCTCTGCATCACCGCGCGCTGGAACAGCCCCTTGGCCTTGGGCGACTGCAGCAGCGAGAAGCTCTGCGTGGCGCCGGCCGAGGTGCCCCACAGCGTGACGTTGCCCGCGTCGCCGCCGAAGGCCGCGATGTTCTTCTGCACCCAGCCCAGCGCGGCGAGCTGGTCCATCACCGCGAAGTTGCCGAGGCTGCCGTCCTTGTTGGCCGCGCGCAGCGCCTGGTTGGCCAGGTAGCCGAGGGCACCCAGCCGGTAGTTCAGGCTGACCACCACCACGCCGCGGCTGGCCAGCGGGCTCGGGCCCATCTCGCCCGAGCCGAGCGTGAAGGCGCCGCCGTGGATGTAGAAGACCACCGGCAGCCGGTCGCCGGGCTTCGTGCCCGCGGGTTTCCACACGTTCAGGTAGAGGCAGTCTTCGGCAATCGGCGACGACACCGCGCCGGGCGCCTGCGGGCAGGCGTTGCCGAAGGCCTTGGCCTGCAGCGTGCCGGTGCGCGCGGCCGGCGGTTGCGGTGGCGCCCAGCGCAGCGCGCCCACCGGCGCCTGCGCATAGGGAATGCCGAGGAAGGACACCACCTCGGCGCCGGCCGTGCCCGCGACCTGGCCTTCGGTGGTGGTGGCGAGCGAGAGATCCTGCGCGGGTGGTGGCGCCACCGGCGCCGGGGGCTCGGCTGTCGCGGGTGTGGCGGAAGGTGGCAGCGCGATGCCGCCGAACCCCGTGCCGCCCCCGCCGCCGCCGCAGGCGGAGAGCGACAGCGCGAGCGCCAGGGTCAGCGCGAGGCCGGGGATGTGTCCGTTCTTCATGAATGCGTCTCCTCGAAGGGAACCGAATGGCGATGGAGTGGCGAGGGGGTGGAAGGACCGCGACCGTCAGGGCGCTTCGTAGCCGATGGTCTTGACCAGCTCGCGGTATCGCGCCATTTCGCTCGCGTAGAACTTCTCGCCCGCCTCCAGGCTCATCGGCTCGAAGACCGTCTTGGCCTGCGACTCCAGCTGCGCGCGCGCATGCGGGTTCTTCAGCGCGGCCGCGATCGCCGCGTTCAGCCGCTCGGCCACCGGCTGCGGCGTGCCCTTGCGCACCATGTACGAGGTCCAGATGCCGAAGTCGAACTCCTTCATGTCCTTGCTCTGCGCGCTGGTCTGCAGCGTGTCGAAGGGCGCGGGTAGGCGCTTGCCCGGAGAGAGCGAGCCGACCAGGCGCAGGCGGCCCTGGTTCACGTAGTCCACGTAGAAGGCCTGGTAGGGCATGAACGCGAAGTCGATCTGCCCGCCGAGCAGGTCCTGGATGATCGGCGCGCCGCCCTTGTAGGGCACGTGCGTGAGGGGCGCGCCGGTGCGCCGGGTGAAAAGCTCGCCGAGCAGGTGGTACAGCGTGCCCGCGCCCGGCGTGCCGTAGCTCAACGGCGCGTCCTTGCGGGCGCGCGCCAGCGCCACGAACTCGTCCAGCGAATGCACCGGCAGCTTGCTGTTGACCACCAGCACCAGCGGCGAGGTCGCCACCGGCGCGATCCACTGGAAGTCCTCGGGCTTGTAGCGCGTGCTCTTGTTCACCAGCCCCGACAGGATCAGCTCGTTGGGCGAGCCCTGGAACAGGTAGTGGCCGTCGGCCGGCGCGCCGAGCACCTTGGCCGCGGCGATGGCGCCGGTCGCCCCGCCGATGTTCTCCACGATCACCGGGCCGCCGAGCGCCTTGGCGAAGGGTTCGCTCAGCGCCCGCGCGGTGAAGTCGCTGGCCGCGCCGGCGGGGTAGGGGACCATCAGCGTGACCACCTTCGAGGGGAAGGCGGGCGCCTGTGCTTGTGACTGCGCTTGCGCCATCGCCGCCGTGCCGCAGCCTAGAAAAGCCAGCGCGCAGAGCCATCGGCCGAATCGTTTCATGGTGAATTCCTGGGTCTTGAGTGGTGTGCGCTGGATGCTAGGAATCGGTCTTTCATCCGTCCAATGCATTGTTTTTGTCATTACCATGCGCATCACTCATGCAGACCCCGCATGCAAACGCGCTCGCGCCACCGTCATGAACCTCCAGCAACTCGACCACTTGCTCGCGCTCGCGGAAACCGGCTCCTTCAGCCGCGCTTCCGAGAAGGTGCACCTCACGCAGCCGGCGCTCAGCCGCAGCATCCAGATGCTCGAGCAGGAGCTGGGCATGCAGCTGGTGGACCGCATCGGCAAGCGCAACGAGCTCACGCCCTTCGGCGCGATGGTGCTGGCGCGCGCCAAGCGCATCTCGACGGAAGCGCACGAGCTCAAGCGCGCCGCGGCGCTGCTGGCCGACGGGCAGGCGGGCTCGGTGCGGCTGGGGCTTGGCGCGGCGCCCGGCGCGTTGTTCTCGGGTCCCTTGCTGATCGAGATGCTGCGCAAGCACCCGCGCGTGGGCCTGCAACTGCACGGCGGCAGCCCCGAGCTCCAGCTGGCGGCGTTGCGGGCGCGCACGCTCGACGCGCTGGTGCTCACCTACCGCGCGGTGCCGCCGCGCGAAGACCTGCACATCGAGGTGCTGCCCACCATGCGCTCGGGCTTCGTCTGCCGGCGCGACCATCCGCTGCTCGCGCAGGGCGGCGGCAAGCCCGTGCGCTTCGACGCGCTCACGCGCTACCCGGTGATCTCCACGATGGTGAGCGACGACGTGGCGCGCACGCTGGTGGCACGCTACGGCAGCGACGCCAGCCCGCAGCGCTGGCTGCACGTGTCATCGGAAGACATCGGCGCGTTGATCGGCGCCGTGCGCAACACCGATGCCATCTTCCTGGGCGTGCTGGCGGCCACGCGCGCGCTGCAGGACAGCGGCGAGCTGGCCGAGCTGAAGGTGCACCCCGCGGCGGGGCTGAGCGCGCAGTTCGCCTTCGTCACGCTCGAAGGCCGCACCGAGGCGCCCGCGCTGCAACTGGTGCGCAGCTTCTGCGTGGCGACGGCGCGCTCCGGCGCCGGCCGCCCCGCCTCGACTCAGCCGACCGCGTAGTCCACCTGGTGCCGCGCGATGCGCAGGTCGCCCAGCTCTTCGCGCACGCGCAGATGCGCCGGGTGCGTGGCATAGCCGTCGAGCGACGCCTGGCTGTCGAACTCGCTGTACAGCACCACGTCGCAGGCATAGCCGATGCCGCTCGAATCCACGCCGACCTCCAGGTGCAGCAGCCCCGGGATCTGCCCGCGCAGCGATTCGAACTTGCGCTTGAGCAGCGCGCGGGCCTGCGCCTTTTCTTCCGGCGTGTCGCCGCGCAGGTCCCACATGACGATGTGCTTCAACACGGGCGCGGGCATCGGCGTGGGCGCGGGCATGGTGCGCGCGTTCATTCGGCCGGCGGAAAGCCGACCTTCTGCGGCCACAGGTTGGTGAAGGCCAGCACCGAGCTGCTGGCGTAGAGCCCGGCGCGGGTGAAGGGCTCGTTCGCCTGCCATTGCTCGGCCGCGGCACGGCTGTCGAAGTCGATGGCCAGCAGGCTGCCGACCATGGTCTTGCCGTCGTCGGCCAGCAGCGGGCCGGCGAAGGCCATGCGGTCGGCCACATGGGCCAGGTAGGCCTTGTGCTCGGGGCGCACCGCGGTGCGCAGCGCGGCCGAGCCGGGCTTGTCCAGAAGATGAAAAACGAAGATCACGCGAGGCTCCTGCGTTCAGTGGCATGGGGGATGCCGGCCGATGGTAAGCAGGCGCGGCGCGAAACGCCATGCGCTTCGGGCCCCGTGCGTGAAGAACAGTTTTCCGCTGGCACACGGAAGCCGTGAACACGGGGAGCGCGGCGAGCGCGGCGAGGCTGCTTACCAGCCCATCTGCTTCGCCGCCAGTTCCTTCATGATGTCCTCGGCGCCGCCGCCGATCATCATCACCTTCACCTCGCGGTAGATGCGCTCGCTCACGGTGCCGCGCATGAAGCCCATGCCGCCCAGGACCTGCACGGCCTGGTCGGCGCAGAACTGCATGGTCTGCGTGGCGTGGTTCTTCAGCAGGCAGATCTGCGCGACCCATTCCGGCGCGTTGTGGCGGCCTGCGGCTTCGAGCGCATCGCCTTCTGCGGACACCGCTTCCAGCCACGCCTCGGTCGACGCGATGCGCATCTGCATGTCGACCAGCTTGTGGCGCACCGCCTGGTGTTCGATGAGCGCGGCACCGAAGGTCTTGCGCTCGCGCGCCCATGCCAGCGCCTCGTCCAGGCACGCCTGCGAGAAGCCCAGCGCGCCGGCGGCCAGGCCGATGCGCTCGCCGTTGAAGTTGCCCATGACCATGCGAAAGCCCGCGCCCTCTTCGCCGAGCAGGTAGCGCGCGGGCACGCGCACGTTGTCGAAGTGCAGCGTGGCGGTGTCGGAGCACAGCCAGCCCATTTTCGACAAGCGCGTGCGCGAGAGGCCCGGCGCATCGCCCGGCACCAGCAGCATCGAGATGCCGCCTGCGCCGCGGCCCTCGCCGGTGCGCACGGCCACGGTGATCCAGTCGGCGCGCATGCCGGAGGTGATGAAGGTCTTCTCGCCGTTCAGCACGTAGTGCGCGCCGTCGCGCCGCGCGGTGGTGCGCAGCGCGGCCACGTCGGAGCCGCCGCCGGGCTCGGTGATGGCCAGCGCCGCGATCTTCTCGCCGCGCAGCACCGGCGGCACCACCTCCTGGCGCACCGCCTCGCTGCCGTGCAGCACCACCGGCGGCAGGCCGATGTTGTGCGAGAACAGGCTGGCCAGCACGCCGCCGCTCTGGCCGTGGCGCGCCAGCGCGATCCACGCGGGCAGCTTCAGCGCGTAAGAGGCCGGCGTGCCGCCCAGTTCCTCGGGGTAGCCCAGGCCCAGCAGGCCGAGTTCGGCGGCGCGTGCGTACAGCGCGCGCGAGAACTCGCCCGCGTCGTCCCAGGCCTGCACGTGCGGCGCGATCTCGGTCTGCGCGAAGCGCCGCACCGTGTCGGCGAGCGCCGCGCGGTCGGCCTTCAGTTCGTCGTTCACCGGCGCGCCCTCAAACGCGCGGCGCCCGCTTGGCGATGCCCATGGTCTTCGCGAGGATGCCCAGCATCACCTCGTCCGCGCCGCCGCCGATGGAGCCGAGCCGGCCGTCGCGGTACAGCCGCGAGACGCGGTTTTCCAGCGTGAAGCCCATGCCGCCCCAGAACTGCAGGCAGGTGTCTGCCACCTGGCGCGTGAGCCGGCCGGTCTTGAGCTTGGCCATCGACGCGAGCTCGAGCACGTCTTCGCCCTGCACATGCAGGTCGCAGGCGCGGTAGGTGAGCGCGCGCAGCGCCTCCACCTCGGTCTTGAGCTCGGCCAGCTTGAACTGCACCCACTGCTGGTCGGCCAGCGTGCCGCCGAACATCTGGCGCTGCTGCGCCCATTCGATGGTCTGCGCGATGCAGTCTTCCATCGACTCGAGCGAGCTCGCCGCGGCCCACAGCCGCTCTTCCTGGAACTGCTGCATCTGGTAGATGAAGCCCTGGCCCTCCTCGCCGATGCGGTAGCGCTGCGGCACGCGCACGTTGTCGAAGTAGATGAGGCCGGTGTCGCTGGAGTTCATGCCGATCTTGCGGATCTTCTTCGCCTTCTCGATGCCGGGGCTGTCCATGGGCACCATCACCAGCGACTTGTTGCGATGCACGGGGCCGTCGCTGGTGTTGACCAGCATGCACATCCAGTCGGCCTGCAGGCTGTTGGTGATCCACATCTTCTGGCCGCTGATGAGGTAGTCGTCGCCGTCCTTGCGCGCGTGGCTCTTAAGGCCCGCCACGTCGCTGCCGGCGCCGGGCTCGCTCACGCCGATGCAGCCCACCATGTCGCCCGCGATGGCGGGCGCCAGGAACTCGCGGCGCAGCGCGTCGCTGCCGAAGCGCGCGAGCGCGGGCGTGCACATGTCGGTCTGCACGCCGATGGCCATGGGCACGCCGCCGCAGCTCACGTGGCCCAGCGCCTCGGCCATGGCCATGGCGTACGAGTAGTCGAGCCCGCCGCCGCCGAAGGCCTCGGGCTTGTTCAGCCCCAGCAGGCCGAGGTTGCCGAGCTTCTTGAAGACCTGGTGCGCGGGAAAGATCTCGGCCTCTTCCCATTCGTCCACGTGCGGGTTGATTTCTTCGTCGATGAAGCGGCGCAGGGTCTTCTGGATCTCGAGGTGTTCGTGCGTGTACTGCATGGGGTTGTCTCCGGTCTTCTGTTCGTTTGTTCGTTCTTTATTTGTCCTGCGCATCCTGGAAGACGCGCGGCGTCTGCGCCAGGTGGAAGCCGTCGAAGGGCTTCACCGCCTCGCGCTGCCGTGCCTGCGCGTCGGGCAGCTCCATGGGCCAGCCCATGCGCACCTGCGGCCGCGCGCCGTCCACGCGCAGCACGGTGCCGCTGATGAAGCTGGCCGCGGGGCACAGCAGGAAGGCGATGGCGGCGGAGGTCTCGGCCTCGGTGCCGAAGCGGCCCGCGGGCAGCGTCTTGCGCATGGCGCGCAGCATGTCGCCGGCCTCGGGCGGGTAGTGGTCCATGCCGCTCGATGCGATGTAGCCCGGCGCCACCGCGTTCACGCGCACGCCGCTCACGGCCCACTCGGCCGCGGCCGTCTCGGTGAAGCTCACCATGCCCGCGCGCGCCGCGCCGCTGTGGCCCATGTTGGGCATGGAGCCCCAGATGTCGGCCACGATGTTGACGATGGCGCCGCCGTGCGCCTGCATGCTCTGCAGGTAGCACTCGCGCGCCACCAGGAAGCCGCCCGTGAGGTTGGTGTGGATCACCGCCTCCCAGCCCTTGGCCGAGATGGCGTGCAGCGGCGTGATGTACTGGCCGCCAGCGTTGTTGACCAGCCCGTCGACGCGGCCCTGCGCCGCGACGACGGCGCCGATGGCCGCGCGCACCGCGTCTTCCTGGCGGATGTCGAAGGCCTGCGTGCTGGCCTTGCCGCCGGCGGCCTCGATCTCGGCTTTCACCGCGTCCAGCTTGTCCTGCTTGCGGCCGACCAGCACCACGTGCGCGCCGAGCGCGGCAAGTTCGTGCGCGGTGCAGCGGCCGATGCCCGAGCCGCCGCCCGTAACGACGATGATCTGCCCGTCGAAGAGGCCGGGCGTGAAGACGGAGCGGTAGCGAGAAGAAGCATTCATGTCGAAAACTTTCGAGAACTTGGGTGGAAGCGCGTCATGCGTCGGCGGCAACGTCGGTTGCTTCGGCCGCATCTGAAACTTCAGCGACCACGTGCCGCGCGGCCACCTGCGCACCGACCGCGACATGCAGCGCGACGCGCCCCGCGCGCGGCGCGCAGTGCACGTGCTCCATCTTCATCGCCTCCAGCGTGACCAGCGGCTGCCCCGCGGCCACCGTATCGCCTTCGGCCACGAGCAGCGCGATGACGCGGCCGTTCATGGAGGCGCGCAGCAGGCCGTCGCCGCCGCTGTCGCCCGCGCGGGCCACCGCCACGTGCGTGAGGTTGTCGAGCCGGAACGCGCGGCCGCGGAAATGAAAGAACGGAAAGTTCGCGCGGCCCGACTCGCGCACGACCACGGCCTGCTCGGCCAGCCCGCCGCACGCGAAGCGCAGCGCGCCGTGGTCTTGCAGGGCCAGCAGCGCGACCTGCGTGGCGGGCCGGTCGTCCAGCGCCACGTCGAACGCGCCCTTGCCGCGCGGTGTCGCGCGCGCCGCATGCACCACGCCGTCGAGCGAAAAGCGCAAGGCATTCGGCAGCGTGTGCGCCAGGGGAGACGGCCAACCGCGCTCGCCGAGCTGCAGCAGCAGGGCGGCCAGCAAGGCGGCTTGCGTGTCGGTGGCGGCATCGGGTGCGAGCAGCGCATCGGCATGGTCGGCAATGAAGGCGGTCGTCGCCTCGCCGCGCGCGAACACCGGGTGCGACAGCGCGCGTTGCAGCAAGGCCTGGTTGGTCGCGATGCCGAGCGCCACCGTGTCCTGCAGGCCGGCGACGAGCCGGTGGCGGGCTTCGTCGCGCGTGCGGCCGTGCGCCACCAGCTTGGCGATCATCGAGTCGTAGAAGGGCGGCACGGCCGCGCCGTCGCGCAGCGCGTGCTCGGTGCGCAGCACGGGCGAAGGCCGCCACGCGGCGAGCGTGCCGCTCTGCGGCATGAAGCCCTGCTGCGGGTCTTCCGCGCACAGGCGCACCTCGATCGCGTGGCCGCTGATGCGCACCTGCTGCTGCGTGATCGGCAACGGCTCGCCGGCGGCCACGCGCAGCTGCAGCTCGACCAGGTCGAGCCCGGTCACGGCCTCGGTCACGGGGTGCTCGACCTGCAGGCGGGTGTTCATTTCCATGAACCAGTACTGGCCGTCGGCGTCGAGCAGGAATTCGAGCGTGCCCGCGCCTTCGTACCCGATGGCCTTCGCCGCGGCCACGGCCGTGGCGCCCATGCGCTCGCGCAAGGTCTCGGACACGGCGGGCGAGGGCGCCTCCTCGATCACCTTCTGGTGCCTGCGCTGCACCGAGCAATCGCGCTCGCCCAGGTGGATGGCGTGGCCGTGCCGGTCGGCGAACACCTGCACCTCGACGTGGCGCGGCGCGACGATGGCGCGCTCCAGGATCACCGTGGCATCGCCGAAGGCGTTGAGCGCTTCGGACTGCGCGCTGCGCAGCAACTCGTCGAACTGCGCGGCCGAATTCACGAGCCGCATGCCGCGCCCGCCACCGCCGGCCGTGGCCTTGATCATCACGGGCCAGCCGATGCGCGCGGCCTCGGCGGCGAGCGTGGCGGCGCGCTGGTCTTCGCCCTGGTAGCCCGGAATGCAGGGCACGCCAGCGGCCTGCATCAGCCGCTTGGCGCCGGCCTTGTCGCCCATCGCGCGAATGGCGTCGGGCGAAGGGCCGATGAAGACCAGGCCGGCGTCGCGGCAGGCCTGCGCGAACGCGGCGTTCTCCGCGAGAAAGCCGTAGCCGGGGTGCACGGCGTCGGCGCCGCTGGTGCGCGCGGCCTCGATGACGGCGGCGATGTTCAGGTAGCTCTGCGCGGGCAGCGCTTCGCCGATGCACACGGCCTGGTCGGCCTGGCGCACGTGCTCGGCGTCGGCATCGGCGGTGGAATACACGGCCACGGTGCGGTAGCCCATGGCGCGCGCGGTGCGCATCACGCGCACGGCGATTTCGCCGCGGTTGGCGATCAGGATCTTGTGAAAACCACTCATGGCCGTGCCACCGAGAACTGCATGGCCTGCGGCGTGCGCGCATCGGCGTCGCGGCACACGGAGAGCACCTCGGCCAGCACGGCGCGCGTGTCGCGCGGGTCGATGACGCCGTCGTCCAGCAGCAGCGCGCTGGTGGTGAACACACTCATCTGCCGGTCGAAGCGCTCGACGATCTGCTGCTGCATCGCGTCGATCTTCGCGTGGTCGACCACGCCCTTGCCGCCGTCCTTGCGCGCCATGCCGGCCTCCATGACGATGGCCATCGTCTTTGCGGCCTGCTCGCCGCCCATCACCGCGGTGCGCGCGTTGGGCCAGCTGAAACAGAAGCGCGGCGCGAAGCCGCGGCCGCACATGCCGTAGTTGCCCGCGCCGTACGAGGCGCCGCAGTGCAGCGTGATCTGCGGCACGGTGGCGTTGGTCACGGCCTGGATCATCTTGGCGCCGTGCTTGATGATGCCGGCCTCTTCATGCGCGCGGCCCACCATGTAGCCGGTGATGTTCTGCAGGTAGACGATGGGGGTGCGCGACTGGCAGCACGCCTGGATGAAGTGCGTGGCCTTGGTGGCGCCGTCGGAGTCGATGGGCCCGTTGTTGGTGACGAGGCCCACCGCATGCCCTTCGAGACGGATGTGGCCGCATACCGTGGCGCTGCCGTAGTGCTCGCTGAACTCCAGGAACTCGGAGCCGTCGGCAATGCGCGCGATGACCTCGCGCATGTCCACCGGCCGCCGGCCGTCGCTGGGCATGAGGCCCAGCAGGTCTTCGGCGTCGTGGCGCGGAGGGGCGAAGGGGCGCGGCCTGTCTTCGCGCGCCCAGTCGATGCCGCCCAGGATAGAGCGCGCGATGCGGATGGCGTCGCGGTCGTCCTCGGCCAGGTAGTCGCCCAGGCCGGAAACGTGGGTGTGCATCACGGCGCCGCCCAACTCCTCTTCGGTCGCAATCTCGCCGGTGGCGGCCTTCAGCAGCGGCGGGCCGGCAAGAAAGGCCCGGGTGCGGTCGCGCACCATCACGATGTAGTCGGACAGGCCCGTCTGGTACGCGCCGCCCGCGGTCGAGGAGCCGTGCGTCACCGTCACCACCGGCAGCCCGGCGGCCGACAGCCGCGCGAGGTTGCGAAAGATGTTGCCGCCGCGCACGAAGTCCTGCACGCGGTACTGCATGAGGTTGGCGCCCGCGCTTTCCACCAGCTGCACGTAGGGGAGCTTGTTTTCCAGCGCGATCTCCTGCACGCGCAACTGCTTGTCCAGCCCCATGGGCTGCAGCGCGCCGGCGTCGATGCCGGAGTCGGAGGCGTTCACCATGCAGCGCACGCCCGCCACCTGGCCGATGCCCGAGATCAGCCCGCCGCCGGGCACGCTCTTCGACAGGTCGGGGTTGTCCTGCCCCAGCCCCGCGAGCGAGGCCAGCGGAAGAAAGGGGGCGCCGGTGTCCAGCAGCAGCGCGATGCGCTCGCGCGGCAGCAGTTGGCCGCGCCTGGCGAAGCGCTCGGCCGAGGCGCCGGAGGCGGCCGCGGCGCGGGCCTCGTGGGCGCGCACCTCGCCGAGCAGCGCGAGCATCGCCGCGCGGTTGGCCTGGAAGGTGTCGCTGGCCGCGTGCAGCCGGGATTCGATGACGGGCATGGGGTGTCTGTACAGGTCGTTGTTGTCGCTCTGTACAGACTGTAGGGGGGGCCCGCCGGCCCTGCTTGCGCCAACTAGCTGGTCGGCTGGCTCAGCTGATGCGCGGATGCCGCACGCCTGCCGCAGGCGTCGTGTCCAGGCTGCTGCCGGTCACCACCCAGTAGATGAAGATGAGCACCGCGCCGGCCGTGCCGAACACCGTGAGGCTCATGGAACTGCCGCCGATGGCCAGCGCGTCGACCGGCGCGGCGGCGGTGCAGATCATGTCGGCCGCGCTCATGCCCACGTAGTGCATGGTGCACACGGCCAGGCCCATCACCGCGGCGGCCGCCACCTTGTGGGTGAAGCGGCGCAGGTTGAAGGCCAGCCACAGCGCCGCGGCGGCCGCGCTCACCGCGATGACCACCGACAGCCCGACGCGCGCGATGTCGAAGTCCATCGAGGCGCGCATGTTCATCGCGAACATGCCCATGTAGTGCATCACGCACACGCTGGCGCCGGCCAGCAGGCTGCCGCCCAGCCAGCCCGACTTGCTGAACTGGCGGCGCCCGCCCGCCATGTACAGCGCAATGCCCGAGATGAGCACCGCCGCCACCAGCGACACCACCGTGAGCGGCACGTTGTACGAGATGGCCACCGGCAGCCGGTAGGCCAGCATGCCGATGAAGTGCATCGACCAGATGCCGATGCCGCCCAGCGCCACGGCGGCGCAGGCCACCACGGCGAGGTTGGGCTTGCCGTCCGCGCCGACCATGCGCCCGGCGCAGATCAGCGCCACCAGCGAGCCCGCGAACGAGATGAAGAACGAAAGCGCCACCATGCCCACGGAGTACTCGGGCGAAAGCAGCTGGCCTGTGACGAGCGGAGTCATGAGGAGGGTTCCTTTCAGTGAAGAACAAGAACGCCCGCGACCCCCGAAAACCCCTGCCTGACCGGTACGCCGCGAGACGTGCCGATCAGTCTGTAATGTTTGTTATTAAAAGTAAACAGGTATTTACACTTCTTGTTACGCTACCTGACAGGGCTGATTCGATATATCGCATTGTTCCGATCGGCCGACACGTAGACCGTGCCGTCGCGCCCCACGGCCACGCCCGTCACCACGTAGGGCGGCGGCATTCCGGGCCCGGGCGCGAGGCCGATCGGCAGGTTCTCGGCCACCGTGCGGCGGCTGCCGTCGGCCGGGTCGATTTCCACCAGCCGGCGCGCCGCGCTCTCGGCCACCACGAAGCTGCCCCACGGTGTTTGCGCCAGGCCCTCGGGCAGCGCCAGGCCGTCGGCCACGGTGCGCAGCGGCGCGCTGGCGTCCAGCGGAATGCGCAGCAGCTTGCCGGCGGCCTCGGTGACGTAGAGCGCGCCGTCCTGCCCGACGACCATCTGCACCGGGCCGTTCAGGCCGCTGGCAATCACCGACTTCTGGGCGAACCTGGGTCCGCTGGCGCGCGTGATGCTGCCGGTGGCGATCTCGGCGTAGACCACGCTGCCGTCCGGCATGGGAATGGCGTCGAAGGGCGCCTTCAGGCCGTGGATCACGTCCACCGTCTTCAGCGTCTGGCGGTCGACCAGCTGCACCGAGCCGGTGAACCACGAGGTCAGCGCGATGAGTTTCGGCGACAGCCCGACCGCGAACGGGTAGTCGAGCTCGGGCTCGCGCTGCATGCGGAACACGTCGTGCACCTCGCCCGTGCGCACGTCGACCCGGCGAAAGCCGAACACGTCGGCCACCCACAGGTCGTTGCCGTCGATCTTCATGCCGGCCGGCACCGCCACCTTGCCGCTGGTGAGCGTGCGCAGCTCGCCGGTAGCAGGGTTGAAGGCCTGCACCTCGTTGTTGGCCATGTTGGACACGTAGATGGTGCCGTCCGGCGTGTCCTTCGCGATGGCCAGGTTGTCCAGCGAGGGCCGCAGCTGCTTCGCGACGGTCTTGCGGCCGGTGGCCAGCTCCACCTTCACCAGCTCGCCGCTGCGCGCGTCGACCACCCAGAGGTTGCCCTTGCCGTCGAGGTTGGCCGCGGCCGGGATCTGGAAGCCGTCCGCGATGACGGTCATGGCGCCGTTGGCCGGGTCGATCTTCACCACCTGGCCCTTGAACCACAGCGGCCCGTAGAGCATGCCGTCGGGGCCGGCCTCGAAGCCGTTGAAGCCGCCCATGTCCTTCTTGATGAGCCGCGGCGGCTTCTGGCCTTCGCGGTCGATCTCCCACAGCGCGTCGCCCAGGAACACCTGCGAGGCGTAGAGCTTGCCGTTGCGGCGGTCGAAGTCCAGCGAGTTCAGGCCGGGCAGGTCCTTGGCCAGCACGCGCAGCGGGGCGCTGTCGCTCTCGCGGTAGCGCAGCATGCCCATGAGGTAGTTGGTCCACGCCAGCTCGCCCTTCGGTCCCACGGCGATGTCGTCGGCCTGGCCTTCGGGCGCGTCGACCAGCACCCTGGCCGCGCCGGTGGTGCGGTCGACCTCCCACAGCGTGTTGCCCAGCACCGAGCCCGCGAGCAGCCGGCCCTTGCCGTCGATGGCCAGGCCGTGCACGCCGGCGAAGGACGAGGGCGCGACCAGCACCTCGGGCGCGGCCCACGAGGCCGGCCGGGTGGCGGCCGGTGCCTTGGATATGTTGACGGACGGTGCCGAGAAAGGCGCCATCACCGAGCCGCACGCGCCCAGCAGGGCGAGGCCGGTGGCGAGCAGGGCGGCGCGAAGGGCGCCGTGACAGGCGCTGGACGAAAGACGGGTCATGCGTTGTGTCTCCTCTTTGTGGTCGCGCGACGGGGCGCGCGAGGCAGTCTAGGAGGCGGGGCGGGGCGTGGAGTCGCTCCCGGGACACGGTGCGGACTTTCGTCCGCTGGGGCTTACCCGGCCGTTCGGATGTGGCTGGCGGCCGCTCAGCCGTTCGTCGTTCAGCCGCGCAGCAGCTGCGTGACCGTGTGGATCAGCAAGCCCACCAGCCCGCCCACCAGCGTGCCGTTGATGCGGATGAACTGCAGGTCGCGCCCGATGTGGCGCTCCAGCTCCAGCGTCATTTCCTGCGCGTTCCACTCGCCCACGCGCTCCTCGATGTAGCGGCGGATGTCCTCGCGATAGCGCTCGATGGCCAGCGGCGCGGCGGCCTCGATCTGCTCGTTGATCCAGCGGCGGATGGCCTCGTCGCCCTGCAGCCGCGTGCCCAGCGCGCCGGCCATCGAGGCGATGCGCTGGCGAATGGTCGAGTCGTGGCGGCCCAGGTCGTCGTGCAGCCAGCCCAGCAGCTCGCCCCACAGGCCGTGCAGGTAGTCGCCCAGCGCGGGGTGCGCGATGAGCTCGGCGCGAATCTGCTCGCCGCGCTGCTGGAACTCGGGGTCCAGCTTCAGGCGCACCACGAAGTCGTCGACGAAGTGGTCGAAGCGCTTGCGCATCGGGTGGTCGGGCTCGGCCGCCAGCTCGCCGATGGTGCGCGCCACGGCCGCCACGATCTTGCGAGTGGCCAGCTTGGCGGCCACCTGGTCCAGGCCCACGTAGCGCAGCGTCTTGATCTCGCGCGCGATGGCCTCGGTGATGTGCGCCTGCAGCTCCTCGCCCTCGAGCAGGCCGGCCACCTGCTGCAGCACGTCGTCGAGCAGCGCCTGGTGGCGCCCGCCGGCGGTGAGCGCGTCCAGCGCCTGGCCGGTGAGGCGCGAGAGGTCGATCTTCTGCAGCCCCGCGGCGGCGGCCCGGCCCATGAAGGCGCGCACCCGCTCGTCGTCGAAGGCCGCGAGCCCGTAGCGCGTGGCGGCCACGCCCCATTCGCCCAGCTTCTCGCCGCTGGCGGGGCGGGCCAGCCAGTCGGCGATGCGCCCGGCCGCGTCGAACTGTCGCACCTTGCCCAGCACCTGCGCGGTGCTCAGGAAGTTGTCGCAGATGAAGCCCGCGAGCTTGGCGCCGATGCGGTCCTTGTTGCTCGGGATGATGGCCGTGTGCGGAATCTTCAGGCCCAGCGGATGGCGAAACAGCGCCACCACCGCGAACCAGTCGGCAATGGCGCCGACCATGGCCGCCTCGGCAAAGGCGGCCACATAGCCCAAAGAGTCCCAGGCCGGGTGCCGCGCGTGCAGCACGCTGGCCGCCGCGTACAGCAGCGCGGCGCCGCACAGCAGGCCGAGCGCGACGCGCTTCATGCGTTGCAGCGCGCCGCTGTCTTGTGGGTCAGCCAATCTTGGGCGAGGTGGCCAGCCGCTCCATGAACAGCTCGCAGCGCGCCAGCTGCTCCAGGCTCACGAACTCGTCGGGCTGGTGCGCCTGCTCGATGCTGCCGGGGCCGCACACCACGGTGGGGATGCCGGCGTTCTTGAACAGGCCCGCTTCGGTGCCGAAGGCCACCAGCGTGGTGCGGTCCTCGCTGGCCAGGCGCTGGGCCAGCAGGGTGATCGGGTCGTCGGCCGAGCCCAGGAAGCTCGGAATTTCGCAGATGGTCTCGAACTGGAAGCCCGCGTCGGGCGCGACCTTTTTCATGGCCGGCTCCAGGCCGCCCGCGTAGGCCACCACGTCGCTCTGCATGCGCCTGGCGTCGGCGGTGGGCAGGTCGCGGAACTCGTAGCGGAACTCGGCGTCGCGCGGCACCACGTTGTCGGCGATGCCGCCGTGGAACTGGCCCACGCTGGCGGTGCTGAAGGGCACGTCGAAGCCTTCGTAGCGCGGCTCGTTGCGCTCGAAGTCCTCGGCCATGTCGCGCACCTTGCCGATCACGCGCGCGGCCATCTCGATGGCGTTGACCGACTTGGGCGTGAGCGACGAATGCGCCTCCTTGCCGCGCACGCAGCACTTGTAGCGGTACACGCCCTTGTGGGCGATGGCCGGCACCATGCTGGTGGGCTCGCCCACGATGCAGGCCAGCGGCTTGATGCCCGCGTCGCGCATGTCGGCAATGAGCTCCTTCACGCCGAAGCAGCCGATTTCTTCCTCGTAGCTGAAGGCGAAGTGCACCGCGAAGGGCGAGTCGCTTTCCAGGAAGCGGTGGGCGTTGGCCAGCGCGATGGCAATGAAGCTCTTCATGTCGGCCGAGCCGCGGCCGTAGAGCTTTTCGTTCTGCACCACGGCGGAGAGCGGGTCGACGCTCCAGTCCTGGCCGTCCCAGGGCACCGTGTCGGTGTGGCCCGAGACGATCACGCCGGCCGGCTTGCCTTCGCCCAGCGTGGCGAACAGGTTGGCCTTGGTGCGCTCGGCGTTGTAGGTGATGCGGCTCTTCACGCCCAGGGCCGCGAGGTGGCTCTGCGCGAAGTCGATCAGTTGGAGGTTGCTGTTGGCGCTGACGGTGTTCATGCGAACCAGCGTCTGGGCCAGCAGAAGGCTTTGGGGGGAAAGCGTGTGGAGCATGCGGCGCATTCTCCCGGAAGTCGGCGCGGCGCGTGCGTTGTCGGCCACTGCGAATGCCAGTGCCACTGCCACTGCCGCCGCCAGCGTCGATGCCGTCCCGGCCTGGCCTGGCCTGAGGGTTTGCCCGGCACGGTCTTTGCGGGTGCAGTGGCAAAGCCTAGACTGTGAAGCATGAAACTCATCGATTCGCTCGTCACCCAGGCGGCCGGCATCGCCGCCGTCCGACGTGACCTCCACGCCCACCCTGAACTCTGCTTCGAAGAAGTCCGCACCGCCGACGTGGTGGCAGGCAAGCTCACCGAATGGGGCATTCCCATCCACCGCGGGCTGGGCACCACCGGCGTGGTGGGCATCGTCAAGAACGGCACCAGCACCCGCGCCATCGGCCTGCGCGCCGACATGGACGCGCTGCCCGTCACCGAGCTCAACACCTTCGCCCACGCCAGCCAGCACCACGGCAAGATGCACGCCTGCGGGCACGACGGCCACACCGCCATGCTGCTGGCCGCCGCGCAGCACCTGGCCAAGAACCGCAACTTCGACGGCACCGTGTACCTGATCTTCCAGCCGGCCGAAGAAGGCGGCGGCGGCGCCCGCGAGATGATCAAGGAAGGGCTCTTCGAGCAGTTCCCCATGGACGCCGTGTTCGGCATGCACAACTGGCCCGGCATGAAGGCCGGCCAGTTCGCCGTGAGCCCCGGGCCGGTGATGGCCTCGGGCAACAAGTTCCATGTGAACGTGATCGGCAAGGGCGGCCACGCCGCGCTGCCGCAGACCGGCATCGACCCGGTGCCCATCGCCTGCGAGATCGTGCAGGCCTTCCAGACCATCCTCACGCGCAAGATGAAGCCGACCGACTCGGCCGTGATCTCGGTCACCACCATCCACGCCGGCGAAACCAACAACGTGATTCCCGACAACTGCGAGCTGTCGGGCACGGTGCGCACGTTCTCGCTGGAGGTGCTCGACCTGATCGAGGCCAAGATGGAGCAGATCGCCAGGCACATCTGCGCGGCGCACGACGCCACCTGCGACTTCCGCTTCGAGCGCTACTACCCGCCCACCATCAACACCGAGGCCGAGGCTGACTTCGCCCGCCGCGTGATGGGCGACATCGTGGGCCCCGACAACGTGCTGCGGCAAGAGGCCGCCATGACCTCGGAAGACTTCGCCTTCATGCTGCAGGCCAAGCCCGGCGCCTATGCCTTCATCGGCAACGGCGACGGCGCACACCGCGACGTGCACCACGGCGAGGGCCCGTGCACGCTGCACAACGCGAGCTACGACTTCAACGACGACCTGATCCCGCTGGGCGCGACCTGCTGGGTGCAGCTGGCCGAGCAGTTCCTGAAGCCCGGCGGTACCACCCTATGAGCGCCGCATGATCGGCATTGCCGAGGCCTTCTCCCCGCGCTACGCCCAGGCGCGCCAGAAGTTCCTGCAGGCCTGCGTGAGCGCGGGCCTCACGGTGGAGCCGCACGCCCACCCGCTGAAAGGCCGCGACGGCGAGGAGCTGTCGATGGACGTGGCGCTCGACGGCGACGCGAACGCCGAGCGGCTGCTCGTCGTCACCAGCGCCTGCCACGGCGTGGAAGGCCATTGCGGCAGCGGCGTGCAGGTGTTTGCGCTGCACGACGCCGAGTGGCGCGAGAAGGCCAGGGCGCAGGGCGTGGCGGTGCTGTATGTGCATGCGCTGAACCCGCACGGCTTTTCGCATGGCCGGCGCGTGACGCACGAGAACGTCGACCTGAACCGCAACTTCATCGACTTCTCGAAGCCGGTGCCGGTGAACGAGCCTTACGCCAGGCTGCACGAGCTGCTGCTGCCGGCCACCTGGCCGCCGACGCCCGAGAACCAGGCGGCCGTGGCCAGGTGGATCGACAAGCACGGCGCCACCGCCTACCAGGCCGCCGTGACCAGCGGCCAGTACCAGTTCGACGACGGCCTGTTCTTCGGCGGCAAGGCGCCGACCTGGAGCAACAAGACGATCCGCAAGGTGCTGGCCACCCACGCGGGCCGCGCCAGGCGGCTCGCCTGGATCGACCTGCACACCGGCCTGGGCCCCAACGGCCTGGGCGAGCGCATCTACGCGGGCAGGGACGACAAGGCCACCTACGCGCGCGCCAATGCGTGGTGGGGCACGCCGGCCGCGCCAGTCACCTCGATCTACGACGGGTCTTCCACCTCGGCGCTGCTGCGCGGGCTGATGTGGGACGCGGTGTACGAGGAATGCCCGCAGGCCGAGTACACCGGCATCGCGCTGGAGTACGGCACGTTGCCCATCCTGGAAGTGACCGGTGCGCTACGCGCCGACCACTGGCTGCACAAGCACCCGGAAGCGCCGGCCGACCTGGCCGACGGCATCCGGGCGCGGATGGTGGAGGCGTTCTATACCGACACCGACGCCTGGCGCGGGCAGATCGTGAGCCAGGCCCGGCAGGCGATGTTCCAGGCGGTGGACGGGCTCGCGGGCTGAGCCTCAGGTCCTGACGCGGCCGTCGGCCGTCAGCATCGACAGCTCGACGAACTTCGAGCCCACGTGGTTCTTCGCCGAGAACGAC
This sequence comes from Variovorax sp. RCC_210, assembly GCF_041355175.1. Classification (NCBI taxonomy): domain Bacteria; kingdom Pseudomonadati; phylum Pseudomonadota; class Betaproteobacteria; order Burkholderiales; family Comamonadaceae; genus Variovorax; species Variovorax sp. RCC_210. Next base: position 131,406 of record NZ_JBFUPJ010000004.1, on the reverse strand, counting down.
ACCTCGAAGCCGCCGAACTGCTGGCGGTCGATGCTTTCCAGCCCGGCCACCAGGCTGTCGCGCGTCGGCTTGCCCGGCGCCTTGCGCAGGCCCTCGGTCAGCACCTTGGCGGCCAGGTAGCCTTCCATGCTCGAGAAGTTGGCGCTGGCTGCGTTGCCGGCCTTGCGCACCGCGTCCGCGAACTCGCGCGCCAGCGCGTTGGCCGGGTTGTAGGGGGAGGGCACCACCTGCGTGACCATCACGCCCGCGGCATCCTTGCCCAGCTCGTCGGCCAGCGCCTGCGTGCCCACGAACGACATGTTGAAGAAGGTGCCGCCGTAGCCCGCCTTGCGCGCCTCGCGAATAAAGGCCGCGCAGGCCTTGTACGCGCCGATCTGCACCACCGCGTCGGGCCGCGCGCCCGCGATGGTCTTCACCGCCGCGGCCACGTCGTTCGAGTTGCGCTCCACCGTGGCCAGCGCCACCGGCTTGAGCTGCAGCTGCTCCAGCGCCAGCGTCACGCCGTCGAGCCCGGCCTTGCCGTAGGCGTCGTTCTGGTAGAAGACCGCGATCTTCTTCAGGCCCAGCGTGGTCAGCTGCTTGACCATCAGCGCGGTTTCGTCGTTGTACGAGGCGCGCAGGTGGAACACGTTCTTCTGGAAGGGCTCGCGCAGCGACATCGCCCCGGTCAGCGGCGCGATGAACGGCACCTTGCTGTTCACCGCCAGCGGCAGCGCGGCCAGGCTGGTGGGCGTGCCGATGTAGCCGAAGAGCGCGAACACGTCCTCGTCGATCAGCTTCTGCGTGTTGGCCGCGCAGCGCTCGGGCTCGTAGCCGTCGTCCAGGTTCTTGATGACCACGTTGCGGCGGCCAGGCTGGGCGTTGTAGCTCTCCAGGAACAGCTTGGCGCCCTGGTGGAACTGGATGCCCAGCTGCGCCGCCGGACCGGTGAACGGTGCCGACTGGCCCAGCACCAGCGGTGCCTCGCCCTGCGCCCGGGCCAGGCCGAAGCCGCCCAGCGTGGCGGCCGCGCCCGCGGCCAAGGAAAAACGTCGTCGATTCATCGTCATGTTCAAAACCCCCCTCACGCGCGCTGACTCGCGCACAAATTAGACTTGCCCGATGCCCCACGCACCGGATTCATTGCTCAAAGAAGCACCCCTGCCCACCGCCACGGCCACCGCCACGGCGACCGTCCTGGGGGCCTGCCCCCACGACTGTCCGGACACGTGCGCGCTCGTCACCACCGTCAAGGACGGCGTGGCCGTGAAACTGCAAGGCAATGCCGCGCATTCGCACACCGGTGGCGTGCTGTGCACCAAGGTGTCGCGCTACATCGAGCGAAACGACCATGCCGAACGGCTGGTGCAGCCGCTGAAGCGCATTGGTCCCAAGGGCAGCGGCCAGTTCGAGCCGGTGAGCTGGGACGCCGCGCTGGACGACATCGCTGCACATCTTGGCGCATTACAGGGTAAACCCGAAGACATTCTCCCCTACAGCTATGCGGGCACCATGGGCCTGGTGCAGGGCGAGTCGATGGACCGGCGCTTCTTCCACAAGCTGGGCGCGAGCCTGCTGGACCGCACCATCTGCTCCATGGCCGGCGGCGAGGCCATGGTCTACACCCTGGGCGCCAAGGTGGGCATGCGCATCGAGTTCTTCGCCGAGGCGAAGCTCATCCTGATCTGGGGCAGCAACTCCATCGCCAGCAACCTGCACTTCTGGCGCCACGTGCAGGTGGCCAAGCGGGCCGGCGCGCGGGTGGTGTGCATCGACCCGCGCAAGACCGAAACCGCCGACAAGTGCGACGAGCACGTCGCGCTGCTGCCCGGCACCGATGCCGCGCTGGCCCTGGCGCTGATGCACGAGCTCATCGTGCACGACTGGCTCGACCACGGCTACATCGCCGAGCACACGCTGGGCTGGGAGCAGCTGCGCGAGCGCGCGCTGCAATGGCCGCCCTCGCGCGCGGCCGAGGTCTGCGGCATTCCCGAAGAGCAGATCGTGTCGCTGGCCAAGGCCTACGGCACCACCAGGCCGGCGGCCATTCGCCTGAACTACGGCATGCAGCGCGTGCGCGGCGGCGGCAACGCGGCCCGCGCCATCGCCTGCCTGCCGGCGCTGGTGGGTGCCTGGCGCGAGCGCGCGGGCGGCGTGCTGCTGAGCAGCTCGGGCCACTACCCGGTCGACCGCGCCGCGCTGCAGCGCCCCGACCTGCTGGCCGGCCGGCGCCCGCGCACCATCAACATGAGCACCATCGGCGACGCGCTGCTGGACACCGCGCGCCCGGTGAAGGCCATCGTGGTCTACAACAGCAACCCGGTGGCGGTGGCGCCCGAGTCGGCCAAGGTGGCGGCGGGCTTCGCGCGCGAAGACCTGTTCACCGTGGTGCTGGAGCAGTTCCGTACCGACACCGCCGACTACGCCGACTACCTGCTGCCCGCCACCACGCAGCTGGAGCACTGGGACATCCACTGCAGCTACGGCCACACCGACGTGCTGCTGAACCGCCCGGCCGTGGCGCCGCGCGGCGAGGCGCGCAGCAACGCCTGGGTGTTCCGCGAGCTGGCGCGCCGCATGGGCTTCACCGAGCCCTGCTTCAGCGATTCCGACGAAACGCTGTGCCGCACCGCCTTCGCCGAGCACGCCATCGACTTTCCCCAGTTGCTCGAGCAGGGCTTCACCAGCGTGAAGCTGCCCGAGGCGCCGTTCGCCGAAGGCAGATTTCCCACGCCCTCGGGCCGCTGCGAATTCTTCAGCGCCCGGCTGGAGGCCATGGGCATGAACGGCGTGCCCGACCACGTGCCCAACTGGGAGCCGGCCGGCAGCTCGGCCGAGTTTCCGCTGGCCATGATCTCGCCGCCGGCGCGCAACTTTCTCAACTCGACCTTCGTCAACGTGACCAGCCTGCGCGCCATCGAGGTGGAGCCGCTGCTCGAAATCCATGCCGACGACGCCGCCGCGCGCGGCATCGAGGACGGCGCCACGGTGCGCGTGTTCAACCAGCGCGGCGAGCACCGCTGCCGCGCCGAGGTGTCGCGCCGCGCGCGCCGCGGCGTGGTGCACGGCATGGGCATCTGGTGGCGCAAGCTGGGCATGGACGGCACCAACGTCAACGAGCTCACGAGCCAGCGCCTGACCGACATCGGCCGCGGCCCGACCTTCTACGACTGCCTGGTCGAGGTCGAGAAGGCGTGAGGCCGTTCGCCGCGCTCGCCGCACTCGCCGGGGCCGGGGTGCTGCTGGCCCTCACCGGCTGCGCCGACCTCGGCTACTACTGGCAATCGGCCAGCGGCCACATCGGCATCATGCGGGCGGCCAAGGCCGTGCCCGAGTGGCTGGCCGACCCGGCCACCTCGGCGCCGCTGAAGGCCAAGCTCGAGCTCACGCAGCGCATCCGCCGCTTCGCCACCCGCGAGCTCGGCCTGCCCGACAACCGCAGCTACACCTCGTACGCCGACCTGCACCGCGCCGCCGCGGTGTGGAACGTGGTGGCCGCGCCGCCGTACTCGCTCACGCTGAAGAGCTGGTGCTTTCCGGTGGCCGGCTGCGTGGGCTACCGCGGCTACTACAGCGAGGACGCGGCCAAGGCCGAGGCCGAGGCGCAGAAGAAGCTGGACCTCGAAGTCGCCGTGTACCCCGTGCCCGCGTACTCCACGCTGGGCTGGACCAACTGGGCCGGCGGCGATCCGCTGCTGTCCACCTTCATCGGCTACCCCGAGGGCGAGCTCGCGCGCATCGTGTTCCACGAGCTCGCGCACCAGGTGCTCTACGTGCCCGGCGACACGGTGTTCAACGAGTCGTACGCCACCGCGGTGGAGCGCATCGGCGGCGCGATGTGGCTGCAGCGCGAGGCCGGCGAGGCCGCGCGCGCGGAGTACACGCAGTTCGACGCGCAGCGCCAGGGCTTTCGCGCGCTCGCGCTGGCCACGCGCCGCGCGCTGACGCAGGTGTACGAATCGCCCGAGGCCAAGGCCGGCGACCGCGCCCGGCTCGAGGCCATGAAGCAGGCGGCCATGGCCGACTTTCGCGAGCGCTACGCCAGGCTGAAGGCCGGCTGGAGCGGCCCGCGCCAGAACGCCTACGACGGCTGGGTGTCGCGCGCCAACAACGCGGCCTTCGGCGCGCAGGGCGCGTACGACGATCTGGTGCCCAGCTTCGAGACGCTGTTCGAGCGCCAGGGCCGCGACTGGCCGCGCTTTTACACTGAGGTCAAGCGCATTGCCGCGCTGCCGACCAGCGAGGAGCGCCGCAGCGCGCTGCAGGCCGCCAGCGGCATCCTGCAAACCCATTCCAGCCCCAGCACAGACAACAAGGAACATCACGGTGCCTGACATCCACATCGAACGCAATCACACGCTGGGCATCGCCGGCGCGCGCAAGGTCGCGCACCAATGGATCGAGCAGGCCGAGCAGGAGTTCGGCCTCGAGTGCGTCTACACCCCGGGCGAGGACCGCGACGTGGCCACCTTCACGCGCGCCGGCATCGACGGCACCGTCGAGGTCACGGCCAGCACCTTCACGCTCGACGCGACGCTGGGCTTCCTGTTCAGCAGCTTCAGCGAAATGATCGAGCAGAAGATCACGCGCAACCTCGACGCGATGCTCGGCGCACCCGGCGGCGGCACCCGGCTCGCCTGAGCCTTCGCTCGAAGCAGGAAGAGCACCGGCGCCACCACTTCCTCCACCCGCGCAAAGCGCCCCAGCGGAATCCCCCGGAACAGCCCACGCCTGTTGGGACATCGGCGTGATCGCGCCCTGAACAACGACGACGCCAACGTCAAAAAAAGCAGCAGCTCACTTCAGCCGATGCATCGCGTCCCGCAACGCCGGGTACAGCGATTTGTAGATATCGAAGCGCTCCCGGTACACAGCCTGCGCCGCAGGCTCCGGGCGCGCGCGCTCCACCAGCGTGACCCAGCCGCGCTCGGCCGTTGCCGCATCGACCAGCCCCGCGCCCAGCGCCGCGAGCATGGCCGCGCCCAATGCGGCCTCGACCTCCTGCTCGATGGTGAACACCGGGTAGCCCGTGACGTCGGCCACGATCTGCATCCACAGGTCGGAGTGCGCCGCGCCGCCGACTACGATGAGCCGGTCGTCCAGCGGCTGGCCGCTTTGCCGGCCGGCTTCCATGTTGTGCTGCAGCGCGAAGCTCACGCCCTCGAGCACCGCGCGGTACAGGTGAGCGCGGCCGTGCGCGAGCGACAGGCCGATGAAGGCGCCCTTGGCCTGCGCGTCCCAGATCGGGCTGCGCTCGCCCATCAGGTAGGGCAGGAACACCAGGCCCTCCGCGCCCGGGGGCACGTCGACCGCCTGGCGCTCGATGAGCGCATGCGCGTCTTCGCCGGTGCGCGCGGCCTCGGCCACCTCGGCCTGGCAGAAGGTTTCGCGGAACCATGTCACGGCCGCGCCCGCCGTGATGGCGCCGCCGAACACGTAGCTGCGGTCCGCGCCGCGGTACACGTGCGGCATGGTGATGAGCTTGTGGCGCGCATCGACCGTCGGGCTCACGAAGCCCCAGCACATGCTGGTGCCGATCATCGCGACATGGTCGCCGCTGCCCGTGACGCCCGCGCAGAAGGTGGCCACCGCCGCATCGACGCCGCCCGCCATCAGCGGCATGCCTTCGGCCAGCCCCAGCTTCTCCGCCCATTCGGCGCTCAGCCCGCCCACCACGTCGCTCGACTCGACCAGGCGCGGCGGCATCATGCGCGCCGGAATGCCGAGCATGCGCATCGCCTCTTCGGACCACTGCCTGCGCCCGGCGTCGTACACGCCGCCGATGTTGCCGGCCGAGCTGTGGTCCACCGCCAGCTCGCCCGTGAGGCGCCAGTTGATGTAGCTGTTGGGCGGCAGGAAGTAGCGCGTGCGCTCCCACACCTGCGGCAGGTGCTCGCGCACCCACAGGATCTTGGTGAAGCCGTGGTAGCTGTCCACGCCGTTGCCGGTGATGGCTTCGAGCCGCGGCACGTCGACGTTCGCGTTCACCCATGCCACCTCGGCGGTGGCGCGGCGGTCCATCCAGATCAGGCAGGGGTGCAGCGGCTGCATCGCCTCGTCGACCGGAATGCCCGCGCCGCCGTACAGGCTGCTCACGCACAGCGCGGCGATGTCGGCGGGGGCCACGCCGCCGCCCTTGAAGGCGGCCGCGATGCAGCCGCGCACGCTCTCGCAGACCGCGTCGAACCACACCTCGCAATCCTGCTGCGCCCACAGCGGCCTCGGCGTCTCGGGCTGGTAGGCCACGCTGTGTTGCGAGTGCACCTTGCCGTCGACGCCGACCAGCAGGCACTTGGTGCTCTGCGTGCCGATGTCCACGCCGATCACGTATTTCATGGTGTGTCGTCTCTCAGGATCGGGGCTGCGGCTTGAGCAGCACCTTGATGGAATCCAGCGAGTTTGCCAGCGCGAAGGCGGCACCGCATGTGGCTCCGCGCGCGGCACCACGGCACACTCTGGCGCCATGACGACGACAACCTCTTCTTCTCCTGCGGCGGCGGGCCCGCTGGCCGGGCTCAAGGTCATCGAGCTGGGGCAGCTCATTGCCGGGCCTTTCGCGGCGCGCACGCTGGCCGACTTCGGCGCCGAGGTCATCAAGATCGAGCCGCCCGGCGCGGGCGATCCGCTGCGCAGCTGGCGGCTCATGAAGGACGGCACCTCGGTGTGGTGGCAGGTGCAGTCGCGCAACAAGCGTTCGCTGGCGCTCGACCTGCGCGAGCCCGAGGCGCAGGCCATCGTGCGGCAACTGGCCGCCGAGGCCGACGTGCTGATCGAGAACTTCCGCCCCGGCGCCATGGAAGGCTGGGGCCTGGGGCCCGACGCGCTGCTGGCGGCCAACCCCGCGCTGGTGATGCTGCGCATCAGCGGCTACGGCCAGACCGGCCCGTACCGCGACCGCCCCGGCTTCGGCGTGGTGGCCGAGGCCATGGGCGGGCTGCGCCACCTCACGGGCGAACCGGGCCGCGTGCCGGTGCGCGTGGGCGTGTCCATCGGCGACACGCTGGCTTCGCTGCACGGCGTGATCGGCGTGCTGATGGCCATGCAGCACCGGCATGCCACGGTGAGCGCCGCGCACCCGAAGGGCATCGGCCAGGTGATCGACGTGGCGCTGTACGAGGCGGTCTTCAACTGCATGGAAAGCCTGCTGCCGGAGTACGGCGCCTTCGGCGCGGTGCGCGAGGCGGCCGGCAGCGCGTTGCCGGGCATTGCGCCGACCAACGCCTACCGCTGCGCGGACGGCGGCTACGCCATCGTCGCGGGCAACGGCGACAGCATCTTCCGGCGGCTGATGGCGTGCATCGGGCGGCCCGACCTCGCGGCCGACCCGGCATTGGCCGGTAACGCGGGCCGGGTGGCGCAGGTGCAGGTGCTGGACGCCGCCATCGGCGACTGGGCCGCGCGGCGCACGGTGGACGAGGTGCTGGCCGCGCTCGACGCGGCGCACGTGCCGGCCGGGCGCATCTACACCATCGCCGACATCGCGGCCGACCCGCACTACGCGGCGCGCGGCATGCTGCAGCAGGTGCGCATGCCCGACGGCAGCGCGCTGGCGGTGCCCGGCTTCGTGCCCAAGCTGTCGCTCACGCCGGCCAGCCACCGGGTGAACGCGCCGGCGCTGGGGGCGGACACCGACGCTGTGCTGAAAGAAATCGGGCTGAGCGCCGAGCAGATCGCCGCGCTGCATGCGCGCGGGATCGTGGGCTGAGCCCTGGAAAGCCAGCGGCTCAGCCGCGCAGCGACTCGATCAGGTCGATGTACTTCTGCTTGGCTTCGTCGGCGCTCGCACCCTTCTGCGCGGTCCACGCGTCCCACTTGGCGCGCGCGACGATGTCGCTGAAGCTGGGCTTCTTGGCGGTGTTGTCGCCTTCGGTGGCCTGCTTGAAGAGGCCGTAGATCTTCAGCAGCGTGGGGTTGTCGGGGCGCTCGGCGAGCAGCTTGGAGTTGGCCAGGGCGGCTTCGAACTGGGCGTTGAGATCGGACATGGCAAGACGGTGTTGAAAGCGGAAACCGCGGATCTTAAATCGTGCGGTACCCAGGGGTACCGGTGCAGCGCCGCAGGTGTAGCCGCTCAGTCCTTCAGCCCCGCGCGCGCCAGCTCCACGTCCAGCCGTTCGCGCGCGTCCGCCGGCTTCAACGCCGCGGCCTGCTCGTACAGGGCCGTGGCCTCGCCCATGCGCGAGTCGCCGTGCAGCATGAGCAGGGCGCGGGCGTATTCCATCTTGCCGGCGGCGGAATGCGGATGCAGCGCAAGCCCGCGCTCGAACAGCGCCATCGACGTTTCCGCGCGCACGCCGTAGGTCATGCGCCCAACCAGCGCGCCCACCTTGTCGATCACTTCCGCATGGAACGACGCCAGCGCGAGGTGCGCGTCGGCATGGCGCGGCTGCAGTTCGATGACGTGTTCCAGCGCGCCCTTGAGCTTGCTGCCCAGCCCCTGCGCCAGCGCGCGCGCTACGCTGATGCCCTGGCTGTAGCGGCCCAGCGCATAGGCCTGCCAGTACAGCGCCTGGCAGTTGTCGGGTTCGGCCTCGGCCTGTGCGCCGGCGCGTTCGATCACCTGGCGGAACATGGCCAGCCGCACGGCCTCGCGCGGCTCCAGGTAGTTGGCGTAGATGGCCGTGGCCTGGTTGGCCAGCGCCAGGCCCTCGGCGCCGTGCAGCAGGCCGAGCGTGGCGGCGCGTTCGAATTCGCCGCTGTGGTACAGCGCCCAGCCCTCGGCCAGCGGCGAGGTCTCGTCGGGCACGGGCAGCTCGTGGCCGGCATGAAGGCGCGGCCAGTGCGAGGCCACGCTGCGCGCGTCGTAGCGCGGCACGTCGGCCCAGGGCAGGGGCGTCCACGGGTCGGCGTTGGCGGCGGCCGGGTGGGCGGACATCAGCGAGAGCGGTTTGAAGTCGGGGTGGGGCATTTTTTTCTAGACCGCCATGTCGGCACGGGGTGCCGCACTGCTGTTGCTGTTCTTGCCATCCTTGGCGCTGCCGTTGCCGCCGTCCTCGCCGTTGTAGGCATGGCTCAGCGCCAGCAGGTGCCTTCGCTGCTCCCGCCCGAGATAGGGGGCGAGCTGGTGCAGGGTGTGGTGGGCGCCGCGCATGAGCGCGCCCTGCGCATGCGCGGGCTCCAGCGCCTCGCGCGGATTGCGCACGTACTCGTAGCTCAGCCAGTAGGTCAGCACGACCACCATGCTCTGCGCGAGGGTGTCGACCTCGTGCACGTCGATCTCGAGGTGGCCGGCGCGGCTCAGGCCGGCAATCAGCTGGCGGATGGCGCGGGCCTTGTTCTTCAGCACCAGCTGGAACTGCGTTTCCAGGTGCCGGTTCTTGCTGAGCAAGTCGTTCAGGTCGCGGTACAGGAAGCGGTGGCGCCAGATCAGCTCGAACAGCGTGTGCATGAAGAACCATGCGTCCTCCACGTCGTGCACGCCTTCGCTGGCATGCAGCAGCTCGTTGAGCTCGGCCTCGTAGCCTTCGTAGAGCTTGTTGATCAGCTCTTCTTTCGCCGGGTAGTGGTAGTACAGGTTGCCCGGGCTGATGTTGAGTTCGCCCGCCACCAGCGTGGTCGAGACGTTCGGCTCCCCGAAGCGGTTGAACAGGTCCAAAGCGGCTTCGAGGATGCGTTGCGCCGTGCGTCGTGGCGCCTTCTTTGCCATGTCGGTGCCCCCGTTTGTCTCGTGGTCTGTTTGGGGACACTCTAGCGTATGTGCACCGCACCATGGCGGGCGCGGGACATGTTTTGCGGGCCTCGTTTTTTGGTGCGGTGCCGCAATTCGGGCGGGCCGCCGCGGGCCTGCCCAGGCCCGGCGCTTCACGGGCAGATCACCGGCGCTTCAGCCGGCCTTGCTGCGGCGCAAGGTGGTCTTCTTGGGCGCGGAGGCGGTGGGGGCGGCGGTCTTGCGGGTGGCGCCGCGGGTGGCGTTCCGGCTGGCACGCGCGGGGGCGGCTTCCTTGGCGGCGCCGCCGTGCGCTTGCTGCTTCTTCAGTTGCGCCTCGAGCGCATCGACGCGCGCCTGCAGCGCGGCCATGTCGGCGGCGGTGGGGGTGCCCAGCTTTTCGAGCGCGCGCGCCACGCGCTCTTCGAAGATGTTCTCCAGCTTGCCCCACTGGCCGGCGGCCTTGGAGCCGAACTCGCTGGCAAAGCCGGCCATGCGCTGCTGGGCCTGGCTCAGGGTTTCCTCGGCGGCCTGCTGGGTCTTCTTCTGCATGCCGGCACCGTCCTTGACGAGCGCCTCGAAGGCCTTGCTGCCCTCTTGCTGCATCTTGGCGAAGGCACCGAGCCCGGCCAGCCAGATCTGCTGCGCGGAGTCCTTGATGCGGTCGGCGGACTTGCCGTTGGCTTTGCTGTTGTCGTCGCTGCTGTCGCTGTCGTGGGGGCGGGCGGAGGCCATGCGGGGTGTTCCTGGGAGAAAGTGCGAAAAGGTCGAATCGCAGGACTCTAGCCGCCCGATGCCCGCGCGGTTAGAGCTTTCCGCCTAGCCGGTGCACGCGCCCCCTGTGCGGTGCAGTGCGGTGCCGCGCCGCTATGCGGTCAGGGCGTGGCGCCGGCCGCGCGGCTGGCGTCCAGGTGCGCCTTGGCGCGTTCGGCCAGCGCCATTTCGCCGGGCGTGCCGGGCACGAAGGCCTCCACCGGCAGCGGCCGGCCGTGCGAGTCGACCGAGACGAACACGATCAGGCATTCGGTGGTCTTCTCCATCACGCCGCCCTTCATGTCGCCGCTGCGCACTTCCACCGAGATGTTCATGCTGGTGGTGCCGGTGTAGGCCAGGCGGGCTTCCACCTCGACCAGGTCGCCGATCATGATCGGGCGGTGAAAGCGGATGCTGCCGATGAAGGCGGTGACGCAGTAGCGCTTGGCCCAGCTGGTCGCGCAAGCGTAGCCGGCCTCGTCGATCCACTTCATGACCGTGCCGCCGTGGACCTTGCCGCCGAAGTTGACGGTGCTGGGTTCTGCGAGGAATCGCAGGGTGATCGAGGACATGGGGGCCGCCTTGTGTGTAGGGCTGTGGGGTGTGGGGAGCCGCGATTATGCGAGCGCCCGAATACCCGACGGCGCCGCCCGTCGGGCCTGTTTGCCCGCTCGTGCCACCCGTGCCCGTTCGCGCTGGCTCAGCCGCCGCTGAAAAGCTGCGCCAGCGTGCGCCGCAGCCACGCGTTGCCCGGGTCGGCGTGAAAGCGCTCGTGCCAGTGCTGCTTCACCGCGTAGGCGGGCAGGGCGAAGGGCGGCTCCAGCAGCTTCACCGGCTCCTGCGTGGCCAGCACCTGGCCCAGGATGCGCGGCACCACCACGATCAGCTCGGTGTGCGCCACGATGCGCGCCACGCTCAGGAAGCTCGACAGCCGCACCACCACGTCGCGCCGCAGGCCCAGCCGCGCGATGGTGGTGTCGACGATGGCATGCCCGGTGCCCGACGTGGACACCACCGCGTGCGCCTCGGCCTCGAAGCGCTTGCGCGTGAGCTTGTTGCCGCCGATGCGCGGGTGGTTCTGCGCCGCCAGGCAGACGAAGTTCTGCATGAACAGCGTCTGCTGGTAGAAGCCCGCGTCCAGCTGCGGCATGAAGCCCACGGCCAGGTCGACCTCGCCGTCCTGCAGGCGGCGCCCGCTCTGGGTGGAGATGATCTCGGTTTCTATATGCACCCCCGGCGCTTCGTGGCGCAGGTGGTCGAGCAGGCCGGGCAGCAGCACCACCTCGCTGATGTCGGTCATGCACACGCGAAAGCGCCGCTGCGCCTGCGCGGGCTCGAAGCTGCTGCGGTTGCCGCGCGCCTGCGCCAGCTGGGCCAGCACCTCGCGCAGGTGCGGGTAGATGCGCTCGGCATGCGGCGTGGGCTGCATGCCCTGCGCGGTGCGGGTGAAGAGCCGGTCGTCGAAGTGGGCGCGCAGCTTGTTCAGCGCGGTGCTCGCCGCGGCCTGCGCCATGCCCAGCCGCTCGGCCGCCTTGGAGACGTTGCCGGTCTTGTAGACCTCGTCGAACACGGCGAGCCATTCGGTATCGAGCTTGGACATGGTGGGGACGCCGGCGCCTTTTCTTGTGCAACGAAAGCCACCATTATCGAAATTTCGAATTCCTTGTATTGCCCACCAGGCTTGAGGAAATAGTGGTGCGGATCAAGAATCGCGGCACGGAGACACCCACGCCATGAAAACCGCGCCTTCCAACGCCGCCGAGCGCAGCGACTACTACGCCCGCATCCGCCCGCTGAACCTCACGCCGCTGTGGGAATCGCTGCACGCCCTGGTGCCGCGCGAGCCGCAGACGCCCTGCGTGCCCGCCCTGTGGCGCTACGACGAGATCCGCCCGCTGCTGATGGAGTCGGCCGCGCTCATCACCGCCGAGGAGGCCGTGCGCCGCGTGCTGGTGCTGGAGAACCCGGCGCTGCCGGGCAACTCGTCGATCACGCAGTCGATCTACGCGGGGCTGCAGCTCATCATGCCGGGCGAGGTGGCGCCGTCGCACCGCCATGTGCAGTCGGCGCTGCGCTTCATCGTCGACGGCAAGGGCGCGTACACCACGGTGGGCGGCGAGCGCACCACCATGTACCCGGGCGACTTCATCATCACGCCCTCGTGGGCCTGGCACGACCACGGCAACGAGGGCATCGAAGGCGTGAGCGAGCCGGTGGTGTGGCTGGACGGGCTGGACATTCCGATGCTGCGCTTCTTCGACGCCGGCTTCGCCGAGAACGACGACGCCAAGGTGCAGCACGTGGCGCGCCCCGAGGGAAACAGCCTGGCGCGCTTCGGCCACAACATGGTGCCGGTGCGCCACGACCACGCCGCGGCCACCTCGCCCATCTTCAACTACCCCTATGTGCGCAGCCGCGAGGCGCTGGCCCAGTTGGGCCGCCAGGAGGCGCCCGACGCCTGGCTCGGCCACAAGCTGCGCTACATCAACCCGCTGACGGGCGGCTCGCCGATGCCGACCATCTCGACCCAGCTGCAGCTGCTGCCCAAGGGCTTCGCGGGCAAGGCGCACCGCGCCACCGACGGCACCGTGTACAGCGTGGTCGAAGGCCACGGCACGGCGGACATTGCCGGCCAGCGCTTTCACTTCGGCCCGCGCGACACCTTCGTGGTGCCCTCGTGGGCGCCGCTGCGGCTCGCCTCGCCCGACGGGGAGTCGGTGCTGTTCAGCTTCTCCGACCGCCCCGTGCAGCAGGCCATGGGCATCCTGCGCGAGGCCTTCCTCGAAGAGGCCTGAAGCAGCGGCCCCGGCCTTTCGACGCCTTCCGACGCCTTCCGACGCCTCTCAGACCGTTCCGTTTTCCTGTTCGACCGCATGCCGCCGCCCGCGGCAGGAGCCCCCATGTCCATTGCCTCCACCTCCGCAAACAATCCTCCCTCCGTGCTGCTGGTCGGCGGCGGCATCGGCGGCATGGCCGCCGCCCTGGCGCTGGCGCGCATCGGCGTGGCTGTCGACCTGCTGGAGCAGAGCGCCACCATCGGCGAGATCGGCGCCGGCCTGCAACTGGGCCCCAACGCCTTCGCCGCGCTCGACGCGCTGGGCGTGGGCGAGGCGGTGCGCCGGGGCTCGGTGTTCACCGACCGGCTGGTGATGATGGACGCCGTCGACTGCGGCGAAGTGGCCTCGGTGCCGGTGGGCGAGGCCTTTCGCGCGCGCTTTCGCAACCCGTACGCGGTGAGCCACCGCGCCGACCTGCATGGCGCCATCCACGAGGCGGTGAAGCAGCACCCGCTCATTCGCTTCCACACCTCGGCGCAGGTCGCGCACGTCGACATGGGCGCCCAGGGCGTCACGGCCGTGACGCAGGACGGCCGGCGCTTCAAGGCCGACGCCATCGTCGGCTGCGACGGCGTGAAGTCGGTGGTGCGCGCGCGGCTCATCGGCGATGCGCCGCGCGTGTCGGGCCATGTGGTGTACCGCGCCGTGGTGCCCGCGGCCGACATGCCCGCCGACCTGCGCTGGAACGCGCCCGTGGTGTGGGCCGGCCCCGACTGCCACCTGGTGCACTACCCGCTGCGCCACGGCGAGCAATACAACCTGGTCGTCACCTTCCACAGCCGCGAGCGCGAAGAGTGGGGCGTGAGCGACGGCAGCAAGGAAGAAGTGCTGTCGTACTTCGAGGGCGTGCATGCGCGGCCGCGCCAGCTGCTCGACCGCCCGACCTCGTGGCGCCGCTGGAGCACCGCCGACCGCGACCCGGTCGCGCGCTGGAGCGAGGGCCCGGCCACGCTGCTGGGCGACGCGGCGCATCCCATGATGCAGTACCTGGCGCAGGGCGCCTGCATGGCGCTGGAAGACGCGGTGACGCTCGGCGAGGCCGTGAAGGCCTGCGGCTTCGACATGCCCGCCGCCTTCAAGCTGTACGAGGCGGCGCGTGTCGCCCGCACGGCGCGCGTGGTGCTGTCGGTGCGCGAAATGGGGCGGCTGTACCACGCCAAGGGCGTGGAGCGGCTGGTGCGCAACAGCCTGTGGGTGGGCCGCCCGCCCGAACGCTTCTACGATGCCGTCGAGTGGCTCTACGCCTGGCGGCCCGAGCATTGCCTGGAGGACGCACCCGGGGCGCTGCGGCCCCGGGGCGTTGCAATGGCGGAACCCGCCGCCGCGCTTTCGCCGCACTGACACCTGTTTCTTTCATCATCCATAACCAATAACCATCGAGGCGACCATTCCAGGTCAAGCCCAGGAGACAAACGACATGATTTTTTCGCGCGCACTGCTCACCGGCGTCCTTGCCCTCTCGGCGGCCACGGGCGCCCAAGCCCAAGTCCAGACACAGGCCGGCGACTACCCCAGCAAGCCCGTGACCCTGGTCACCCCCTTCGCGGCCGGCAGCGGCCCCGACGCCGTGCTGCGCCTGGTCTCCGACAAACTCTCGCGCCTGTGGAACCAGCGCGTGCTCGTGGACAACAAGCCCGGCGGCGGCGGCTTCATCGCCATCGACCAGGCCCGCCGCGCCGCGCCCGACGGCTACACGCTGCTGCAGCTCGACAGCGAGCACATCGCCGCGCTGCCGCACCTGTACAAGTCGAAGAACTTCGTCACGCTGCAGCACTTCGACCCGGTCGCCTCGCTGTTTCGCACGCCCTTCTTCGTGGCCGTGGCGAGCGACTCGAAGTGGAAGAACATGAGCGACCTGATCGCCGCGGCCAAGGCCGATCCCGAGGGCGTGGTCTACGGCTCGTGGGGCGTGGGCAGCCCGGGCCACCTGGGCGCCCAGCAGCTCGAGGCGCTCACCGGCGTGCGCATGCGCCACGCGCCGTACCGCGAGGTGTCGCAGCTGTTCGCCAACGTGGGCGCGGGCGAGGTGCCGTGGAGCTTCGCCAGCATTCCGTCGAGCCAGGGCATCTACAAGGCCGGCAAGCTGCGCTACCTGGCCATTGCCGCGCCTCGGCGCATCCCGCAGATGCCCGACGTGCCCACCATGGCCGAGGCCGGCGGCCCGGCCTCGCTGGAGGTCAATTCGTTCGTGTCGCTGCTCGTGCCCAAGGGCGTGCCGGCGGCCATCAAGGCGAAGATCAATGCCGACGTGGCCAAGGTCATCGCCGACCCCGAGATTCGCGCCCGCTTCGACACCTTCGCCTTCGAGCCGCTGGCCTGGTCGCCCGAGGAAATCGAGCGCAATGCCGAGGCCAAGTCGAAGGTGTACGGCGAGCTGGTGCGCAGGGGCAACATCAGCCTCGAATAGCGCAGGCCGCGCCTTGCCCAGGGCTTTGCCCGGCAGTTAAGCTGGCCTTCTTTGTTTTTTGACAATTTTTCACACTTTTCCATGCACGCCACCAAGAGAGCCCTCCTGATTGCCTGCGGCCTGGCCGCCGCCACCGTGTTGCCCCTGACCGCCAGCGCGCAGAACGCCGCCTGGCCGACCAAGCCCATTCGCCTGCTGGTGGGCTTTCCTGGTGGCTCCAGCCCCGACATCGCGGCGCGCACCATCGCCGAGCCGCTGTCCAAGGCGCTGGGCCAGCCCATCGTGGTGGACAACAAGGCCGGCGCCTCGGGCAACATCGCGGCCGACCAGGTGGCCAAGGCCACCGACGACCACACGCTGGGCGTCGTCATCAACGGCAACCTGACCTCCTCGAAGATGCTGTACGCCAAGCTGCCGTACGACCCGGTCAAGGACTTCACCTACCTCTCGCTGCTGGCGACCGCGCCGCTGGTGCTGGTGGCGCAGAACAACCTGCCCTCGGGCACCGCCTTCTTCGACGCGGGGCGCAAGGCCGGCGACAAGTGGAACTACGGCTCGGTGGGCATCGGCTCGGTCGGCCACCTGGGCATGGAACTGCTGAAGACGCGCGTGCCCGGCTTCAAGCCCGAGCACGTGCCCTACCAGGGCAACCCGCAGGTCATCACCGCCATGCTGGGCGACCAGGTGCAGATGGGCCTGATCCCCCCGGGCGTGGCCATGCCGCAGATCAAGGCCGGCAAGCTCAAGGCCATCGGCCTCACCGGCGGGCGCAGCGCGCTGGTGCCCGAGATTCCGCCGCTGGCCGACGCCGGCGTGAAGGACTTCAGCCTCGAGGTGTGGGTGGCGCTGCTCGGCCCGGCCAACCTGTCGAAGACCGCGCAGGCGCGCATCAGCAGCTCGCTCGAGGTGGTCATGAAAGACCCCGAGGTGCGCCGCAAGCTGTTCGAGCAGGGCTGGCAGGCCGTGGGCACCTCGCCGGACGGCATGCGCACGCGCGTGACCGAAGAGGCCGCCATCATGACCAAGATCATTTCCGCCCGCGGCATCAAGCTCCAGTGATGACTGCGAAGACCTTGCATGAACCGGCGCGCGAGCTGCCGGTGTTCGGCGACTACGACGTGGTCGTGGTCGGCGGCGGCCCCGCCGGCATCGCCGCGGCCGTGAGCGCTGCGCGCCACGGCGCCAGCACGCTGCTGGTGGAGCGCTACGGCTTTCTCGGCGGCATGGGCACCGCCGGCGGCGTGACCAACTTCGCGGGCCTGTACGGCAAGCGCAAGGGCGAGATGACGCAGCTGGTGCACGGCGTGGTCGACGAGCTCATCGAGCGCATCGCCGCGCTCAACGGCATGAACGACCCGCAGAACGGCATGGGCGGGCGCATCTGCGTGCGCTCGTACGACACCTCGGCGTACAAGCTCGCGGCCGACCAGCTGCTGCAGGCCGCCGGCGTGAAGCTGCTGTTCCATGCGTACGCGGCCGCGGTGGTGCGCGACGGCAACCGCATCACGGCGCTGGTGGTGGAGACCAAGTCGGGCCGCCAGGCCCTGCGCGCCAACGCCTTCATCGACGCCAGCGGCGACGCGGACGTGGCCGCCTTTGCCGGCGTGCCCTTCGAGGTGGGCGACGGCCACGGCAGCGGGCTGTTCCCGACCACCATGTTCCGCATCGGCCAGGTCGACGCGCCGGCCGCGCTGGAGGCGGTGGGCGAGTTCAAGGCCATCAACGACTTCATGGCGCGCGCCGAGGCGCAGAAGCCGGGCGTGTACAAGTTTCCGCGCGAAGGCGCCATCCTGCGCCCGAACAAGGACCCGCGCGAGTGGCGCGCCAACGTCACGCAAATTCGCAATGCCCAGGGCCGCGCGATGAACGGCGTGGATGCGCAGGAGCTCACCGACGGCGAGCTCGAGGGCCGCCGCCAGATCACCGAGTATTTCAAGTTCCTGAAGGCCGAGGTGCCGGGCTTCGCGCAGTCGGCCATCGTGGAGATCGCGCCGCAGGTCGGCATCCGCGAAACGCGGCGCATCCAGGGCCTGTACGCGCTGCAGCGCGAGGACATCCTGGGTTCGGCCAGGTTCGACGACAACATCGGCCTGAACGCCTGGCCGATGGAAATGCACGCCGACGGCCGCATCGAGTGGGCCTTTCCGCGCGACGAAGCCAACGCCTACAACCACCTGCCGTGGCGCATGCTGGTGCCGCAGGCGATCGACAACCTGCTGGTGGCGGGGCGCTGCGCGTCGATGACGCACGAGGGCCAGTCGGCCGCGCGCGCGAGCGGCGGCTGCTTCGTCATGGGGCAGGCCGCGGGCACCGCGGCGGCCACGCTGGGCAGCGCCAATTTCGCGCAGGTCGACGTGCCGGCGCTGCAGAAGAAGCTGCTGGCCGACGGCGCCGACCTGGACCGCTGAGCGCTCAGCGCTCCGCGCGCACGGGATGCGGCTAGAGTCCGGGGCTTGAAAAACTCGAATCCCGGACGAAACGTGCACCTTCTTTCGTTGCCTTCGCTGGCGCCCGCCGCACGCCGCATCTTCCTGGCGCTGTCGTGCGCCGCATTCGGCCTGCTGCAGGTGGGCTGCGCCAGCACCCCCGAGGGCGACCCGGTCCACGGCAAGGACCGCATCGTGAGCTTCCTGGCGGCCAAGGACGGCCGCAAGGTGGCCATTGCCGGCGAGAAGTACCACTACGTGTTCGACGGCGACCCCTCGGTGGCGGCGCTGCTGCGCTGGAGCGGCCGCGCCAAGGTCACGCCCGCGCTCATCGGCGAGTTCAAGGTGGCGCGCAACCAGAGCTTCGAAGGCCAGTACGTGCTGATGGCGTTCGACGCCGACCTCACGCCCGAAGACCGCAGCTTTCTCGTGCAGACCGGCTTCGCCAAGGCCGAGGTGAAGTACGGCGACCGCACGGGCCCCGTGCTGCGCTACTTCGGCACCGTGTACGGCAAGCGCTACGAGGCGGCGGCGCTGAAGCCGGCCGACAAGGTCGACTTCTCGCGGCGCTACGACCTGAGCTACGTGGAGCAGGAGACGCTGAGCGCCCCCTTCTCCAAGGCCGCGCCTTCGCCGCTGGCGTACGCGGACGACGGCTCGGCGCTGCTGGACGGCGTGCCGGTGCGCGTGGTGCAGGGCGGCACCGACTTCAGCTGCCGCGCGAAGTACATGGACATCTGCTTCTTCAGGTAGCCCGGCCGTGACCCGGCTGCAAGCGCGCCCGGTCGCCGGCTGACCGGGCCGCGACAGCCCGCGGGCCCGGGCTTTGCTATGGTCGTGGGTTGCCTTTTTGCCAGCCCGCATTGTTTTCCCGATGACCACCGACCCCACCACCGCCTCCCGCCTCGTCCACGAACTCGTCGCGCTCATGCAGCTCGAACCCCTGGGCGGCGACCGTTTCCTCGCCCAGAGCGAGGACATCGGCACCCCCGCCGTCTTCGGCGGGCAGGTGCTCGGCCAGTCGCTGATGGCCGCCAGCCTCACCGTGGGCGCCGAGCGCCCGGTGCATTCCATGCACGCCTACTTCCTGCTGCCGGGCGAGCATGCGCCCATCGAGTACAGCGTCGACCGCGTGCGCGACGGCCGCAGCTTCACCACCCGCCATGTGGTGGCGCGCCAGCAGGAGCGCATCATCTTCGAGATGTCGGCCTCGTTCCAGACCGTGGACGACGGCGTCGAGCACCAGTTCGACATGCCCGAGGTGGCCGGCCCCGACGGCCTTGCCAGCGAGCTCGACCAGCGCATCGCCCTGGGCGACCGCCTGCCCGAACCGTGGCGCGCCAAGGCCACGCAGCCGCACGGCATCGAGTACCGCCGCGTCGACCCCGAGGACCTGATCGCCCCCGCCGTGCGCCCGACCTCGGCGCAAAGCGCCATCTGGATGCGCGCCATCGCGCCGCTGCCCGATGACCCCATGGTGCACCGCGCGTTGCTGGCCTACGCCTCCGACCACGGCCTGCTGCGCGCGGCCATGCTGCCGCACGGCCTGAGCTTCATGAGCGGCCAGGTGCGCCCCGCCAGCCTCGACCACGCAATGTGGTTCCACCGCGATTTCCGCATGGACGAATGGCTGCTGTACGTGCTCGACTCGCCCAGCGCCGGCGGCGCGCGCGGCCTGTGCCGCGGCAGCCTCTATGCGCGCGATGGGCGGCTGGTGGCGTCGGCGGCGCAGGAGGGGATGCTGCGCATCAGGAAGCCGGCGGCGCGATAGCGCCTGTCGCCCCTGCGTTCCCTCCGGGCTCGTTCATGAGCGTGGGCGGCAGCCCGTCGCGCGTGCGCTCGTCGAGCAGCCGCTGGTAGTTGTCGCGCAGCAGGATGCCCGCGTAGTACACGTGCTCGCGCATCAGCTGCTCGGCGCGCGCGGCGTCCCCTGAAATCACGGCCTGCACGATGCGGTGGTGGTCGTCGTGCGAGCGCAGGATCACGCCGTGGTCGTTCCACAGCATGATGCGGTCCGACGCGAAAGGCACCGCCTGCGCCTGCGCGCCGAAGCGCATCACCCACGGGTTGCGCGCCCCGTGCATCAGCGTGTTGTGCAGCTTCACGTTCATCTGCTGGTAGGGCGCCAGGTCTTCCAGCAGCAGCTGGCCCTTGGCCAGTATCTCGTCGCCTTCGCGCAGGCACTCGCGCAGCAGCGCGGCCGTGGCGTCGTCCACCCCCAGCGCGGCAAAGCGCCGGCAGGCCAGCCCCTCCAGCACCGAGCGCACCTCGTACGCCGCGAGGATGTCTTCGAGCGCGAACGAGCGCACCAGGTAGCCCTTCTTCGGCTGGTGGTCGATCAGCCCTTCCATCGCCAGCGCGGCCAGCGCGGCGCGCACCGGCGTGCGCGACACCTTGAGGCTTTCCGCAATGGGCACCTCCTCCACGCGCATGCCCGGCGAAAGCCGCCCGTGAAGGATCCAGGTGCGCAGCGTCTCTGTGACTTGTTGGGAGAGTGTGTCCATGTCAGGTATACATGATGCCCGTGAATTGGGACGATAGTTCGAGTTATTAGGGAAAACGAGGGCGCACAAGAAGGTTCATGTATACACAATGCGACCCTCGATCAACTTTCAAGCTGCCCCCGGGCGGCCCGGAGACCTTGCAGCCCATGGCGGAACATCATGCACAACCCAACGGCCGGCTGGCCCTCGTGACCGGCGGCGGCCGGGGCATCGGCGAGGCCGTGTGCCGCCGGCTCGCGGCCAGCGGCTTTCGCGTGGTCGTGGCCGACATCGACGGCGACAACGCGCGCAAGGTGGCGCAGTCGCTGGGCGGCGGCCACCAGTTCCGCCAGTTCGACGTGAGCGACGAGGCCGCGGTCGAGGCCGCGTTCGACGCCATCGAGGCCGACCTGGGCCCGGTGGCCGCGCTGGTCTGCGTGGCCGGCGTGCTGCTGATGCCGGGCGGCGAGCGTTCGCTCATCAAGGACACCACGCTCGAAGACTGGGAACGCACCTTCGCCGTGAACGCGCGCAGCGTGTTCCTCTGCGGGCGCGCCTACCTGCGCCGGCGCGAGGCCGCGCCGGTGGCGCACGGGCGCATCGTCACCTTCGGCTCGGTGGCCGCGCAGCTCGGCGGCTACCGCTCGAGCGCCACCTACATCGGCGCCAAGTCGGCGGTGCTGGGCCTCACCAAGGCCATGGCGCGCGAGTCGGCGCACCTGGGCGTCACGGTCAACTCGGTGGCGCCGGGCCTCATCGACACCGACATGCTGCGCGGCACCGTGCAGAGCAGCGGCGCGCTCACGGCCGCGGCCGCCAACATTCCGCTCGGGCGCATCGGCACGGTGGACGACGTGGCCGGCGCGGTCGACTACCTGCTCTCGGAGCAGGCGGCGTACATCACGGGCAACGTGATCGACGTCAACGGCGGCTACCGCATGCAGTAGGCCGGCCGGGTTTTCTTTCACTCACTCGATTCCAACGGAGACACGCTCATGAAAAAGAATTTCCTGGTTTCTGCACTGGCACCCATGGCCCTGGGCGCGGCGCTGTGCGCCGTCGCGGGCGCCGCCTTCGCGCAGGCCGAGCCCGGCCTCACCGACAAGACCATCAAGATCGGCATGTTCTCGCCGATGTCGGGCGCGTCGATGAACTACGGCTTCGACGTCATCAACGCCGCGAAGATGTACTACGACAAGATCAACAAGGAAGGCGGCGTGAACGGCCGCAAGATCGAGCTCGTGGTGGAAGACGACCGCTGCAACGCCAACGACCTGCTGGCCGCGGTGAAGAAGCTGACCGAGCAGGACCAGGTGTTCCTGCTGAACGGCGGCTCCTGCTCGGCCGCGGTGGTGGGCGCGCGCGAATACGTGGAGCGCGCGAAGATTCCGCTGGTGATGCTCAACGCCTCGGGCGACGGCGCGC
This sequence comes from Variovorax sp. RCC_210, assembly GCF_041355175.1. NCBI lineage: Bacteria > Pseudomonadati > Pseudomonadota > Betaproteobacteria > Burkholderiales > Comamonadaceae > Variovorax > Variovorax sp. RCC_210. The sequence continues at coordinate 109,453 of NZ_JBFUPJ010000004.1, read as the reverse complement.
TGTACCCGCCGTCGAAGTACATCTACGGCGCCTTCTCCATCTCGCAACACGCCGTGGGCGGCTCCATGGTGCAGTTCGCCAGCGAGCAGCTCAAGGCGAAGAAGATTGGCTACATCAACCACGACGACGCCTACGGCGGCTGGAACCTGGAGTCGGCCCAGGCGCAGGCCAAGGCGCTCGGCGGCATCGACCTGCAGGTGCAGTCGGTCAACCCGAACATCACCGACGTGACGGCGCCCATGCTGAAGATCAAGGCGGCCAACCCCGACGTGCTGCTGCTCACCACCTACGCGCGGCCCGTGAGCCTGATCGTCAAGCGCGCCTTCGAGCTGGGCTTCAACAAGCCTATCGTGCTGGCCGTGAACTCCACCGCCGACCTGAAGCAGCTGGTGGAAAACGTGGGCAACAAGGACGCCTTCAAGAACGTCTACATCCAGGAAGTGCTGGCCGACGTGCCCGGCGGCCCCAAGCTGAAGTGGGTGTACGACATGTACAAGGCCGCCTACCCCGACCTGGCCTCCAAGCCCGGCTACCCGCAGGCCTACATGCCCTACGGCATCCCCTCGGCCATGGCCGTGGTCAACGCACTGAAGGCCGCGGGCCCCAGCCCCACGCGCGAGAAGGTGCTCACGGCGCTGTCGACCATGAAGTTCGACTCCGGCGTGATGGCCGGCCCCATCGAGTTCGGCCCCGACGACCGCGCCGCGCAGGAGTCGGCCATCTACATCAAGTTCGACGGCAGCAGCATGGCGCTGGTGCCCGGCAGCTACAAGAGCGTGTGGAAGTACAAGCCCTGAGGGCGCGCGCGACATGAGCCTTTCCGACATCTGGCTTTTCGTGCAGCAGGGGGTGCTGTCCGGCATCGTCACCGGCAGCGTGTACGCGCTGCTCGCGGTGGCGATCGTGATGGTCTTCAAGACCACCGACGTGCCGAACTTCTCGCAGGGCGAGATCTTCATGGCCGGCGGCTACGCCGCGCTGTTCCCCCTGGTGGTGTGGGGCTGGCCCTACTGGGCCGCGGTGCTCGCGAGCATCGTGGTCACGGCGGCGCTCGCCGCCGCGTTCCAGCGCGTGGTGATGCAGCGCGTGACGGCCTCGCGCGGCGTGGGCGTGCAGCTGGTCATCGCCACGCTGGGCTTCGCCTACCTGCTCAAGGGCCTGGTGCGCAAGACCGGCCTGGGCGACACGCCGCGCTCGCTGCCTTCGCTGGTGCCGCAGGACCCGATCATGATCGGCCAGGCCTCGCTCACGCTGCTCGACCTGGCCATCTTCGGCTCGGCCGTGGTGGTGATGGTGCTGCTGTACCTGATGTTCACGCGCACCCGCACCGGCCAGGCCATGCGCGCGGTGGGCATGAACCCGCGCGGCGCGCAGATCGTGGGCGTCAGGCTGGGCACCATCCGCATGAAGATCTGGGCGCTCACGGGCGTCATCTCGGCCATTTCGGCGCTGCTGATCACGCCCAAGATCCTGATCACGCCCGACATCGGCCACATCGCCATCCTGGCCTACGCGGCGGCCATCGTGGGCGGCTTCACCAGCCTGCCGGGCGCGGTGGTCGGCGGCTTCATCATCGGCATCGTCGAGAACCTGGTGGGGCTTTTCATTTCGTCCAACGCCATCGTGGTGGCGCCCTTCGTGGCGATCATGGTGGTGCTGCTGGTGCGCCCGCAGGGGTTGCTGGGCGGCAAGCCCCAGGTGAAAAAGGTATGAGGAAGGTATGAGCGCTTCCACAGTTTCCTCCCCCTGGTGGGACCGCGGCGTGCTGCTGGCCATGGCCGTGGTGCTCGCGGTGCTGCCCTTCACCACCAGCGGCTACGTGCTGTACGTGGTCAACCTGCTGATGGTGTTCTCGGTGCTCGCGCTGGGCATGCACCTGGTGATTGGCGAGACCGGCCAGTTCGCGCTGTCGCACGCGGCCTTCTTCGGCATCGGCATCTACACGGCCGGGCTCATCAACAACCACTGGCAGCCGCCGTTCTTCGTGTCCATTCTTGCGGGCGCGTTGCTGTCGGCGGCGCTGGGCTGGGTCATCGGCCTGCTGGCGCTGCGCATGCGCGACATCTACCTGGCGCTGGCCACCTTCGCCTTCGGCGAAGCGATGCAATGGGTGTTCCTGAACTGGGAGCAGGTCACCAACGGCTCCAACGGGCTGCAGATGAAGCCGGCCTCGCTCGGCGGCTACCAGCTCATGAACGATCTGCAGGCCTACCCCTTCGTGGTGGCCATCGCGGCGCTGATGCTGTGGCTCACCGTGGCGCTCGCGCGCTCGCGGCTGGGCTCGTCGTTCAGGGCGGTTCGCGAGAGCGACGTGGCGGCCGTTGCCATGGGCGTGAACACGCGCGCGGTGAAGGTCACGGCCTTCGTGCTGTCGGCCGCCTTCGCAGGCGTGGCCGGCGGCATGTACACGCTGTTCACCTCGTTCATCCACCCCGAGAGCCTGGGCTTCCAGACCACCATCCTGATCCTCACCATGGTGGTGGTGGGCGGCCTCGGCTCGGTGCGCGGCGCGGTGGCGGGCGCCATCGTGTTCGGCCTGGCGTCGGAGCTGCTGCGCCAGGCCCCGTCGTACCAGGAAATCATCTACGGCGGCATCCTCATGCTCTTCATGATGTTCCTGCCCAAGGGCATGGCGTCGCTGTTCGCGGCGCGCCGCAAGTCGCAGCGCGCGAGCAGCGTCAACGTGGCGGAGAAGCACGCATGAGCGCGACCACGGCATTCCTCGACGTGCGCGACATCAGCGTGGTGTTCGGCGGTCTCAAGGCGGTGAACGGCCTGTCGTTCCAGGTGGAGCAGGGCCGCATCCATGCGCTGATCGGGCCCAACGGCGCGGGCAAGTCGACCACCTTCAACTGCATCTCGCGCTTCTACACGCCGAGCAGCGGCAGCGTGAGCTTCGAAGGGCGCGAGCTCACCAGCGTGTCGCCGCACCGCATGGCCTCGCTGGGCATCGCGCGCACCTTCCAGAACCTGGAGCTGTTCGCCGAGCTGTCGGTGCTGGAGAACGTGCTGCTGGGCACCCACGCCCGCGGCGCGAACACCCTGGGCCGGTTGCTGCGCCGCCCCGACCGCGAGACCGAAGACTTCGCCATGCACCTGCTGGAGCGCGTCGGCCTGGCCGGCGAGCGCCACCAGCCCGCGCGCGACCTCGACTTCGGCCGCCAGAAACTGCTGGAGCTGGCGCGCGCGCTGGCCATCAAGCCCAAGCTGCTGCTGCTCGACGAGCCCGCCGCCGGCCTGCGCAACCGCGAGATCGAAAGCCTGGACCGCTTGCTGAAGGAGCTGGTGGCGCGCGACGGCATCACCGTGCTGCTGGTGGAGCACGTCATGCAGCTGGTGATGTCCATCTCGGACCGCATCACCGTGATGGCCTTCGGCGAGAAGATCGCCGAAGGCACGCCCGCGGAAATCGGCAGCAATGCGCGCGTCATCGAGGCCTACCTGGGCAAGGGAAAAGCACAAGCACATGAAAGGGAGGCCGCGCATGGCTGAAGCCCTGTTGTCCCTTCGCGCCATCTCGGCCGCCTACGGGCGCATCCAGGCGCTGTGCAACGTGTCGGTGGACGTGCCCGAGGGCGAGATCGTCGCGCTGCTCGGCAGCAACGGCGCGGGCAAGACCACCACGCTGAACTGCATCTCCAACCTGGTGGACTGCACCGAGGGCGAGGTGCGGCTCGACGGCGAGCGCATCGACCGGCTCGGCTCCGACGCGCTGGTCAAGCGCGGCATCGTGCAGGTACCCGAGGGCCGGCAGGTGTTCCGCGACATGAGCGTGCGCGAGAACCTCGACCTGGGCGCGTATTTGCGGCGCGACCGCGCGGGCATGCGCAACGACCTCGACGCGGTGTACGCGATGTTCCCGCGCCTGAACGAGCGCCAGCACCAGATGGCGGCCACGCTCTCGGGCGGCGAGCAGCAGATGCTGGCCATCGGCCGCGCGGTGATGGCGCGCCCGCGCGTGATGCTGTTCGACGAGCCGTCCATGGGCCTGTCGCCGCTGCTGGTGGAGCAGATGTTCGGAATCATCGAGCGGCTGCACCGCGAGCAGAAGCTCACCATCCTGCTGGTCGAGCAGAACGTGCAGCTCGCGCTGGCGGTGGCCAGCTACGGCTACATCCTGGAGAACGGCGAGATCTCCCTGCACGGGCCCGCCGCGCAGCTTGCGAACGACGAGGCCGTGCGCCGCGCCTACCTGGGCGTGTGACCCGGTGTGCGCCCCGGCATCTGACACCGGCTCTTTTCAAAGGAAGGTTTTCATGCTTCTCGAAGACAGACTCTCGCTCGTCACCGGCGCCGCACGCGGCCTGGGCGAGGCCATTGCGCGCCGCATGGCCGCCGAAGGCGCGCACGTGCTGGTGGTGGACCGCGACCTCGAAGGGGCGCAGCAGGTGGCCGCGTCGATCCGCGCAGCCGGCGGCCGCGCCGATGCCGAGAGCGTCGACGTGAGCGACGCGGCGGCGGTCGATGCGCTGGCCGCGCGCGTTGCGGCGTCGCACGGCGACATCGACGTGCTGGTGAACAACGCCGGCATCTCCGCGCGCTCGAAGTTCGACGAGCCCGGCGCGCGCGAGGCCTGGGACCGCGTGATGTCGGTCAACCTGCAGGGCGTGTTCAACGTGACGCAGTCGTTCGTGCCCGCGCTCAAGCGCACGCACGGCAACATCGTCAACCTGTCGTCCATCGTGGCGTTCGGCGCGGGCATTTCGTCGGCCGGCTATGTGGTGGCCAAGGGCGGCGTGCGCTCGCTCACGCAGGTGCTGGCGCGCGACCTGGCGCCGTACGGCGTGCGGGTGAACGCGGTGGCGCCGGGCCTCATGGTCACCGACATGACCGCGGGCCAGCGCGAGACCGAGCACGGCACCGACTGGTACCTGAGCCGCGTGCCCATCAAGCGCCACGGCGAGGCCGACGAGATCGCCGGGCCGGTCGTCTTTCTTGCGTCGTCGATGGCCAGCTACGTCAACGGCGTGGTGCTGCCGGTCGACGGTGGCTACCTGGCGGTCTGAGCGCCGCGCTTCAACGGAACAAACATGAACAACAGCAGTGCAGACAAGCCGCTCGTCCTCGTGACCGGCGGCGCCAGCGGCATGGGCCGTGCCATCGTCGAGCGCATGGCGCGCGACGGCTGGCGCGTGGTCATGGCCGACTACAACGGCGCGCTCGCCGCGCGCGAGACGCAGGCGCTGCGCGCCGCCGGCCTCGAGGTGGAATGCCGCGCCATCGACCTGACCGACGAGGCCGCCGTGCGCGCGATGGTGCAGGCGCTGCCGCCGCTCACCGCGCTGGTCAACAACGCGGGCATCTTCGACGAGCGCGCCTTCATGGACGTGAGCTCGGCCGACTTCCGCCGCATGTACGAAGTGAACCTGCTGGCCGTGGCCACGCTCACGCAGGAGGCCGCGCGCAAGATGAAAGACGGCGCGCGCATCGTCAACATCGCCTCGCGGGCCTACCTGGGCGCGAAGAACCACGCGCACTACGTGGCCTCGAAGGCCGCGCTGGTGGGCTACACGCGCGCCAGCGCCATGGAGCTGGCGTCGCGCGGCATCATGGTCAACGCCATTGCGCCGGGGCTCATCGACACGCCGCTGCTGCGCGCGCTGTCGCCCGAGCGGCTCGCCGCCCAGCTGGCGTTGCAGCCCACGGGCGCGGCCGGCAAGCCCGAGGACATCGCCAACGCCGTGGTGTTCTTCGCCTCGCCCGCCACCTGCTTCGTGACCGGGCAGGTGCTTTTCGTCGACGGCGGCAAGTCGCTCGGCGGCTCGGGGTCGTGATGGCCGGGCAGCAGGACAAGACCGCGTACGACGTCGTCGTCATCGGCAGCGGCGCGGGCGGGCTCAGCGCCGCGCTCACCGCGAAGCTCGAAGGGCTCGACGTGCTGGTGGTCGAGAAGACCGACCGCATCGGCGGCTCCACCGCCATCTCGGGCGGCGCCGTGTGGGTACCGCTCAACGACCAGGCCGAGGCCGCCGGCCACCCCGACACGCGCGGCAAGGCCTGGACCTACCTGCAGAACACCGTGGGAGCGGCCGGCGACGAAGAGCTGCGCCACGCCTTCCTGGACGCCGGCCCGCTCGCGCTGCGCTACCTGCGCGAGCGCACGGACGTGAAGCTGGCCGCGCGCACCTACTCGCCCGACTACTACCCCGAGCGCGAAGGCGCCGCCATGGGCGGCCGCTCGCTCGACCCGATCGAGTTCGACGGGCGGCTGCTGGGCGCGCACTTCAAGACCCTGCGCGACCCGCTGCCCGAGTTCTGCGTGCTCGGCGGAATGATGGTCAACATGACCGACGTGAAGCACCTGCTCGGCGTGTGGCGCTCGTTCGCGTCGTGGAAGCACGGCGTGAAGCTGGTGCTGCGCTACGCCGGCGACCGGCTGCGCGGCCACCACCGCGGCACCCGCGTGCTGCTGGGCAACGCGCTGGCGGGCAGGCTCTTCCACAGCGTGCTGCAGCAGGGCATTCCGTTCTGGCTCGACACGCCCGCGCTCGGCCTGGCGCAGGACGCGGGCGGCAGGGTCACCGGCGTGAAGCTGCGGCGCGACGGCAAGGACATCACCGTGCACGCGCGGCGCGGCGTGGTCATCGCCACGGGCGGCTTTCCGTGGAACGCCGCCATGCGCGGGCGGCACTACCCGGCACCGACCGGCCCGTATTCGATGTCGCCGCAGGACAACGTCGGCGAAGGCATCGCGATGGCGCAGCAGGCCGGCGGCGTGCTCGGCACGGGCCATGCGGGGCCGGCCTTGTGGGCGCCGGTGTCGTTGCTCACGCGGCCCGACGGCAGCGTGCTGCGCTATCCGCACCTGGTGTGGGACCGCGCCAAGCCCGGGCTCATCGCGGTCGATGCGCGAGGGGAGCGCTTCGTCAACGAGTCGACCTCGTACCACGAGTTCGTGCGCGGCATGTACCGCGCCAATGAGAAGACTGACGCCGTGCCCGCGCTGCTGGTGTGCGACAGCCCCTTCATGGAGAAGTGGGGCCTGGGCCTCGCGCTGCCCGGCGGGCGCCCGCGCGAGCATTTGGTGCGCGCCGGCTACCTGTACCGCGCCGATACGCTGGAAGATCTCGCAAAGCAGGCGGGCGTGGACCCGACGGGCCTGGCGCGCACGGTAAGCAGGTTCAACCCGCTCGCCGCGCAAGGCCAGGACCCGCAGTTCGGCAAGGGCGGCGACGCCTACAACCGCTACCTCGGCGACCCCGAGCACCAGCCCAACGCCTGCCTTGCGCCGGTGCAGCAGGCGCCGTTCTACGCGGTGAAGGTGTACCCCGGCGACATCGGCACCGCACTGGGCATCCGCGCCGACGGCAACGCCCGCGCGCTCGATGCGCAGGGCGCCCCCATTGCCGGGCTCTACGTGGCCGGCAACGACATGCACTCGGTCATGGGCGGCGAGTATCCTGCGCCGGGCATCACGCTGGGACCCGCGCTAACCTTCGGCTGGGTCGCCGGCATGCACCTGGCGCATGGCGGCGAAGCACACGTTTGAAACCCGACAGACCTCATCTCCTCATCATGCAAATCTTCTTTTCCCCCGCCTCCCCCTTCGTGCGCAAGTGCATGGTCGTGGCGCACGAGCTCGGCGTGGCCGAGCGCATCGAGAAGCTGCCCAGCGCCGCCGGCCCGGTGAAGCGCGACGCGACCATCATCCCGAAGAACCCGCTGGGCCAGGTGCCGACCTTCATCACCGACGACGGCCAGGCGCTGTTCGACAGCCGCGTGATCTGCGAGTACCTGAACGCCACGCAGTCGGGCACGCTGTTCCCCGCCGACGGGGCCGCGCGCTGGGCGCGCCTGACCGAGCTGGCGCTGGCCGACGGCATGACCGGCGCCGCGCTGCTCGCGCGCTACGAGAACGTGCTGCGCCCCGAGCCGCTGCGCTGGGCCGATTGGACCGACGGCCAGCTGGCCAAGGTGCGCACCGGCCTCGAGTGGCTGGAAACCGCGGCACCGTCGTTCGGCGAGCGCGTCGACATCGGCACCATCGCCTTCGGTTGCGCGCTGGGCTACATGGACTTCCGCTTCCCCGACGTGAACTGGCGCGCCGAAGCACCGAACACCGCCAAGTGGTTCGACGCCTTCAACCAGCGCGCGTCGATGCAGGCGACGCTGCCATCGGTGTGAGCGAAGGCGCAGGCGAGTTGACGTTCGGCGACCTGTCGCAGCGCACCGGCATCGCGTTGCCGCCGCTGTTGCGCCAGCTCATCGACAACGGCCAGCCCACGCTGGCCAGCTTCTACGATTTCGAGTGGATCGATGCCAGGCAGGCCAACGAGACCCTCGACGAGTGGCTGGACGCCAAGTGGCAGGGCGGCCGCCGCTTCCTGCCTTTTGCGCAGTCGGGCGGTGGGGATGCGTACTGCCTGGTGCCATTGCCCGGCGGTGTGGTGAGCGATGTGGTGGGCGTGTCGCTCGTGTGGCACGACGACGAGCAGAGCCGCGTCGACCACGGCACGTTCTCCGATTTCGTCTGCGCCATGTTCCTGCAGACCTTCGCCGACATGAGCCATCTGGAAGCGTGGGACCTGTCCGGCCCGGAGATCGCCGAGCGCGTGATCGCGGACGTGGCGGTCGTCACGGCGTTCATGGACGCGAAGACCGCGGGCTGGCTGCAGGGGCTGAGCCGCTTGCCTGTCGAATCGCGGCCTTACAAGGCGGGGCCCCGCGCGAAGCCGGAGCAGGTGCCTTCGCTGATTTCCCAAGCGCAGCTCGATGACGAACTCAAGCGTTTTCAGTTGCAGGGCGCGGAGGCGTTTGCCGTCACGCCGCGTTGGGAAATCGGCGAATAGGCGCGAGCCCTCAGAGCATCCGTTGATCGGCCGCACACCGACATCGTGCCCAGGTGAACAGGGCGTCGGGTGCTTCCCGCAGCGAAATAAAGGAGGAGCGAAGCGGGGGACATTCGCGGAGGGAAGTACCCGGCGGCCTGTTCACACGCCCTGAACAGCAGCGCCGCTCCCTGCCTTCCAAAATCAGAACTTGTAGTTCACCGTCAGCAGCACATTGCGCGGATCCCCGTAAACCCCGGTGCCATAGGAGCCCAGCCCCGGCATGTAGGTCTTGTCGAGCAGGTTGTTGATGTTCAGCGCCAGGCTCAGGTGGCGGTCGAACTCGTAGCGCGCCATCAGGCCGACCAGTGCGTAAGACGGCTGGTCCGCGCGGAAGCCGGTGCCATCGGAGGCCTGGTAGTAGGTGCGGCTCTGCCACGACAGCGAGCCGCCCACGGTCAGCCGGCTCCAGTCGCCCGGCAGCCTGTAGCTGGTGCTCAGCTTCACCAGGTGCTTGGGCTGGTTGGTGTTGACCGCACTCAAAATTTCATCGGGCTGCGGCGGAATGCGCGACATGCGGAAGGTGTAGCCGCCCGCGATGTTCCACGCCGGCGTGAGCTGCCCCGACACCTCCAGCTCCAGCCCCTTGCTGGTGATGCCGTTCACCGCCTTGTAGACCTCGTTGCCCGTGGTGTCGCTGCTGCCGACGTACTGCGCCGCGTTCTTCTGCTTCACGTAGAAGAGCGCCAGGCTGGTGTTGAGCCGGCGGTCGAGCAGCTCGCCCTTGATGCCCACCTCGGCCGCCTGCCCGGTCAGCGGCGCCAGCGCGCGCTCGGAGGCGTCCTTGTAGAAAGTCTGCGGGTTGAAGATGTCGGTGTAGCTCGCGTACAGCGACCACTGGCGGTTGACGTCGTACACCACGCCCGCGTACGGAATGGTCTTGTGGCTCACGCTCAGGTCGTCGGCCACGCTGTAGCTGCCGTCCAGCCCGAGCGTGCTGTCGTGCAGCTTGTACCAGCTCACGCGCGTGCCCAGGATGACCGACCAGTCGTCCGCCGGGCGCAGGCGCACCGCGGCGAAGGCGCCCTTTTCGGCGATGCGCGTCGTGCGCTGTTCCTTCAGCATGAAGTCGGGCCGGGCGAAGTTGCCGTCCCACGCGAAGTAGTTGGGCACCGGGCTGAAGTCGCTCGTGTAGCCCGGCGCGCCGCGCGTCTGGCGCGACCAGCCCAGGCCCATCGACAGCTCATGCTCGCGGCCGAACAGCTGGAAGGGGCCCGACAGCGCCAGGTTCACCGCGATGGTAGTGGCGTCGGTCGGAATCTTGGCCGACAGCACGTTCAGCCCCGCGCCGGTGAAGGCGTCGAGCGAGCCGTAGCTGGCGGCGCCCACCTCCACGTCGCGCGACTGGCGCAGGCGGCTGGCGGAGAGATCGAGCTTCCAGCCGTCGCCGAACTCGTGCTTCAGCGTGCTGAACAGGTTGGTGCTCTCGTTGTTCCAGTAGCTCCAGTTGGTGGCCGGGTTCCAGCGGCGCGAAAAATGCGTCTGCCGCCCGTCGCTGAAGAACAGCGGAATGTGGCCGTAGCTGGCGCCGTGGGCGCGCGTTTCCATGTGGTCCACGCCCAGCGTGAGCAGCGTGCGCGGCGCCAGGTCGACCTCGACGATGCCGTACAGGTTGCGCGTGTCGCGCCCGTAGTTGTTCACGTACGAGTCGGCGTTCTGCGCCGCGGCCACCAGCCGCCCGCGCACGCTGCCGCTCGCGTTCAGCGGGCCCGAGATGTCGGCCACGCTGCGCACCTTGTTCCACGAGCCGATGCCGGCCGACACCGAGGCCTCGAACTCCGGCGTGGGGCGCTTGCGCACCAGGTTGATGGTGGCCGACGGGTTGCCCGCGCCGGTGAGCAGGCCGGTGGCGCCCTTCACGATTTCCACCCGGTCGTAGATGGCGCTGTCGCCCAGCGAGGTGGTGTACTGGCTGGCGCTGTCCATGGTGTTGGGCACGCCGTCGAACTGGAAGTTCTCGATCGTGAAGCCGCGCGCGTAGAAGGTCGAACGCTCGCTGTCGTTGCGCCCCACGGTGACGCCCACGGTCTTCTCCAGGATCTCGGGCACGTTGGTGAGCGCCTGGTCGTCCATCTGCTGGCGCGTGATGACACTGACCGACTGCGGCGTTTCGCGCAGCGACAGGTTCATGCGCGTCGCGCTGCTGCTCGCGCGCGCCGCGTAGGAGCCGGTGCCTTCGCTGGTGTTGTCGCCGGTGGCTGTCACGGTCACGGGCGGCAGGTCGGCGCCGGTGGCCACGGGCGCGTCCTTGAGCGTGAAGAAGCCCGGGCTCGACTGCGTGGCCACGATGCCGGTGCCGGCCAGCAGCCGCTCGAGCGCCTCGCGCGGGGTGTAGCTGCCGGCGAGCGCCGGTGCGCGCAGGCGGGCGAGCTTGTCTTCGTCGAACAGCAGCTGCTGGCGGGCCTGGCTGGCGAAGGCGCGCAGCGCGGCCGGCAGCGGCTGGGCGGCAATGTCGAACTGCACGCGAACCTGCTGGGGCTGCGGCTGCGGCTGCGCGTGCACGGTGCCGGCCGCCGCCAGCAGGGTCAGCACGCCCGCCGACACCGCCGCCATGGTCGCCCGCGAGGCGCCTGCCCCGGCGCGCAGGCCCGTGGCCAATGCACCCCGCGCCACGGCGCCCTTCAAATTCCTTGCTCGCATCTCTTGTGTTCCTGTTCGTTCGTCGGTCCGCGCGTGGCTGTGCCCGCGCCGGTGAGGGAGACCGTTGGCTGGAGAGAACGAAGGCGAGGGGCCGTCGAGCTGCTTGGCTGGCAGTCGGGAGGGGGCGAAGCATTCGCGGCCCTCACAGGTATAGAACGCAGGTTCCGCGAAAGTCAGAACCCGGCGTGCTTGAAAAAAGCGAAATGAATTCGCCGGCGCCCGTTCACTTCCGGGCAATGCGCCAGCTGCCGTCGGGCTGCTGCTGCACGCGCAGCGGCAGCAGGCCGGGCAGGGCCTGCAGGAAGGCCTCGGGCGTGGCCGTGGCCGCGACGCCCGAGATGGGTTGCAGCGCCAGGTCGGCGCTGGCGAGCACCACCGGCCGGCCCAGGTAGCGCGACAGCTCCTGCGCCACCTCGCCCAGCGGCGTGCGCTGGAACTGGATCTGGCCGGTGCGCCAGTCGCCGACCGTGGCGGCATCGGCCGGCACGCCGCGGTGCGCGCGCGTGGCGGGGTCGATGGCCACGCCGGCACCGGGCCCCAGCACCAGCACCTGCGGCTCGCGCGCGTCGCGGTCCGGTCGCACCTCGACCCGGCCCGAGCGCACCTTGACGACGATCTCCGGCGGCGCGGCGCGCACGTTGAAGGCGGTGCCCACCACCTTGACCTGGCTGGCGCCGCTGTCCACGGTGAAGGGGCGGCCGGTGTCGGGCGCCACCTCGAAGAAGGCCTCGCCCCGTTCGAGCGCCACCTCGCGGCGGCGCGGAAAGTAGCGCACCCGCAGGGTGCTGTCGGTGTTGAGCGCGACGTGGCTGCCGTCGGGCAGGTCGACGCGACGGGTCTCGCCGTGGGCGGTCGCGACCTCGGTGGTGAAGGTGGCGGTGTCCGCCCAGCGGTGCAGGCCGTAGCCGCCGACCAGCGCCACGACGGCAAAGGCGGCGAGTGCGGCGAAGCCGGTGGAAAGCGTGCGGGCCGATCCGCGACGAGCACGGCGCACGTCGGTCTTTCCAGATGTCGCGCGCGTGGCGGGTGCGGCAAGTGCGGCAGGTGCAGCCGGTGCGGCAGCCGTGCGCCAGGACCGGTCCGCGGCCAGCGGAATCTGGTGCAGGTCGTGGCTGGTGAGCGCCATGCCGTCGTAGACCTCGCGGTGCAGCGGGTCGGCCGCCAGCCAGGCGTTCAGCGCGCGCTCGTCGCTGCCGGTCCAGCTGGTTTCGTGGCGCCGCATGAACCACGCGGCGGCCGTCTCGTGCAGGGCGACGAGCGCCTGCGGGGACAGGCCCGGGGGAGTCTCAGCCGTCGCGGTCATGGGGCCTCCTGGCGCTCTTCGGCGCCGGCATCGCGGGAGTCGGTGGAATCGTGGGCATCGCGTGCGTCGTGGGCGTCGTCCTGCACGTGCAGCTGCGTCATCTGCTGCAGGCTCGGGTACTTCACGCGCAGCTGGCAGTAGGCCATCGCGCGGTTCAGGTGCTTGGCCACCATGCGCGCGGAAATGCCCATGGCCGCGGCCACCTCGTCGTGGCTCAGGCCGTCGATGCGGTTGAGCAGGAAGGCCTGCCGCTGGCGCTCGGGCAGCTCGGCCACGGCGGCGTCCAGCCGCTGCAGGCGCTCGCGGTGCGCGGCGAGTTCGAGCGGCGACTGGCGCTCGTCCGCGGGCAGCGCGGCCAGCTCGGGGCCGGCGGTTTCCATCGACACGAGCTCGGGGCCTTCGCCGCGGCCGTCGCGGCGCCATGCGTCGAGCGCCACGCTGCGTGCCGTGGTGCGCAGGTAGGGGGCTTCTTCGTCGGGCGCGAGCGACTTGCGCGCGACGGCCATGCGCACGAAGACGTCCTGCGCGGCGTCCTCGGCCTTGTCGTGCTGGCCCAGGCGCCCGCGAAACAGGCGCACCAGCGGCTTGCGCCAGCGTGCGTACAGGCTGGCGAGCTGGCTTTCGGCGCCGGCCGGGTCGTCGGGGTCGTTGGCGGGGAGGAACATGGGCACGCGGGCAGCCAGGCAATCTTGAGAAGGGCGGGGAAAGCACCTTGATCCGGATTGGCGGTCCCCTGCGCCGTGGGGAACGGCGAGGGGCGGACGGGCCTGGCTACGTGCGGATGTCTGGGGGCGGTGAGAAACCGGCGGCGATTGTATCGACGGCCGAATGGCGATCCTTGGCTAAATTCGGGAGTTCATCGCCAACCAAGGAACCCCGCATGTCAGATCAAAAAGTAGCCATCGTCACCGCCGGCGGCAGCGGCATGGGCGCCGCCGCGGCGCGCAAGCTGGCCGAAGACGGCTTTCGCGTCGCCATTCTTTCGTCGTCCGGCAAGGGCGAGGCGCTGGCCGCCGAGCTGGGCGGCATCGGCGTGACAGGCTCCAACCAGTCGAACGACGACGTCAAGCGCCTGGTGGACCGCGTGAGCGGCGAGTGGGGCCGCGTCGACGTGCTGGTCAACAGCGCCGGCCACGGCCCGCGCGCCCCCATCCTGGACATCACCGACGAGGACTGGCACCGCGGCATGGACGTGTACCTGCTGAGCGCGGTGCGCCCCGCGCGGCTGGTGGCGCCGCTGATGGTGAAGCAGGGCGGCGGCAGCATCATCAACATCTCGACCTTCGCGGCCTTCGAGCCCGACCCGGTGTTCCCGACCTCGGGCGTGTTCCGCGCGGGCCTGGCGGCGTTCACCAAGCTGTTCGCCGACAAGTACGCCGAGCACAACGTGCGCATGAACAACGTGCTGCCCGGCTTCATCGACAGCCTGCCCGAGAAGGCCGAGTTCCGCGCGCGCATTCCGATGGGCCGCTACGGCAAGAGCAGCGAGATCGCGGCCGTCATCGGCTTCTTGGCGTCCGAAGGCGGCGGCTACATCACGGGGCAGAACCTGCGGGTGGACGGCGGCATCACGCGCTCGGTGTGAAGCCCGGCGGCGGGCAAAGGAAAGGCCCCGCTGCCTAGAATCGCGCCCCATGTGCCCGAGGATGCCCCGCTTTCCCATTCGCCGCCGCCAGTCCGGCTGCTCGCGGCCGACGCCTCCTTGACGCCGGTGCACTGACGCACGCCGCGGACTTCCGCGGCAACCCTCGCGGTGACCCTCGCTGCGGTTCACCAGCCCCTGTCATGCACCTGTCCCGCACCGCCGCGCACGCTTTGCCGGCGGCATGCGGGCTGCTTTCCTTCTTCCTCATGTCTTCCCAACCCAGTCGCTTGCGCACCGCGTGGTGTCCCAGCATTCCCCGCGAGCTGATGGCCGGCGCCGTCGCCACCTTCGCGCTCATTCCCGAGGTCATCGCCTTCTCGTTCGTGGCCGGGGTCGATCCGGCGGTCGGGCTGTTCGCTTCTTTCATCATCGGCATCGTCATCGCCTTCACGGGCGGGCGGCCGGCCATGGTGTCGGCCGCGGCGGGCTCGGTGGCCCTGGTGGCAGCGCCGCTGGTGCACGCGCACGGCCTGCCGTACCTGCTGGCGGCCGGCGTGCTCGCGGGCGCGATGCAGATCGTGTTCGGCCTGCTGCGCCTGGGCGTGCTGATGCGCTTCGTGTCGTCGTCGGTGCGCACGGGCTTCGTCAACGCGCTGGCCGTCCTGATCTTCGCGGCGCAGATGCCGCACTTCATCGGCGCCAACATGGCGACCTGGGCCATGGTGGGGCTCGGGCTGGCGGTGATCTACCTGCTGCCGCGCCTCACCACGGCCGTGCCCTCGCCGCTGGTGTGCATCGTGGTGGTCACGCTGGCGGGCCACTGGCTGGGCCTGCCGTTGAAGACGGTGGCCGATCTGGGCCAGCTGCCGAGCGCATTGCCGGCCTTCGCGCTGCCGCAGGTGCCGTTCACGCTCGACACGCTGCGCATCATCGCGCTGCCCGCCTTCGCCATCGCGATGGTCGGGCTGCTCGAATCGATGATGACGGCCAGCGTGGTCGACGAGCTCACCGACACGCCCAGCTCGAAGAACCGCGAGTGCAGCGGCCTGGGCGTGGCCAACGTGGCGGCCAGCTTCTTCGGCGGCATCGCGGGCTGCGGAATGATCGGCCAGACCGTGAGCAACGTGCGCTACGGCGGGCGCGGCCGGCTGTCGACGCTGTTCGCGGGCGCGTTCCTGCTGGTGTTGATGGTGCTGCTCAAGCCCTGGGTGTCGCAGGTGCCGGTGGCGGCGCTGGTGGCCATCATGGTGATGGTGTCGGCATCGACCTTCGACTGGGGCTCGCTGCGCACGCTGGTGCGCCACCCGCGCATGTCCAGCGCGGTGATGCTCGCGACGGTGGCCGTCACGGTGGGCACCGACAACCTGGCGGCGGGCGTGGCCGTGGGCGTGATGCTGAGCGGCGTGTTCTTCACGTTCAAGGTGGCGCGGCTGCTGAACGTGCAGGCAGTGAAAGAAGCCGACGGTGCCCTCGTGTACCGGGTCACGGGCCAGGTGTTCTTCGCCTCGGCCGACATGCTGGTGGACGCCTTCGACGTGCGCGAGATCGACGCCGCGCCGGTGCGCATCGACGTGTCGCAGGCGCATTTCTGGGACGTGACGGGCGTGGCCGCGCTGAAGAAGGTGGTCGAGCGCCTGCGCAAGCACGGCAGCACGGTGGACGTCACCGGCATGAACCAGGCCAGCCGGGACCTCGTGCTGCAGCTGGACGCGGCGCCCGACTGAGGCTGTAGAAGCTGGTCGACACGTTGCCGCTCGGCAACAAATTGAAACAAAACCGGTGCTTTACAGGCTGGATTTCGTCAGAAATTCAGCCTTTTGTTTACACCTGATTACTATTGGCAGCGATTCTGAACATCGCTGCCCTCGCGCCTCATTTGTTCAGCCCACGGTGTAGCTGGAAGAAGAAATGAGCCGAAGCTTGATGAGACAGTGGGTTCGATGCGGCGTGGCCGCCACGGTGGCGATGGCCGTCCTGGGCGGCACCGCGGCCCATGCGCAGGGCGAGCGCTTCGACATCGCGCGCTTCCAGGTCGAGGGCGACACGCTGCTCGGCGCCGCCGAAGTGCAGCGCCTGGTCGGCGGCATCGCCGGCCCGGGCCGCGCCTACGGCGACATCCAGCGCGCGGTCGATGCGCTGCAACAGGCCTATGCGCAGGCCGGCTACAGCACGGTGAAGGTGTCGGTGCCCGAGCAGGAGCTCACGGGCGGCATCGTCACGCTGAAGGTGACGCAGGCCGTCATCGGCAAGGTCACCGTCAGCGGCAACACCCGCTTCAGCGAGCAGAACATCCGCGCCAGCCTGCCCGCGCTGCAGCCGGGCCGCGTGCCCGACCTGCGCGCGATTTCGGGCTCGGTGCAGCTGGCCAACGACAACCCGGCCAAGCAGGTGGGCGTGACGCTGGGAGACGGCGCCGCCCCCGGCACCCTGGACGCCAAGGTAGCCGTGACCGACAACGACCCGCTGCGCGTGATCGCCACGCTGGACAACACCGGCACGCCCGCCAGCGGCCGCTGGCGCACCGGCGTGGCGCTGCAGCACGCCAACCTGTTCGACCGCGACCACGTCGGCACGCTCGCGTACACCACCTCGCCCGACAGCCCCTCGGGCATGCGGCTGGAGCTGTACTCGCTGGGCTATCGCATTCCGCTGTACGCCCTGGGCGACAGCATCGACTTCGTCTACGGCAAGTCCAGCGCCAACTCGCCCGCGAGTTCGCCCACGCTGGGCGGCGTACTGGGCTTTACCGGCAAGGGCGACATCTACGGCCTGCGCTTCAACCACTTCCTGGGCCGCAGCGGCGAAAGCAGCGCGAAGCTGGTGCTGGGCATCGACCGCAAGCGCATCGACTCGCGCTGCGACGTGGGCGGGCAAGAGGTGAGCATCGCGCCGCCGACGCCGCCCATCGCGGCCTGCGTGCCCTACGTGACCGCGCCGCTGAGCCTCACCTACGTCGGCCAGCGCGAGAGCGTGGGCGAGACGCCGGGCTACAGCCTGGGCGTGTCGCGCAACCTGGCGAGCGGCACGCGCTACACCAACCTCGACGGGCGCACCGACCGCTACTCGTACCTCACGCCCGGCAACCGCGACACGCGCGACGGCTTCGTGGTGCTGCACGGCGCGGCCTCGTGGTTCAAGGGCCTGTCGAACGACTGGCAGCTGCGCCTGAACGGCAGCGCGCAGTACGCCAACGCGCCGCTGGTGGCGGGCGAGCAGTTCGGGCTCACGGGCCTGTCGCTGGTGCGCGGCTTCCAGGAGCGCGCGGTGGCGGCCGACAGCGGCCTCGTCGCCAATGCCGAGCTCTACACGCCCGAGCTGGGCGGGCCGGCCGGCAACCTCGGCATACCAGGCCAACTGCGCCTGCTGGCTTTCTACGACGCCGGCTACGGCGCCAACAAGCGCACCGCCGGCACGCTGGTGCCCAGCCACGTCACGGTGGCGAGCATGGGCGTCGGCGCGCGCTACGCGTGGGGACGCAGCTTCAACCTGCGGCTGGACATCGCCCGCGTCAACGACGCCGGCAATGCCTTCACCGAGAAGCGCGGCGACTGGCGCGCCCACCTGAGCGCCATGGTGGCGTTCTGAAACCGCTGATCCCTTTGATCCCTTTGATCCCGTTGATCCCGTTGATCCCGTCGACCGATTCGGCCTCCTAGAACCTCAGGCAGACGACCACCATGCGCTCGCACTCCAAACTCCCGCCCCGGCTTCGGCTCCTCCCGCTCACCATCGCGGCCCTGTGCGCGGCGGCCGGCGCGCCCGTGCATGCGCAGCTCGCGGTGGGCGCGCTGCCCACGGGCTGGAACGTCGGCTCGGGCAATGTGTCGATCGTGCAGAACGGCAGCACGCTCAACATCCAGCAGCTCACGCCGCAGGCGCTGGTCAACTTCGCCACCTTCAATGTGGGCGCGGGCGCGCTGGTCGACATTCGCCAGCCCGGCGCCGCCGCGGCGCTGCTGGCGCGCACCACCGGCGGCGACCCCTCGCAGATCTACGGGCAGATCAAGGCCAACGGCGCGCTGTGGCTCATCAACCCGGCCGGGATCATGGTGGGCCAGGGCGCGCGCATCGACGTGGGCAGCTTCATCGCGAGCACGCTCAACGTGAGCGACAGCGACTTCCTGGCGGGCCGGCTGAACTTCAAGGCCGGGGGCACGGCAGGCGCGGCGGGTCCGGCGGGTGAAGTGCGCAACGCCGGCACCATCACCGCGGCCAGCGGCGGCAGCATCTACCTGGTGGCGCCCCGCGTCACCAACACCGGCACGCTGAACGCGCCCAACGGCGAAGTGCTGCTGGCGGCGGGGCAGAACGTGCAGCTGGTGGACACCGGCACGCCCGGCGTCTCGGTGGCCATCACCGGCGCGGCCGGCGAGGTGAAGAACTTGGGGCGCATCGCGGCGGAAGCGGGTCGCATCGGCCTCGCGGCGGGCCTGGTGAGCAACAGCGGCAGCATCAACGCCGACAGCGTGGTGCGTGAAGGCGGGCGCGTGTTCCTGCGCGCCTCGGGCGACCTGAAGACCACCGCTGCCTCCGACATCAGCGCCAACGGCACCACCGGCGGCAACGTGCAGCTGTACGCCGACGGCGCGGCCCGCATCGACGGGCGCGTGTCGGCCACCGGCAGCGCGGGCCGCGGCGGCTACGTCGACACCTCGGGTAAGAAGTCGCTCGACGTGGTCAACGCGCCGGTGGTAGGCAAGGGCGGCGAGTGGCACATCGACCCCTTCGACATCGAGATCGTGGACGGTTCCCTGGGCAGCGGCACCAGCGGCGGCATCGAGAACGGCCAGAGCGTCATCGTGTCGAACGAAGGCGGCGCGCGCATCGGCGCGAACACCATCAAGGCGCAGCTGGACGACGGCGTCAACGTGTCGATCACCACGGGCGCGGGCCCGGGCGAGTTCGGCGCCGGCGACATCACCGTGAACGGGGCCATCGTCAAGACCGGGGCCGTCGACTCGACGCTCACGCTCAACGCGAGCAACAACATCTACATCAACGCGGCCATCAGCAGCAGCAAGAGCACGCTCGGGCTCAACCTGAACAGCAACCTGGCGAACGCAGACGCCAAGGTCAGCCATGCGGCGCAGCTCAACGCCAACCTCGACCTGCACGGCGGCGTGCTGACGGTGTCGCAAGGCGAGGGCACGGGCAACGGCACGCTCGACATCGTCGGCGGCACCACCTTGCTGAGCATGCCGACGTCGGCCATCGTGGCGGACACCGTCAACGTGGGGGCGAACGGCACGCTCGCGGTGAACCGCGCGGGCTCGGCCCTGTCGGGCGCGCTGAACAACGCGGGCACCGTGTCGGTGGGCGGCGGCACCGCGCTGTTCGACCACAGCGGCACGCACAGCGGCACGTTCAACGTGGCCGCGGGGTCGAGCGCATCGTTCTCTGGCGGCCACAGCTTCAACGCGGGCACCGTCTTTACCGGCATGGGCACTGTCGAGTGGGCCGACAGCGTCAACCTGGGCACCTCGCTCAGCTTCGGCAAGGGCAACGGCGCGCTGGTGATGCACGGGCTTTCGGTCTCCACCAGCAACGCCAGCGTGCTCACCACGCAGGGCATGGGCAACGTGGTCGACAGCCAGATGGACCTGCAGGGCGGTGCCACCTGGGTGAACAACGGCAGCGTCGACGTGCGCGGCGACGGCGCCATCATCGTCTACCAGGCGGGCAACCGCTTCGAGAACAACGGCACCGTCACCACCTCGGGCACCTTCGACAACGTGCTGGTGGGTTCGACGGCTGCGAGCACCTTCGTCAACAACGGCACCATCGTGAAGAACGGCGTGGCCGCGCAGAACTACTTCGACATCACCAACACCGCGGGCAGCACCCTGCGCGTGGACGCGGGCGAGTTGCTGCTGCAGCACTCCACGCAAGGCGGCACCGTGCAGGTGGCGGCCGGCGCGCACGCCACGTTCTACGGCCTCGCGCTGAACAGCGGCGTCGTGTTCTCGGGCGCTGGCGCCGTCACGTGGAACGGCGCGGTCACGCTGCTGGGCGACGTGGACATCGGCGCGGCGGCGCCTGCGCTGTCGGGCGGCCCGCTGACCTACCTGCAAGGCAACGGCCACCAGTTCACCACGCGCAACGTGGTGAACATCACCGACAACGCCAGCTGGGTGCTGACCGACGCCACGACCTGGAACAACCTGGGCAGCGTGAACGTGGGCACCGCGGGTGCCGCGCGCGGCGAGGTGGGCCCGGGCACGCTCGAGTTGCAGGGCAGCGGCGCCTTCAACAACCGCGCGGGCGCCGCGCTGACCGTGTCGCCCGGCTCGCAGTTGCGGCTGGCCGCCACCGGCGTGGTCACCAACGACGCCGGCGGCACCGTTCGCCTGGTGAGCGATGGGTCGGACTCGGGCCCGGTGTTCCGCAACCCCGCCAACGGCCATCTGCTGAACAGCGGCACCGTGGTGAAGAGCGGCGTGGGCAGCACCGCCGCGCCGCTCACCAACCTGGCCGGCGGCACGGTGCGCATCGAAGAGGGCGAGCTCGACGCGCGCATGGGCGCCGACAACCCGAACAACGGCGCCATCGTGCTGCTGCCCGGCAGCACGCTCGGCAGCGGCGACACGCACCTCTACAACAACGGCAGCATCACCGGCAGCGGCACCGTCGCGCTGGGCGGCGACGCCACGCTGTTCAACAACGGCACGGTCGCCCCCGGCAGCGCGGACGCGCTGGGCCGGATCGCCGTGCAGGGCAGCTATGTGCAGGGTGCCAACGGCGTGCTGAACATTCGCCTGGGCAGCGACGGCGTCGACCTGCTCGACATCGACGGCGCGGCCACGCTGGGCGGCACGTTGAACCTGGGCACGCTCGGTGGCTTCATGCCGGCGAACGGCGCCATGGCCGACTTCGTGGTGGCGCGTGGCGCCGGCAGCGGCACCTTCGCGCAGGTCAACGCGCCCGGCCTCGCGTCGGCCAGCAGCACGGCCACGCTGAGCGTGAGCTACCCCGCGGCCGGCGCGAGCGAGGGCACCGTGGCGCGCGCCACGGCCGCCGTGCTGCCGTCCGTTGGCGTGTGCACGTCGAACGCCGCGCTGCCCGGTTGCGACAGCGTGCTGCCGACGCTGGCGCAGTGCGTGGCCAACAGCATGCTGGACGGCTGCTCGGCCCGGCTGCCCAGCGTGGCCATGTGCACGGTGAGCCCGTTGCTGCCGGGGTGCCCGTCGCCGCCGGTCGCCACGCTGCCGCCCGCGCCGGTGCCTGCACCCGCGCCGTCGGCCGACATCTGCACCATCGCCCCGAACTCGGCGCTGTGCCAGGTGCTGTCGCCGCCGACCGCGTCCCAGCCGGTCAAGCCGGTGCAGCAGGCGGCCGACGAGGTCATCAAGACCGTGGTCGCGTCGCAGCCCAAGACCGATTTCGACCAGGTGGCGTTCCTGGACACGAAGAAGACCGCGACGCCGGGTGGTACGTCGGCGTCGGGGTCCGGCGGTGACACAAAGAGCGACACGAACAGCGACACGAACAGCGACACGAACAGCGCCGGATCGAAGACCGGCACCGTGAACGAGCCCGCCAAGAAGATGTATTGCAACTGAGGCAGACCCACGCATGAAAGCAACCCCATTCCTCGCAGGCCTGCTGGCCTTCGCCTCGTTCGCCCTCATGGGCGCGGCCCAGGCCCAGGGTGCGTCGCCGGTGGTGGGCACCGTCGCCAACCTCTCGGGCGTGCTGGTCGTTCGCACGGCCGAAGGCGCCACCCGGCTGCTGGCCGTGGACTCGCAGATCCGCCAGGGCGACACGCTGACCACCGAGAGCCGCGCCTACGCGCAACTGAAGTTCAGCGACGGTGCCGAGCTGGTGCTGCAGCCGCAGTCGATGCTGGTGGTCACGCGCTACAGCTACGACGCCGCGCAGCCGCAGCGCGACGGCATCGAGCTCGGCCTGGCGCAGGGCGGTTTCCGCAGCACCGCTGGCGCGGTGGGCCAGCGCAGCAAGGACGCCACCGTCATCAACACGCCCATGGGCGCGCTCAAGGGCAACGCCAGCATGGTCGTGTCCCTGCAGCAGCCGTGAACCGCACTCACCTTCGCGAGACACCGATGAAAAAACGCTTCCTTGCCCTGCCTGCAGCGCTTGCCGTGCTGGCCACCGCCGCGATGCCTGCCCTGGCGCAGCAGGCGCTGCCCAAGACCCCTGTCTCGACCCCGCCGCTGCCGCCGGGCCTGTACGTGCAGGTGATCGACGGGCTGATCAACGTGACCAACAAGGGCGGCAGCCAGACCTTTGCCCCAGGCCAGTTCGGCTTCACACCCACGCCGGTGCAGGCGCCGGTGGTCGTGCCGAAGAACCCCGGCCTGCAGTTCACGCTGCCGCCCGCGTTCAGCGCACCCCCGACGGTCACGGGCAGTTCCAGCGGGCCCAAGTCGAACGCCGTCGACTGCGAGGTGCGCTGAGCGCTCACGCCGCGGCTTGTGGCCGTGGCGGATGCGCCGGATGTTGCGCCCGCGCCCGCGTGCGAAAGCGCCCCGGGCTCTCGCCGATCTCGCGCTTGAAGGCCGCGCTGAACGCCGTTTCCGACTGGTAGCCGATGCGCTCAGCGATGCGCGCGATGCCTTCGTCGCTGTGGCGCAGCGCGTTGCGCGCCACCGTCATGCGCCAGCCGCCCAGGTACTCCAGCGGGGTCGATCCGGTCAGCGCCTTGAAGCGCACCGCGAAGGCCGTGCGCGACATGCCCGCGGTGTGCGCCAGCCGCTCCACCGTCCACGGCTGCGCGATGTCGCCGTGCATGCGCGACAGCGCCTGGCCGATGCGCGCGTCGGCCATCGCACCCAGCCAGCCCTCGGGCTGCGGCGCGTTCGCCAGGTACACGCGCAGCGCCTGCACCAGCACCAGCGCCGCGAGGTGGGTGCGCGCGATGGAGGCGCCGGGGCGCAGCTCGGCCGTTTCCCAGCTCATCAGGTCGAGCAGCCCCGCGAGCGGTCGCGTGCCCGGGTCGCTGGCGCGCAGGTGGATGAGCGGCGGCAGGTGGCGCAGCAGCAGCTCGCCCGCTTCGCCGTCGAGCGTGAAGCGGCCGGTGGCCATGGTGACCATCGGGGCGCTGGCCTCGTCGCCTTCCGTCTCGCTGCCTGTGCCGTGGCCCTCGAAGCGCATCACGCCGTCGGCGCCGCGGTGGTCACGGCTGGCCTGCACGCCGTCCTGCAAGGGGCCCGGCGGGTCGCTGCACGCCATGAAGGGCTGGCCGTTGGTCAGCAGGTAGAAGTCGCCGGCCGCCATGGAGACGACATCGGCCGCGGCATCTGCCGTGTTTTCGATCTGCATCCGCAGCCGCCCCGTGAGCACGCAGCCCAGCTTGATGTGCGAGGCATAGCGCGGATACCGAAAGCCCCAGCGCCCGCGCGCCTCGAAGCGCGAAGACAGCGTGCTGCTCACCGTGAGCATCGACAACACATCGGACAGCGGATCCATGGTCTTTGGCTCTTTGTGTACGGTTGAATAGGAAAAGCGCTATTTTGATTATTCAATCATTCAGCGCCAAGCGCGAGCATGGGCGCATGACCACTTCCGACACCTCCGACACCTCCAGGGCCCCACTGTCCCGCTACGCCATCGTGCTGGGCCTGCTCACCGCCATCGGCCCCAGCGCCATCGACATGTACCTGCCCGCGCTGCCCGCCATCGGCCGCGCGCTGGGCGCCGATGCGCATGCGGTGCAGGCCAGCCTGATGGCCTTCTTCATCGCCACCGGCGCGGGCCAGCTGGTGGCGGGGCCGCTGTCGGACATGTTCGGGCGCAAGCGGCCGATGTACGTGGGCCTGGCGGTGTTCGTGCTGGCCAGCATCGGCTGCGCGCTGGCGCCGGGCATCGGCACGCTCATCGCCTTTCGCTTCCTGCAGGGGCTCGGCGCCTGCGCGTGCATGGTCACGCCGCGCGCCGTGGTGCGCGACCTGCACACCGGCACCGAGGCGGCGCGGCTCATGTCGCTGCTGATCCTAGTCTACAGCGTGTCGCCCATCCTCGCGCCGCTGGTGGGCAGCCTCGTGGCCGAGGCGGCCGGCTGGCGCGCCGTGTTCTGGGTGATCGGCGCGCTCGCGGTGCTGGCCGTGGCGATGGTGGCGGCGCTGCTGCCCGAAACACGCCCGCCCGCGGCGCGCGCGCAGAGCAGCCTGCGCGGTGCCATGGCGGGCTACGGCGTGCTGCTGCGCGACCGGCATTTCCTGGCCGTGGCCTTCATGGCCTCGCTCACGCTGTCGGGCTTTTTCGTCTACGTGGCCAATTCGTCGTTCGTGATGAGCACGCACTTCGGCGTGTCGCCGCGCCTGTACGCGGTGCTGTTCGCGCTCAATGCCGTGTCGATGATCGCCGCCTCGCAATTCAACGCCCGGCTCGCCGCGCGCTTCGGCATCCGGCGCGTGCTGCGCACCGCGGTCGCCGTGCATGCCGGAGTCGCGGCGGTGCTGCTGGTGCTGACGCTGGCGGGCGTCGACCGGCTCGGCGTGCTGGTCGCGCTGCTGATGGTGGTGTACGGCCTGAACGGCGTGATCGTGCCCTCGGCCTTCGTGGTGGCGATGGAAGGGCACGCGGCGCGCGCGGGCACCGCGTCTGCCTTGCTCGGTACCTTGAACTTCGCGGGCGGCGCGGTGGTGGTGGCGCTGGTGTCGCCGTTCGCCGATGGCACGCCGCTGCCGATGGTGGCGGGGATCGCGGGGTGTTCGTTCGCGGTGGTGGTGCTGGCTTTGCGTGGGTTGGGTGCGCCGCCTGTCTTGGCGCCCGTGCTTGCGCCTTCACTAGAGCCTTCGGTCAAAGTCCCGCCAGCCTCCGAAGCTTGCCGATGAGGCCCGGCACGCGGCCCTGGTCGGCGGCGTCGGGCCGGAAGAACATGGGCAGCTGGTCGACGAACGATTCGTCGGCCAGCAGCGCGTCGAACTCTTCCCGTATGAAAGCCTTCGCGGCCTCCGGCGCCTCGTCGACCTCGCCGCAAAGCTCGATGCGGCCATCGACCAGGTTGACGATGTCTTCCATGTCGTGGTGCATGTAGTCGCCGTTGCCGCGGCCGTGGAAGGCCACGAGCTTGGTCGCGACGAACAGCGGCGCGGACACCACCAGGATCTCGAGCGCGCTCGGAAGCCGCAGCTTCGTGGCCGACCTGACGACCTCCGCATACCAGCGGTTCGTGGAGTGCCCCAGCACGTGCTCGTGCGAGGGCATCACGTCGAGAACGAGGTCGCCGTGCTTCCAGCGGCACATGTTCGCCTCGTCGGGGCATTCCCGGAAGCCCTGGGCCCGGAGCTTGGGAATCAGCGCCTGGTAGTACGCGCCGATGGACGCCACCTCCGCCACCAGGTCGACATCGATGGTCTGTCGAACGGGTGGGCGGCCGCGGTCGGTGATGAGCAAGCCGACCGAGCAGCCGCCGACCAGCACCAGCTCTTCCCGCAGCGGCCCCAGCGCCTGCGCGACCAGCTCGACGATGGTGACGTTCGGGTCTTGCAAGCTCACAGCAGTTCGCCCAGCCGTTCCAGCGCCATTTCGCGTTCCCTGGCCGCACCCACCCTGACGGCGTCGAACAACGAGAGCACGGCATAGAGCTTGGGGTCCAGCCTCGCGGCGGCGGGCACGCCGGGATGCAGCGCGGTGAGGCCCGGCCCCCAGCTACCGCCCTCTGTGTCGGGCCACACCGGCGGCAGGTTCGCGGACCCTTCGAACAGCGGGGCCAGCACGGGTCCGCCGATGGCCGTGGGCAACCCGCGCACCATCGCGCCGAGCTGCCCCGGAAAGCTGTACTTCGCGCCGTACATCACGAATTCCCTCACGGCGGGCTTCGACGCTCGCAGCGAGCCGGATGCCCGGCTGAGCAAGCGGGCCTGCTCGGCGCGGCGCGCCGAACCGTGGATCAACGACACGGCGATGCCGAGCTCGCTTGCCAGGTCGACCAGCAGGAAATCCTTTCCCGGGTTGACCGCCACCTTCAGGACCAGCAACAGGTCCTGCGGCTTGAGCGCGAGTTGCTTGCTGTTGTTGCCGGCCATGGATTCCTCTTTCTGGAAACTGGAAAAAGACGGTTATGCGCACGCTGGACAAACGGTAGCAGGAATTTTCGTGTTTCTGGAAAAAAGAAATTGCTGAAAATCGCCTGAAGCTGCGTATAAATTCCAAAACTAAGTTTTCAATATACTTAAATAAGTTTAAACATACAATTGACTCCTGTTTTCCCAGACGTTCTGAAACGGAACCACGATGGCCGAACCCCGAAAAAAGAGCCCACGCGCGCCCTCGATGGCGTTGGACGAAGCGCTGGACCGGGCGATGAAAGCCTATGACAAGGAGCGACTGCGCCCCGCGTCCACCGACGAGATCGCGCAGCACATCGGGTACAACTCCGCGAACAACGGCGCTGCGTTGAGCGCGCTGGCGTCGCTGCGCTACTACGGCCTGCTCGAACGCCCGCGCGACGGCGTGCTCGCGGTCAGCAGGGACGTCGAAGCGTTCCGGTTTGCGTCGTCGGAAGAACTGCGTCGCGCCTTCATGTTGCGCTTCCTGCGAACGCCGCCCCTGTTCGCGGAGTTGCTGGATGCGCATCCGGCAGGCCTCCCCGTGGAGAGCGAGCTGAACGCCGAGCTGCTGCAGCGTGGATTCCTGCCGGCTGCCGCGACGGCGCTGGCCGAGGTGTTGCAGCGGTCCGTGGATTTCGCGCGTTACTTCGATGCACCCGAGCCCGCGGAGCGTACCGAGGCGCCAGAGGCGGACGCCGGTTCCGCGCCGCATCCTCCGCAGCGCGAGCCACAACCCGAGCCACAACCCGAGCACCAGGCTGCGGGGGACACGCCGTTGCACGACCGCATTCCGATACGCCTGCCGGGCGGCCGGCGTGCCTGGCTGGAGATTCCGCCCGTGTTCTACGAAGCGGACAAGGCGAGGATCAAGGCGCAGAT
Organism: Variovorax sp. RCC_210; assembly: GCF_041355175.1. NCBI lineage: Bacteria > Pseudomonadati > Pseudomonadota > Betaproteobacteria > Burkholderiales > Comamonadaceae > Variovorax > Variovorax sp. RCC_210. Next base: position 82,204 of record NZ_JBFUPJ010000004.1, on the reverse strand, counting down.
CGATCTGCTGCTGACCGAAGACGGGGACGGCGCCTGAGACGAGCGGCAGCCGCCAACGGACTTACACCCCCAGGTACCGCGTCCACAAGGACCGATCGGCGTCCAGCGCCGCCGAGTCCCCCTGCCACACCACCCGCCCGCGCTCCAGGATCACGTGCCGGTTCGCCAGCGGCAGCAGGCGCTGCACGTACTTGTCGACCACCAGGATCGCTTCGCCCTCGGCTTTCAGCGTGGCGATGCAATGCCAGATCTCCTCGCGGATGACCGGTGCCAGCCCTTCGGTGGCTTCATCGAGGATCAGCAGGCGCGGGTGCGTCGACAGCGCGCGCGCAATGGCCAGCATCTGCTGCTCGCCGCCCGAGAGCTGGTTGCCCGCGTTGGCCTTGCGCTCCGCGAGGCGCGGAAACAGCCCGTACAGCGCCTCGACCGTCCAGCGCGGCGCGCTGCCCGGGCGCGGCCGCGCGAAGGCGCGCAGGTGTTCTTCCACGCTCAGGTTCGGGAACACATGCCGCCCCTCGGGCACGATGGCCACGCCGCGCCGCGCGATGGCATCGGGCTTCATCGACTTGTCAGGCCCGCCGATGGCCGCGCCGCCGAAGTGCACGCTGCCGCGCATCGGCGAGAGCGTGCCGGTCAGCACCTTCAGCAGCGTGCTCTTGCCCATGCCGTTGCGCCCCAGCAGGGCCAGCACCTCGCCGGGGCGGATGTCGATGTCGATGCCGAACAGCACCTGGCTGGCGCCGTAGCCGGCCTCGATGGATTTCGCTTCGAGCAATGTGGATGCCGCGCTCATGAATGTCCTTCTGCCTCGGTACCCAGGTACACGGCCTGCACGTCGGGGTGGCCGCGCACTTCGTCGGCGGTGCCGCTCATCAGCACCTTGCCCTGCACCAGCACCGTGAGGCGGTCGGCCAGGCGGAACACGGCGTCCATGTCGTGCTCGATCAGCAGGATGGCCATCGACGCACGCAGCGACTCGATCAGCTCCACCATGCGCGCGGATTCGTCGGGGCCCATGCCGGCCATGGGCTCGTCGAGCAACAGCAGCTTGGGTTCAGCGGCGAGCGCCAGCGCCACGTCGAGCGCGCGCTGCGCGCCGTGCGGCAGCGTGCCCGCGATGCGCGCGCGTTCGTTGCCCAGCCCGACGCGGTCGGCCAGCGCCACCGCACGGTCGACCAGGCCGCGCTCCTTCGCGCGCGGCGCCAGGAAGCGCAGGCTGCTGCCCGCATGGGCCTGCGCGGCGAGCATCAGGTTGTCGTGCACGGTCTCTTTCGGGAACACGCGCGTCACCTGGAAGCAGCGCGACATGCCCGCGGCCACGCGCTGGTGGTCCTTCAGCGCGGTGATGTCCTTCTCGTCGAGCAGCAGCCGGCCGGCGTCGGCCTTCAGCAGCCCGGTGATCAGGTTCACCAGCGTGGTCTTGCCCGCGCCGTTCGGCCCGATGAGCGCATGCACTTCGCCGCGCTCCACGGTGAGGTTCACATGGTCGGTCGCCAGCAGGCCGCCGAAGCGCTTGACCAACCCTTCGATTCTGAAAAGGCTCATGGTGCGTTGCCCGCCTTGGCTTCGGTCGAGAGCGTCGGGGTCAGGGTGGTGGGCACGCGGCGCTTGTACAAGGCGGCCAGCCCCTTCGGTGCCCACAGCGCGACGGCGATCAACAGCAGCCCGAGCGGCATGTGCCAATGGTCGGTGTGCTGCTTGAGCACCTCTTCGAGCAGCAGCCACACGACCGCGCCCACGGGCCCGCCCCAGCTGCGCCCCAGCCCGCCGATGACCACCATCACCAGCAGCGTGGCCGACTGCGTCCAGTGCATGGTCGCCGGGCTCACGAAGCCGTTACCGCCCGCCAGCAGCGCGCCCGCAAGGCCGGCGATGGCGCCCGCGATGGCGAAGGCCACCAGCTGCAGCCGGAACACCGGGTAGCCCAGCGCGCGCATGCGCGTCTCGTTGTCGCGGATGCCCATGAGCGCGTGGCCGAAGCGCGACTGCGTGGCGCGGTGCAGCCACCACAGCGCCAGCGCCACGATCACCAGCACCACCCAGTAGAAGTTGGCCTCGTTGCCCAGGTCCAGCCCCGGCAGCAGCACGGGCCGGCTCATGAGCGTGTAGCCGTCGTCGCCGCCATAGCGGCGCAGCGACACCACCACGAAGTACAGCATCTGCGCGAAGGCCAGCGTGGTCATGATGAAGTACACGCCGCGCGTGCGCAGCGCCACCGTGCCGATCAGCGCGGCCACCGCGCCCGCGACCAGCGCCGCGGCCGGCCACAGCAGCCAGCCCGACACCACGCCCGCCTCGCTCAGCGCCACCAGCGTGTACGCGCCCACGCCGATGAAGCCCGCGTGCCCCAGCGCCACCATGCCGCCGAAGCCGAGAACGAAGTTGAGGCTCGCGGCCGCGAGCGCCACGACGAGCACGCGCCGCACGAAGCCGATGTAGAACTCCAGCCCGAACAGCGGCGCCACCAGCGGAAACACCGCCAGCAGCACCAGCAGCAGCCCGAGGCCCAGGTAACGAGGAGATGACAGAAGAGAAGGCTTCATGCGCGCGCCGAGAAAAGACCGGAGGGCCGGAAGATGAGGACGACCACCATCAGCGCGTACATCGCGACTTCGGCAAACAGCGGCCCCAGGTCGGCCGCGGTGGCCGGCGGCAGCGTGGCGCGCAGCAGCATCGGCACGAATGCGCGGCCGATGGTGTCGACCACGCCCACCAGCAGCGCGGCCACGAAGGCGCCGCGCACCGAACCGATGCCGCCGATCACCAGCACCACCAGCGCCGGAATCAGGATGGCCTCGCCCATGCCCACCTGCACCGCGACGATCGGCCCCATGAGCGCGCCCGCCAGCGCGGCCAGCGCCGCGCCCAGCAGGAACACGCCGTTGAAGATGCGGCCCACGCGCACGCCCATCAGCTCGGCCATCGGCCGGTCCGACGCGCCCGCGCGCACACGCATGCCGATGCGCGTGTGGTTCACCAGCAGGTACAGCGCCAGCGCCACCAGAAGCCCGCCGACCAGGATCACCAGCCGGTACGAGGGGTAGGGCAGCCCGTCCATCAGGTTGACCGGCCCGGAGAGCGCGGCGGGCGTCGGCGCCATCACCGGCGAGGGTCCCCACGCCATCGTCACGATGTCGTCGGCCACCAGGATCACGCCGAAGGTCGCGAGCACCTGTGCCAGGTGGTCGCGCGTGTAGAGGCGGCGCATCAGCAGCACCTCGAGCAGCAGCGCCACCATCACCGTGACCGCCACCGCGATGACGATGGCCGCGGTGAACGAGCCCGTGCGCGTGTGCGCCTCGGCCGCCACGTAGGCGCCCGCCATGAACAGCGAGCCGTGCGCGAGGTTCAGCACGTCCATGATGCCGAACACCAGCGTGAGCCCCGCGGCCAGCAGGAACAGCATCAGCCCGTAGCCGAGGCCGTTGAGCAGCTGCTCTAGAACAAGAATTCCACTCATAGAAGAACCAACAGGTGTGCCTGCATTGTCATTCGAGGAACACCGAGGAACCGGCTTCGCCGGGCCTCAGGTGTTGCCCCCGGTAGGGGGAAGGAGAAGCGACACGAAGTGCGCGCAGCCTGGGGGCGAGCTTTATTTCAGTGGGCACTTGTCGGCGTAGCTGTCGCCGTAGTTGGTCAGCACCGTGTTGATCAGCTTGTTCGTGACCTTGCCTTGCGCGTCCTTGCCGATCACGCGCAGGTAGAAGTTCTCGATGGGGTAGTGGTTGTTCGCGTACTTGAAGCTGCCGCGCGTGGACGCGTAGTTGGCCTTCTTCAGCGCGGCCACCACGGCCTCGCGGTTCTGCGCGTTGCCGCCGGCCTGCTTCACGGCCGCGTCCATCGCGAGGATGGCGTCGTAGGCCTGCGCCGCGTACACCGACGGGTAGCGGCCGTTGTATTCCTTGCGGAACGCGGCCACGAACTGCTTGTTGGCCGCGTTGTCCAGGTCGTGCGCCCAGTGCGAGGTGTTGAACAGGCCGAGCATGGGCTCGCCCACGGCGCCGATCACGTCCTCGTCGGCCGAGAAGCCGCTGGTGACCAGCGTGATGTCCTTCGACAGGCCCGCGCCCACGAACTGCTTGATGAAGTTGATGCCCATCGCGCCGGGCAGGAAGAAGTAGATGGAGTCGGGCTTGGCCGCGCGCAGCTGCGCGAGCTCGGCGGCGTAGTCGATCTGGCCGAGCTTGGTGTACAGCTCGTCGGCCACCTGGCCCTTGAACTGGCGCTTGAAGCCGCCCAGGGCGTCCTTGCCGGCCGGGTAGTTGGGGGCGATGAGCACGGTCTTCTTGAAGCCGCGGTCTTGCGCGAACTTGCCGGCGGCCTCGTGGAACTGGTCGTTCTGGTAGGCGGTGCCGAAGAAGTAGGCATTGCACTGCGCGCCCGCGAACTGGCTGGGGCCGGCGTTGGCCGACAGGTAAGGGACCTTGGCGTTGAACAGCGTGGGGCCCACGGCCAGCGCCACGTTGGAGCCGATGGGGCCGCTGAAGATGTCGATCTTGTCGCGCTGGACCATGCGGTCGACCAGCTGCTTGGCCTGGTCGGGGCTGCCGGCCATGTCGGCCTGCACGAACTCCACGTCTTGCCCGCCGAGCTTGCCGTTGAGCTGCTTGATGCCCAGCGCGAAGCCGTCGCGCGCTTCGGCGCCCAGCGCGGCGAATGGCCCTGAGATGTCGAGGGCCAAGCCCACCTTCACCGGCGCGGCCAGCGCCGACACCGAGGTACCGAGGGCTGCGCCGCACAGCAGCAGCGAGAGCAGGGTGCGCGGCAGCGCGGGCGACTTCGGGGACAGGTGGCTCATGGATTCTCCGGCGAGGAATGGTGAAACGAAGCACCGGCGCCGCTCCCTGCGGCACCGTCAACATCGAACCGTTGATAGCTAAATACTTTAACCATAAACAATTCGGTGTCAACGGTACTAGCACGAATGGTGCCAGTGCTTCATGTCACTTCCTGGTGCGCGCGCCCGTTTCGCCGGGTGGGGCGCGGGCCTTTTCAGCGGGTCAGCCGAAGGGGTTGGCCGTGGCGAACCACAGGCCGATGCCGGTCGCGATGATGAAGGCGCCGTCGGTCACGCCCGCCACCAGGAAGAACTTGGTCTGCAGCGTGTCGACCAGCTCGGGCTGCCGCGCGGTGCTCTCCAAAAACTTCTGGCCGACCAGCCCGATGCCCAGGCACGAGCCGAGCGCGGCAACGCCGATCAGCAAGGCGACGGCGAGGGGAAGGATGTTGAAGCCGGTCATGGTGTTTTCTCCTGGTGGTTAGTGAATCGATGGAGGTACTTTCCCAGACCGGCTGCGTGCGGTCGATGACCTGGGAGGTCATGCGCGGGGCGCAGCGCGAACGAAAAAAAGCCGCCCCGGGGGCGGCTTTCGAAAGGAGCAAGCTCGCGTCGATCGCTCAGGGAACCTGCGCCCAGTTCTGGTTGTTGCCGCCGTTGCAGGTCCAGGTGATGAGCGCGGTGTCCTGCGTGGTGGAGCTGTTGGGCACGTCGAGGCACGAGCCCGAGGCCCGGTTCTTCAACGCCCCGCCGACCACGCTCCACTGCGCGGTGTTGCCCACCGAGCAGGCCACCTGCACCACCGGCGCGTTGGTGGTGGCCGTGCCGTTCTGCGCCAGGCACAGCCCGCTGTGCTCGGCCACGAACTGCACGTAGCCCCCGAGGATCGGCGTCACCGTGAACTTCTCGTGGCTCGCGTTGCCGCAGGGCCATTGCACCGCGGTGGTACCGCTGGCCGCCGCGCCGCCCTTGATGTTCACGCACATGCCGCTCAGCTCCGAGCGCAGCCGCGCCACGAAAGGCGGTGCCGTGTCCAGCGAGCGCACGTACTCGCGCAGCGCCACCACGTCCGATGCCGGCAGGCTCGACGCGTTGCCATGGCCGCCCGCCAGCACGTCCTGCAGCGTGGCCGCCTGCCCGTTGTGGAAGTACGAGGCCGCGTTCCACGTGCCCGACAGCGTCGGCGTGTCGAAGCCCGTGCCCGCCAGCGGCAGGTTGCTGCCCTTGCCCGACGAGAGCTGGATGGTGCCCACGTCGTGGCGCAGCCCGTCGCGCAGCGTGCCGCCGGTGTGGCAGGTGGCGCACTGCGCGGTGTTGAACACGGTCTGCCCGCGCACCGCCTCCACGCTGAGGTTGCCGTCCGCCATGCGCGCCGGGCTGCGCATGTACTTGCTCAGCGAGTTCAGGTAGGCCGCCAGGTCGTCCAGTTGCGCGTTCTTGCCGGCCTTGGGCGCGCCCAGCGGGTCGGACGTGGCCGCGAAGTCGGCGTTGCTCAGGAAGCCGGTGCCGCCGAACTCGTTGCGGATGTCGTTCTCGAAGTCCTGCAGCTCGTCGAAGTTGGCCGTCCAGTGCAGCTTGCCGTGGCTGGTGCCGCGCTTGCCCTGCAGGCTGATGGTGCGGCGCAGGCCTTCTCCGCGCTGGGTGAAGTCCCACACCATGCCGTCGTCGCCCCCATCCGCATGGCAGCTCGCGCAGGAGATGTAGTTGTCCTTGCTCATGCGCCGGTCGGAGGCGTTGTAGAACACCTGCTTGCCGCGCAGGGCCGCCGCGGCCAGGGGCTCGCTGGCCACCGTCTGCACGGTCTGCAGGAAGGTGGGCGCGTTGCTCTCGGCGCTCAGCACCGTCGCCACGTCGTGCACCGTCACCGAGCGCGCGAGGAAGTTGTTGACGAACAGCCGCTTGCGCACCGCGTCCAGGTACAGCCCATGCGGCGCGCTGCTCGCGTTGATCTCGCCGCGAACGGAGCGCGTGTAGCTGTCGACGATGGCCACGCGGTTGCCCTCCATCTGCGCCACGAACAGGTAGTCGCCCGCCGGCGAGAACAGCGCGGCGCGCGCGGGTGCGCGGTCGTCGAAGTCGATCTGCTCGTCGAACCTCTCCGCCGCCTGCTGCAGGTCGACCTGCGACAGGATGGAGCGCACCGTCTGGTCGTGCACCAGGTTGTTGCCGTCCCTGAACTTGCCGCGCACGATGTTGTCCTTCTTCGAAGGCAGCACGGCGCGCGTGCCGTCGGGCGAGATCACCACCTGGCTCAGGTAGTTGGCCACGCCGCGCGCGCGACTCTCGGTGTCCACCGTGGTGGTGTCCACCGGCAGCGCGATGACGCCGATGGCGCTCAGGCCCTGCAGGTTCACCTTGTGCAGCTGGCCGCCGGTGAGCTTCGACTTGAAGCGCGTCACGTAGGCCACCTGCGAGTCGGCGCTCACCGCAATGCCGCGCACCTCGCCCTGCAACGGCACGGTGCCGGTGGCGTTGCCGTTGGCCGGGTCGAAGCTCATCAGCGCCGACTTGCTCTCCAGCGTGAGCAGGCCCTTGGTGCCGTCGGGCGTGAAGACCACGCCGTAAGGGCCGCTGCCGTAGCCCAGCGACACGCTGGCCGACACGGCGCCGTCGGCCGCGTTCAGCGCCACCAGCTTGTCTTCGCCGTGCACCGACACCCAGATGCGGCCGTCGGGCCCCACGGCCAGCGTCTTGGGCTCGTCGCCCACGCGCGTTTCCCAGCGCTTGGCCAGTGTCTGCGCGTCGATGGCGGCCACCGTGCCGCTGTCGGGGTTCACCGAATACACCGAGTTGGCGTCGCCCGCGATGTTGGTGGTGTGCGTGGGCGCGCGCGCGGTGACCGGCGCGATCACCGTCACGTTGTAGGTGTAGTAGGTCTCGCGGCCCTGCGCGTCGCGCACCGTGAGCGTCACCGTGTAGTGGCCGGGGCTCGCGTAGGTGTAGGTGTAGTTCGGCTGGTTGGAGAAGGCCGTCTGCGTGCCGTTGCCGAAGTTCCAGCGGTACTGCGCGCCGTTGGCGCCCAGCGTGGCGGGGTTGAATACCAGCTGCCCGTTGACGACCTTCGGCCCGCCGCCGATGCCGGGGTCGCCGATGATGGCCTGCGCGCGCAGCGCGGCCACCTCGGTGTCGTTCAGCACGCGGCCGTACACGCGCACCTCGGCCAGCGTGCCCTTGAAGAGCGCGGTGTTGCCCTGGATCTGCCCCAGCAGCTGGAACTTGTTCGACAGCCCCTTGTTGCCCGTGAGGCCGGCCGAGGTGGTCTTCGCGCCGTCGACGTACACCGCTTGCGCGCCCGAGGCCGCGTCGCGCGTCAGCACCACGTGGTGCCAGGCGCCGTCGTTCACCACCGCGGAAGAAGCAGTGCCGCCGTCGTTGCCCACCGACAGCTTGATGCGCCCGGTGCTGTCGAGCCAGCCCCAGAACACGTCGTCGGTGCCGTTGGCCTGGTCGCGCCCGAACAGGCCGGGCGCCGACCACGCGTTGCCGGCGCCCGGCTGCGTGGTCTTCATGTAGAAGCTCAGCGAGGCGGTGCCGCCCAGCACGGTGGCCACCGTGTCGTTCTTCAGAGGCACGCCCGCGGTGCGGTTCGCAAAGCTCAGGCCGATGCTCTCGAAGGCATCGCCGGTGGCCGGCGTGCCGTTGTTGGCGCCGATCTGGTCGGACAGGTTGCCCGCCAGCGTCCAGTGGTGCATCAGGCTGATATCGGTCGCGTTGCCGGTGTGGAACACCGACCTGTAGTCCGCGCCGATGGCGTTGCCCGCATAGTCCTTCAGGCCGTTGGCCGGCAGGAACACCTCGTAGCTGGTGCCCGGTTGCAGCGGCTGCTCGGGGTGGAAGTTGACGATGCCCAGCTGCACGCTGTACGTGCCCGCCAGCGTGTTGCCGCCCACCGGCCGCACGATGAAGGTGTTGGCGTTCACGCTCTCGGGGCGGATGTTGTCCGTCATGCCCAGGCCGATGCGCGAGCTCAGTGCCTGCTGCCTGGCGCCGTTCACGGGCGAGACCTGCTTCACTTCAGGCTTGGTGGTGTCGGGGTCGACCTGGTGAACGATGAAGCCGCTGCCCGAGCCGTGGTCGTTGCCCACGAAGACCAGGTTGCCGAACATCGCGACCTGGCCGTTGTCCGAGTGCGAGAAGTTCGGGTCGTCCTCGCGCAGGATGCTGCCGCGGCCCACCTCCACGTGGTTCAGCGGATTGCTCACGTCCACCTTGTGGATGCGGGTCTGCGCGCCCTGGATCACGTAGTTGTCCTGCGTGGCGCAGTACAGCTGCTCGTCGATGACGAGCCGGTTGTCCTCGGCCACGAAGCGCGAGCGGTCGCTCAGGTCGTAGCTGTACATCTTCGCGCCGCTGTTGCGCGTGGAGGCATGCAGGTTGCGCCCGTCGAAGCAGGTCGCGTAGTAGAACGGCGTGCTGCCCACGATGGTGTCGAGCACCTTGGGGTTGAGCGGGTCGGAAATGTCCAGGCTCGCGAAGCCGCCGTTGCTTTCCATCGCGGTCAGCACCATGTGGTTGCCGATGGTGAAGATGGGGCCGATGCGAAAGCCGCCGAGCTCGCCCGTGGGAACCGGGTTGGGCTTGCCCGCGCCGCGGTTCGCGACCACGGCGTTGGCGGGGTCGGCCGCATCGACGATGAAGATGCCCCGGCCCGCCGAGGCCACGTACACGTAGGGCGCCTGCCACCACAGCTGCCAGGCCACGTTCTCGTAGTCGCCGCCGTTGACGCCGGGCAGCGCGAGCTTCTTCACCTGCTTGATGTCGTTGATGTCGCTGAAGTCCCAGAACTCGATGCCATTGATGCTGGGCAGCGTCACGTAGGTCTTGCCGCCGATCTTCGCGGTGCCGAAGGAGTGCGTCTCGCGGAACTCCTTGGTACGACCACCTGTAGCGTCGTCAGGCTCGTAGATCTTCTTCACCAGCTTGATCTGGCGCGGGTTCGACACGTCGTACAGCAGGAAGCCGCCCGGGCCGAGGCCGCTGTCCGGCGCGAAGGAGGTGAGGAAGTAGCCGTTGAGCATGATGCCGGCGTTCATGCCGTAGTCCTTGCGGCCCGGGTACGTGGCCGGCACCTCGCGCGACTCGTAGGCGCTGCTGTGCGCGGGGTCGAGCGGGTGCGCGGGGCTGGTGATCATCGACACCGGCTTGAAGAGCTCGGCCGATGTGTAGGTGAGGTTGCCGAGGCCCGGCCCCTGCAGGGGCAACGGGTCTGCAACGGCCTGGGCCACCGCGGTGGCCATGTTGTTCAGGGTCGTCATCGGACTGACCCCGGTGATTGCCGCATGCGTCAGCAGCGTGACGAATGGCAGCAGGAACGCCATCACGTAGTACCGGATTTTCATCGTCGCCTCCAGGTTGTTGGGTTCTCTCGACAAAGCGCGCGCGCAGGGGCGCACCCGGCCGGCGACGAGCCCGCCGCCGGCCGTACAGCCTCTCCCTCTCTCTCTCCCTCTCTCTCCTCTTTTTTTCTTCGACGGCGGGCAGGTCGTCAGTTCACGTTGCCCTTGCGCTCGTTTGTGCCCTGGGCTTCGCGCTCGCCGCCCGATTCGTAGATGTCCCACGCCGCCTTGGCGCTCGCGCCGCGGTGGATCATGGCCATCAGCGCATCCACCACCGCCGACGGGTTGGCGTGCTGGTACACGTTGCGCCCGTACACCATGCCGACCGCGCCCTGGTCCATCAGCACGCGCGAGCGCGCGAACACCTGCTGCAGGTCTTCGCGCCCGCCGCCGCGCACGAGCACGGGGCAGCGCGCGGCCTGCACCACACGGTGGAAATCATTGGGGTCGGTGGTGGGGTCGGCCTTGACGATGTCGGCGCCCATCTCGCGCGCCAGGCGCACCAGCGTCACGATCTTTTCTGCGTCGCCGTCGACCATGTAGCCGCCTTGCTCGCTGTGCGGGCGCATCACCAGCGGCTCGATCATCAGCGGCATGCCGTAGCGGTCGCAGTCGGCGCGCACGCGCGCGATGTTCTGCACGCACTGGCGGAACAGGTCGGGCTCGTTGGGCAGCATGAACAGGTTCACCACCACACAGGCCGCGTCGCGCTGCACCGCGGGCAGCACCGGGTCGTGCTCGTTCTGCAGCAGCGCCCACATCACGCGGTGCGCGGTGGCGTTGTAGGGGTTGCCCATGTCGATGCGCTGCACCAGCGCGGGCTTGTCCCGGCCCGGGCGGTCCTGCAGCAGGTCGGCCTGGCCGTAATTGAGTTGCAGCGCGTCGGGGCGCGCCGCCACCAGCCTGTCGACGATCGCGGGCATGTCTTCCAGCCCGTTGAGGAACGAGGGCTCGTTGCACACGCCGTGGTCGAGCGCGATGTCCAGGCAGCGCCCGTTGTTCAGCAGCCGGTTCAGGCGTGCGGTCTTGTCCTTCGACATACGAAGAGGTCCTTGTGTGAGGTGTATGGGATGTGCGGGGATGTGCGGGGATGACGCAGATCGGCCGCTCAGGCCAGCGCGTGCAGGTGCCTGGCCGCCGCCGCGTCGATGAGCAGCAGCGCGTCGTCGCGCAGCGCGAGCGAGCCGGCGGCCGCGTTCTCGCTCGCCTGCTTGCTCACGCGCGCGCCGCACAGCGCCACCTGCACGCTGCCGCGTGCCAGCGTCCACGCGATCATCAGTTGGCCCAACGAGCATTCGAGGTGCTGGCGCAGCGGCTCCAGCTCGTCGAAGAAGGCCTTGAGCTTCGCGCGGTTCTGCGCGCTGAAGCGCGGGTTGCTGGCGCGCTGGTCGTCGCCGGTGAACTGGCGCGCAGGGTCGATGGGGCCCGCCAGCAGGCCGAGCGCCAGCGACGAGTAGCCCAGCACCGCCACGCCGTGCTCGGCGCACAGCGGCACCAGCGCCTGCTCGATCTCGCGGTCGATCAGGCTGTAGCGCTCCTGCGCCGCGTCGACCGGGCCGTACCGCAGGTACTCGGCCAGCGTCTCGGGGCTCACGTTGCTCACGCCGATGGCGCGGATCTTTCCCTGCTTCTTCAGCGCGAGCAGCGCATCCATGGTCTCGGCCACGGGCGTGGTGCTGTCCTGCCAGTGCGTGATGTACAGGTCGATGTAGTCGGTCTGCAGGCGCTTCAGGCTCTCTTCGCATTCATGGAAGATCGACTCGCGCCCCAGGTAGCGGTACACCGGGTGGCCGTCTTCTTCGAAGAATTGCGTTCCCTTCTGCGTGTGCCACACCAGCCCGCACTTGGTCGCGACCACGGCCTGCTGGCGGCGGCCCTTCAGCGCGGTGCCGACGATGCTCTCCGAGCGCCCGAGGCCGTAGGCCGGCGCGGTGTCGATCAGCGTCACGCCCGCGTCCAGCGAGGCCTGGATGGCCAGCACCGCGGCGGCGTTGTCCCCGCCGCCCCACATCCAGCCGCCCATGGCCCAGGTGCCCAGGCCGATGGCCGCGCATTCGATGCCCGAGGGGCCCAGGGTGGTCTTCTTCATCGACGGGTTGTTCATCGCTTGGTCTTTCGGGTGTTCATGAGGTGGTCGATGGTCACGGCCGCGAGCAGGATCAAGCCCTTGATCACGTCCTGCCAGTAGGGCGACACGTCCAGCAGGATGAGCGAGCTGGTCACCACCGACAGCAGCGCCAGCCCCAGCACCGCGCCCAGCACCGTGCCCGAGCCGCCCTTCAGGCTGGCCCCGCCGATGACGGCCGCGGCGATCACGTTGAGCTCCATGCCCATGCCGAAGGTGGGCGTGGCGGCGCCGAAGCGCGCGGTGTAGATCACGCCCGCCAGGCCCGCCGATGCCGCGCACAGCACCGTGACCCAGAACTTGACGTGCCCCACGCGAATGCCCGAGTACAGCGCGGCCTTCTCGTTGCTGCCCGTGTAGAACACGCGGCGCAGCAAAGTGGAGCGGCGCAGCACGAAGTCGCTGACCACCACGATCGCCAGGAAGATGAGGATGACGGCCGGAATGCCGAACACCGTGCCCTGGCCGATGAACTTGAACTCCGCCGGCAGCGAGAACAGCGACTGCGGCGTGCCCTGCGTGAGCGCCAGGCACAGCCCGCGCACGATGACCATGAAGGCCAGCGAGGCGATGAAGTGGTTCAGCCCGATGCGCGTGACGCAGCCGCCGATCATGGCGCCGATGCCCGCGCTCGCGGCAATGGCGATGAGCCCCGCCGTCCATGGGTCGAAGCCCATCAGGAAGAGCTTGCCCGTGACCACCATCGCGAAGCACACCACCGAGCCCACCGACAGGTCGATGCCGCCGACGATCAGCAGGATGGTCATGCCCACCACCACGATGCCTTCGATGGAGAACGACAACAGCATCGCGCGCACGTTGTCCCAGGTGAGGAAGTAGGGCGACGCGAAGCTCATGCCCACGCACAGCACCGCGATGATGAGCAGCAAGCCCATCTCGCGCATGCTGGTGAGCTTGTTGGCTGGCTTCACGGGGCCGCCGCCTTGCTGTCGGGGCGCCAGGCCCGCGGGCGCGCCCGCGTCGAGTTGTGCCGGGTAGTTCATGCTGTTTCCTGTTCGCAAAGTCCGGAGGCCAGCCGCAGCAGGGCCTCTTCCGTCATGTCGTCGTCTTGCACTTCGCCGGCGAGCCGGCCGTCGCGGATCACCAGCGCGCGGTCGCACAGCCCGATGATCTCGGGCAGCTCCGAAGAGATCACCACCACGCCCACGCCCTGGTTCGCCAGCTCGCGCAGGATGTGGTGGATCTCCGACTTGGCGCCCACGTCCACGCCGCGCGTGGGCTCGTCCATCAGCAGCACCGAGGGGTGCGTGGCCAGCAGCTTGGCGATGGCCACCTTCTGCTGGTTGCCGCCCGACAGGCTGGCCACGTCGATGTCCACGCCGTCGCTCTTCAGCTTGAGCTTGGCGCCCAGCTCCACCGCCAGCCTGTGCTCGGCCGCGCGCTGCAGCAGGCCGAAGCGCGAGCTCACGCGCTTCAGCGCCATCGACGCGATGTTCTGCGCAATGGGCAGGTCGAGGTACACGCCCGCGGCCTTGCGGTCTTCGCTGAGGTAGGCGATGCCCTCGCGCAGCGCGTCGCTGTACTTGCGGATGGCCAAGGCCTTGCCATTCAGGCGCACCGTGCCGCCCGTGGCCGCGCGCAGGCCGCACACGGTTTCGGCGAGCTCGCTGCGGCCCGCGCCCATGAGGCCCGCGATGCCGAGGATTTCGCCGCGCCGCAGCGTGAACGACACGCCGTGCACGCGCTCGCCGTCGGCGATGTCGCGCACCTCGAGCACAGGTTCGCCGTGCGGGCCGCCGTGTGAGCCGCCGTGTGGTGCGCCTTGCTGCTCGCCCAGCTTCGGCGGGTAGTAGTTGCCCAGGTCGCGTCCCACCATGCGGCGCACCAGGCCGTCGGCGTTCAGCTCGGCCAGCGGCCCGCTGTGCACGTTGCGCCCGTCGCGCAGCACCGTCACGCGCGAGCAGTGCGCGAAGATCTCGGCCATGCGGTGGCTGATGTAGATGATGCCGATGCCCTGGTCCTTCAGGTCGTGCAGCACCTTGAACAGCGCGGCCGATTCGTTGTCGGTGAGCGCCGCGGTGGGCTCGTCCAGTATCAGCACCTTGCAGTCGAGCGTGAGCGCCTTGGCGATCTCGATGAGCTGCTGGGTGGAAATGCTCAGGTCCTTCACCAGGCAGGCGGGGTCCACGTCCTGCCCCAGGCGCTGCAGCACCCTGGCGGCGCGCTCGTTCAGGCTGGCGTAGTTCATCCACGCGTGCTTGCCGGCGTTGATCTCCGGCATGAAGATGTTCTCGGCCACCGTGGCGTCGGCGCACAGCGCGATCTCCTGGTGCACCAGGCCGATGCCCAGGCGCATGGCGTGCGCCGGGCCGTCGATGACCACCTTGTGCCCGTCCAGCGAGATCTCGCCTTCGTCGGGCCGGTGGATGCCGTCGATGATGTTCATCAGCGTGGACTTGCCCGCGCCGTTCTCGCCGCACAGCGCGTGGATCTCGCCGCGCTGCAGCGAGAAGTCCACGCCCGTGAGCGCGCGCGAAGCGCCGAAGCGCTTGCTGATGCCGCGCAGTTCGAGCAAGGAGCTCACTCCCCGATTCCCTTGGTGCCGCGGCGCGCGAGGTACTTGTCCCAGTAGAAGTCGTCGGCGTTCGCCTTGCTGACCACCGCCAGGCCGTTGTCCAGGAAGGGCACGGCCATCGGGTTGGTGCCGTTGCGCTTGGCGTCGTTCATCGGGTCGATGAGCGTGGGGTTCTTCGCCAGGAACAGCATCATCATGCCCATGTAGCCCTGCATGCCCTGGTTGGGGTTGATGGAGCCGAACACGTCGCCCGACTTGATCATGTCGAGAATCTTGGCGTTCACGTCGCAGCACATCACCTTGATGTTCTTCTTGGTCTCGACCTTGGCCTGCGCCGCGCCCAGCGCCGAGTTGGCTTCGGGCATGAAGAGCGCGCCCAGGTTCGGGTTGGCCTGCGCCAGGCTCAGCACGGCCTGGTAGGCCTTGTTGGGGTCCTGGTTGCTGGCGGCGCGGCCCACCAGCTTCATGCCGGGGTGCTTGGTCTTCATGCGGTTCACGAAGGCGGCGATGCGGCGGTCGTGGTTGTCCTGGCCGGGGTTCTCCAGCACGGCGTATTCGCCCTTGCCGCCCATCGACGCGGCAATGGCGTCGGCCGCTTGCGTGCCTTCGCGGTCGTTGTCCGAGGTGATGAACGAGGTGCGCTTGGAGTTGGGCGAATCCGCCGCGAAGGTGACCACCGGAATGCCCATGGCCGCCGCCCGGTTGATGGGCTCGATGAACGGGTCGGGGTTCATCGGGTGCAGCAGGATGCCCGCGGGCTTGCGCGCCAGCTCCTGCTCGAAGGACGCGAGCTGCTTGTTCACGTCGTACTCCGGCGTGCCGGTGTAGCGGGTGCGCACGCCCAGCGTGCGGCCGAGCTGCTTCATCATTTCGTAGACCGGAAACCAGTACTCCACGCCCGACACCATCACGTTCATCACGTAGACGTCGCTGGCGTTGCCGCGCAGGCCGGCACCGGCTGCGCCTGCTGCAGGGGTGGCCGCTGGCTGCTGCGCGAATGCGCTCGCGCCCGCCAGGCCGATGCCGGCGGCCGCTGCGGACTTCAGGAAATTACGCCTCATTTTTTGTCTCCTCGCGTTGGGTGGCTCAACTTGCGGTGCTGCCCTTTCGGGGCAACCCTCTGATCCTCTTTGTCACGACAGTTGTTATGACAGGTAGAATGTAAGCGCTGGTCGTTTGAGCCGATAACTAGGGGAAACGCTACTGGCAACGCGCTTTTATTCAGCCGAAGCTGTTATGACATGAAGCCCAACATACTCATCGGCATCGACATGGGGTCGAGCAGCCTGAAAGCCCTGGCCCTCGAGGCCGGCAGCGGCCGGGCCGTCGCCCTGTCCCGCATGCCATTGCCGCACGACCGGTTGCCTGGAGGGGGATGCGAGGTGGCCGCCACGGCCATCCGCGCAGCCCTGACCCATGTGCTGCGCGACGTCGCCCACCAGCTCGGCGCCCGCGTGGCCGAGGTCCGCGCCATCGGCTGCACCGGCCACGGCGCGGGGCTCTACGCGCTCGACGCGAAGAACGAACTCGTCGGCGGACGGGCCGTGGCCTCCACCGACCAGCGCGCCGATGCGCGGGCACGTTCGCTGGCGCTGAGCCACGGCAAGGCGCTGTTCGCCGACGTCGGCTGCCAGCCGTGGCCGGGCCAGCCCACGGTGATCGCGGCCGAGCTGCTGGGCACCGACGCCGTGCAGCGCGGCGCGGTGCGCCGGCTGCTCTTCGCCAAGGACTACCTCGGCTTTCTGCTGACCGGCGAGATCGCCACCGACGCAAGCGACGCGAGCACAGCGGGGCTGGTGTCCATCGCCACGGGCACGTGGTCGCAGGCGGCGTTCGACGCCTCGGGCATCGCCGACCTCGGGCCCCGCGCCTTCGGGCCGCTGGTGCCCAGCGGCAAGGTCGTCGGCACGCTGCTGCCTTCCGAAGCCGCGCTGTGCGGGCTGCCCGCGGGCATTCCGGTGGCGATGGGCGCCATCGACCTGCTGGCGTCGATGACCGCCATCTGCGCCGAGGGAAGAGGGCGCGCGGTGGCGGTGTTCGGCACGTGGTGCGTCAACGCGGTCATCGGCCCGGTGATCGAGCCCAAGCCCGATGTCGCGGCCGTGGTGAACTTCGGCCGCGCCGACAAGCGGCTGTACATGGAGAACAGCCCCTCCTCGATGGCCAACATCGCGTGGCTGGCCGGCGTGCTGGGCCTGCCCGATGCGCGCGCGGTGGTCGACCTGGCGATGTCGGTGCCGCTGGGCGCCGGCGGGCTGCGCTTCCTGCCGTTCGTGAATGGCGGAGGAGGCGAAGGTGGCGAAGGTGGCGTGACTGCAGGCTTCGTCGGCCTGAAGAGCCACCACACGCGCGGCGACATGGCGCGCGCCGTGGTCGATGCCGTGGCCGCGCTGCATGCGCGCCACACGGCGCGGCTCGCGGCCTGCGGCCTGCCGGTGGCCGCATCGACCGTGCTCGGCGGCGGCGCCAGCGACACGCGGCTCGTGCGCCTGCTGGCTTCGTTCCTCGGCCACCCGGTGGAGCGCTGCGCCGACGACGAGACCGGCGCGCGCGGCGCCGCCCTGTACGCCGCCCTGTCGCAAAGCATCGACGACGCCGCGCAGGGCAGCGCCTTGCTCGCGCCCTGCGACACGGTCGAACCCGACGCCGCGCAGGCGCGCGCCCACGCCGACTTCAACGCCGGCTTCAACGAACTGATCGACACCATGTCCCCTGTGTTTTCCCACCTGTCGGGAGCCGCGCGATGAGCGCGTGGCAACTGCCCTTCGTGCGCCCCGCCGCGCTGGCCGACCGCCATTTTTCGACCGTGATCGTCGGTGCCGGCATCAACGGCGTGGGCGTGTTCCGCGACCTGTCGCTGCAGCGCGTGGATTGCCTCATCGTCGACAAGGGCGACTTCAGCGCGGGCGCCAGCAGCGCGCCGTCCCGCATGATCCACGGCGGCCTGCGCTACTTAGAGAACGGCAGCTTCTCGCTGGTGGCCGAGGCCACGCGCGAGCGCAACCTGCTGCTGCGCAACGCGCCGCACCTGGTGCAGCCGCTGAAGACGGTGGTGCCGCTGTCGAGCTTCTTCGGCGGGCTGATGAGCAGCGCGCTGAAGTTCTTCGGCCGCACGCCGCCGCAACGCACGCGCGGCCTGCTGGCCGTGGCCGCGGGCCTGCGCCTGTACGACCTGCTGGGCCGCCGCCAGCGCGTGATGCCCAACCACCGCATCGCCCGCGTGCCGGCGGCCGACCGCAACCTGTTTCGCGCCGCGGTGCGCTGGACCGCGACCTTCTTCGATGCGTGGATCAGCCACCCCGAGTGGCTGGTGCTGGAGCTCATCGGCGACGCCTGCCGCGACCAGCCGCGCTCGGCCGCGTCCAACTACTGCCGCGTGATCGGGTGCGCGGGCAACATCCTCACGCTGCGCGACGAGATCACCGGCGCGCTGGTGCGCGTGACGGCCGACACCGTGGTGAACGCCAGCGGCGCCTGGCTGGACCGCAGCACCGCCGTGCTGGGCGGCGCCGGCTCGCGCATCAAGTCGCGCGTGATGGGCACCAAGGGCTCGCACCTGGTGCTCGACCACCCTGCGCTGCGCGACGCGCTCGAGGGGCGCATGGCGTACTTCGAGGCTGTGGACGGGCGCGTGTGCATCGTCTACCCCTTTCTGGACCGCGTGCTGGTGGGGTCCACCGACATTCCGGTGGACGACCCCGATCAGATCGGCACCGAACCGGCCGAGGTCGACTACCTGCTCGAGGTGCTGGCCGAGGTGTTTCCCAACCTCGCGTTCGGCCGCGGCGACGTGGTGTACACCTATGTCGGCGTGCGCCCGCTCGCGCGCTCCGACGCCGACAAGCCCGGGCAGATCTCGCGCGACCACTCGGTGGTGCTCGACCTGCCGAACGCGACGCGCGACATTCCCATCATCGGCCTGGTAGGAGGCAAGTGGACGACTTTCAGGGCGCTGGCCGAAGAGGCCACCAACGAGGTGCTGCAGCAGCTGGGCCGCCCGCGCACCGCGTCGACCGAGGGGCTGCCCATCGGCGGCGGCGCGGAGCTGCCGGCCGATGCGCAGGCCACCGAGCGCTTCATCGAGCGCATGGTGGCGTCTTCGGGCGTGGGCCGCGCGCGGGCGCACACGCTGCTGCGCCGCTACGGTTCCAAGGCGATGCCGCTCGCGCAGCGCCTGGGCGCGTCGGGCGACGTGCCACTGCAGCATGCGCCGACGTATTCGGCCGCGGAGCTGTCGTACCTGTGCCTGGAGACGGGCGTGATCCACCTGGACGACCTCGTCATCCGCCGCACGCTGCTGGCCATTCGCGGGCTCGTCACCGACGCCGCGCTCGCCGAAATGGCGGGCATCGCGGCCGAGGCGCTGGGCTGGGACGCGCAGCAGCAGCACAAGGAACTGCAGGCCTGCGCGAGCGCCTTGCGCGAGCGCCACGGCGTGCGGCTTTCAGCGGTGGTGGCCGATGCGCCGCCGCCTTTCGATGCATCATTGACGACCCCTCAGGCCCTGGGCCAGCCCCAAACGTGAACTCTGCGACAGACATCCCGACCGTGCTCGACCGGAGCTCCGAATCCCCCCTGTGGGCCCAGTTTCGCGACGCGCTGCGCCTGCAGATCCTGCAGGGCGTGTTGCCCATCGGCGCCAAGCTGCCGTCCGAGGCCGAGCTGGGCGAGCAGTTCGGCATCTCGCGCATCGTGGTGCGCGAGGCGCTGGCCGACCTGGTGCGCAACAACCTCATCTACAAGATCAAGGGCCGCGGCGCCTTCGTGTCGGCGCGCGAACGCGACGAAGACTTCGTCTCCACCGTGCTCGGCTTCTCCGACGAGATGGAGCGCAAGGGCCGCTCGGTGCGCACGCAGATCCTCACGCAGGAGCTGCGTGCGCCCACCGAGCAGGAGGCCGCCTCGCTGGGCCTCACCGACGACACGCAGGTGGTGGCGCTGAAGCGCCTGCGCAGCGTGGACGGCGAGTTGCGTTTGCTGGTGGAAACCGTGGTGCCCGCCGACCTGGCGCCGGGGCTGCACCGCACCCGGCTGGACGACCGCTCGCTGTACGACGTGCTGCGCCGCCAGTACGGCTTGCGGCTGGTGCGCGCCGAGCGCTGGATCGACGCGGTGCTGCCCGACGCCGCCACCTGCGAGCTGCTGAACCTGCCCACGCCCGAGCCGCTGTTGCGCATCGAGTCGATTGCCTACGGCGCCAACGGCCGGCCGCTGGAGCACTACCGCGCGCTGCACCGCTGCAAGACCAGCCGCCTGCACGTGCAGACGACGACCTGAGCGTCCGCGCTCAGGCCTTGGCGGCGGCCGCGCGCGCGGGCAGCAGCACCGAGGCGATGGCCACCACCATCAGCACCACCGCCACCCAGTCCTGCCAGTGCACGGCCTCGCCGAGCCACACCGCGCCGCTGAACACCCCGAGCACCGGGATGAACATCACGCTCAGCGTCGACGCGATGGGCGGCAGGCCGCGCGCCAGGTAGAACCATGCCGCGTGCGCGAAGCCGAAGATCAGCACCGCGTTGTAGCCGATCGACCCCCAGGTCACCTGGCCGGGCCAGTAGAGCTGGTCGCGCTCGAAGAGCAGCGAGAGCACGGTCATCACCACCGCGGTCATGGCCGTCATCCAGAACGAGATCGTGAGCGTCGGCAGGCCGATGCGCGTGTGGCGCAGCAGCTGCGTGCCCAGCGCCCAGGTGGCCGCGGCCACCAGCGCCAGCGCCACATAGCCGGGGCGGCCCGACAGGTCCGTGAGCTCGTGCCACAGCAGCAGACCCACGCCGACCGCGCAGGCGCCCACGCCCAGCCACGCGCGCCGCGCGAGCACCGCCGAGAACAGCAGCGCGCCGATCACCGCGGAAAACACCGGCATCGTGTAGCCCAGGATCGCCGCGCGCCCGCCCGACAGCGCCTTCACCGCGAGGATGATGCAGGCATGCCAGACGAACATGTTGGTCGCGCCCAGCCACACCAGCTCGGGCCACGCGCTGCGCGGCACGCGAAACGGCACCTTCAGCCACACCAGCGCCAGGGCCAGCACCGGCAGGCCGAGCCAGATGGAGATGGCACGGAACCCGAGCGGCGGATAGTCGGCCACGCCGAGCTTCATCACCGGCCAGTTGAAGCCCCAGACGAGGGTCAGGAGGACGAGGAGGACGAGCTGGCGGGGGGTGAAGGAAGGCATGGGCCGCGATTGTGGCGTGGGGCGTGCATTCGTGCCGGATGGCCGAGGGCGTTCCCGCGCTGGCCCCCTGCAAGAAAAGGGGCTCGACCCCTAGAATGAAACGATGGAAGCGCAAGAGTTGCTGATTGCTTTGCACGACGAGTCGGCCGGGTATGAAATCTCGCCCGACCGGGTGCCGCTGTCCGTGTTGCGCAGCTTTGCCAGGGACGTGGACGAATTCCTTCGCGGCGACAGCAACGACGTCGACACCAGCGCACTCGATGTGTCCGTCGAAAAAGGATCGCTGGCCATTCGCACGGCACCCACCGCCAACCCTGTCTTGCTGAACGACCTGCGCAAGCTGGCCGGCAGCCAGGAGATGGATGGCATCGGGCTGAAGCGGCGCGCCGTGATCGAGCGGTGGCAAAAAAGTGCACGCGGCGGTCGTCGCTGGCGCGTGAGCATCGCGGCGGACTTTCTGCCCGCCGCCATCGTGATCAGTGCCGAGTCGGACTTTCGCGCCGACGATGCGGACCAGTGGGTGCGCGTAGAGCGCTATGTGCGTGGCGAGATCGAAGACATGGGCGGCCACACCAAGCCGAACGCCCACATCCGCCTGCCCGACGGCAAGGCGCTGCTGGTCGATGCGGCCCGTGAAATGCTGCGTGACGAAAAGGTCAATCGGCTCTACAAGCCGGCCATGATCCGCATCGTTGCCGAGTACAACGTCATGACGCGGGAATACCGGGGCGCCAGGCTGCTGGAGTTCGTGGAGCACGAAAGCCGGCTCGATGAAAAAGACCTCGATCGCCTGACGCAACGCGGGGCCAAGGCATGGCGCGATGTGCCCGATGCGGGAACCTGGATCGACGAGCTTCGGGGAAGCAAGGAGTGAGCGCGATCCTGCTCGACACGAGCTACCTGATCTCGCTGGCCGATCCGGCGCGTGCGCACCATCAGGCTGCGGTCGACTACCTGCGGGAGGCATTGAGGCGCGGCGTGCCCGTGTACCTGTCCGCGATCGCGGCGTCGGAGTTCCAGGTCAAGCAGGCCGTGACCGACCTGCCGCTGCGCAATTTCGAGGTGCTCCCCTTCAACATCGACCATGCGATGACTGCAGGATTGCTGATGCGCGACCTGAAGCGGGACGGCACGGACGACCGAAGCGCCGTCAAGGACGACATCAAGCTGATTGCCCAGGCCATCTGCGAATCGCTGACTCACATCCTCACCGAGGACGCGCAAACGCTGGTGAAGTACCTGCGCCGGTTGAACGAGGCCGGCATCAGCACGGTCAAGCCGATACTGCTGGCGGACGGTTTCGATTCAGCGTGGTTCGACAATGGCCAGCGAGGCCTGTTGTGCGATTAGGCGACTAGGCATCGGGGGACTAGGCAGCAAGCGCCACAACGCAGCACTCGCCGCCCGGTCAGTTCTCGAGCAGCCGCTTCAAATACCGCCCCGTGTGGCTCGCCTCGTTCGCCGCGATGTCTTCCGGCGTGCCTTCGCCCACCACCGTGCCGCCGCCCGCGCCGCCTTCCGGCCCCATGTCGATCAGCCAGTCGGCGGTCTTGATGACGTCCAGGTTGTGCTCGATCACCACGATGGTGTTGCCCGCGTCGCGCAACTGGTGCAGCACCTTCAGCAGCAGCTCGATGTCGGCGAAGTGCAGGCCGGTGGTCGGCTCGTCCAGGATGTACAGCGTGCGGCCGGTGTCGCGCTTGCTGAGCTCCAGCGCGAGCTTCACGCGCTGCGCCTCGCCGCCCGACAGCGTGGTGGCCGACTGGCCCAGCTTGATGTAGCTCAGGCCCACGTCCAGCAGCGTGCGCAGCTTGCGCTCGATGGTGGGCACGGCCTTCAGGAACTCGTGCGCGGTCTCCACCGTCATCTCGAGGATCTGCGCGATGTTGCGGCCCTTGTAGAGCACCTCGAGCGTCTCGCGGTTGTAGCGCTGGCCGTGGCACACCTCGCAGGGCACGTACACGTCGGGCAGGAAGTGCATCTCGACCTTCACCACGCCGTCGCCCTGGCAGGCCTCGCAGCGCCCGCCTGCCACGTTGAAGCTGAAGCGCCCCGGGCCATAGCCGCGCTCGCGCGCGGTGTTGGTCTCGGCCATCAGCTCGCGAATGGGCGTGAACAGGCCGGTGTAGGTGGCCGGGTTGCTGCGCGGCGTGCGTCCGATGGGGCTCTGGTCGACGTTGATGACCTTGTCGAAGTACTCGATGCCCTCGATGGCCTCGTGCGCCGCCGGCTCCTCGTGCGCGCGGTACAGCGTGCGGGCCACGGCGGTGTAGAGCGTGTCGTTCACCAGCGTCGACTTGCCCGAGCCCGACACGCCCGTCACGCAGGTCAGCAGGCCGACCGGAAAGGCCACGCTCACGTTCTTCAGGTTGTTGCCGCTGGCGTTGACCACGCGAATTTCCTGCAGCTCGCCCTGCGAGGCCAGGTGGGCCGCCTCGCGCGCGGCGCGGCGTTCGGCCGCGGGGCTGGGCGCGAAGCGCGAGGCCTTCTTGCCTTCGTTGAACGCGGGCTTGCTCACCACGGGCAGCCACGCGGTGCGGTGCTTCGGCACTTCGATCTTGCGCGTGCCCGACAGGTACTGGCCCGTGAGCGACTCGGGGTTGGCCGACACCTCGGCGTAGGTGCCCTGCGCCATCACGCGGCCGCCGTGCACGCCGGCGCCGGGGCCCATGTCGATGACGTGGTCGGCGGCGTGGATCATGTCCTCGTCGTGCTCGACCACGATCACGCTGTTGCCGATGTCGCGCAGGTGCTTCAGCGTGCCGATCAGGCGGTCGTTGTCGCGCTGGTGCAGGCCGATGCTGGGCTCGTCGAGCACGTACATCACGCCGGTGAGGCCCGAGCCGATCTGCGAGGCGAGGCGAATGCGCTGCGCCTCGCCGCCCGACAGCGTCTCTGCGCTGCGGTCCAGGCTCAGGTAGTTCAGGCCCACGTCGTTCAGGAACTTCAGCCGCAGGCCGATCTCGCGCACCACCTTGTCGGCGATGTCGGCCTTGGAGCCGCGCAGCTTGAGGTTCTGGAACCAGGCCAGCGAGTCGCGCAAGGTGAGGTGGCTGAGTTCGAAGATCGCCATGCGCGAGGGTTCGGCGCCTGCGGCCTGGCCCTCGCCAACGTCCGCCGGCCGGCCCGACTCGTCCACCAGGAACACGTTGCGCGCTTCGCGCCGCAGGCGTGAGCCGCCGCAGTCGGGGCAGGGCTGCAGGTTGCGAAAGCGCGCGAGGTCTTCGCGCACCAGCACCGAATCGGTCTCGCGGTAGCGCCGCGTCATGTTCGGGATGATCCCCTCGAAGGGGTGCTTCTTCGTGAGCTTCTTGCCCGCGAAGTTGCCCGACTCCATCACGTAGTTGAACTTGATCTCTTCCGCGGCCGAGCCGTTCAGCAGCACCTGCTGCACCGAGGCGGGCAACGACTCGAAGGGTGCGTCGACGTCGAACTTGTAGTGCTTGGCGACGCTCTCGATCATGCTGAAGTAGTAGCCGTTGCGGCGGTCCCAGCCCTTGATGGCGCCGCTGGCGATCGACAGCGACGGAAACGCCACCACGCGCGCCGGGTCGAATACCTCGCGGTGGCCCAGGCCGTCGCAGCTCGGGCACGCGCCCACGGGCGAGTTGAACGAGAACAGGCGCGGCTCGAGCTCCGACAGCGAGTAGTGGCAGATCGGGCAGGAGAACTTGGCGTTGAACAGGTGCTCGGTGTCGCTCGCGCCCTCGGCGCCCAGCTCCAGCGCAATGGCGCGGCCTTCGGCCAGGCGCAGCGCCGCCTCGAAGCTCTCGGCCAGGCGCTGCTGCATGTCGGCGCGCGCGCGCAGGCGGTCGATGACCACGTCGATGTCGTGCTTCTCGGTCTTCTTGAGCTTGGGCAGGTCGTTGTATTCGTAGGTTTGCCCGTCGACGCGAAAGCGCACGTAGCCCGCGGCCTGCATCTCCGCGAAGAGTTCGAGAAACTCGCCCTTCTTCTCGCGCGCCACGGGCGCCAGGATCATCAGGCGCGGCTCGCCGGGCAGGGCCAGCGTGGTGTCGACCATCTGCGAGACCGTCTGCGCCTGCAGCGGCAGGTGGTGGTCGGGGCAGAAGGGCGTGCCGGCGCGGGCGAACAGCAGGCGCAGGTAGTCGTGGATCTCCGTCACCGTGCCCACGGTGGAGCGCGGGTTGTGGCTGGTGGCCTTCTGCTCGATGCTGATGGCGGGCGACAGCCCTTCGATCACGTCGACGTCGGGCTTGTCCATCAGCTGCAGGAACTGCCGCGCATAGGCCGAGAGGCTCTCGACGTAGCGGCGCTGGCCTTCGGCGTACAGCGTGTCGAAGGCCAGGCTCGATTTGCCCGAGCCCGACAGGCCGGTGATGACCACCAGCTTGTTGCGCGGAATGTCGAGGTCGACGTTCTTCAGGTTGTGCGTGCGCGCGCCGCGGATGCTGATGCGCTGCTGCGCGAGCACGGCGCCGAGGTAGGTGTCGCGTTCGCGCTGGGCGTCACGTTCGCGTTCTTCGCGTTCGGCGCGCTGTGCGCTGTTTTCGCGGGCTTCGGCTGTGTCAGTGGCTTTGGAATTCAAAGGGTGCGATCGTCCGAGGGCAACCGGACATGATAGTCCGGCGCGCATTTCCTGGCGAGCGGGCGGGCTCGGAAAGCCTTTCGGTGGGGCCGGCATCGGGCACAATCGAGGGTTCTCTTCCTCCTCCTTCATCTACTTATCAGGGGCAGTGCATATGGCATCGGTCAATAAAGTCATCGTCGTCGGCAACCTGGGGCGCGACCCCGAAATGCGGACCTTCCCGAGCGGCGATCAGGTCGCGAACGTCACAGTGGCCACCACCGATCGCTGGAAAGACAAGCAAAGCGGCGAAATGCGCGAAGCCACCGAGTGGCACCGCATCGTCTTCAACGGCCGCCTGGCCGAAATTGCCGGCCAGTACCTGCGCAAGGGCTCGCAGGTCTATGTCGAAGGAAGCCTGCGCACGCGCAAGTGGACCGACAAGGACGGCATCGAAAAGTACACCACCGAAATCCGCGCCGACCAGATGCAGATGCTGGGCAGCCGCCAAGGCCAGGGCGGCCCGTCGGGCGGTCCCGAGGACGACGGCGGTTACTCGCAAGGCGGTGGCGGTGGCTACTCGCAGGGCGGCAACGGTGGTGGTGGCGGCGGCGGCGGTGGTGGCGGTTACGCCCCGCGCGCACCTGCAGCCGCACCACGTGCCCCGGCACCGGCGCCGCGCCAGGCACCGGCCAAGTCGTCGTCGGGCTTCGACGACATGGACGACGACATCCCGTTCTGAAGCCTGGCTTCCCGGTTCCGGACGCAAGGCCGGCCTCGAAAGAGGCCGGCTTTTTTCATTGCGGCGCCGCCTTCAACCCTCGCCCGCGTGCCCCTGGTGCTGCGGCAAGTCATCGGTGATGGTGAACCACGGCGCCTTCGAGCCCACGAAGATGTGCGCCGTCGGCCGGACCGAAGGCGCATCGACCAGCGTGCCCAGCGTCACGTGCACGAACCGCCCCTCGCGCACCACCGAATAGAGCAGCGAGCCGCACCGGCCGCAGTGCATGTCGCCCGCGTCGGGCGCGCCGTAGACCATCAGCGCGTCCGCGCCCTGGGTGATCGACAGCTTGCTCCGCTCGATGCCCGCGAAGGGCTTGAACGCCGAGCCGGTGGCGCGCCGGCAGTTCCCGCAGTGGCAGTTCAGTGCGTACGCGAACTCGTCCGCCACCGCGTACTGGACGGCGCCGCAGAGGCACTTTCCCGCGAGCATGTGGCTGAGCGCGTGGTTTCGGTGTGGGTACCGGTCAGCCCGCCAGCCCCACGAACACGTTCTGCACGTCGTCGTTCGCGTCGATGGCGGCCAGGAAGGTCTCGACCTCTTCCAGGTCTTCCGCGCTCAGGCTGGCCGGATCGACCGGGTTCTTCGGCTTGTAGCCCAGCTTGGCCGACAGCACGGTAAAGCCCTGCGCCGGCAGCGCGCGGCTCACGAGGTCGAGGTCGGTCGGGTCGGTCAGGAAGACGGCGGGGTGGCCTTCGCCGGCCGGTTCGAAGTCTTGCGCGCCGGCTTCGATGGCGGCCACCTCGGGGTCGGCGTCGGGCTTGGCGGGTTCGGCCTCGATCATGCCGACGTGGTCGAAGTCCCACGACACCGAACCCGAGGTGCCCAGCTGGCCCTTGCGGAACAACACGCGCATTTCAGGCGCGGTGCGGTTCACGTTGTCGGTCAGGCACTCGACCATCACCGGCACGCGGTGCGGCGCGAAGCCTTCGTAGATCACATGCTCGAAGTGCACGGCCTCGCCGGTGAGGCCGGCGCCTTTCTTGATGGCACGGTCCAGCGTGTCCTTGGGCATCGAGACCTTGCGGGCCTGTTCCACCACGAGGCGAAGCCGCGAATTGCCGGCCGGATCGGCGCCGTTGCGCGCGGCCATCATGATTTCCTTGGCGAGCTTGCCGAACAGCCGGCCCTTGGCATTGGCCGCCAGATCCTTGTGTTTAGCTTTCCATTGGGCGCCCATGTCTGTGTCCTTGAATGTGTGGTTGCGGCCTGGCCTGGCAGTTGTCTGGCGCGTGTGGAGCGCGTGGCAGAAAGAAGGGCTGTATGACCGGATCGGGGCGACTACTGTAGCTGGAGCGCGCACGGGTGGAAACCTTGGCGTGCGCCTGCCACCTTCTGACCCATCTGCCCCATCCGCCCCCGCCTGCTACGCTGCCCAGCCTTCTGAAACCTGTTGTTGCACGAACGGAGTTCTGTCATGACGGCCACGCCTCACCCCCTCTACCCCACGCCCTTCGAAAGCGGCAACGGCAACCAGACCGCCACCTGGGCCGAGTGCATCGCCTTCTACGAGCAGCTGGCCCAGCGATTCCCCGGCGTGCTGCAGTGGCGCCGCATCGGCGTGTCCGACACCGGCATTCCGATGCACGCCGGCGTGGTCACGGCCGACGGCGTGTTCGAGCGCGAGGCGCTGCAGCGCCAGCGCCGCCCCGTGTTCTTCAACAACAACGGCATCCACCCCGGCGAGCCCGAGGGCATCGACGCCTGCATGGCGCTGGTGCGCGACTTCTGCACGCAGCCCGAGCGGCTGGCGGCGCTGGGCGACACGGTGTTCCTGTTCATTCCGGTCTACAACGTCGACGGTTGCCTGAACCGCCAGAACACCTCGCGCGTGAACCAGCTGGGGCCGGAGTCGTTCGGCTTTCGCGGCAACGGCCTGCACCTGGACCTGAACCGCGACTTCATCAAGTGCGACAGCCTGGCCGCGCAGGTGTTCAACCGCTTCTTCACCGCGTGGGACCCCGACGTGATGGTCGACACCCACACCTCGAACGGCGCCGACTACGCCTGCACCATGACGCTGATTCCGACCCAGCCCGACAAGCTGGGCGGCACGCTGGGCGACTTCCTGCGCGAGCGCATGCTGCCCGCGATCTACGGCGACATGGACCGGCGCGGCTGGCCGACCTGCCCCTACGTCAACCTGCTGGGCGAGACGCCCGACGAGGGCATCGAAGACTTCCTGGACCTGCCGCGCTTTTCCACCGGCTACGCCGCGCTGCACCACACCATCGGCTTCATGCCCGAGACCCACATGCTCAAGCCCTACGCCGACCGCGTGGCCGCGATGCGCACGCTGGTGGAGGTGGTGCTGGGATTCACCGTGGCGCACGCGGCACGCATCCAGGGGCTGCGTCGCGACGCGCGAGCGGCCGCAGCGCTTCAGGCGCGCTGGCCGCTCGCATGGCGCAACGACCACAGCCGGCCCGCCACGCTGCGCTTCAAGGGCTACGAGGCGGTGCGCACGCCCAGCCAGCTCGGCAGCTACCAGCGCCTGGCCTACGACCGCAACCAGCCGTGGGAGAAAGACATCGTGCACTTCGACCGCTGCGTGGAAGAAGCGGTCGTCGCCGCGCCCAGGGCCTACCTGGTGCCGCAGGCCTGGCGCGAGGTGATCGAGCGGCTCGAATGGAACGGCGTGCTGCTGCGGCGCCTGGAGGCAGACCAACTGTTCGATGCGGCGCGCGTGTACCGCGTGCAGGAGGCCGTGCCGCGCCCGAACGCCTACGAAGGCCACATGTTCCACGACCGCGTGGTGCTCGCCACGCACACCGAGGCCTTCCAGGCGCGCGCGGGCGACGTGTGGGTGCCGCTGGACCAGCCCGCCGCGCGCTACGCCGTCGAAACGCTGGAGCCCGAGGCGCACGACAGCTTCTTTCGCTGGGGCTTCTTCAACAGCGTGCTGGAGAAGAAGGAGGCCTTCTCCGCCTACGTGTTCGAGGACACCGCGCTGCGGATGCTGCAGGACGAGCCCGCGTTGAAGCACGCGTTCGAACAGTGGAAGGTGGCGCACCCCGAGCTGCTGTCCGATCCGCAGGCGGTGCTGGGTTTTCTCTTCGCGCACGGCCAGCGCCATGCGGAGCGCGGGTGGCGGCGCTACCCGGTGGTCGCGCTGATGTAGGCCGCGCCGCTCATGTAGGCCGCGGCGCTCATGCGGGCCGGAACCCCGGCAGCGCATGCATGCGCGCGCGCAGCGCCTCCACGAACGCGGTGACGCGCGCCGGCCGGTACAGCCCCGGCGGCAGCGCCACGTACACCCCGATGGGCTCCAGCCACCAGTTGGGCAGCACGCGCTTCAGGCGGCCGGCCTGCATGTCGTCGTGGCACATCCAGGGCGCGGCCGCGCCGATGCCCGCACCGTTCAACACCGCGCGGTAGCTTGCGAGCAGGCTGTCGGTGCGCATGGGCGTGTCCAGCGCCACCATGCGCGAGCGCCCGCCCCGGTCGATGAGCCGCACGCTGCCCGTCACGTACGGCACCAGGCCCACGCAAGGCAGCTGCGGCAGCCGGGCCATCGTGACGGGGCCGATGCGCTTGAGCAGCTCGGGCGTGGCGATCAGCACGCGCTCCATGCGGCCCAGCGGCCGGCTCACCAGGCCGGGGTCGCGCACCTCGCCCACGCACACCCAGCATTCGGCGCCGGAGGCCGCGAGGTCGACCACGCGGTCGGTCAGCGTGAGCTCCACGCGCACCTGCGGATGCGCCGCGTGCAGGTCGGTCACCGCGTCGGTCAAAAAGCCCGTGCCGTAGCCCGACGGGCCGATCACGCGCAGCGTGCCCTCGGGCCGGCTCTGGCCGCCCAGCAGCCGCTGCGACAGGCCCGACCAGCGGTCGGTGAGGTCGTGCGCCTCGGCCAGCAGCGAGCGGCCCTCGTCGGTGAGCGAGAAGTTGGCGGTGTTGCGAATGGCCAGCTTGCAGCCCAGCAGGCGCTCCAGCTCCAGCAGGCGGCGGCTCACCGTGGGCTGCGTGGTGCCCAGCAGGCGTGCCGCCTTGCTGAGCGAGCCGCTCTCGCCGATCTTGATGAAGGTGTCCAGCAGGTCGAGTCGGTCGTGGGTGTTCTTCATGCGCCAGACGTATAGCACTTCATCGCTTGATACGTCTACCCATGGCGGCGGCCTCTGCCTATCGTCGGGCCGTTCAAGACAAGCGAATGGAAATTCACCGATGAGCGCCACGATCGAAGACACCGCCCGCACCGTGGGCGACACGCCCAAGGGCGGCTCCGTGCTCGGCTTCTATGCCGCCAAGGGCACGCCCCGGCCGCCGCGCATCGCGCGCGGCGAAGGCATCTACCTGTGGGACACCGGCGGGCGCCGCTTTCTCGACGCCACGGCGGGCGCGGTGGTCGCCAACATCGGCCACGGCAACCCGCGCGTGCTGGCCGCCATGCAGGCGCAGGCGGCGAAGGTGACCTTCGCCTACCCGCGGTTCTTCGAGAGCGAGCACAGCATCGAACTGGCCGACCGCGTGTGCAAGCTGGCGGGCGAAGGCTTCGACCGCGCCTTCTTCGTCTCGGGCGGCTCGGAGGCCAACGAGTCGGCCTTGAAGCTGGCGCGGCAGTACGCGGTGGTCACGGGCCAGCCGCGCCGCGCCAAGGTCATCTCGCGCAACCCGAGCTACCACGGCTCCACGCTGGGCGCGCTGGCCGTCACGGGCGATGCGCACACGCACTCCCTGTACGGCCCGATGGTGCGCGAGATGCCGAAGGTGGCCGCGCCGCTGTCGTATCGCGTGCCCGAGGGCCACACGGTGGAGTCGCATGCCATGGCCTGCGCCGACGAGCTCGAGGCGACCATCGTGCGCGAAGGGCCCGACACCGTGCTCGCCTTCATCCTGGAGCCCATTGGCGGGCTGTCGACCGGCGCGGTGGTGTCGGGCGCGGCGTACTTCGAGCGCGTGCGGCAGATCTGCGACCGCCACGGCGTGCTGCTGATCTACGACGAGATCATGAGCGGCGCCGGGCGCACCGGCGCCTTTCTGGCGGCGCACCACTGGGCCGGCGCGCGGCCCGACCTGGTCACGCTGGCCAAGGGGCTGGCCGCGGGCTACACGCCGCTGGGCGCCATGCTGGCACCCAACCGCATCGTCGACGCCGTCGCGCAGAGCGGCGGCTTCGTGCACGGCCACACCTACTTCACCAACCCGCTGTCGTGCGCGGTGGCCAACGCGGTGGTGGGCGAGGTGATCGGGCAAGACCTGGTGCGGCGCGCGCGCGACAGCGGCGAGCTGCTGATGGCCCGCCTGCGCGAGGTGGCCGCGCGCTCGCCCATCGTGGGCGACGTGCGCGGCAAGGGGCTCTTCACCGCCATCGAGATCGTGGCCGACAAGGCCACCCGGCGCCAGCTGCCGGCCAGCTTCAACGCGCCGGCGCGGCTCACCGAGCACGGGCTGAAGCACGGCATCGCGCTGTACAACCGGCGCGCCAACCTGGGCGCCTTCGGCGACTTCCAGATGATCACGCCGCCGCTGACCATCTCGCCCGCGGAAATCGACGAGCTGGCCGACCTGCTGGAGCGCTCGCTGCGCGACCTGGCCGACGAGATCGCGGCCAGCGGCCTGGCTGTCTCGGCGTGATGCAGGACGCCTGCATGCCCAAGCCCATGCCTCATCCCATGCCACCGTTGCCGCCCCACCGCGGCCTGCACGTGCCCGGCGTGCACGGCTACACCGACCGCAAGAGCGTGGCCGCCGGCGAGGTGGTGCGCTTTCACCTGAGCAGCGACGTGCCCTGCACGCTGTCGGTGTGCCAGCTCGGGCCCGATGTCGAAGGCCGCTCGGCCGACACCGTGCTGCACACCTTCGCGCCTTCGCCGGCGCGCGCGCATCCGATCTACCCCGGCTCCTACGTGCAGGTGGCGCGCGGGCTCGACCAGCCGCTGCGCGCGCTCACGCTCGAATGCTGGGTGCAGGTGTGGAGCACGGGCACGCGGCAGAGCGTGCTCGGGCAGTTCGACCTGCCGGCTGCCTGCGGCTACGGGCTCTTCATCGATGAAGACGCCCGCGCGGTCTTCTACCTGGGCGACGGCGGTGCGTTCTACGGCCAGGGCCAGCTCGCGGGCGGCGCCTTGCGCCCCAAGCGCTGGCACCACCTGGTGGCGACCTGGGACGGGCAGGAGACGGTGCTGTGGGTCGACGGCGAGGTGGTGGCGCGCGGCCGATGGAGCGGCAGTGCGCAGCCCGGCCGCGGAAGCGGCTCTCTGCAACCGGGCACTGCACCGCTGCGCCTGGGCAGCAGCGGCATCGACGGCCTGGCGGACGCGTTCCTCGAAGGCGACATCGTCATGCCCGCCATCTATTCGCATGCCCTGCAGCCCGACGAGGTGCGCGCGCGTTTCGCCGACCGCGGCCTGCACACGCCGCGCGGGCGCACGGTGCTGGCCTGCTGGCCGCTTCGCGAGGAGCGCGGCGACACGGTGGCCGACGCCAGCGGGCACCAGCGCACGGGGCGCATCGTCAACCACGGCACCTGGATGATCGTGGGCCCGGCCTTCGAGCCGAAGCGCGTGAACGAGTTTTCGGACGACGGCTACGACCCGCTGGCCGACCCCACGCGCGGCCACGGCCTGCGACTGGCGAGCGACGACCTGTACGACTGCCGCTGGCCCGAGAGCCACGCCTTTCGCATTCCCGAGACTGCGAAGTCGGGCGTGTACGTGGGGCGCGTGCACTTCCTGCTCGACGGCGAACCGGCCGTGTACGACATCACTTTCATCGTGCGCCGCGCCGCGCACCGGGCGCCCGCGCCGGTGCTGGTGCTGTGCGCCACCAACAGCTGGCTGGCCTATGCGAGCACGCCCTTCGCGAAGAACGTGGCGAGCGACCCGGTGTGGCCGCGGCGCTCGGTCGGGCTGGAAAACAGCCACCCCGACGCGCCCGCCTACAGCAGCTACACCTACCACCGCGGCGGCCAGCCGACCTACCAGGTCGGCCTGCGCATGCCGTGGCCCAACGCCAGCCCCAACGCGCTGTACGACCCGGACGACGCGGGCTTCAGCCAGTGGACGCGGCTGGAGCGCCGCCTGCACGTGTGGCTGGACCAGGCGGGCTACGACTACGACGTGGTGAGCGACCTGGACCTGCACCGCGACCCGGGCCTGCTGAAGGCCTACAAGACCGTGGTCATCAACGGCCACAGCGAGTACTGGTCGCTGCCGGCCTGCGACGGGCTGGACGACTATCTCTCGGGCGGCGGCACGGCCGTGGTGCTGTCGGGCAACACCATGTACCTGCGCGTGAGCTACGACGAAGACGGCACGGTGATGGAGCAGCGCAAGGTGCTCGGCCCGAACGACGCAGACTGCGAGCATGGCGAGCGTGGCGAGGAGGCCGCCCAGGCGGCCCAGGCCTCCCAGGTGCGCCCGCCCGCCGGCCCCTTCGGCGAGCAGTACCACGCGCAGGACTGGGCGCGCGGCGGCCAGTTCCGCCAGGCCGGGCGCTCGTGCGCCGAGCTCATCGGGCTGGAGTCGGCGGGCTGGGCCTTTGCCGAGGGCAGCGACTTCGGCGTGTACCACGCGACGCAGCCGCGCCACTTCCTGTTCACGCAGCCGCACCCGCTGGGCCTGGCCGAGGGCGCGACCTTCGGCCACGCGCCGGGCGGCGGCCTGCCGCGTGCCATCGGCCACGAGTGGGACCTGAGCGTGGCCACGCTGCGCCGCATGACGCACACGCTGCCCGCGGGCCAGCAGTTGCCCGAGCCGCAGCGCGGCATCGAGGTCATCGCGCAGGGGCGCCGGCTGCAGCCGGGCCGGCTCGATGCGTACCTGGACTACTTCTCGAACCTGACCGACTCGCTGGACGGGCTCTCGGCCGAGATGATCTATTGGGAGCGCCCGCAGGGCGGCCGCGTGTTCAACGCCGGTGCCGTCGGTGCGAGCTGGGTGCTCGGTGTCGATCCCTTGTTCGAAGGGGTGCTGCGCAACGTGCTGCACCATTTCGGCGTTCGCCCCGCCACGGGGGCGGACCGCCCGGTTCAACCATCCCTGGAGCACGCAACGCCATGAGCACACTCGCCCCACGCACCGCCGGCCTGCCGGAGCAGGCCGATTCGGCACAACCTGCCCAACCCGTCGAGCCCGCCGAGGCCGCCGTTGTGCGGCAAAGCACCCTGCGCGTCATCACCGCCATTTCCATCGGCAACGCGCTGGAGTGGTTCGAGATCGTGATCTACGGCTTCCTGGCCGTGACCATCTCCAAGCTGTTCTTTCCCGCGGAGAACGAGAGCGTGTCGCTGCTCATCACGCTGGGCACCTTCGGCGTGACCTTCGTGATGCGCCCGGTCGGCTCGCTGGTGCTCGGCGCCTACGCCGACGCACGCGGACGCAAGAACGCGCTGACGCTGTCGATGGCGATCATGCTGTGCGGCACGCTGCTGATCGCGGTGTCGCCGACCTTCGCGCAGATCGGGCTGTGGGCGCCGGGGCTGGTCATCCTCGCGCGGCTGCTGCAGGGCTTTGCCGCGGGCGGCGAGTTCGGCAGCGCCACCGCGCTGCTGGCCGAGCAGGACCCGCGCCGGCGCGGCTTCTTCGCCAGCTGGCAGTTCGCGAGCCAGGGCATCACCACCTTCCTGGCGGCGGGTTTCGGCATGGGGCTGAACACGCTGCTCACGCCCGAGCAACTGCTGGCGTGGGGCTGGCGCATTCCGTTCTTCTTTGGGCTGCTGATCGGGCCGGCCGGCCTGTACATCCGCCGCCACCTCGACGAGGGGCAGGAGTTCAAGCGCGCGGCGCAACAGGTGCAGCAAGCCACGCCGGTGCGCACCACGCTGGTCGAGCAGCGCGGGCGCACGCTGGCGGCCATGGGGCTCATCATCCTGGCCACGGTGGTGGCCTACACGGGGCTGTTCATGCCCACCTTCGCGGTGCGCCAGCTGGGCCTGCCGGCGTCGATGGCGTTCGCGGGCACCTTCTGGTTCGGCGTGCTGCAGTTTGTGCTGGTGCCGGTGTTCGGCGGCCTGTCGGACCGTGTGGGGCGCGTGGTCATCATGCGCGGCGCGGCGCTGGTGATGGGCGTGATGATCGTGCCGCTGTTCTACCTGCTGGTGAACCATCCGTCGGTGCCGGCGCTGATGCTCGCGCTCACCGCGATGGGCGTGGTGGCCTCGGCGTACTGGGGGCCGATCTCGGCGGCGATGTCGGAGCTGTTCCCCGCGGCCACGCGCGGCACGGGGCTGTCGGTGAGCTACAGCTTCGGCGTGGCGATCTTCGGCGGCTTCGCGCCCTTCATCAGCGCCTGGCTCATCGCGGCCACGGGCAGCAAGATCGCGCCGTCGTTCTACGTGGCCTTCGGCGTGGTGGTGAGCCTGGTGGCGCTGCGGGCGGCGCGGCGCTACGGAGTGAAATGAGGTTCACCGGCCGGTGGCGGTGAGGTGAGTTCGCCGGCCGGCGCCGCGAACAGCAGTTTTTTCCAAGTCGGGCCGGTGCATCGTAGGTAGGCTGCGTTCATTCCCACTCCTTCGGAACGAACGACCATGCGGCCCAGCGACGCGCAATGCCAGACAGACGTCTTCCATCAACTGCACACGCGCTCCGAGCCGCTCGTGCTCGTGAACGCGTGGGACGCCGTCAGTGCCCGCGTCGTCGAGCGCGCCGGGGCGACGGCCATCGGCACCACCAGCGCGGGCATGGCCTGGTCGCTGGGCTACGCGGACGGCGAGCGCATGCCGGCGAGCGAGCTGCTCGCGGCCTGCGCGCGCATCTGCCGCGCGAGCGCCGTGCCGGTGAGCGTCGACATCGAGAGCGGCTTCGGCGAGAGCACGCAGGCGGTGGTCGACGTGGCGGGCGCGCTGATCGACATGGGTGTGGCCGGCATCAACATCGAGGACGGCACGCGGCCCGGCACCCGTGAGCTGGCACCGGCCGATGTGCTGTGCGAGCGCATCGCCGCCATCCGCGAGCTGGACGCGCGCTTCTTCATCAACGCGCGCACCGACGCCTACTTCGTGCCCTGGGACGATCCCGCGGCCCGCTTCGAAGAGGCGAAGCGCCGCGCGCGGCTGTGCGAGGCGGCGGGCGCGAGCGGCATCTTCGTGCCCGGCATGGCCGGGCTGGACGAGATCGCCGGGCTCGCGAGCGCGGTGCGCCTGCCGGTGAACGTGTACGCGGGCTATGCCGGCGCGCCGCCGGCCGGCGACCTGGCGCGCGCCGGGGCCCGGCGCATCAGCCTGGGCTGCGGGCCGCTGCAGTCGGCGCTGGGGCTGGTGCAGCGCATCGCCACGGAGGCCTTCGCGCAGGGGCGCTTCGCCGCGATGGGCGAGGGCATGCTGTCGGTCGGGGAGATCAACGGGCTGTTTCCCGCCGCGCGCTGAGCACCCCGTCCGCAGGGCGGGTTCAGATGCCGACCCGCAGGGCGGGTTTGGGGCCGGTCCGCAGTGCGGGTTCGGGTACAGTGGGCGCCCCTTGCAGCAGCCCACCCCGCCCGAAACCCGTTCCCCGCACAGCATCCGCCTCGACGCGGTGACGCTGGTGCGCGGCAGCCAGCACGTGTTCGAGGGGCTCACGCTGAGCCTGCACGAGGCGCGCATCGGCCTGGTCGGCGACAACGGCGCGGGCAAGAGCAGCCTGTTTCGGCTGATCAGCGGGCTGGAGCAGCCGCAGCAGGGCCGGGTCACGGTGCACGGCTTCGACACGCAGACCGACCGCAAGCAGCTGTCGAAGCACGTCGGCCTGATGTTCCAGAACCCCGACGACCAAATCATCTTTCCCACCGTGGCCGAGGAACTGGCCTTCAGCCTCACGGCGCGCGGCGAAACCCGCCAAGCCGCGCGGCAGCAGGCGCGCGAGTTTCTTGCGCGGCGGGGGCTCGAAGCCTGGGCCGGGCGCGCCGTGGGCGAACTGAGCCAGGGGCAGCGCCAGCAGGTGTGCCTGCTGGCCTTGCAGATCAGCGAGCCCGCCACGCTGCTGCTGGACGAGCCCTTCGCCAGCCTCGACCTGCTGAGCCAGGCGCGGCTCGCGGCGCAACTCGAGGCCACCGACCACCAGATCGTGCTGTCCACGCACCTGCTGGACCACGTGGTCGATTTCGAGCGCGTGCTGTGGCTCGAACAGGGCAAGGTGCGCGCCGACGGCCCGGGCCGCGAGGTGTGCGAGGCCTATGCCGCGAACGTGCGCGAGCGCGCCGCGCTGGAGCGGGCCCGCCATGCGTAGCCTCTATTCGGACCAGCCGACGTGGATGCACGCAATGGCCGCGTGGGTCAAGCTCGCGGTGCTGTCGGTGTGCGGCACGCTGCTGGTGCTGGTGGAGCGGCCCGTGGTGCTGGCCGTGGCCTGCGCGGTGGTGCTTGCGATCTTCGCGTCGCTCGGGCCGCCTGCGTGGCGCCGCGCGCGCATGCTGCTGGGCGTGGCCATCGCGGGCGCGATGATCGTCGGCTTCCACTGGGCCATGGGCACCACGTCGTTCGGCGTGGTGAGCGCGCTGCGCCTGGCCAGCGCCGCCACGCTCGCGCTGATGCTCACGCTCACCACCCGCTTCGAGGACCTGCTGGCGGTGCTGGAGGCGGTGCTGCACCCGCTGCGGCGCCTGGGCGTGCCGACCGAGCGCATCGCGCTGGGCCTGGGGCTCATGCTGCGCTTCGCCGAAAATTTCTACGTGCAGTGGCAGCGCCTGGACGACGCCTACCGCGCGCGCACCGGCCACGGCGGCGGCCTGCGGCTGCTGGCGCCGCTGACCATCCGCACGCTGCAGACGGCCGAGCGCGTGGCCGACGCGCTGGCGGCGCGGCTGGGCCGCTGACCTTTCATTTCTTCACCGATCCACCGATCGCGATTGCATTGCCATGACCACCACCGGCTCCCTCACTTCGTCCCGCTCCCTGTCGTACATCGCGCTGTTCGCGGCGCTGATGGCGGTGTTCGGCCTGATTCCGAAGATCGACCTGCCGTTCGGCGTGCCGATCACGCTGCAGTCGCTGGGCGTGATGCTGGCGGGCTGCCTGCTGGGGCCGCGCCGCGGCTTCCTGGCCATCGGGCTGTTCCTGCTGGCGGTGGCGCTGGGGCTGCCGCTGCTGTCGGGAGGGCGCGGCGGCCTGGCGGTGTTCGTGGGGCCGACCTCGGGCTTCTTGTTCGGCTGGCTGTTCGGGGCCTTCGCTTGCGGCTTGGCGATGCGGCTGCTGATGCGCGTGGCGGTGCGCCGTGGCACGGGTGCCGCAAGTGCAGCGGGGGCTTCGAGCGCTTCCGGTGCTTCCGGTGTTGGAGGCCTGCCGCTGCTGGCCGCGGCCTTCGTGTCGTCGGTGCTGGGCGGCATCGGGGTGGTCTACGCCATCGGCATCGTCGGGCTGTCGTGGGTGGCCCACATGTCGCTGGCGCAGGCCACGCTGGCCATGCTGGTGTTCATTCCGGGCGACCTGATCAAGTGCGGCATCTGCGCGATGCTCGTGCAGACGGTGGCGCGCGGCATGCCGGGCTGGCGGCTGGACCGCGACTGAGCGCCCGAGCTACCCGGCGCGGCGCCTGAAGACGGTGGCCGACAGGTAGTCCTTGCGCGGGCCGTGCACCGTGTGGCGGATGGTGAAGCTGCCGTCCGGCAGGAAGCAGTAGGCGCTGTCGTAGGTGTCGGGCGTGCACAGGTGCGTGGCCGAGCCGGCGAGCGCGTCGCCCTCGGGCAAGACCGCGATGGCATGGAACAGCCGCCGCGGCGTTTCCGCGAAGTGCACCACGAAGCCACCCGGGGCGCGCTCGAACACGTAGTCGCGGTGCCCGTCGAACTCCTTGCCGTCGGCAAGGCGGATGCGGCCTTCTTCCCGGTACTTCAGCAGGCCGGCCTCCAGCGGGGTGAACACGGCGGTGCCGGACATCGTGGCCTGGCCCTCGATGGTTCGCTCCAGCGCCCAGGCGCCGGGCAGGCGATCGAACACGGTTTCGGGGGTGCCCCACGAGGCGAAAGAAGGCAAAGGGGGCAAAAAGGAGGGGGCCGGCGCGCGCATCCGACGACTCTACGACAAGGCCGCAGGCCGCCTTCGGGCTGCGTGATTGTTTCCAGAGTGTGAACACCGCGGTTCTGGTTCATAAGGGTTTTTACTTAGATCCAGGCGCACAATTCATTCACAGACCGGCCCCCAAGCCGATCTGGGTGAACAGGGCCCCGAGCGAGGTGGCCGCCCCCCGGAGGGACGGTGACCCACCCAAGACCGGTTCGAAATCATCCAAGCAAGAACAAACGAATTGAAGGAAATCCAAATGACCGCCTCGAAGCTCCTCTCCGCCATCTCCATCGCCCTGCTGGCCGCTGCCGGTGCAGCCCACGCCGAAACCTACGAAGGCGTGCACCAGCTGACCTCGGCCGCCAGCCGCGCCGACGTCGCCAGCCAGGCCGTGGTTGCAGCGCACAGCGCCAACCCCTACGCCACCGGCGCCAACTCGGGCCCGGCCCCGGTGATCGTGTCGACGGCCGACCGCGCCATCGTCCGCTCTGAAGCCGTTGCCGCCGCCCACAGCGCCGACCCGTACGCCGAAGGCGCCAACTCCGGCGTCGCACCGCTGGTGGCCAGCTCGGTGGACCGCGCCGCGGTGCGTGCCGCAGCCCGCGCTGCCGCCCATGGCGACGCTCTGCCGCTGTAAACATGGCGCCGTAAGCATCGGCCTTCTTGTCGGCCTGCCCGCTTCTGCGGGCACCGACCCGGACCTGGAAAAAGCCGGGCCCTGCGTGTGCAGGGCCCGGCTTTTTTCTGCGCGGGCCGTATCGCTCATGAAGGGCTCAGACCGCCTGGCTACGATGGCCAGGATGCAATCCCTCGACCTGAACCCCCACCAGACCGCCCTCATTTCCATCGACCTGCAGCGCAGCAATGTCGGCCGCCAGCTCGGCCCGCACACTGCCGCCGACGTGGTGCAGCGAAGCAAGCGCATCGCCGACGCGCTGCGCGCCGCCGGCGGTACCGTGGTGTGGGTGCGGGTGGACGTGGCCGCGCTGCTGAGCCTGCCGGCCGACGCCTCCATCAGCCGCCCGGCCGGCTCGCCGGTGCCGCCGCCCGAGTTCTCCGAGCTGGTGCCCGAGTTGCAGGTGCAGCCGGCCGATGTGCTGGTCACCAAGCGCCAGTGGGGCGCCTTCTACGGCACCGACCTCGACCAGCAACTGCGCCGCCGCGGCATCAAGACCTTGGTGATGAGCGGCATCGCGACCAACTTCGGCGTGGAGTCGACCGCGCGCGCCGCCTTCGACCGGGGCTACGAACTGGTGTTCGCCGAGGACGCGATGAGTTCGCTGGCGGCCGAGCCGCACGACTTCGCGAACAGGGAGCTGTTCCCGCGCATGGGCCGCGTGCGCAGCACCGACACGCTGCTCGCGGCCATCGCCTCGGCCGCGCAGCGCTGAGTCAGCGCGCGGGCAGCAGCCGCAGCGCCGCGACCATGAAGGGCGCGGCGGGGGCAGCGGTGGCGTCGTGCAGCGCTAGCCACCATTGCGCGGTCGTTGCCGAAGGAGCGTCGGCAGCCTCTAGGGGCGCGCGCAGCTCGCAGGCGTAGCGCAACCTGCCGTCGCGCTCGTCTTCGCGAAGGGCGATGGCCTCGTCGCGGCATTCGTCCACCAGCGTCCAGCCGCCGTCGGCCTCGCCGCGAACGGATCGGCGCATCAGGCGCACCGTGATGCGCTCGGGCGGCACCGTGCGTTCATCGTCCTTCGCCGGGACGGCCACCGTCGCGCGCAGGCGCAGCGCGAGCGGCTCGCCCACGCGAAAGCCCTCGCCGCGTTCCAGCGCCATGTTGTCCAGCGCCACGCAAATGCGCCTGCGCTCGCGCACCCGCTCCACGACCATCCGCACGGCCGACACCGCGAAGACGCCGAACAGCGGTGGCCCGACCAGCAGCCACAGCCAGTTCCAGCCGCCACGCAGCGCCCAGGTCATCGCCTGGAAGCCGAAGGCCGCGAAGTACAGCAGCACCGCGAGCGCGACCAGCCACGCCACCCAGTCGGAAGCCGGCTTCGCCGTGCGCTCCGTGGCCTGCGGCGCGTCGGAACGCCACTCGATGGGCAGTTGCTCCTGCAATGGCGGCAGGCCGACCGCGCGCGGGTCGGGCCAGGGCTGCCAGAAGCCGGGCGGTGCGATGTCGGCGTCGGTGTCCGCATCAGCGTGGGCCAGCCCGATCCACTGCACATCGGTCCACGCGGGCATGCAGGCGGTGGCGGTTTCCTCGCCTTCCACGCGCAACGCGGGGGCCGGCGTGCCGGGCGGGGGTGCGTCGTCGAATTCACGCGGGTACACGCCGGGGGCGCGGTGCATGCGCTGCGTGTGCAGGTCGACGATCACGGTGTCGGCGCCGACCAGCGCCGCCTGGTAGCGGCCGTCGGACGAAGCGAAGCCGTAGCCCGGCGATGCGCCCTGCAAGTGGGCGATCAGGTCGATGGAGGGGTGGCGTTGCTGCATAAAGAGCCGCCGAGCATAGCCACTGGCCTTCGCGGCACCACGCCGGTGCGCCGTGCCGGGCAGGCTCGCCCAGCTTTGCGTGAGCCCGAGGGCCTGCGCCAAACGGCGCATTGCCTTGCCACCGCGCATCCTTCATGATGGCGCGGACCGGAGGGGGTGGCTGCACGGCCATCATGCTTTTGCATTACTGCGCCATCCTGGTGCAGTGGGCGAAAATACGAAGGCGCTCCCGCCCGCAAACAAGAAAGCATGATTCGTCGCCGCCACCGCGGCAACCCAACACGCATGGCCCTCACTCTCGCCCCTGAAGACACGCGCGGACGCATCCACGACCTGGTGTGGAGCGGCTTTCATCCCGATGCCGACATCGAATGGATGATCACCGACGAGTACCTCGATCCGGACGAGCTCACCGCCGAAGACCGTGCCTGGGTCAAGGAAGAGGCCGCGCGCGCCTGCGCCGCCAAGCATGCCGACGAGGCCACCTGGCCCGCGCTGACCGAATACGACCGCCTCGAAGCGGTGTTCGCGCAGCTGCGCGGCGAGAAGATCATTGCGCTGCACCGCGCGGGCAACACGCTGGCCGACGGCCACGACGACGTGCGCGAGCACTGGCGCGCTGCGGGCCGGCAAGACTCGGGCATTCGCGGCTGCTGCTTCTATCACTCGCAAGACCTGGACACCGCGGTGCGCACCGGCCGCCTGCACCTGGCCTTCAGCGGCGGCATGATCCCCGAGATCGAGCAGCGCGAGGCCAACACCGTGGTGGTGGGCCACCGCATCGTCGAACTGCTGCGCGCCGCCGGCTTCGGCGCGCACTGGAGCGGCAACATCGAAGAGCGCATCGAGGCCGACCTCGGCCAATGGCGCAAGCGAGGCCCCGCCGCGTGAGCGTGCAGGCCTGGCAGCCGCCGCGCCGCATCGACGCGATCGACTTCTGGCTGCGCTCGCGGCTGCTCGCCACGGTCCACGCACTGCGCGAAACGCTGCGGCCGTCGGCGCGACGCTGGCAGGTCGGCCACGCGCTGGCCGACGCGCCTGTGCTCGCGCACTGCCGCACGCCCTTGTGGGCCGACGGTCGAGCGGACGAATTTCCCCTGGTGGCGGGCAAGGTGCAGAACCTGCGCGTGGCGCGCCGCGCGTTCGACGCCATCGAGGTGCCTGCCGGCGAGGTGCTGAGCTTCTGGCGCCAGCTGGGCCGGCCCGGCGCATGGCGCGGCTTCGTCGTGGGCCGCGAGCTGCGCGGCGGTTGCGTGGTGCCGACGCTGGCAGGCGGCCTGTGCCAGTTGTCGAACGCCTTGGCCACCGTCGCCGCGCGCGCGGGTTTCGAGCTGGTCGAGCGCCATGGGCACAGCGCGCGCATCGAGCAGGCTGGGAGCGCCGGCGGCGATGCCATCGACGCCACCGTGTTCTGGAACTACGTCGACCTGAAGCTGCGGGCCCGGCACGCGTGGCGGCTCGAGGTGGAGCTGACCGACAGCGAACTGGTGCTGCGCATTCGCGCGCGTTCGCCGCTGGTGTCGAAGCCCGCGCTGGTGCTGCGGCGCGCGAACGAAGCTGGCGAAGTTGGCGACACCCCGGTGCTGCCGCTCGCGCGCGGCTGCCTGAGCTGCGACCAGACCACCTGCTTTCGCCATCGCCCGCCCGTCGATGTCGGGCCGCGCGGGCGCACCGCCGTGCTGGTCGATGGCTGGACGCCCGAGTTCGCGCGCTACCTTCATGCGCATCACCCCGACGCGCAACGCATGCAGCCGCTGCCCTTGCGGCTCGCGTTCTGGCGGCGGCCTGCGACGGGCTGGCACCGCGAACCGGTCGCCGAAGGCACGCCGCCGCCGCAATCGCCGGCCGCCGTGAGCGTGCGCCGCGCGCTGTGGCAGCGGTTGTGGGCGCGGCAGGCGGGGCGGCGGCAGGCCAGCCTGATCGACGGCCAGCGCTGGCTTGCGCTCGCCTTCGCGGCGCGCCTGGAGCCCGCGCACACGCACCTGGTCGTCGAGCAGGCGCTGTTGCCGCACCTGCAGCGCATCGGCGCGCTCGATGGCCGCCGCGTCACGGTGCTGGCCGGTGCGTTGCCGATGGCCGAGGTGGAAGCACGGCTCGACGCCGCGGCCCGGCAGTGGCCTGAAGACGCCACGCTGCGCGACTTTCGCGCCGACCCGCTGCTTGTGCGCGCCGAGGCGCTTGCGCTGGCGCGCGCGGCCGTCGTGGTGACGCCGCACGCCGAGGTCGCGCGGCATCTGGGCGTGCTGGTGCCGCAGGCCACGCTGCAGCCGCTCGATTGGGTGCTGCCTGAAATGAAGGCAACCGCGATCGAGCGTGAGCACGAGCGCTTGCCGCTCGTCGTGTTCGCCGCCAGCGCGTTGGCGCGCAAGGGCGCACGCGAGCTCGCCGCCGCGCTGCAGGGCATGCCGTGCCGGCTGCGCGTGTGGGGCTCGCCGTCGGACGACGCACGCCTGTGGCAAGGCATTGCGCACGTCGAACACATGAACTGGCGCGGCGATGCACTGGCGGGTGCCAGC
Organism: Variovorax sp. RCC_210; assembly: GCF_041355175.1. Classification (NCBI taxonomy): domain Bacteria; kingdom Pseudomonadati; phylum Pseudomonadota; class Betaproteobacteria; order Burkholderiales; family Comamonadaceae; genus Variovorax; species Variovorax sp. RCC_210. The sequence continues at coordinate 38,072 of NZ_JBFUPJ010000004.1, read as the reverse complement.
GTCGTCGTGCTTCCGGCGCACATCGAACACGCGCCGCGCGCCTTGCTGCGCGCCGTGGCGGCCGGCGTGCCGGTGGTGGCGTCCACTGCCTGTGGCCTGTCGGGCCTCGGCGTGCGCGAAGTCGCGCCCGGCGACGTGGCCGCCTTGCACACCGCACTGCAGGCTGCCTGCAACCCCTGAACGGAGAAAAAACTTGGCATCGATCGAACAGGCCCGCGCGGCCCTCGCTCCCCACGGCGCGCTGGCAACGCAGACGGCCGCGGACCACTGGCGCGGCGACATCGCGCTGCCGCCGGCCATCGCCACTTTCTACGAGCAGGTGGGGCCGCTGGGCGAATGGATCAACGAGCGCGTCGGCCATGCCGGCCTCACGGTGCCCACCGCCGGCAACCCCTTCAGCATTCCGCCGCTCTCGCGCCTGTGGCAGCTGCAGGCGGGCTACCGCTGGCAGGGCATCACCGGCGAGCGGCTGGCCGACTGGCCCGAGCACTGGCTGGTGGTGGCCGACCAGGGCGCCGACCCGTTCATCTTCGACCTGCGCACGGGCGCGATCCAGTTCGCGATGCACGGCGCGGGCGCCTGGGAAGACAACGGGCCGCTGTTTGACGACATCTTTCAGATGGCCGCGTGCCTGGGCACCATCGGCCAGGTGTGGGACGAGGCGGGCGACGAGATCTTCACAAACGAGGACGACTGCGAGGTCGACCCCGTGCACCGCGCCCGCCTGATCGAACGCCTTGCGCCGCTGCTCGGCGGCGCGAGCGCGGCCGAGGACATTGCCGACACCTTCGGCTGGTAAGAACCAACGCATGACCATCGACCTCCAGACGCTCAAGTGCGGCGAATGCGGCAGCAGCGTGCTCAAGCGCACGGGCCTGAACGAATACACCTGCGAGCACTGCGGCTCGGTCACGCTGGTGGAAGACAAGGTGTCCGACCGGCTCGAGCGCGTGCTCGACCAGGTGAAGAACGAGGCCGGCCGGCGGCTCGCGGCGGAAGAGGCGCTGCGGCAGAAGCTGATGCTGCGCAAGGCCGGCATCGGCGTGGCCATCGTGCTGGGCGCGGTGCTGGTGTTCCAGGTGGTGGGGCTGCTGTTCTTCAAGTCGCGCGGCACGTCCGATGCGCAGCGGCCCACGGTCGCGGCGCTGGTGGACCGCACCATTCCCACCGACGGCGTGAAGCTCGGCGAGCCGCGCCAGGTGCTGGTGGGCAGCGGCAGCTCGGCACAGCCCAAGCTGCTGGTGGTGGCGCGCAACGAGACCGGCAAGCCGCTGTCGCGCGCCAGCATCCGCGCGGTGTACTACGACGGCGACAGCCGCCTCGACGAGCGCAGCGAGACGCTGCCCATCGCCGTGCTGGAGCCCGGCGAGAGCGCGCCCGCGCTCATCGACATGCCCAGCGGCAAGAACGTCACGCGCCAGGAGCTGCGCGTGCAGAAGCTCAGCGAGCCCTACAGCAGCGTGCAGGGGCCGCGCCTGGCCTTCGCGCGGGCGCGGCTCGTGCAGCAGGGCGAGCGCGTGCGGCTGGTGGGCCGCGTGGCCAACGACCGCAAGGACGCCACCGCCATCGGCGGCATCGAGGTGCTGGTCACGCTGTACGACGACGCGGGCCAGGTGATCGGCTTCGGCCACGGCTACGGGCAGGCCAACGAACTGGCGCCCGGCGCGCGCACCTCGGTGGACGTGAGCATCGCGCGCTTCGGCCGCGCCGCCGCCATTGCGGCGTGGGATTACCGCATCGGCTACAGCACGCTCGAAAGCAGCGGCGCGCGCACGCCGGTGCGCAGCGCCGACCGCGTGATTCGCACGGCCGGCGGCCCGGAAAACTTCAACCCCGACCTGCGCCTGGGCACCGACGACCTGCTGGCCGAAGACAGCGAGCGCTTCGACGACAGGCAGCTTGAGCTGCTGCCGCTGGTGGACGGGCGCAACAACATCCAGCAGCGGCTGTTCCTGGGCGAGCTGGTCAACCGCAGCACCGACGCGGTGGTGCTCGCGCCGGGCGGCGTGATCTCGCGCTACAGCGGCAACAAGTTCCACGGCACCACCAACATCGCGGGGCTGGCGTACCTGTATCCGGGCGAACGCTTTCCGATCTTCCTGGAGCCGGAGGACATGGAGCGCATCACGCAGACGCGCATCGAATGGAAGCCCATGCGCCGTGCCGCGCTGCCGGGCCCGCGCAAGCCCATGGAGGTGAAGGTGACGGGCACGAAGGCCGAGACCGGCAGCGTGCTGCTCAACTTCAGCCAGCGCTTCACCTACAAGAGCGTGGAGGTCACGGGCAGCGTGAAGAACCCGGGCAGCAGCATCGTCGGCAAGGTGCGCCTGTGGGTGAGCCTGCGCGACCGCAACGGGCAGCTCACCGGCTTCAAGCTGGTGGACAACCTGCCGGCCATCGCGCCCGGGGAAAGCGTGCCGTTCCAGGTGAACGTGGAGCAGAACGGGCGCGACTTCGCGAGCGTGAGCACGCTATACCAAACCGAATAGCCCCTCGGGCGACGCCGTCGGGCGGTTCGCGCCATGATCGCGCCATGATTCCGTTATCGATCCTCGACCTTTCCCCGATCACCGAGGGCAGCGACGCCGCGCAGTCGTTCCGCAACTCGCTCTCGCTCGCGCAGCAAGGCGAAAAGCTGGGCTACACGCGCTACTGGCTGGCCGAGCACCACGGCATGCCGGGCATCGCGAGCGCGGCCACGGCCGTGCTGCTGTCGTACGTGGGGGCGGGCACCTCCACCATCCGCATCGGCGCCGGCGGGGTGATGCTGCCCAACCATTCGCCGCTGGTGATCGCCGAGCAGTTCGGCACGCTGGAGTCGCTGTATCCGGGGCGCGTCGACCTGGGCCTGGGCCGCGCGCCCGGCTCCGACCAGCGCACCGCGCGCGCCCTGCGGCGCAACCTGGAGTCGGACTCAGACCAGTTCCCGCAGGACGTGGTCGAGCTGATGGATTTCATGTCGAAGGCGCCCCAGCAGGCCGTGAAAGCCGTGCCGGGCGCGGGGCTCGAGGTGCCGGTGTGGATCCTGGGCTCCAGCACCTTCGGCGCGCAGCTGGCGGCACACCTGGGCCTGCCCTATGCGTTCGCCTCGCACTTCGCGCCGCAGCAGATCATGCAGGCCATCCAGATCTACCGCGAGACCTTCAAGCCGTCGGCGCAGTTGAGCAAGCCGTACGTGATGCTGGGCTTCAACGTGTTCGCGGCCGACACCGACGCCGAGGCCGAGTTCCGCGCCACCTCGTGGCAGCAGGCCTTCGTGAACCTGCGCAGCGGCCGCCCCGGCCGCCTGCCGCCGCCGGTGGAAAACTACCGCCAGAAGGTCGGGCCGGCCGAGAACGCGCTGCTCGACTCGGTGCTGTCGTGCTCCGCCGTGGGCTCGGTCGAGACGGTGAAGAAGGGCGTGGAAGCCTTCGTGGCGCGCACCGGCGCGGACGAACTCATGATCACCTCGCAGGTGTTCGACCATGCGGCCCGGCTGCGCTCCTACGAGCTGCTGGCCGAGGCGTTCGGGCAGAAGAAGCAGTAACCACCGAGGCTCGAGCCCGCTGGCGGGCTTTTGCTGTTCAGCCTCGTGTTCAGCCTCGCCTGCGGGCTTCCTCGTCCACGAGGTCCTTCTTCGAGAGCTTGCCCACCGCCGTCTTCGGCAGCTCCGCGCGAATCTCCAGCGCGCCGATCATCTCGTGCTTGCCCAGGCGGTCTTTCAGGAAGGCCTTGAGCGCGTCCAGCGTCAGTTCCTGCGCGCCTTCCTTCAGCTTCACGAAGGCCTTGGGCGACTGGCCGCGGTAGTCGTCGGGAATGCCGATCACGCACACCTCGGCCACCGAAGGGTGTTCGTACACCGCTTCTTCCAGCACGCGCGGGTACACGTTGTAGCCGCCGCACAGCAGCATGTCCTTGGTGCGGTCGACGATGTAGAGGTAGCCGTCGGCGTCCATCTTGGCGACGTCGCCGCTGCGGAAATAGCCGTCGGCGGTCATCGACTCGGCGGTGGCCTTCGGGTTGTTCCAGTAGCCCTTCATCACGTTCGGGCCGCTGATGCACAGCTCGCCGGCTTCGCCGAAGGTGGTGACGTCCTTGGCCGGATCGTCCAGGCTCACGAGCTTGATGCGCACCTGCGGCAGCGGCATGCCGCACGAGCCTGCCTTGCGCACGCCGCGCGCGGGCGTGAAGGTGCCCACGGGCGAGGTCTCGGTCATGCCCCAGCCTTCGTTCAGGTGGCAGCCGGTGAGCGCGAAGAAGCGCTGCTCCACCTCCACCGGCAGCGGCGCGCCGCCCGAGCCGCAGAACTTGAGCGAGCGCAGGTCCATCTCCTTCGCCTTGGGGTGCGAGAGGATGGCGGTGTACATCGTCGGCACGCCGGGGAACACGCTGATCTTGCTGGCCGCGAGCTCGTTCATGACCGCGTCGACATCGAAGCGCGTGTGCAGCACCAGCGCCGCGCCCAGCCGCACGCCGAGCAGCATCGCGGCGCTGAGCGCGAAGATGTGGAACAGCGGCAGCACCACCAGGAAGCGCTCCTTGCCTTCGTCCAGGATGGGCGGCTCGCCGCGCGTGGACTCGTAGTACTGCGCCGAGGCCGAGGTGAGGTTGGCGTGCGTGAGCATCGCGCCCTTGGGCAAGCCGGTGGTGCCGCCGGTGTACTGCAGCACCACGATCTCCTCGGCCAGGTCGCCCAGCGGGTACGCGTGGTGCGCGCCCTGGCTCTTCAGCAGGTCGGTGAAGCGCACGTGGCGCGCGTCGGTGGGCACGGGCGCGACCTGGCCGGCCGCCTGCAGTTGCGCCTGCACCTTGTCGCCCGCCGCGCCGTAGTCGCCGAGGCTGCCGACCACCAGCGTCTTCAGGCGCGAGTTGTCGAGCAGGCGCGCCATCAGCGGGTACAGGTTGACGAGGTCGAGCGTGACCAGGATGTCGGTGCGGCTGTCCTCGATCTTGTGGGCCAGCACGCGCTCGGCGTCCAGCGGCGAGTAGTTGACGACCGTGCCGCCGGCCTTGAGCACGGCGAAGAAGGCGATCGGGTAGTGCGGCGTGTTGGGCAGGTACAGGCCCACGTGCACGCCGGGCTTCACGCCCAGGTCCTGCAGGCCCCTGGCGGCGCGATCGACCGCGGCGCCGAGCTCCCGGTAGGTGAGCGACTGGCCCATGAACTCGACCGCCGAATGGTCGGGCCAGCGCGCCACGGCCTCGTCGAGCATCTGCTGCACCGGCTTCACGGGCAGTTCGGCGTCCCAGCGCATGCCGCTCGGGTAGTTGCGCGTCCAGGGCAGGTCGTGGCCGGAAGCCGTGGCGGGGGAGGGGGTGGCCATGCGTCTTGTCTCCGCTGTGCTGTTGTTGCAAATCGCGCGGGCGGACGGGGCCGCCTCGTTCAGGGGCACTGTAGCGCCGGCCCTTCGCGCCGTGGGGTTGCCGCTGACAAGCCGGCGACACGGGTTTTCCCGATTTCCCACACGCCGCCAGCCCCTACCGCCGGGCTGGGACAATGGCGGGCTTATGGCAAATCATCGGATCGTGGTGGGACTGAGCGGCGGGGTGGACTCCGCCGTCACGGCGCACCTGCTCAAGCAGCAGGGGCATGAGGTGGTCGGCATCTTCATGAAGAACTGGGAAGACGACGACGACAGCGAGTACTGCTCGTCGAACATCGACTTCGTGGACGCCGCCAGCGTGGCCGACGTGCTGGGCATCGAGATCGAGCACGTCAACTTCGCCGCCGACTACAAGGACCGCGTGTTCGCCGAGTTCCTGCGCGAATACAAGGCCGGCCGCACGCCCAACCCCGACGTGCTGTGCAACGCCGAGATCAAGTTCAAGGCCTTTCTCGACCACGCCATGCGCCTGGGCGCCGAGAAGATCGCCACCGGCCACTACGCCCGCGTGCGGTCGAACGAAGCCACTGGCAGGCACGAGCTGCTCAAGGGGCTGGACCCGTCGAAGGACCAGAGCTATTTCCTGCACCGCCTGAACCAGGCGCAGCTGTCGAAGACGCTGTTTCCCGTCGGCGAGTTGCACAAGACCGAAGTGCGCCGCATCGCGGAAGACATCGGACTGCCCAACGCGAAGAAGAAGGACTCGACCGGCATCTGCTTCATCGGCGAGCGGCCGTTTCGCGATTTCCTGAACCGCTACATCTCCAAGGAGCCGGGCCCCATCAAGGACGACCGCGGCCGCAAGCTGGGCGAGCACCAGGGGCTGAGCTTCTACACGCTGGGGCAGCGGCAGGGGCTGGGCATCGGCGGCGTCAAGGACAAGGGCGCGCAGCGCGGCTCGGGCGACCATTCGCCGTGGTTCGTGGCGCGCAAGGACGTCGAAAAGAACACGCTGTGGGTGGTGCAGGGGCACGACCATCCGTGGCTCCTGTCGTCGGAGCTCAAGGCGGACGGCGCGAGCTGGGTGTCGGGCGAGGCGCCCCCGGCCGGCGAGTACGGATCGAAGGCGCGCTACCGGCAGGCGGATGCGCCCTGCGAGATGGGCGGCGGGGAACCCGGTGCGGCCGGGAGTGCCGACGAGGCATTCAGCCTGCGTTTCGGTGCGCCCCAATGGGCGGTGACGCCCGGGCAATCGGCCGTGCTGTACGACGGCGAGCGCTGCCTGGGCGGCGGCGTGATCGTCTGATCGGCTGATTCAGGGCGCCGAGCGCACCGAATCGTCGACCTGCACGATCTCCATCGGGTAGCGCTTGCCGGCCAGGTGGTCCTCGATGCACTGCAGCAGCAGCGGGCTGCGGTGCCGCGCCACGCTGGCGCGGATTTCGTCCAGCGTCATCCAGACCGTGCGAACGATGCCGTCGTCGAGCGCACGGCCTTCCTCGAAAGCGCCCAGCGTTCCCGCGAAGGCGAAGCGCATGTAGGTGATGTCTTCGCCGCCTTCCGCCACCGGCCGTGCGCGTGCCATGTAGATGCCGATGAGCGAGGTCGGCGTGAAATGGTGGGCGGTTTCTTCGAGCGTTTCGCGCGCGCAGCCCTCGGCCGGGGATTCGCCCGGGTCCAGGTGGCCCGCCGGCGTGTTGAGCCGAAGGCCATCGCCGGCCTGCTCCTCGACCAGCAGAAAGCGTCCGTCGCGTTCGATCACCGCCGCGACGGTGACATTGGGTTTCCAGCGTGGTGATGCCATGCGAGGCTTTTACCTCAGCACGTAGCCGCTGAAGCGCCAGATGCGGTCGCCGTCGAGGTGAAAGCTCACGAGTTCGCGCAGCGTGCCGTCGGGCTTGTTGGCGAAGCGGGTCTCGTATTCGATGCTGACGTACTGGCCCGCCGTTTCGGCATCGGGGTCCGCAAGGACCTGCCGGTTCACCGTGACCCAGGTGCGCATGCGGGGAGCGCCGAGAGGCGCGCGGCTCTTGGCGACCTGGCCCGTGAAATCGGCGCGGGTCACGCGCTTGCGGGCGGTGGCCGAGGCGCCGTCCCAGAGCTCGCCGGCCTTGCCCTGGTCGATCATCTGGATGGCCTGCATGCCGCCGCGCACCATGTCGCTGGCCTCCAGGTCTTGCGCGGCGGCCGGGCCGAGGCAGTTCCAGAGCAGCGTGATCGCGAGCAGCAGCCTGACGATGAGGTTCATTCCTTGTTTCACTGTTTCCTTGGGTTGTTGGGTCCGGGCGCGAGGGCCTGGCGCCACGCGATGCACGAACGGTTGGAGGCTGCCGCGCGGAAGAGATTCCCGGATGGCGAGTTGTCAGCCCATGGGCGCTAGCGCACGCTGAGCTTCGACATGCTGTTCTCGTCGATCGCCTCGAGCCGGTAGCCCAGCCCGTAGATGGCCAGCAGCAGGAAGCCGTTGTCCGGGCGCAGGTCCAGCTTGGTTCGCAGCCGCGAGATGTGGGTGTCGAGCGAGCGCGACAGCACCTCCACGCCCTGTCCCCAGACGGCCTCGTGCAGGTGCGCCCGCGACAGCAGGCGCCCGATGTTCTGGAACAGGAACAGCGCCAGCTCGTACTCGCGGTTCTTCAGTTCCACCGCCTTGCCGCGCACCTTCAGCACCCGCGAGGGCGGAAAGAAGTGGTACGGCCCGAACACCAGCTCCGCCTCGTGGCGCGCGGGATAGGTCCGGCGCAGCAGCGCGTTGACGCGGGCCTCGAGTTCTCCGGAGCGCAGCGGCTTGGCCATGAAGTCGTCGGCACCCGCGTTGAGGGCCGCGACCATGTCGCTCTCGTCGTAGAAGTCCGTCACCAGCAGCACGGGAAGCCGGTTCTTCAGGTCGACGCGGAGCTTCTTCACCAGCATCGGCCCCGACATGTCGGGCAGGCCCCAATCGAGGATGAGGAAGTCGAAGGTCTGCCGCCGCAGGGCATGCAAAAGTGTTCGTCCTTCTTTATAGAGGTGGCACTCGTGTCCGAGGCCCACCATGGCTTTGCGGATCAGCGCGAGCTGGTCCGGGCTGTCGTCGAGTACAGCAATACGCATTCCATCCCCTTCTTCTCCTTCGCCGACCTCCGTGAGCCGACGATTTGGGCGAAGTGTATCCATTTGCGACTGTGTCGATTTTTCGAGTTTGCAACTAATGCACGCTAATTCTGAAATTCAGACGAAGACTAAAAACAGTTAACTACAGTTACCAACAATTTGGTTTGGTGAAAGTCGCCCAAAGTGAGTGCGACCGACCGGTCATCAGGGCGCAGGAATCGCGCGACGCTCCGCGCTCCAGCTGCAGCGCAGCTTGGGGAAAACGCCGATTGATCACTATCAATTGAATAGCAGTGAATGCACTATTCATCGGAGCTTGAAGCCTGAAGAAGACTGCATGTTGGCGACATCGGGCGTCTGTAATCTTGCTGTAAGCTCTGCGCGCGTTCCGTGTGCCCCCTTGCTCTGAGGAGATCTCTATGCTGATAGGCGTGCCTGCCGAGACACTGGCTGGCGAAACCCGAGTGGCCGTAACACCCGAGACCGTGAAGAAACTGGTCGCCTCGGGGCACGCAATTCGTGTACAGGCGGGGGCCGGCATTGCCGCCAGCGTCACCGACGCGGCCTACCAGGCCGCGGGCGCGGAGATCACCGACCAAGTAGGCGCTTTTTCCGCCGACATGGTGCTCAAGGTGCGCACGCCTACTGATGCGGAAACCGCGTTGCTCAAGAGCGGTGCCGTCGTCATCGGCATGCTCAATCCCTTCGACGCGGGCGGCCTGCAGCGCCTGGCATCGGCCGGCGTCGTGGCCTTCGCCCTCGAAGCCGCCCCGCGCACCACGCGTGCCCAGAGCATGGACGTGCTCTCGTCGCAAGCCAACATCGCCGGCTACAAGGCCGTGATGATCGCGGCGGACAAGTACCAGCGCTTCTTCCCGATGCTGATGACCGCCGCCGGCACCGTGAAGGCCGCGCGCGTCGTCATCCTCGGCGTCGGCGTGGCGGGCCTGCAGGCCATTGCCACGGCCAAGCGCCTGGGCGCCGTCATCGAGGCGTCCGACGTGCGCCCCAGCGTGAAGGAACAGATCGAGTCGCTCGGCGGCAAGTTCATCGAGGTGTCCTACGACACCGACGAAGAGAAGGAAGCCGCCGTCGGCGTGGGCGGCTACGCCAAGCCGATGCCCGCGAGCTGGCTGGCGCGCCAGCAGGTCGAGGTCGCCAAGCGCGTGGCGCTGGCCGACGTGGTGATCAGCACCGCGCTCATTCCCGGCCGCGCCGCGCCCACGCTCATCACGGAGGACATGGTCAAGGCCATGAAGCCGGGCTCGGTCATCGTCGACATCGCCGCCGGCAAGGGCGCCGACGGCATCGGCGGCAACTGCCCGATCTCCGAAGCCGACAAGACCGTGGTCAAGCACGGCGTGACCATCGTGGGCGAGACCAACCTCGCGGCGCTGGTGGCGGCCGATGCGTCGGCCCTGTACGCGCGCAACGTGCTCGACTTTCTCAAGCTGATCGTCACCAAGGAGGGCGCGCTGAAGATCGACCTCGAGGACGACATCGTCGCCGCCTGCCGCATGACGCAGGACGGCCAGGTCACCCGCAAGTAGACACAGCGATCACGCGAGGAGAAGAACCCATGGATCCCGTTTCCCACACAGTCATCAACCTGATCATCTTCGTGCTGGCCATCTACGTGGGCTACCACGTGGTGTGGACCGTCACGCCCGCGCTGCACACGCCGCTGATGGCGGTGACCAACGCCATCTCGGCTATCGTCATCGTGGGCGCCATGCTCGCGGCCGCGCTCACCACCACGCCGCTGGGCAAGACCATGGGCGTGCTGGCCGTGGCGCTGGCCGCTGTGAACGTCTTCGGCGGCTTCCTGGTCACGCGGCGCATGCTGGAGATGTTCAAGAAGAAAGAGAAGAAGACGGCCGCACCCAAGGCTGAAGAGGGGGCTTCCAAGTGAGCATGAACCTCGTCACGCTGCTGTACCTGGTTGCCAGCGTCTGCTTCATCCAGGCCCTGAAGGGCCTGAGCCATCCCACCACCTCCATCCGCGGCAACGTCTTCGGCATGACCGGCATGGCGATCGCCGTGCTGACGACCATCGCGCTGATCCACGGACAGGCGCGCTCATTGAACGTTGGCTTCGGCACCGGCATCGCCTACGTGCTGGCGGCGGTGGTGGTCGGTGGCGGCCTGGGCGCCTTCATGGCCAACAAGGTCGAGATGACCAAGATGCCCGAGCTGGTCGCCTTCATGCACAGCATGATCGGCCTGGCCGCGGTGTTCATCGGCGTGGCCGCCGTGGCCGAGCCGTGGGCCTTCGGCATCACGGCCGCGCCCGTGGCCGCGCTCATCGGCGCGCAGACGCCCGACGGCGCCGTCATCCTCGACGGCTTCGTGCGCTACGCCATTCCGTACGGCAACCGGCTGGAGCTGTTCCTGGGCGCGGCCATCGGCGCCATCACCTTCAGCGGCTCGGTCATCGCCTTCGGCAAGCTCTCGGGCAAGTACAAGTTCCGCCTGTTCCAGGGCGCGCCGGTGCAGTTCAAGGGCCAGCACATGCTCAACCTGGTGCTGGGCCTGCTGACCGTCGCGCTGGGCCTGCTGTTCGTGGCCACGGAAAGCTGGGGCGCTTTCTTCGCGATGCTGGCGCTGGCCTTCGTGATGGGCGTGCTCATCATCATTCCCATCGGCGGGGCCGACATGCCGGTGGTGGTGTCGATGCTCAACAGCTACTCGGGCTGGGCGGCCGCGGGCATCGGCTTCAGCCTGAACAACGCGATGCTGATCGTGGCCGGCTCTCTGGTGGGCTCGTCGGGCGCCATCCTGAGCTACATCATGTGCAAGGCCATGAACCGCTCGTTCTTCAACGTGATCCTGGGCGGCTTCGGCGGCGAGGCGGCCACGGCCGGCGGCGCGGCCAAGGAGCAGCGCCCGGTGAAGACCGGCAGCGCCGACGACGCGGCCTTCGTGCTCGGCAATGCCGAGACGGTGGTGATCGTGCCCGGCTACGGCCTGGCGGTGGCGCGCGCGCAGCACGCGGTGAAGGAACTGGCCGCGAAGCTCACCGAGAAGGGCATCGTCGTCAAGTACGCCATTCATCCGGTGGCCGGCCGCATGCCCGGCCACATGAACGTGCTGCTGGCCGAGGCCGAGGTGCCGTACGACCAGGTCTTCGAGATGGAGGACATCAACGGCGAGTTCGGCCAGGTCGACGTGGCGATCATCCTGGGCGCCAACGACGTGGTGAACCCGGCCGCGCACACCAAGGGCAGCCCGATCTACGGCATGCCCATCCTGGAGGCCTACAAGGCCAAGACCGTCATCGTGAACAAGCGCTCCATGGCCGCCGGTTATGCCGGGCTGGACAACGAGCTGTTCTACATGGACAAGACGATGATGGTCTTTGGCGATGCTAAAAAAGTAGTGGAAGATATGGGCAAGGCCATCGAATAGGCCGAAGGTCCACGCCCGCCACGCGGGCGAATCTTCGCGGCGCCACTTCGTGCGCCGTTTTCGTTTTCAACTGTCAGATCCCGGAGGAGACAAACCCAATGACCGACCGTCCCTGGCTCAACAGCTACCCGCAAGGCGTGCCCGCCGACATCGACGCTTCGCAATACCCGTCGCTGGTCGCGCTCATGGAAGAGAGCTTCAAGAAGTACGCCGACCGCACGGCCTACAGCTTCATGGGCAAGGACATCAGCTACGGCGAGACCGACAAGCAGAGCAAGGCCTTCGCCGCGTATCTGCAGGGGCTGGGCCTGGTCAAGGGCGACCGCGTGGCCGCGATGATGCCCAACTGCCCGCAGTACCCCATCGCGGTGGCGGCCATTCTTCGCGCGGGCCTGATCCTGGTGAACGTGAACCCGCTGTACACGCCCCGCGAACTCGAGCACCAGCTCAAGGACTCGGGCGCCAAGGCGATCGTCATCATGGAGAACTTCGGCACCACGCTGCAGCAGTGCATCGCGGCCACGCCCATCAAGCACATCGTGCTGGCCTCCATGGGCGACCGGCTCGGCTTCCTGAAGGGCGCGCTGGTCAACTACGTGGTGCGCAACGTCAAGAAGCTGGTGCCGCATTTCAGCCTGCCGGGCGCGGTGCGCTTCAACGATGCGCTCGACAAGGGCGCCGGCGCTTCGCCCAAGCCCGTGGCCATCGGCCCCGACGACGTGGCCGTGCTGCAGTACACCGGCGGCACCACCGGCGTGTCGAAGGGCGCGGTGCTGCTGCATCGCAACGTGATCGCCAACGTGCTGCAGTCGGAAGCCTGGAACGAGCCGGCCATGAAGAAGGTGCCGGCCAGCGAGCAGCCCACCAGCGTGTGCGCGCTGCCGCTGTATCACATCTTCGCGTTCACGGTCGGCATGATGTTGAACATGCGCACGGGCGGCAAGCTGATCCTGATCCCGAATCCGCGCGACATCGCGGGCGTGCTGAAAGAGCTGTCGAAACACACCATCCACAGCTTCCCCGCCGTCAACACGCTGTTCAACGGGCTGGCGAACCACCCCGACTTCAACACCGTCAACTGGAAGAACCTCAAGATCTCGGTCGGCGGCGGCATGGCCGTGCAGGCCGCGGTCGCCAAGCTGTGGCTCGAGAAGACGGGGTGCTCCATCTGCGAGGGCTACGGCCTGTCCGAGACCTCGCCCTCGACCACCTGCAACCCGACCGACAGCACCGCCTACACCGGCACCATCGGCCTGCCGCTGCCCAACACCTGGCTCAAGCTACTCGACGACGAAGGCAACGAAGTGCCCGTGGGCGAGCGCGGCGAAATCGCCATCAAGGGCCCGCAGGTGATGGCCGGCTACTGGCAGCGCCCCGACGAGACCGCCAAGGTCATGACGCCCGACGGCTACTTCAAGAGCGGCGACATCGGCGTGGTCGACGAGCGCGGCTACTTCAAGGTGGTCGACCGCAAGAAGGACATGATTTTGGTGTCGGGCTTCAACGTGTACCCGAACGAGATCGAGGACGTGGTGGCGCTCATTCCGGGCGTGCTCGAATGCGCCGCGGTCGGCGTGCCCGACGAGAAGACCGGCGAGGGCGTGAAGCTGGTCATCGTGAAGAAAGACCCGTCGCTCACCGAGGCGCAGGTGCGCGAGTACTGCAGGGCAAACCTTACGGGTTACAAGCAGCCGCGAATCGTAGAGTTTCGTACCGACATGCCGAAGACACCGGTCGGCAAGATCCTGCGCCGCGAGCTGCGCGACGCCAAGAAGTAGCCCGCGTGTAAGGGTTCGGCCCGGGTAGGGCCACGGCATCGATCTTGCATATTCGCGGGTCGATGCTTCGATTCCTCCTGACCCGTGTGAGCCTGCTGGTGCCGACCTTCATCGGCATGACGCTGCTCGCGTTCTTCCTCATCCGGCTGGTGCCGGGCGACCCCATCGAGACGATGGCCGGCGAGCGCGGCATCGACCCCGAGCGCCACGCCCAGTTGCGCGCCGCCTACGGCTTCGACAAGCCGGTGATCGTGCAGTACGGCATCTACATCGGCCGCGTGCTGCACGGCGACCTGGGCAAGTCGATCATCACGCAGGACACGGTGATGAGCGAGTTTCTGGCGCTGTTCCCCGCCACCATGGAACTCGCGGTGTGCGCCATTCTTTTCGCGCTGCTGCTCGGGCTGCCGGCGGGCATTCTTGCCGCGGTGCGGCGCAACTCCATCTTCGACCACGGCGTGATGGCCACGTCGCTCACCGGCTACTCGATGCCGATCTTCTGGTGGGGCCTGCTGCTCATCCTGTTCTTCTCGGTGCAGCTGGGGTGGACGCCGGTGTCGGGGCGCATCGCGGTGCAGTACTTCATCGAGCCCGAGACCGGCTTTCTCTTGATCGACGCGCTGCGCGCGGGCGACATCGATGCCTTCTGGTCGGCGCTGCACCACCTCATTCTCCCGGCCATCGTGCTGGGCACGGTGCCGCTCGCGGTCATCGCGCGCATGACGCGCTCGGCCATGCTCGAGGTGCTGGGCGAGGACTACATCCGCACCGCGCGCGCCAAGGGCCTGTCGCGCTTTCGCGTGGTAGGCCTGCACGCGCTGCGCAACGCGCTGATACCGGTGGTGACCGTCATCGGGCTGCAGGTGGGCGTGCTGTTCACGGGCGCCATCCTCACCGAGACCATCTTCTCCTGGCCCGGCGTCGGCAAGTGGCTCATCGAGGCCATCGGGCGGCGCGACTATCCGGTGCTGCAGGGCGGCATGCTGCTGCTCGGCGGGCTGGTGATGCTGGTCAACCTGCTGGTGGACGTGGCCTACGGCGTCATCAACCCGCGCATCCGGCACTGACGCCATGGCCGACACACACGCAGTTTCAACCTCCGGCAAGAACAAGAGCACGGGCGAGCGTGCAGTACCGCCCGGCCCCTGGCGCGAGTTCTGGACCGCCTTCTCGGCCAACCGCGGCGCGGTCATCGGGCTGGTCACCATCGTTGTGCTGCTGCTGGTCGCGCTTTTCGCGCCGTGGATCGCGCCGCACGCGCCCAACGAGACCAACAGCGCCGTGTTCCTGTTGCCGCCCGCGTGGCAGCAGGGCGGCTCCGCGAGCTACCTGCTGGGCACCGACGCCATCGGGCGCGACATTCTTTCGCGGCTGATGCACGGCGCGCGGCTGTCGCTGTCGATCGGCGTGGCGGTGGTGGCCATCTCGGTGGCTGTGGGCGTGGTGCTCGGGCTGGTCGCGGGCTTTTTCCGCGGCGTGCTCGAGATCGCGATCATGCGGCTCATGGACATCGTGCTCACCATGCCGAGCCTGCTGATGGCCATCGTGATCGTCGCGATCCTCGGGCCGGGGCTGATCAACGCGATGGTCGCCGTGGCCATCGTGGTGCTGCCGCACTACGTTCGCATCACGCGCGCGGCCGTCATTGCCGAGGTGTCGCGCGACTACGTGACCGCCGCGCGCGTGAGCGGCGCCGGCACGCTGCGCCTGATGTTCCGCGAGGTGCTGCCCAACTGCGCCGCGCCGCTCATCGTGCAGGCCTCGCTCGGCATTTCCACCGCCATCCTCGACGCGGCGGCGCTGGGCTTCATCGGCCTGGGCGCGCAGCCGCCCTCGCCCGAGTGGGGAACCATGCTGGCCGACGCGCGCGAGTTCGTGCTGCGCGCGTGGTGGGTCGTGACCTTTCCGGGCCTGGCGATCCTTGCCGCGGTGCTGGCTTTCAACCTGCTGGGCGACGGGTTGCGCGACGCGCTCGACCCCAAGCTCAAACGCTAAGGCAAAGGAAAGACAAGATGCCTTTGCTGGACATAAAAGACCTGCACGTCGAGTTCCCGACCCAAGGCGGCGTGCTGCATGCGGTTGACGGCGTGAGCCTCACGCTCGAGGAGGGCGAGGTGCTCGGCATCGTCGGCGAGTCGGGCTCGGGCAAGAGTGTGACGATGATGGCGCTGATGGGCCTGGTCGGCTTTCCGGGCCGCGTGCGCGCGGACCACATGCGCTTCGCGGGCAAGGAGCTGCTGGGCATTTCCGAC
This sequence comes from Variovorax sp. RCC_210, assembly GCF_041355175.1. NCBI lineage: Bacteria > Pseudomonadati > Pseudomonadota > Betaproteobacteria > Burkholderiales > Comamonadaceae > Variovorax > Variovorax sp. RCC_210. The sequence continues at coordinate 22,241 of NZ_JBFUPJ010000004.1, read as the reverse complement.
AAGGCGCGCCGCGCGCTGGTCGGCAAGGAGGTCGCGATGATCTTCCAGGAGCCGACCACCAGCCTCAACCCCTGCTTCACCATCGGCTTTCAGCTCATGGAAACGCTGCGGCTGCACCTGAAGCTCGACAAGCGCGAGGCGAAGAAGCGCGCGACCGAGTTGCTGGAACAGGTCGGCATTCCGGCCGCGTCGTCGCGCCTGGGCAGCTACCCGCACCAGCTCTCGGGCGGCATGAACCAGCGCGTGATGATCGCCATGGCCATCGCCTGCAACCCGCGCCTGCTGATCGCCGACGAACCCACCACCGCGCTGGACGTGACCATCCAGGCGCAGATCCTCGACCTGCTGCGCGACCTGCAGAAGGAGCGCGGCATGGCGCTGGTGCTCATCACGCACAACATGGGCGTGGTGAGCGAAATGGCGCAGCGCATCGCGGTGATGTACGCGGGGCAGGTGATGGAGCACCAGCGCGTGGACCGGCTCTTCGCGTCACCGCAGCACCCTTACACCGAGGCCCTGCTCGCCGCGTTGCCCGAGCGCGCCGCGCCCGAAGGCCGGCTGGCCACCATCAGCGGCGTGGTGCCCGGCGTGCACGACCGGCCCGCGGGCTGCCTGTTCGCGCCGCGCTGCGGCTACGTGACGGAGCGTGCGTGCCAGGTGCGTCCGGCGTTGCGCGAGGTGCACGGTATGCAAGGTGCCCAGGGTGCTCAGGTGCGTTGCCACTTTCCGCTCGGCGAGCCGGGGCGCCTGGCCGCCATCGCGCAAGACCCGCCGCGACAACAGGTGGCGGAGGTGATGCCGTGACCAGCGCATCGACCGACGTATCTGCTGACGCATCCACCGGCGCATCCACCGACGTGGTCGTCGAAGCCCGCAACCTGCAGCGCACCTACGACATCCGCCGCGGCATGTTCCGCGCGCCGGCGCACCTGCGCGCGGTGGGCGACATCTCTTTTCGCATCGAGCGCGGTCGCACGCTGGCCGTGGTCGGCGAGTCGGGCTGCGGCAAGTCGACGCTGGCGCGCATGGTCGCGCTCATCGAGAAGCCCACGGCCGGCCAGCTCACGCTGGTCGGCGCCGACGCGGTCGACACGCCGCAAGACCGCAAGCGCGAGCTGCGCCAGGCCGTGCAGCTGGTGTTCCAGAACCCGTACGGCTCGCTCAACCCGCGCAAGAAGATCTCGGCGGTGCTCGAAGACCCGCTGGCCATCAACACCACGCTGGGCAAGGCCGAGCGCGCCGCCAGGGCGCGCGACATGCTCGCGCGCGTGGGCCTGCGGCCCGAGTACGCCAACCGCTATCCGCACATGTTCTCCGGCGGCCAGCGCCAGCGCATCGCGATCGCGCGCGCGCTCATGCTGTCGCCGCGCCTGCTGGTGGCCGACGAGCCGGTGTCGGCGCTCGACGTGTCGATCCAGGCGCAGGTGCTCAACCTGCTGGCCGACCTGCAGGCCGAGCTGGGGCTGGCGTACCTCTTCATCTCGCACGACCTCGGCGTGGTGCGCCACATTGCGCACGACGTGCTCGTGATGTACCTGGGCCATGCGGTGGAGCAGGGGCCCAAGTCGCGCATCTTCGCGCGGCCGCTGCACCCGTACACGCAGGCGCTGCTGGCCTCCACCCCGGGGCTCAGCAGCCAGCGCATCGTGCTCAAGGGCGAGCTGCCGTCGCCGCTGAACCCGCCCACGGGCTGCGTTTTCAACACGCGCTGCCCGCATGTGGCGCCGCGCTGCCGCGAAGAGCGGCCGCTGCTGCGCATGCTCGACGAGCGGCAGGTGGCCTGCCATTTCGCCGAGCAGTTTCTCGAGGGCGCGCCGGTGGTGCGCGCCGATGTCCCGATGGCGGCGATCGCCTGAGGGCCGCCTGTTTTCACTTTTTCAACCGTGTTTCAAGGAGTCGACATGAAGCCCCAGTCCACCGTTTCGCGCCGCCCACGCAAGCTGGCGCTGCTGGCACCGACCGCGCTCGCCGCCGTGGCCCTGAGCCTGGCCTGCGGCGCCGTGTCCGCCAAGACGCTGGTGTATTGCTCCGAAGGCAGCCCCGAGAACTTCTACCCGGGCATGAACACCACCGGCACCTCGTTCGACGTGACCACGCAGGTCTACAACACCATCGTCGAGTTCGAGCGCGGGGGCACCAAGGTCGTGCCGGGCCTGGCCGAGAAGTGGGACATTTCCGCCGACGGCACGCAGTACACCTTCCACCTGCGCAAGGGCGTGAAGTGGCATACCACCAGCAAGAGCTTCAAGCCCACGCGCGACTTCAACGCCGACGACTTCATCTTCATGCTCGAGCGCCAGTGGAAGGAGAGCGACCCCTTCTTCAAGGTGACGAGCCAGAACCACTCCTACTTCAACGACATGGGCATGCCCAAGCTGCTGAAGACGGTGGACCGCGTGGACGACTACACGGTGAAGATCGTGCTCAACCAGCCCGAGGCGCCGTTCCTCGCGAACCTGGCCATGCAGTACGCGGGCATCCAGTCGAAGGAATACGCCATCGCCATGCTGAAGGCCGGCACGCCCGAGAAGGTCGACCAGGACCCGATCGGCACCGGCCCCTTCTACCTGGTGCAGTACCAGAAGGACGCGATCATCCGCTTCAAGGCCTTCCCGCAGTACTGGGGCGGCAAGGCGAAGATCGACGACCTGGTGTTCGCGATCACGCCCGATGCCTCGGTGCGCTGGGCCAAGCTGCAAAAGGGCGAGTGCCACGTCATGCCCTACCCGAACCCGGCCGACCTCGACGCGATCCGCAAGGACCCGAACGTGCAGGTGCTGGAGCAGCCCGGCCTGAACGTGGGCTACCTGTCGTTCAACACCACCAAGAAGCCTTTCGACGACGTGCGCGTGCGCAAGGCGGTGAGCATGGCGATCAACAAGAAGGCCATCATCGACGGCGTGTACCTGTCGACCGGCGTGGCCGCGAAGAACCCGATTCCGCCGAGCATGTGGTCCTACAACGACGCCGTGAAGGACGACCCCTACGACCCCGAGGCCGCCAAGAAGCTGCTGGCGCAGGCCGGCTTCCCCGACGGCTTCTCCACCGACCTGTGGGCCATGCCCGTGCAGCGCCCGTACAACCCGAACGCCAAGCGCATCGCCGAGCTGATGCAGGCCGACCTGGCCAAGGTCAACGTGAAGGCCGAGATCAAGAGCTTCGAATGGGGCGAGTACCGCAAGCGCCTGCAGGCCGGCGAGCACCAGATGGGCATGATGGGCTGGACCGGCGACAACGGCGACCCGGACAACTTCCTGTACACGCTGCTGGGCTGCGCATCGGCCAAGTCGGCCAGCGGCAGCAACGTGTCGAAGTTCTGCTACCAGCCGTACGAAGACCTGGTGGTGAAGGCCAAGAGCACGACCAAGCAGGCCGACCGCGACGCGCTCTACAAGAAGGCGCAGGTGATCTTCAAGGAGCAGGCGCCGTGGTTCACCATCGCGCACGCGGTGCAGCTGAAGCCGGTGCGCAAGGAAGTGGTCGACTTCAAGCTGAGCCCTTTCGGACGCCATACCTTTTACGGCGTGGACATGAAGTAAGCGCATGGCCGGTCCTGCCGCTCCTGTTGCCATCGTCGCCGCCATGCAGCAGGAGCTGGGCGCATTGCTCGCGCTCATGCCCGACGAGCAGCGCGTGCGCGTCGCGGGGCGCGACTTCTGGGTTGGCCATCTGCACGGCCAGCCGGTGGTCGCGGTGCTGTCGCGCATCGGCAAGGTCGCGGCGGCGGTCACGGCCACTGTGCTGCTCGAACGCTTCGGCGTGCGGGCCATCGTGTTCACCGGCGTGGCGGGCGGACTGGCGCCGGGCGTGAACGTGGGCGACGTGGTGGTCGCGACCGAGCTGCTGCAGCACGACATGGACGCATCGCCGATCTTTCCGAAGCACGAGGTGCCGCTGATGGAGCTGTCGCGCTTCGCGGCCGACGCAGCGATCAGCGATGCGCTGGCGCAGGTCGTCACGAACGTGCTGCGCGACCCGGTGGCGTTGATCGGGCAGGAGGGCGTCGACGAGTTCGGTTTGTCGTCGCCCCAGGTGCATCGCGGGCTGCTGGTGAGCGGCGACCGCTTCGTCTCGACCACGGCGGAGAGCGCGGCGCTGCAGCGCGAGTTGCCCGACGCGCTCGCCGTCGAGATGGAGGGGGCGGCGGTGGCGCAGGTGTGCCACGACTACGGCGTGCCCTTCGCGGCGATGCGCACCATTTCCGACCGGGCCGACGACGCGGCGCATGGCGACTTCGCGCGCTTCGTGGCCGTGGTGGCCAGCCGCTACAGCCTGGCGCTGGTCGGCGCCTGGCTGGCCACGCTGCCGGCGCTCAGCTGAGCGGGGCGGCCCTGCGGCGCGGAATGTCGCGCAGCAGCGGCGGAATCGACAGCGCGAGCAGCAAGGCGGCCAGCGGCACCACGCACACGAAGCCGACGTACTTGAAGCCCAGCGCGCCCATCGCGCCGCCGAGCACGAACATGCCGACCAGCCCGCCGGCGCGGCGCATGCGGGCGCGGTCGTGGCGCACCGCCGTCGTGTCTTGTCTGGCGCGGCCGTTCCAGTAGAGCATCTTGCCGATCTCGATGCCCATGTCGGTGATGTTGCCGGTCATGTGCGTGGTGCGGATGCTGCCGCCCGAGGTCTTCGACGCCACCGCGTTCTGCAGGCCCATGATGAAGGACAGCAGCAGCACCGTGAGCGGCACCGCGAACGGCGTGGCCCAGGTGAGCGTGATGGCGCCCATGAGGCCGAAGGGGAACATCAGCGCCGCCTCCAGCACCAGCGGCAGCGCATACACGCCGTGCATGCGGTGCTGCCGGCCCCAGTTGACCAGCACCGCGCACACCGCGGCGCCGCTCACGAACGCGAGGATGGCGCCCAGCGCGTTCAGCAGCAGCGTGAGGTTGCCCAGCACCATGCCGTCGGCCAGCTGCGAGGCGAAGCCGGTCATGTGCGAGGTGTACATGTGCAGGACGAGGAAGCCGCCCGCGTTGACGGCGCCGGCATTGAAGGCCAGCAGCAGGCCGAGCGCGATGTTGGTGGACGGCGCGCGGTGGCGGTTGGTGAGGAAGCGAAGTCTGCGCACGGGGGGCTCTCCGGGTCGGCAGCCACTCTACACCCGTTGTCCCCCGCGCTTGCGCTGCGCCGGCGGTGCGCGTTACTTCAGCCAGCCGCGCCGGCGGAAGTACCACATCGGCCCCAGCGCGCTGGCCGCCATCAGCACCAGCGCGTAGGGGTAGCCCAGCGACCAGTCGAGCTCGGGCATGAACTTGAAGTTCATGCCGTAGATGCTCGCGATCAGCGTGGGCGGCAGCAGCGCCACGCTGGCCACCGAGAAGATCTTGATGGTCTTGTTCTGGTTGATGTTGATGAAACCGACGGTCGCATCCATCAGGAAGTTGATCTTGTCGAACAGGAAGGCCGTGTGGTTGTCCAGCGACTCGATGTCGCGCAGGATCTGGCGCGCTTCCTCGAACTGCTCGGCGTTGAGCATCTTGCTGCGCATCATGAAGCTCACGGCGCGGCGCGTGTCCATCACGTTGCGGCGGATGCGGCCGTTCAAGTCTTCCTGCCGCGCGATGGCGCCCAGCACCTCGCCGGCCAGCTCGTCGCTGACGTTGCCCGAGAGCACCTTCTTGCCGGCCACTTCGAGCTCGTCGTAGATGTTCTCCAGCGTGTCGGCCGAGTACTCGGCGTCGGCGTCGAACAGCTTGAGCATCACTTCCTTCGCGTCCTCGATCAGCCCCGGGGCGCGGCGCGCGCGCATGCGCAGCAGGCGGAACACGGGCACGTCCTCGTCGTGGATCGAGAACAGCACGCCGCGGCTGCGCAGGTCGGTGTTGTGTTGGTTGAGGATGAAGGCCACGCGCACGGTGCGGGGGTCTTCGTCGTCGTCGATCAGGAAGTCGGAGCGGATGTGCAGTTCGCCGTTGTCTTCCTCGTAGAAGCGGGCGGACTCCTCGATGTCCTCGTCCATCGCGTCTTCGGGGATCGACAGGCCGTAGTACTGCTTGATCCAGCGCTTTTCCTCGAGCGTGGGCGACTCGAGGTCGACCCAGATGGGCTGGAATTTGGAGAGCTCTTCGAGCGCCTCGATCTCTTCCTGGACGAGGCGGCCGTTGGCGAGCGTAAAGATATTGAGCATGGGCTCACTCCCGGGTGTGACTGAAACGTGGGCGGGGAGGGGGGCGCTTTCAATTCCCGGGCCCGACGTGAGCGAAAAATCGCGTCAGTGAAAGGGAGTTGAAAGCTGCCGAGACGGGGCGGTTTCCATGGGAAGAATCTCCGGTTGCAGCGAGGCGCGATTATGTCACCGGCCATATGACGCCGGGGTGGCCGGACTGGACGGACATACAGTAAAGTCGTGCGCCATGCAGACCACTGCGCTCCCCGTTTTCCCTTCCGCGCCGAAGACCCAGGCCGAGCGCCTGGCCGCCGCGCTGTCCGCGCTCAACGAGGCGCAGCGCGCGGCGGTGGAGCATGGCGTGGGAGCCGCCATCGGCCATGCCGAGGGCGATGCCGGGCGCGACAAGGGCGACGAGCGTCCCTTGCTCGTCATCGCCGGCGCCGGCTCGGGCAAGACCAGCACGCTGGCGCACCGCGTGGCGCATCTCATTGCCGGCGGCGTCGATCCGCAGCGCCTGCTGCTGCTGACCTTCTCGCGCCGCGCGGCGCAGGAAATGGAACGCCGCGCCGGCCAGGTGCTGGCCAAGGTGCTGGGCCTGAAGTCCGAGGCGCCGCCCGTGCTGCCGTGGGCCGGCACCTTCCACGGCATCGGTGCGCGGCTGCTGCGCGAGTACGCCCCGCAGATCGGGCTGGACGAAAACTTCACCATCCACGACCGCGGCGACGCCGAAGACCTGATGGGGCTGGTGCGCCACGAGCTGGGCCTGTCGTCCACCGTGAACCGTTTTCCGCGCAAGGGCACCTGCCTGTCGATCTACTCGCGCTGCGTGAACACGCGCGCGGCGCTGGGGCAGGTGTTGAAGGAGTCCTTCCCCTGGTGCGCCGAATGGGAGGCCGAGCTCAAGAAGCTGTTCGGCGCCTACGTGGAGGCCAAGCAGCAGCAGAACGTGCTCGACTACGACGACCTGCTGCTCTACTGGGCCGAAATGGCCGCCGAGCCCGCGCTGGCCGCGCAGATGGGCGGGCGCTTCGACCATGTGCTCATCGACGAATACCAGGACACCAACCTGCTGCAGGCCTCCATCCTGCTCGGGCTCAAGCCCGACGGGCGCGGCGTGACGGTGGTGGGCGACGACGCGCAGTCGATCTACTCGTTCCGTGGCGCCACGGTGCGCAACATCCTCGACTTTCCGTCGCAGTTCACGCAGGCCGCGCGCGTGGTCACGCTGGAGCGCAACTACCGCTCGACGCAGCCCATCCTCGACGTGTCGAACCGCGTGATCGCGCAGGCCGCCGAGCGGCATGCCAAGACGCTGTGGACCGACAAGCCGTCGGCGGGCAAGCCGCTGCTGGTGCTGGTGGCCGACGAGGCCGGGCAGGCACGCTGGGTGGCCGACAAGGTGCTGGCGCACCGCGAGGGCGGGCTGGCGCTGAAGTCGCAGGCGGTGCTGTTTCGCACCTCGTCGCACAGCGCAGGGCTCGAACTGGAGCTGGCGCGGCGCAACATTCCGTTCGTGAAGTTCGGCGGGCTCAAGTTCCTGGAGGCCTCGCACGTGAAAGACCTGCTGGCGGTGCTGCGCTTTGCGCAGAACCCGCGCGGGCGCATGGCGGGCTTTCGGGTGACGCAGCTCATTCCGGGCATCGGGCCCGCCACGGGCGCGCGGCTGCTCGACGCGATGGACAAGGCCGCCGACCCGGCGGCGGCGGTGCGCGACTTCGTGCCGCCCGCCGCCGCGCGCGCGCAGTGGACCGAATTCGCCGAAACCTACGCCGCGCTGCGCACGCCTGCGCTGCAGTGGCCGGCCGACGTGGAGGTGGCCATGCGCTGGTACCAGCCGCACCTGGAGCGGCTGTACGAAGACACCTCCGGCGTGCGTCGCGCCGACGTGGAGCAGCTCGCGCGGCTGGCCGCCGGCTACGGCTCGCGCGAGCGCTTTCTCACCGAGCTCACGCTCGACCCGCCCGATGCCACCAGCGACCGCCCCGGCCCGCCGTTGCTCGACGAGGACTACCTGATCCTCTCGACCATTCATTCGGCCAAGGGGCAGGAATGGAATTCGGTGCACGTGCTCAACGTGGTCGACGGCTGCATGCCGGCCGACGTGGCGCAGGGCGCGCAGGAGCTGGAAGAAGAACGCCGGCTGCTCTACGTGGCCATGACCCGGGCGCGCGACCACCTGCACCTGCTGGTGCCGCAGCGCTTCTATGTCACGCAGCAGGCCGCGCGCGGCGACCGGCACCTGTACGCCAACCGCACGCGCTTCATCGCCGATGCCGACCTGGCTGGCTTCGAACAGCAGACCTGGCCGCCCCCGCCCGAACGTCCACCGGCGGTGCCGCCGCCGAGCGCGGTGATCGACCTGCGCAACCGGATGCGCGCCGCCTGGCGGTGAGCCGGCGCGGGAGCGGGCAAGCCCTGTCGCCGGGAGGGTCACCGGGTTTTTCGAGCTGACACACATCTGCGCGAACGGCTGCAAGGCCTGCCCGGCGCGCATGGGCTGCTATGGATTCATGAGCGTGCGAAACGCCGCGCGCCCGTTCGCGGCACCGCGGGCAACCCTGGTATTGCAATACCGTGACAGCTTGGGCATAGTGAATCGACCGCCCCAATTTCTGTCTCATTTCTCCTTCTCTTCCCCCTTTCCCTCTCTCTCCCTCTACTTCCCAGTTCCCCCGGCCACGCTTCATTCCGGAGCGCGGTCATTTCCCCAACCGTCAATTCCAGGAGGTCATTCATGAATTTGACGATCAGCGGTCATCACCTCGACGTCACACCTGCCTTGCGCACCTACGTCACGAGCAAGCTGGACCGGATCACACGGCACTTCGACCAGGTGGTCGATGTGAAGGTGATCCTCACGGTGGAAAAGCAAAAGGAAAAGGAACGCCGCCAAAGGGCGGAGTGCAACATCCACGTCAAGGGCAGTGACATGTTCGCGGAATCGAGCCACGCTGATCTCTACGCCGCGGTCGACGAACTGGTCGACAAGCTGGACCGCCAGGTGGTGCGCCACAAGGACCGGCTGCAGGACCACCATCACGCCGCGCCCAAACGCCTCATGTAGGCAAAGCGCCCCGCGCGCAAGCCGAAGGCCGCCTGCGGGCGGCCTTTTTGTTTTCCGACCTCTGCACTGGGACTTTGGCAAGCTTCCCAGGCGCCAAGAGGCGTGCGGGCAACATGTAGACAGAAAGTAAATAGGGGGACTGGGGGTTTTTACCAAGCGGGTGCATAATCGCCCCCGCTCTGCACCCACCATGAATCGCCTCGCGTCCATCCTGCCGCCCGCTCAAGTGCTCGTGAGCGTTGACGCCACCAGCAAAAAACGTGCTTTCGAAGAAGCAGGTTTGCTGTTCGAAAGCCTTCACGGCCTGGGCCGTGCCCTCATCACCGACAGCCTGTTCGCGCGAGAGCGCCTCGGCTCCACCGGATTGGGCCATGGCGTTGCCATTCCGCATGGCCGCATCAAGGGCCTGAAGGCACCGATGGCCGCGGTGTTCCAGCTGGCCAACCCCATCGGTTTCGACGCACCCGACGAGCAACCCGTCGCGCTGCTGATCTTCCTGCTGGTGCCCGAAGCGGCCACGCAGAAGCACCTCGAGATCCTGTCTGAAATCGCCGAGCTGCTGAGCGACGCCAGCCTGCGCGAACAGATCAAGTCCAGCACCGACGCGGCCGCCCTGCACGGGCTGATCGCCGGCTGGCAGTCCACGCAAGTCGCCTGAGCGCATGCGTCGGCACGCGCGGCTGCTGATAAGCTGCGCGGCTCCCTCTTCCGTCACTCCAACGCAATGCCTGCGCCCGTGCGCCGGCGCCTGAACGCATGAAGCCGACCGTCATCAGCGCCGATGCCATGTTCGAGGAGTTCCGCGGCTCGCTCCGCTGGGAATGGCTCGCGGGGCTGGGCGCGTCCGAACGCCAGTTCGACCCCGAGGTCATCAGCCGCGCGCAATCTGCCGCCGACCTGGTCGGCTACCTCAACTACATCCACCCCTACCGCGTGCAGATCCTGGGCGCCCGCGAGGTCGCCTACCTCACGCGGGGCAGCCAGGAAGACTGCGCCCGGCGCATCGCCCGCATCGTGACGCTGGAGCCGCCGATGCTGGTGCTGGCCGACGGCCAGGCCGCGCCGGACGAGCTGCTGTCGATCTGCGAGCGCGCGCAGCTGCCGTTGTTCGCCACGCGCGAGTCGTCGGCCTTCGTGATCGACCTGCTGCGCGCCTACCTGTCCAAGCACTTCGCCGAGCGCACCTCGATGCATGGCGTGTTCATGGACATCCTGGGCATGGGTGTGATGATCACGGGCGAGTCGGGCCTCGGGAAAAGCGAACTGGGCCTCGAACTGATTTCACGCGGCAACGGCCTGGTGGCCGACGACGCGGTCGACCTGTACCGCATCAACCAGAACACCATCGAGGGGCGCTGCCCCGACCTGCTGCTGAACCTGCTGGAGGTGCGCGGCATCGGCCTGCTGGACATTCGCGCGATCTTCGGGGAGACGGCGGTGCGCCGGAAGATGCGGCTGAAGCTCATCGTGCACCTGGTGCGGCGCGACAGCTTCGAGCGCGACTACGAGCGCATGCCCTCGGCGCCGCTCACGCAGGACGTGCTGGGCATTCCGGTGCGCAAGGTCATCATCCAGGTGGTGGCGGGGCGCAACATTGCCGTGCTGGTGGAGGCGGCGGTGCGCAATTCGATTTTGCAGCTGCGCGGCATCGACACTTATGCCGACTTCGTGGCGCGGCACCACAAGGCGATGGAAAACGGGCAGGACTGAGCGCGGTTTCTGCGCCCAGTGAGCCCAGTGCGCTCAGACGTGGCGCTCCGCGGTCGGTGTCAGTGCTTGCTGGCGCAGTCGCCGCACAGGCCGTACAGCGACATGGCGTGGTCCTGCAGGATCCAGCCCTTGTCCTTGGAGATCATTTGCTGGCGGCGCTCGATTTCGGCGTCGTAGAACTCCTCGACCTTGCCGCACGAGGTGCAGATCAGGTGGTCGTGGTGGGTGCCTTCGTTCAGTTCGTAGACGGCCTTGCCGCTCTCGAAGTGGCTGCGCTCCAGGATGCCGGCCTGCTCGAATTGCGTGAGCACACGGTAGACCGTGGCCAGGCCGATGTCGGAGTGTTCGTTCAGCAGCACGCGAAAGACGTCTTCCGCCGTCATGTGCCGCTGGCTGCCGGTCTGGAAGATCTCGAGGATCTTCAGGCGCGGCAATGTGGCCTTGAGGCCGGTGTTCTTGAGTTCGTCGATGTTGGCCATGTTGGTTCCTGCGCCCTGGGCTGCGGCAAAGGCCCTGGAAAAGGGGCTGCCGCTACAATGGCCGATCATATCGCTACCCCCTTTTCCTCCCATGCCTGCCATTTTCCAACGCCGTCCCTGGCTGATGGTCGCCGCCGTGGCCGCCACGCTTTGCCTCGGTGCCTGCAGCAGCTTCAGCGATCGGACGCGGAGTGCATTGTCCGCGGTCACCCCGTACAAGGTCGAAGTGGTCCAGGGCAATTTCGTGTCGAAGGAACAGGTCGCGGCGCTCAAGCCCGGCATGTCGCGCCAGCAGGTGCGTGAAATTCTCGGCACTTCGCTGCTGACCGACGTGTTCCACGCCAACCGCTGGGACTACGTGTTCACCATCCGCCGCCAGGGCGTCGACCCGCAGGAACGCCACCTCACGGTGTTCTTCAACGGCGAAATCATGGACCGCTTCGAAGGCGACGAGATGCCGAGCGAAGAAGACTTCGTCGCTACGCTCGACACCCGCAAGAAATCCGGCAAGGTGCCCACGCTCGAGGCCTCGGAAGACGACCTGAAGAAATTCGCCCCCTCCAAGGACGACAAGAAAGCGGACACCGCCGACAAGGCCGACGCGCAGGCTTCGCTCCCGCCGCTGCCCGCCGCCTACCCCCCGCTCGAAGCCGCGCGCTGAACGCGCCGCAGCCAGACAGACAGCCGTAGCGGGCGGCGCCCGCCGAGCCAGGCAGTGCCCGTTCCGTGTTCCCCGTGTTTTTGCATGACTGAATCCGCGTGACCGAACCCACTTCCGCCTCCGCCCATCCCGCTTCCACTTCCGCCGCCGCTTCTGATGCGCGCCGCGTTGCCATCGCCGGCGCCTCGGGCCGCATGGGCCACATGCTGGTCGAGGCCGTGCGCAACGCGCCCGACCTGCGCCTGGCCGGCGCGCTCGACATCGCGGGCAGCCCGGCCCTGGGCACCGACGCCGGCGCCTTCCTCGGCTTCGACAGCGGCGTGTCCATCGTGTCCGACCTGCGTGCCGGCCTGAAGGACGCCCAGGTGCTCATCGACTTCACCCGCCCCGAAGGCACGCTGGCGCACCTGGCCGTGTGCCGCGAACTCGGCGTTCAGGCCGTCATCGGCACCACCGGCTTCAGCGACGCGCAGAAGGGGGAGATCGCAGAGATCGCGAAAGACATCGCCATCATGATGGCGCCCAACATGAGCGTGGGCGTCAACGTGACCTTCAAGCTGCTCGAGATGGCGGCCAAGGCCATGTCCAGCGGCTACGACATCGAGATCATCGAGGCGCACCACCGCCACAAGGTCGACGCGCCCTCGGGCACCGCCCTGAAGATGGGCGAGGTCATTGCCGACGCGCTGGGCCGCGACCTGAAGGAATGCGCCGTGTACGCCCGCGACGGCATCACCGGCGAGCGCGACCCGTCGACCATCGGCTTCTCGGCCATCCGCGGCGGCGACATCGTGGGCGACCACACCGTGCTGTTCGCGGGCACGGGCGAACGCATCGAAATCACCCACAAGTCGTCCAGCCGCGTCACCTACGCCCAGGGCAGCCTGCGCGCGGTGCGCTTCCTGGCCGGGCAGCGCGCGGGCCTGTTCGACATGTACGACGTGCTGGGTCTTCGCTGAAGACCTGCCGCGTTTTCGCTGAACCAAAGGACCGCCGATGAGCGTGCTCGAACTGCTGACCCACGGCGACGGCGTCAGCCGTTCGGTGGCGGCGCTGCTGCTGGCGATGTCCATCGCAAGCTGGGTCATCATCTTGTGGAAGGCCTGGCTGCTGCGCGGCGGCACGCGCGACGTGCTGCGCAGCATCGCCGCGTTCTGGCAGTCGTCCACGCTGGCCGACGCCGAACACAAGCTCAAGGCCTTCGACAAGGCTGGGCTGGTCTGGCCCGCCGTGTCCGCCATCCAGGGCGTGGCCACGCGTGCGCCCGACGGCACGCTGGGCGCCACGGTCGATCGCAACCAGCGCCTGACCCGTGTGCTGCGCGACGCGCTGCACGGCGCGCTGCGGCGGCTGCAGGCGGGCCAGATCCTGCTGGCCACCGTGGGCGCCACCGCGCCCTTCGTCGGGCTGCTGGGCACGGTGTGGGGCATCTACGGGGCGCTGGCGGGCATTGCCGGTCAAACCGGCGGCTTCACCATCGACAAAGTCGCCGGCCCCGTCGGCGAGGCGCTGGTCATGACGGCCTTCGGCCTGGCCGTGGCCATTCCGGCCGTGCTGGCCTACAACGTGTTCGGCCGCGTCATCGGGCGCATCGAGGCCGAGCTCGAAGGCTTCGCGCACGACCTGCTGGCCAGCTTCGGCACGCCGCCGGCCCCCGTGGCACCGCCGCCCGCGCGGCCGATGCCGGTCTGACGGCTTCCACCGCTTCAACAGCTTCAACACGGCACGCTGCACCATGGCCTTCGGACGCACATCGCTAGGCAGCAGCACCGGTGCCGGCGGGCGCGCCATGGGCGGCGGCGCGCAGCGGCCGCTGTCGGACATCAACGTGACGCCGCTGGTCGACGTGATGCTGGTGCTGCTGGTGATCTTCATCATCACCGCGCCGCTGATGGCCAGCTCCATCAAGCTCGACCTGCCTCAGACCGACGCCGGCCAGCCCAACGACGCGCCCAAGTTCGTGAGCCTGGCGGTCGATGCGTCGGGCAAGGTGTTCTTCAACGACCAGCCGGTGACCGACGACGAACTGGCCACCCGGCTCGAAAAGGCCGCGGCCGACAGCAAGGACACCGAGGTGCAGCTGCGCGCCGACCAGACCGTGCCCTACGGCAAGGTGGTGGCGCTGATGGGCATCGCGAACAAGGCCGGGCTGAGCCGCATCGGCTTCGTGACGGACGCGCCTCAGGCAACCTCGGCCACGCCCGCAGCGCCGCGCTGAGAGATCGCCGCCGCTCAGGCCACGAGCGGCAACCCGATCAGCAGCGTCGTGCCGCTCGACCACCGCAACCGCGGGTTCAGCCCAGCACCACCGGCTTGGTCTTCCAGATTTCATGCGCGTACTGCGCGATCGTGCGGTCAGACGAGAACGCACCCATGCCCGCCACGTTCAGGATCGCCTTGCGCGTCCACGCGTCGGAGTCGCGGTACAGCGCATCGACCTCGGCCTGCTTGGCCACGTAGCTCGCGTAGTCGGCCAGCAGCAGGTAGTGGTCGCCCCAGTTCACGAGCGCGTCGTAGATGCCTTGGTAGCGCGCGGGCTCGCCCGCGGAGAACGCGCCGTCGCGGATGGCGTCGAGCACGCGCTTGAGCTCGGCGTTCTGCTCGTAGATGTCGCGCGGCTGGTAGCCGTGGGCGCGAATGTCGGCCACCTCGGGCGTGGTGTTGCCGAAGATGAAGATGTTCTCCGGCCCCACGTTCTCGCGCATTTCCACGTTGGCGCCGTCCAGCGTGCCGATGGTCAGCGCGCCGTTCAGCGCGAACTTCATGTTGCCGGTGCCCGAGGCCTCGGTGCCGGCGGTGGAAATCTGCTCCGACAGGTCGGCCGCCGGCATGATGATCTCGGCCAGGCTCACGCTGTAGTTCGGCAGGAACACCACCTTCAGCAGCTTGCCCACGCGCGCGTCGGCATTGATGGTGGCCGCCACGTCGTTGATGAGCCGGATGACCAGCTTGGCCATCACGTAGGCCGACGCCGCCTTGCCCGCGAACACCACCACGCGCGGCACGATGTCGAGCGTTTCACCGGCGGCCTGAGCATCCAGGATGCGGTGGTAGCGCGCCACCACGTGCAGCGCGTTGAGCAGTTGCCGCTTGTATTCGTGGATGCGCTTGACCTGCACGTCGAACATGGCGTCCGTGTCGATGTCGATCTTCAGGTGCTGCTCGACCCAGTTGGCCAGCCGCAGCTTGTTCTCGCGCTTGGCATGGCGAAAGGCGCGCACGAAGGCCGGTTGGTCGGCCATGGGCTTGAGCGCCTCCAGCTGCGACAGGTCGCGCCGCCAGCCCTTGCCGATGCGCTGGTCGAGCAGCGCCGCCAGCGGCGGGTTGGCCTGCGCCAGCCAGCGGCGCGGGGTGACGCCGTTGGTCTTGTTGTTGAAGCGCTCGGGAAAGATCTTGTCGAAGTCGGCAAAGATCGACTGCTTCATCAGCTCCGAGTGCAGCCCCGACACGCCGTTGATCGAGTGGCTCGCCAGCACCGCCACGTAGGCCATGCGCACGCGCCGCTCGCCGGCCTCGTCGACCAGCGACAGCCGGCGCAGCAGCTCGACGTCGTTGCCCGCCTTCTGCGTGACCGTGGCCAGGAACTTGGCGTTCATGTCGTAGATGATCTGCAGGTGCCGCGGCAGGATGCGCCCCAGCATCTCCACCGGCCAGGTCTCCAGCGCCTCGTGCATCAGCGTGTGGTTGGTGTAGCTGAACACCTTTTGCGTGTGCTCCCACGCGGTGTCCCAGTCGAGGCCGTGCTCGTCGAGCAGCAGCCGCATCAGCTCGGGCACGGCGAGCACGGGGTGCGTGTCGTTCAGGTGGATGCTGACCTTCTCGGAGAGCTGGTCGAAGGTCTTGTGGTTGCGCAGGTAGCGGCGCAGCAGGTCTTGCACGCTGGCGCTGCAGAAGAAGTACTCCTGGTGCAGCCGCAGCTCGCGGCCCGAGGGCGTGGAGTCGTCGGGGTAGAGCACGCGCGACACGTTCTCCGACTGGTTCTTGCTTTCCACCGCGCCCATGTAGTTGCCGCGGTTGAAGGCCGAGAGGTCGATTTCCTCGGTGGCGCGCGCCGACCACAGCCGCAGCGTGTTGGTGGCCTGCGTGCCGTAGCCGGGAATGATGGTGTCGTAGGCCACGGCGCGCACGTCGTGCGTGTCGACCCAGTCGGCCGCGCCGTAGGGGGCGTTGGTGCCCTCGCGCTTCTGCACGCGCCCGCCGAAGCGCACGCGGTAGTTCACCTCGGGCCGCTGGAACTCCCACGGGTTGCCGCGCGTGAGCCAGTAGTCGGGCGTCTCGACCTGCTGGCCGCCGACGATCTGCTGGCGGAACATGCCGTACTCGTAGCGGATGCCGTAGCCCATGCCGGGCACGCCGAGCGTGGCCATCGAGTCGAGAAAGCAGGCCGCCAGCCGGCCGAGACCGCCGTTGCCCAGGGCGGCATCGGGCTCGCGCTCGGCCAGGGCGTCCATGTCGACGCCGAAGTCGGCCAGCGCCTCGCGCACGGTGTCGAACAGGTCGACGGCCAGCAGCGCGTTGGTGAAGGTGCGCCCGATGAGGAATTCCATCGAGAGGTAGTAGACGCGCTTCAGGTCCTGCGCGTAGTTGGCGCGCGTGGTCATCATCCAGCGCTCCACCAGCTGGTCGCGCACGGCCTGCGAGGTGGCGTTGAGCCAGTCGTCCTGGCTGGCGGCCACGGGGTCCTTGCCGACCGCGTAGATCAGCTTGTTGGCCACCGCGCGCTTGAAGGCCGCCACGTCGCGGTCAGGGTGGTCGTAGGCGAAGTCTTTGATCGTCATGGTGGGCACTCTCGATGTGTGTGGTGTTTGGGGGCCGTGCGCTGGGTCGGCACGGTCTTGTTGCAGGAACACCGCGGGACCTGCTGGGTCGGGTTTTTGCGGGCTCGGACTGTTCGGGGCGAGAGCCCAGGCCACCGGGGTGATCGCGCCCTGCGTGCAGGCTGCGTCGAATGAACAGACGGCAAGTCATGCCAGCGCCTGCCGATAAACGTCGATGTACTGCCCGGCCGCAGTCCCCCAGTCCGCAGGCCGGCGCATCGCATGGCCGCGCACGCGCCGCCAGTCGGGTGCGCGCTGGTACAGGGCGAAGGCGCGGCGCAAGGCGCGTTCGTAGTCCGGCACGTCGAAGCGGTCGAACACGAAGCCCGTGGCCTCGCCGCTGGCCAGGTCTTCCAGCGACGCATCGACCACCGTGTCCGCCAGCCCGCCGACCCGGCGCACCAGCGGCAGGCTGCCGTACTTCAGGCCGTACATCTGCGTGAGGCCGCAGGGCTCGAACAAAGAGGGCACCAGCGTCACGTCGCCCGCGCCGAAGAGCTGGTGCGCCAGCGCCTCGTTGTAGCCGATGGTCACGCTGACCGATTGCGGCGACGCTGCCGCGCGCTCGCGGAAGGCTTGCTCCAGCCACGCCTCGCCGGCGCCCAGCAGCGCGAGCTGGCCGCCCTGCGCAAGCAGGGCATCGAGCCCGTTCAGCACCAGGTGCAGGCCCTTCTGCTCGGTGAGCCGGCTCACAAGGATGAACAGCGGCGCATCGGGCCGCTCGGCCAGCCCCAGCTGGTGCTGCAGCACCGACTTGCAACGCGCCTTGCCGGCCATGTGGCGGCCTTCGGGCGTGTGGAAGCCCTGCACCAGCGCCGCGTCGCTCGACGGGTTCCAGACCTTGTCGTCGACCGCGTTGAGGATGCCGCTGAGCACCCCGCTGCGCTGGCGCAGCAGGCCGTCGAGGCCGCAGCCCTGCTCGGGCGTCTGGATTTCGCGCGCGTAGGTCGGGCTCACCGTGGTGAGCCGGTCGGCGTAGCTCAGGCCGCCCTTCATGAACGACACCTGGCCGTGGTATTCGATGCCGTTCATCTGGAACGCCTGGGCGGGCAGGCCCAGGTCGGTGAAGTTCCAGGGGGCGAACAGGCCCTGGTAGGCCAGGTTGTGCACGGTGAACACGCTGCCCACGTGCCGGCCCCGCAGGTCGCCGGCCTCGCGCGCGAAGTGCAGGTACGCCGGCGCCAGCGCGGCGTGCCAGTCGTGCGCGTGCACCACCTCGGGCTGCCACAGCGGATCGAGCCCTTGCGCCAGCTGCGCCGCGGCCCAGCCGAGCAGGGCGAAGCGGCGGTGGTTGTCGCCGTAGGGCTGGCGCGACGCGTCTTCGTAGGGGTTGCCGGGGCGGTCGTACAGCGAGGGCGCGTCGATCACGTAGGCCGGAACGGCCGGGGTGCCATCGGTGGCAAGGTGCCCGAAGCGCAGGGCGAAGCGTTCGCCCCAGGGCGCATTGAATTCGGCCACCGGCACCAGGTCGTGCAGGCCCGCCACGATGGCCGGAAACCCCGGCAGCAGCACGCGCGCGTCCTCGCCCTCGGCCATGAGCGCGAGCGGCAGCGCGCCGGCGATGTCCGCCAGGCCGCCGGTCTTGAGGAGGGGAAAGAGCTCGGCGCTGACCTGGAGGATTCGCATCGTCGGCGTGGTCAGGCGGCGGCGAGCCGTTTGAGCATCTCGCGCGTGACCAGCACCACGCCGTTCTCGGTGCGCTCGAAGCGCGCGGCGTCGGCCTCGGCGTCCTCGCCGATCACCATGTCGTCGGGAATGACGCAGGCGCGGTCGATCACCACCTTGCTCAGCCGGCAACCGCGGCCGACCTCGACGTCGGGCAGCAGCACGGCCTCGTTGATCTCGCAGAAGGAGTGGATGCGCACGCCCGAGAACAGCACCGAGCTGCTCACCTTGGAGCCCGAGACGATGCAGCCGCCCGACACGATGGTGTTCACCGTCATGCCGTGCTGGCCGTGGCGGTCGAGCACGAACTTGGCCGGGGGCAGCTGCCGCTGGTAGGTCCAGATGGGCCAGTCCGTGTCATAGATGTCCAGCTCCGGGGTGATGGCGGCCAGGTCGAGGTTGGCTGCCCAGAATGCATCAATCGTGCCCACGTCGCGCCAGTAGGTCTTGGCGCCCGGCCCGCGCGAGGCCCGCGTGACGCACGACATGCCGAACGGATGCGCCAGCGCGCGACCCTGCGCCACGGCGCGCGGAATGATGTCCTTGCCGAAGTCGTGGCTCGAGTCGGGGTTGACGCTGTCTTCCTCCAGCAGCTGGTAGAGGTACTCGGAGTCGAACACGTAGATGCCCATGCTGGCCAGCGCCACGTCGGGGTGGCCGGGCATGGCGGGCGGGTCGGCGGGTTTCTCGAGGAACTCGGTGATCTGGCGGTCGCCGTCCACGGCCATCACGCCGAAGGCCGTGGCCTCCATGCGCGGCACCTCGATGCAGCCGACGGTGCAGCCCAGGCCGCGCTCGGCGTGGTCCTTCACCATGAGCGAGTAGTCCATCTTGTAGATGTGGTCGCCGGCCAGCACCACCACGTAGTCGTGCTTGGTGGAGCGGGTCTGGATGATGTCCAGGTTCTGGAACACGGCGTCGGCCGTGCCGCGGTACCAGTGCTCGTCGCCCACGCGCTGCTGCGCGGGCAGCACGTCGACCATTTCATTGAGCTCGGCCCGCAGGAAGCTCCAGCCGCGCTGCAGGTGGCGCATGAGCGAGTGCGACTTGTACTGCGTGACCACCGCCATGCGCCGGATGCCGGAGTTCAGGCAGTTCGACAAGGCGAAATCGATGATGCGGAACTTGCCGCCGAAGTACACGGCCGGCTTGGCGCGTCGGTCGGTGAGCTGCTTGAGGCGGGAGCCGCGTCCGCCGGCCAGCACCAGGGCGATGGTGCGACGGACCAGTTGATGGGCCTGCAGCTCGTGCTGCGGCGGTTGGGGTATGAACTTGTCCATCCTGTGTCTCCGTTCGTTGGAATTCGTCGTCAGAGTTTCTGTATCGAGACTAGCACCGCGCCGTGTCCCTGGCTGCTACGTTCTTGCAATCCCGAGGCACTGGGAAGGCACTTCGAGCGCTGCGCCGAGCGGCTGGCCGGCATCCCCGGGGTCCAGGCCCGGATCGCTCGACAGGCACAGGCGCCACGCCCCCGCGGGCAGCTTGAAAGAGACGGTGTCGGGGCCCGCGTTCACCATCACCAGCCAGTCGCTCGCGGGGGTGTCCGTCGCGTCCTTCGCGGTCGTTGCAGCATTCGGAAACAGGATTGCAAGGGCCGTGCCCGCGTGCCAGTCCTGCGGTGTCATCGGTTCGCCATCGGGGCGCAGCCAGCGGATGCCGGCGGGCGTTCCCTGCGGCGGCTCGGCGGGCCACCAGCGCGTGCTGCGCAGGGCCGGGGCCTGGCGGCGCAGGGCGCCCAGTCGGGCGACAAAGGCGCTCAGCCCTGCCGCGTCGGTGCCGGTGCCGGTGCCACTGTCGGGTGCCGACGCTTCGCCCCACGCGAGCCAGGTGGTTTCGTTGTCCTGGCAGTAGGCGTTGTTGTTGCCCTGCTGGCTGTGCCCGAGCTCGTCGCCGGCCAGCAGCATGGGCGTGCCCTGCGACAGCATCAGCGTGGCGAGCAGCGCGCGTTGCAGCCGCGTGCGCCGCGCCAGCACGGCGGGGTCGTCGCTGGCGCCCTCGACGCCGCAGTTGTCGCTCATGTTGTGGCCGTGGCCGTCGCGGTTGTCCTCGCCGTTGGCCAGGTTGTGGCGCTCGTTGTAGCTCACCAGGTCGCGCAGCGTGAAGCCGTCGTGCGCGGTGACGAAGTTGACGCTCGCCGTCGGCGCGCGGCCGCTGTGCGCGAACTGCGCGCTGGAGGCAGTCAAGCGGTGGGCGAAGTCGCCCAGGCTGGCCTTGTCGTCGTGCGCCTGCCGGAGCCAGAAGCCGCGCTGCGTGTCGCGGTAGCGGTCGTTCCATTCGAGCCAGCCGGGCGGGAACTCGCCCAGGCGGTAGCCGCCGGGGCCGATGTCCCAGGGCTCGGCGATGAGCAGGGTGCGCGAAAGCACCGGGTCTTGCGCGACGGCGGCGAGAAAGGGCGCGCGCGGGTCGAAGCCGCGTTGCGCGTCGCGCGCCAGCACCGGGGCGAGGTCGAAGCGGAAGCCGTCCACGCCCATCTCGCAGGCCCAGAAGCGCAGGCTGTCCATCACCAATTGCAGCACGCGGGGCTCGCCCAGGTTCAGGCAGTTGCCGGTGCCGGTCCAGTTCTCGTAGAGGGCGCGGTCGTCGGGGCGCAGGTGGTAGTACAGGGCGTTGTCGATGCCGCGCAGCGACAGCGTGGGGCCGAGCTCGTCGGTCTCGGCGCTGTGGTTGTAGACGACGTCGATCACCAGCTCCATGCCACGCGCGTGCACGGCGTCGGCCATGGCGTGGAATTCGCTGGCGGGCGTGGTGCCGGGGCGGCCGCTCCAGTAGCGGGCCTCGGGCGCGAACCAGCCGATGGTGGTGTAGCCCCAGTAGTTGCTCAGGCCCATGCGCTGCAGGCGCTGCTCGTCGGCGCGGTGCTGCACGGGCATGAGGCTGAGGGTGGTGACGCCCAGGCGTTGCAGGTGGTCGAGCACTGCCGGTTCCGCCAGGCCGGCGTAGGTGCCTCTGAGTTGCTCTGGTAATGCGGGGTGCAGCCGGGTTTGGCCTTTGACGTGGAGTTCGTAGAGGACGCGGTCTCCGGCTGGGATGCGGGCATGGCCCTGATGTGCTGGTGCGTCTGTCGATGCACCTGCCGATGCATTTGCCGATGCATTTATCGGAGCTGTGGCCCGGGCGACCCTGGCTTTCAGGGCGATGGCTGCGTTGTCTCGGTTGTCGCGTTCTTGGGGGCGTCCGGGCACGTGGCCCAGGAACAGGTCGCTGCCGTCGTAGGTTCCCGCTATTTCGCGTGCGTACGGGTCTAGCAGCAGCTTTGCCGGGTTGAAGCGCTGGCCCGCTTCCGGCCTCCATGGGCCATGGACGCGGTAGCCGTAGACCAGGCCCGGCCTGGCGCTGGGGAGGGTGCCGTGCCAGACGCCGTCCGTGAATGCGGGGAGCTTCAGGCGCTGCTGCTCATGGGTGCCCGTGCTGTCGAAGATGCAGAGGTCTACCTGCTCTGCTGTGGGGGCTGCCAGGGCGAAGTTGACGCCTTGAGGGGTTTGGGTTGCGCCCAAAGGGAAAGGGGTGCCTGGGCTCAGCATGCTGTCTGCTCTCTTTGGTGTTTTGTTTTCGGGGCCGGGACTCGCCCCGGCGGGCGACTTACTTTCTTTTGCTTCGCCAAAAGAAAGTAAGCAAAGAAAAGGCGACCCCACTGTCTGCGACCCCTGCGCTGCGCTACGGGGCAACCTGCGGTGCTCACGTTTCGCGGGGTCTCGCCCAAACTCGCTTCGCTCAAACAAGGGCGAGCCCTGATCCG
>NZ_JBFUPJ010000049.1:0-645 GCF_041355175.1 Variovorax sp. RCC_210 | reverse complement strand
GCTGTGAACGCCAGTCTTGCGTGATCATCGATGGCCACGAACAGCGTCTCCCAGCCCGCACCATCGACCGAGTCGCGCCGGTTGCCTGTGACGCGGTGGCTGGGCCGCACGATGCGCCCGAGCTTCTTGGTGTCGATATGCAGCAGATCGCCGGGCGCCTCGTGCTCGTAGCGCACGACCGCCTCGACAGGCTCCAGGTCGCTCAATTTGGACATGCCCGCTCGCGCCAGAACGCGGCTGACCGTGGACTCCGAGACCCCCACGCTGCGTGCGATGCGAGCCTGCAGCATTCGGCGTTTGCGCAACTCCACGATGAGCAATGCCTTGCTTGCATCGATGGTCCTGGGCGAGCGTATGGGCCTGGACGAGGCATCGACCAACGCAGCTTCTCCACCTGCCAGATAGCGGCCGAGCCACTTCCTGGCCGTCGGCGCAGTGACGCCATGCAAGGCTGCGGCTCGCACGGCATCCAAGCCTTGCAGAGTCATCTGCTTGACCATCTCGAGTCGGCGGGCAAAGGTAAGTCGGGCATGCTTATGGGTGTTCATCCGATTGGGCCTCCTGAGTGGATTGGGTGTTTGGCGACTTCCAGTCTCTCAAACCCAACCCGGATGAACACCGGATACAACCTATTGGAGCTTCACA
>NZ_JBFUPJ010000048.1:0-659 GCF_041355175.1 Variovorax sp. RCC_210 | reverse complement strand
ACGACCTTGATGCCGTCGCCCCACTTGCGCGCGTCGGTGCCTTCCTTCGCGCTCTTCATCTGGCCCACGTAGTACGAGTTGGCCAGGCCCACGTCGCAGATGCCGCCCAGGATGTCGCGCGCCACGTCGCGGTCGCCGCCCGTGGCCTTGCGCGCCAGGTTGGCCTTCACGCCGCGCAGCCATTGCTCGGCCTTGGCTTCGCCGTCGTGCGCGATCAATGACGCGACCAGCGCGGTGTTGTACGGGTGCTGGCCCGCGCGGATGCAGACCTTGCCCTTGTACTTGGGGTTGGCCAGGTCTTCGTAGCGGAAGCTGTTCAGCGGCAGGCCCTTGTCGGCGTACAGCACGCGCGCGCGCATCGACAGCGAGAACCACTGGCCGTCGGCGCCGCGCAGGTTGGCCGGAATGGCCGATTCGAGCGCGGCCGACTTCACCGGCTGCGTGACGCCGCCATCGACCAGGTCCATGAGGTTGCCGATGTCGACCGTCATCAATACGTCGGCGGGCGAGCGAGCGCCCTCGGCCTTCACGCGCTCCAGCAGGCCGTCTTTCACGAACACGGTGTTGACCTTGATGTTGCTCTGCGCGCTGAAGGCCGAGATCAGCGGCTGGATCAGCGCGGGCTCGCGCGTGGTGTACAGCGTGAGTTCGTCGGCGGC
>NZ_JBFUPJ010000047.1:0-675 GCF_041355175.1 Variovorax sp. RCC_210 | reverse complement strand
CGAAGGCTTCAACCTCGCATGCGCCTCGATCTGCCGATGCACCGGCTGCGCACCTTCGTGGCGACGCGTGTTCTCGCTCCACGCAGCAAGCTGAACCGTTTCCTTCTCGGACACGATCTGGAGTTCGCAAGTCGGTTTCTGCGGCCGCACGACCAATGCATCGACCACCCCTTTGATCGCTGCATGCATGTAGCCGCAGACACGCAATGCGTCGACCGCTTCATGCACCTGTGCCACGAGCTCGAAGCCCTTGCCCAGGTCGTCCACCGACATGCCGAACGGATAGTTGGTCCGCTCCGCGCCGCCGATCACCTCCATGCCTTCCCAAGCAAGATCCGGAACAGCCTGCTCCTGCTCACCCTCAGGCGTGTAGCGGTAGTTGAGCAATGCGGAGAACAGCGGCGTGCCACCCGGCAACGCGCTGCAGCGCTGGGCCAATGAGAGGTTGGCGTGCTCATGATGCAGAAGCTGGGTGAGTGCTGCGTGGGTTTCCTTCATGCACTGGGCAACGCCCTGTGCGCCGAGCTTCACGCGCAGCGGCAGGGTGTTGATGAACAGACCCAGTGCGCGTTGGGCACCTTCTCCGCCTTGCATGCGGCCGAACAGCACGGTGCCGAAGACGACGTCGTCCTTGCCCGTCGTCTTGGCCAACACCAAGGCCCAGGCCAGATGGAA
>NZ_JBFUPJ010000046.1:0-836 GCF_041355175.1 Variovorax sp. RCC_210 | reverse complement strand
GAGCTCGGGCTGTCGCTCGAGGGTGTGAAAACGGCGCTCAACGTGGAGCGCGGCATGGAGCTTCTTCGGCGTTCACGGCTGGAGAACGTCCTTGGCCATTGAACTCACCGGCACCTTGCCGCTGCTGACCGAGCAGAACATCGTCGCGAGCCGCCAGATGGTGCGCGCGCTGTGCCTGGAGCTGAAGCTTTCGCTGGTCGACCAGACCAAGATGATCACCGCCGCCAGCGAGCTCTCGCGCAACACGCTGATCCACGGCGGCGGCGGGCGCATGCGCTGGGAGTTCGTGGAGCGCAACGGCCGGCGCGGCCTGCTGCTGCACTTCGAGGACGAAGGCCCCGGCATCGCCGACCTGGCGCTCGCGCTCACCGACGGCTGGACCAGCGGCAGCGGCATGGGCCTGGGCCTGCCGGGCAGCAAGCGGCTGGTGAACGACTTCGACATCGCCTCGGCGGCCGGCGAAGGCACCCGCGTGAGCATCACCAAGTGGAAGTAGCCGCGGTCACCCTGCGGGGCTGGACCCACAGGGCCTTTCCGATGGACGACGCCAGCCGCGTCGGCGAGGCCCGGCGCCACGCCGCGCAGGCCGTGGCAAGCCTGGGCTGGAGCGAGATCGACGCCGGCCGGCTCGCGCTGGTGGTGACCGAGCTGTGCACCAACCTGCAACGCCACGCGAAGAACGGGCGGCTCCTGGTCGCGGTCCGCCCCGGCCATGGCGGACCGGACACGGCCGACGAGGTGGAGCTGATTTCCATCGACGAAGGCCCCGGCATCCCCGACATCGCACTGGCGATGCGCGACGGCCATTCGTCGGGCAGCACGCCGGGCACCGGCCT
>NZ_JBFUPJ010000045.1:0-1056 GCF_041355175.1 Variovorax sp. RCC_210 | reverse complement strand
CCTTGCTCCTTGAGCAGCTCCTGGAAGTGCTCGCTGGTGTATTGGCTTCCTTGGTCGGAGTGATGCAGCAACGCGACCGGCTTGCCCCGGCGCCACACGGCCATCATCAACGCATCGGCCACGAGTTGCGAGGTCATGCTGTCCTGCATCGACCAGCCGACGATGCGACGCGAGTACAGGTCGAGCACCGCTGCGGCATATAGCCAGCCCTCGGCCGTCCAGATGTACGTGAAGTCGGCCACCCACTTCTGGTTGGGCGCATCAGCCTGGAACTGACGGTCCAACACGTTGTCGGCGATAGCGCTGCGCTGACCTCGGTCTTGCGGCAAGCCTCGGCGTCGTGGCCTCGCACGCAGGGCCTGTTCACGCATGAGCCGTTCAACGCGATGCAATCCGCATCTTTGACCCAGTGCCAGCACGTCATGCCACACGCTCCGGGCGCCATAGGTACGGTCGCTGCCCAGGAAGCTCTGACGCACCTGGCTGGCGAGCACCTCGTCTTCCAGGCTGCGTTGGCTTCGGGGCCTGCTGAGCCACGCATAGAAGCCGCTTCGCGAGACACCGAGCGCCTCGCACATCATTGCCAACGGCCACGTCCCTCGGTGTTTCGCAACGAAGCCGAACTTCATATCGACTCCTTGGCGAAGTAGGCCGCCGCTTTTTTCAACAGGTCACGCTCCATGCGCAGCTTGGCGTTCTCCTTCCTCAAACGCTCCAGCTCAGCCTGTTCGGGCTTCATCACGCCCTGACCAGGAAACGCCTGCTGCGGATCGAGCGCAGCCTCGCGCACCCCTTGCGCAACACGTTCTCGTGCACATCGAGGTCGCGTGCGGCCTGTGCCACCGACACGCCTCGTTCCTTTACCAGCTTGACTGCCTCAAGCTTGAACTCTCGGCTAAATTGCCTTCTCGTTCCCATGAACCACCTCCAGTTTCATCTTCCACCTTAACAAGGTGTCTTTGAAACCGGCAGCAGCCCAAACAGGTGAGTGACCTGCTGCACGGCAAGGAAGACACGGTGTGGGCGGACTCGGGCTATCGAGGCGCGCAGAGCCGA
>NZ_JBFUPJ010000044.1:0-1131 GCF_041355175.1 Variovorax sp. RCC_210 | reverse complement strand
GGCGGCCTCAAATCCCAAGTGCAACGATGGGTTGGATATCGACATTCTGGTTGAAACAGTCTTCGAAGAGGACTTGCGCCGGAGTGCGGAACCCCAAGGTCTTGCGCGGGCGGGTGTTCAAGCTCCAGGCGATGTGATCGAGATCGCGCTGAGAATGAACGCTCAAGTCTGTCCCCTTGGGCAGGTACTGCCTGATCAAGCCGTTGGTGTTCTCGTTGATGCCGCGCTGCCAAGGGCTGTGAGGATCCGCAAAATAGATCTTCAAACCCGTGCTCTCGGCGAGCTTCTTGTGCAAGGCCATCTCCTTGCCTTGGTCGTAGGTCAAGGTTTGTCGAAGCGCTTCGTCCAAGGGCGAGAAGGCTTGCTCGTAGCCCTGGAGGGCATCCAGCGCTGTGGCGCCATCCATCTTGACCAGCATCACGAACAAGGTCTTGCGGCATACCAAGGTGCCCACAGCCGAGCGGTTGAGCTTCCCCTTGATGAGGTCGCCCTCCCAGTGTCCGGGCAGCAGCCGGTCGTTGGCCTCGGGCGGACGCACGTGAATGCTCACCATGTCCTGCAGCGAACCACGCCTGTCCTCTCCCCGCGTGCGGGGTTTGCGCGCGCCGCGACCCTGGCGCAGCAACGCCACCAGTTCCTTGCGCAATCCACCGCGTGGGGCGGCATAGATGGCTGTGTAGATCGTCTCGTGGGAAGCTTGCAATTCGCGTTGTCCAGGGTGCTCTTGCCTGAGTGTGCCGGCGATTTGCTCGGGCGACCAAAACTGCTCCAGCAACGCCCGAACCTTGCGCCACAGTGCACCCTCGAAGTGGAGCTTGCACCGACGCCGGGCCTGGCGTCGTACGCGGCGCGAGCGTGCGCCAGCGCGTACCGCATCGTAGCCACCCGCAATGCGCGGGCGCCCCATCGTGCCCAGCTCCGCATCGGATTTGAAACCGTTGCGTCGCAACTCCCGCGTGATCGTGCTGGGAGCACGCTGCAAGGTCCGCGAGATCGATCTGGCGCTGCTGCCCTGCAGCTTCATCGCCATGATCATCCCGCGCTCTTCGGCACTCAGTTGCTCGTAACTCCTGGTCATGCAAGCTCTTCCTTTCAGGATCGAGTGTGTTGCACTTCAGGTTTGAAACCGCC
>NZ_JBFUPJ010000043.1:0-1404 GCF_041355175.1 Variovorax sp. RCC_210 | reverse complement strand
AAGCATCGGTGATCGGGCGGGTTGATTTGACCTGCGGAGTTCTCTTCCTAGACTCGTAGATCCACTACGAAGGAGAGCTTGAATGACCTACTTCACCGGAATCGATGTATCCCTGAGATCCGTCTCGATCTGCGTCGTGGACGACCGTGGCGAAGTCTGTCGAGAGGGCAAGGTCGACGCGCACGTCGACGTCATCGTCGACTGGCTGCATGCCTTCAGTCCAGAACTGAAGTCCGTTGGCTTCGAGGCCGGCGCGCTGAGCCAGTACCTCACCTACGGCCTGCAGGCCGCAGGCTTCGAGGTGATCTGCCTGGAGGCCCGACGCGTGAAGAACACCCTGGACGCCATGCGCAACAAGACCGACCGCAACGACGCGCGCGGCATCGCCCAGATCCTGCGCACCGGTTGGTACAGCCGCGTGCACATCAAGAGCCTGCACAGCCATCGCGTGCGTGCGCTGCTGGCCAGTCGCAAGGCGATCCTGGCGAAGTGCGTCGACCTCGAGAACGAACTGCGTGGTCTCCTGCGCGTGTTCGGTATCCGCCTGGCCCCGCGTGTGGGCCACGGATCGTTCGACGCTCAGGTGCGCCAGACCTTCGCCGATGACGAGATGCTGTCCTGCGCGCTCGTGCCGCTGCTTGACGCGAGGACCGTGCTCTACAAGACCTACCTGAAGCTGGACAATGCGGTCAAGGCGCTGACCAAGGCAGATCCCTTGTGCGTGCGCCTGATGTCGATCCCAGGCGTCGGTCCCGTGACCGCGCTGACCTTCAAGTCTGCCGTGGACGACCCGGCCCGGTTCAAGTCGTCACGTACCGTGGCAGCCCACTTCGGCCTGACGCCCAAACGGTACCAATCTGGCGAGATGGACAACCCTGGTCACATCTCGCGAGCTGGCGATGCCGATGTGCGATCAGCGCTCTATGTGGCGGCGCACTCGCTGCTCACGCGAAACGCGCAGTGGTCGTCGCTGAAAGCCTGGGGAATGCGGCTTGCCAAGACGCGAGGGCATCGACGGGCAGTGATCGCGGTGGCGCGCAAACTGGCCGTCGTCCTGCACCGCATGTGGGTGGATGGCTCCGAGTTCCGATGGGGTTCACAGGAGCCTGTCGCCGTGAAGGCCTGAGCGCGTTGGCTGGCGCGTTGACGGACTGCTTGACTGAATCGAAAGGATTTGAGCGTTGAGGTGTAGACGATGGTCCGGATGAAGCCGTATATGACTGCTGCGCTGCAAAGCGCGTCCATAAGCGTGGCTCTCCGCTCCGTCTGACCAATGCGTGCAGCGCCGACCTTCGGGCCGGGACCGACTGCGTAGAGAAGCGTGAGCTGCACCGAGACGTTCTGTTCGACGAAGCCAAATACCGAGATACTCTGCGCTTGACAAAATGGCCCGATCAGAGAAGC
>NZ_JBFUPJ010000042.1:0-1501 GCF_041355175.1 Variovorax sp. RCC_210 | reverse complement strand
CCTCCTCCTTTTACCGGGACTTCTCCAATCCGCAAGCGGCGGTGCGAGTTTGGTTTTTCAATAGGCGGTATTGGCTGCGTCAAGGTGAGGGCCAAGCTGCAATAGAACCAGGAACAGACTGCACATCTACCGTCGGCCTTGTTGCACCGGCGCATGGCCGTGCGGACCCAGATACGAACCGCTCAGCGGGGCTCCATTCATTTTTCGTGGCGCTCACCGCGATCGGTGCCACACAGGAGGAGTCGAGCTTGCCCGCTGCCGGTCTGACCTGTTTATTGCATCTTCGAACTCACGTCTGGCAAACCAATAAAAAAAGCTGCGTCAACCCGATCGCGCTACGCCGCAACGACGCAGCCCGCCGGCTTGGTACTCACGTGGCGCGCATCGAAGGGCCTACCCCGCACGAACACTGCCCACAGGATGCGCGCGTTCTTGTTGGCCAAGGCCACCACGGCCTTCTGCCAACCGGACTTCTCTCGCAAAGCATGAGCCCAGCGCGAGATCGGATCGTCGCGCTTGTGCGCCGTCAACACGATCGATTTGGCGCCCTGGATCAGCAGCATGCGCACGTACATGTCGCCTCGCTTGGTGATGTGGCCCAGGTTGTTCTTGCCCCCGCTGGAGTTCTGCCGCGGGGTCAGGCCCAGCCAGGCGCCGAATTGCGCACCGTTCTTGAATTGCTTGAAGTCACCCACGGTGGCCACCACGGCAGAGGCCGTGACCGGCCCTACGCCCATGAGCTGCTCGGCCTGGCGCACCTGCTCGCTGGCCTTGCCGTGTGCGGCGATGCGCTGGTCGCACCAACGCATGTGCTCGTCGAGTTCCTGCCACTGCGCGTAGGCGCGTTGCAGCGTCAACCGGGCGAGGCTGCCGAGCTCGTTGCTGGCGTCTTCCATGGCGTCGGGCAGGGCCTGGCGCAACACCTCGGGTTTTTGGGGGAACACCAGTCCGAACTCCGCAAGCAGCCCTCGGATGCGATTGATGCAGGCCACGCGTTCTTCCTTGAAGCCCTCGCGCAGGCGGTGAATGCACAGCATGCTTTGCTGCTCCACGCTCTTGATGGCCACGAAGTGCATCTGAGGGCGCGAAGCGGCTTCGCAGATGGCGGCAGCGTCGTTGGCGTCGTTCTTGCCGCCCCTGCCTTGCAACCGATAAGGCACGACGAGGTGGGCGGGGATGATGCGCGCCTGCAGCCCCAGCGCGAGCAGCTTGCGTGCCCAGTAGTGAGCACTGGAGCTGGCCTCCATGGCGACCAGGCAGCCTGCGGGCAGCTGCGCGCACCAGGGCAGGAACTTGTCGCGCGCCAAGGCCCGGCTTGTGACGCGCACACCAGCGGAATTGACCGCACAAACCTGGATGACGCGCTTTGCCAGATCGACACCGACTCGGGTAATCTCGTTCATGGGGCTTCTCCTTCCAAAGGTTGCAGATTGACTTCGCACATCAATCTTGGTACTCGATACCGTGACCAGGAAGCGAGAAGTCCCTTTGCATTCATTTC
>NZ_JBFUPJ010000041.1:0-1856 GCF_041355175.1 Variovorax sp. RCC_210 | reverse complement strand
GAGCCTGCGAGCGCAACAGGCCAAACACGCACCATCGCCGACAAGCCAATTTACGACTTGATCAGACGTTCCCTAGACTGCTGTTTCAACGATGAGCCGGCCGCCTTCTACACCGGTAGGTGGGCGCGCCTCGACTGTCGCAAGGCGAATTCAGGTGGACAACCTCAGGCTTGGGGTGCCTCTGGACCTGCACGTTCATCAGCGACATGAGCCAAGAGCGCGACGTTGCCTGCGTTGTAGGCTTCATGCCACGTGTCAAATATTCCGTCCGAGGTCTCAAGGTCCAGCCACACTGCTGGGTCGTCGGTACTCTCCAACAGGATCCAAACGAAGTGACCGGAGCTCGGACGGTCTACAAACACCGCAAGTCGGCGATAGGAATTTGGCATCAGTTCAGGTTCGTTTCGCAAGGCATTAGCGGTTGCAAGACGTTCAGGATGCTGAAACAAGCTTGACGTCTTGGGCGGGATCTTGGTGAAGGATCATCGCCCACGTCAATTCAAAACCTAAAAGCGCCTTGTCAGGTACTGGGCTTGCTTCCAAATGGGCCTGCGAAAATTGCCGCTGCTGCGCTAATTCTTGCGCCAGCAATTTAGGGTGCGGATGAGTTTTGATAATCGCCCGCAAAGCGGCAGCGAGCGCCATTTCCGTACCGAGGAAGTTTGCTGCTGAAGCCGTTGCCTCTTCCGGTGTGGTCATTTTGTCCTTCCCTTGCGGGCCCGTGTTGAGGTCTACGCACTCTACTCCACGAGCTATGGAACCTCTCAGGCCATGCATATGACGTGGGTAATGACACTTAGGAAATCGCGCGAACCGATGCTTGATCCGAGCCAGACGAACCCCTCCCGTTACATCGGAATCCACACCCGATTGGCTTTTTAAATGCGTTTCAGTGATATAATAGAAGCGTTGCAGTGGTCACAATCTTTGTGACTACCGCATGCGTGCTCTGGCGGTCGTGCCGCGGGCACGGCAAATTTGCGACCTTGGTCGCCCTGATGGTCTGTAGAGCTGCAGCCAGCAGAGTTCTCGGAAGCTCAGCACAGGCTTGCAAGCTTGCGTTCCCGAATGTATTAGATTTCCAATATTGCTATTTCCATGGGCAACTTTGTCGTTTCGCCCACGACACACCAGACTGAATGTGGGCG
This sequence comes from Variovorax sp. RCC_210, assembly GCF_041355175.1. Lineage (NCBI taxonomy): Bacteria > Pseudomonadati > Pseudomonadota > Betaproteobacteria > Burkholderiales > Comamonadaceae > Variovorax > Variovorax sp. RCC_210. The sequence continues at coordinate 708 of NZ_JBFUPJ010000041.1, read as the reverse complement.
CTATCGCGCCTCCTTCTCGGTCCACCCTTTGCGGGGCAATGCCAGCGAATGTGGTGTCTTTCATTTGGCACAAGCTTTTAGATCACGCGAGGCTGCCCGCCTTGTTGCAGTGACGCAGGGCTGGTTGCAGACAAGCATGCCCCACGCTCTCACAACCTGAATTGCAACTACAGATCGCAGCGATACCGAACTGTCGCTGCGAGTTCGCGCGTTGCCCACCTGCGCAACGCACGAAGCTTCGCTTGGTACCTATTTTTGAAAGGCTCTTTTCATGAGCAAAAAAATCTACGTGGGCAACCTGCCCTTCTCCGTGACCGATGACAGCCTCGAGAGCAACTTTGCCGAGTTTGGCGGTGTCCGTTCTGCAAAGGTCATGATGGACCGCGAAACTGGCCGCTCCAAGGGTTTTGGCTTTGTCGAAATGGCATCCGCTGAGGTTGCCCAAGCTGCGATCAGTGCATTGAACGGGATGTCCGTTGATGGGCGCACGATCGTCGTGAACCTCGCGCGGCCCCGCGACGAGGGTGCAGGCCATGGTGGTTACAGCGCGGCCGGGTACAGCGCTAGCAAGCGTACGGATGTTGGCTACGGGAATGGTGGCTTTGGTGGCGGACGTTACTAAGCGGTCCGCACCTAGGGAACATCTGATCAAGTCCACCGATAGACGATCTGAACGTTGATCACGAAGCTGAAGGAGCGCCAACGATG
>NZ_JBFUPJ010000040.1:0-1878 GCF_041355175.1 Variovorax sp. RCC_210 | reverse complement strand
GAAGGCCCCGGCATCCCCGACATCGCACTGGCGATGCGCGACGGCCATTCGTCGGGCAGCACGCCGGGCACCGGCCTAGGCGCGGTACGCCGGCTGGCGAACGACTTCGACATTCACTCCACGGTGCCCGAGGGCACGGTGAGCGTGGCGCGGGTGCGGCCAGCGACTGCCGGTGGCGGCGCTGCATTGGCAACGCACGGGCCCGCGCTGCAGATCGGCGCCGTGTGCCTGCCCGCGCCGCACGAGACGGTGAGCGGCGACGGCTGGGCCGCCGTCGTGCATGGCGCACAGGCCGGCGCGCTTGCCACGCTCACCGTGCTGATGGCCGACGGACTGGGCCACGGCCCCGAGGCGGCCAAGGCCTCGCAGGCCGCCACCGATGTCTTTGCAACGGCACCGACGGATGACCTTGGAGCAATCCTCCAACGCGTCCACCGTGAACTGAAGACGACCCGAGGGGCGGCTGTGTGCGCCTTGCGGGTCGATATTCAGCGCGCGACCATCTCCTATACCGGGGCGGGCAACGTGATGGGCCGCGTTGTCTCTGGAGTATTTGACAAGGCCATCATCACGCAGCCTGGAACCGCTGGTTTGCAGATCCGTAAGCCAGAAACCAGCTCCCTCGAACTGCCCCCGCACGCGGTGACGGTCATCTACAGCGACGGCATCGAAAGCCGCTGGAGCCAGGATGCCATCCGACCGCTGTTGCAAAAGGATCCCACACTCATGGCGGCGATCCTTTTGCGCGATCACACGCGGCACCGCGACGACGCCACCGTCGTCGTGATCCGCCAAAAGGAATAACCGATGAACAGCACCGTCGTTGACGACCGTGAAGATGCGCTGGCCCAGAGCCGGCGCGAGGTCGACGAACTGCGCGCGGAACTCGAGGAGACCAACCGCGGCGTGGTCGCGCTGTACGCCGAGCTCGACGCGCAGGCCGAACAGCTGCAGAAGGCCACCGAGCTCAAGAGCCGCTTCCTGGCCTACATGAGCCACGAGTTCCGCACGCCCATCAGCGCCATGCGAAGCATCACACGCCTGCTCAGCGACCGCGTGGACGGCCCGCTCACGCCCGAGCAGGAAAAGCAGGTCGGCTTCATCAATACCACCGCCACCGAGCTGGCCGAGATGGTCGACGACCTGTTGGACCTGGCCAAGATCGAGGCAGGCCGGGTCGACATCTCGCCGGCCTGGTTCGAGATGGTCGACTTGTTTTCCGCGCTGCGTGGCATGTTCCGACCGGTCCTCTCCAACCCGACCACCGCGCTGATCTTCGAGGAGCCGGAGGGGCTGCCGAAGCTTTACACCGATGACCGCAAGCTCTCGCAGATCTTGCGCAACTTCATTTCCAACGCGCTCAAGTTCACGCCGCATGGCGAAGTGCGGGTGACCGCGGCGCGCGTGGGCGAGGACGCGGTGCGGTTCTCGGTGTCAGACACCGGCATCGGCATTGCCCCCGAACACCACGCGGCCGTCTTCGACGATTTCTCGCAGGTCGACTCGCCGGTGCAGAAGCGCCTGCGCGGCACCGGCCTGGGCCTGTCGCTGTGCCGGCAGCTGGCGGTGCTGCTGGGCGGGCACGTGGAGGTGGCAAGCGAATTGGGCAAAGGCTCCGTTTTCTCCGTGACGTTGCCGGTACAACACCAACTCGTGGACCCGGTTCAGCCGGAATGACATGTCATCCGAGCCGCTGATCAACACCTCGATCGACCGCTCTCGCCACACCGTGCTGGTGGTGGACGACAACCCCACAACGCGATACACCACAGCTCGCGTGATTCGCGCCGCGGGCTTCGAAACGCGCGAGGCCGGCACCGGCGGCGAGGCGCTGGTGCTCGCGTCGCAGCACATCTCGGCCGTGGTGCTCGACGTGCA